>JBHELX010000041.1:0-31812 GCA_046262875.1 Gemmatimonadaceae bacterium | reverse complement strand
ACATAATTCTGTGGCGCGTCGCATTCAATCTTTGTGCGATTCTCGTTCCTTGCATTTCCGCCGCGCAATCAACGGGGGTTCTGCGAGGTGCTGTCCGCGATTCCCTTGGCGGTGTCGTGGGCAGTGCGCATGTGGCCATCGAAGGTTCGGCAACCGAAACGATGACCGATTCGGCGGGCATGTTTCGCCTTCCGCGAGTCGCCTCCGGCGAGGCACATGTGAGCGTACGTCGGCTCGGCTATCGTCCTACGTCGGCAGCTGTGAAGATTGAAGCCGGGAGAGAAACGCAGCTCGACTTGATGCTCTCGCCAGTGGTCGAACAGCTGCCGCCTGTGGAAGTGCGACACAGAGTCGAGGTATTCGATTCCAGGCTTGCCGGATTCAACGAACGAAGGAAGAAGCACATCGGGCATTTCGTTACCCGTGAGAACCTCGACCGCATGAATTCCGCGCGCTTCATAGATGCGCTGCGCGCAATCCCGGGAGTTCAAATGCATACTCTTCGAGGCGGTGTAGTCACGGTGTCGCTGCGCGGAGCCCGGTGCGCTCCTCTGGTATTCATCGATGGCTTTCCCGCTACATCGGGTGTCATGGATCTCGACATGATCGATCTCTCAGGTGTGGAAGGGATCGAGGTTTATTCCGGCACGGGGAGCACACCGCCGGAATTCATGAGTGGCGAGCAGGGCCAGGGTTGCGGCGTCATAGCGGTTTGGTCCCGTCCCTTCCGACCAAAGCCACGAGGGCAGAAGATCCTTTCGCTGGCAGACTTGGAGCGAATGATTGGCGAGCAGAAGGTGTACACCGCCGACCAGGTGGATCAGCCCGCCTTCCTGGTCGATGGCACGACTGCTTCACCCGAGTATCCGGACTCGCTCTGGGAGGCGGGCGTGTCGGGGCGGGTTGTAGCTGAGTTTATTGTAGATGCAAACGGTAATATCGAGCCGGGCTCGATCACGATCGCATCGGCAACCCATCCATATTTCGGTTCAGCGGTGCGTTCTGCTCTCGACGGAGCACTGTTCCGCGCGGCCCTGCTCGCCGGCAAGACTGTCAGGCAACTCGTGGATCTTCCATTCCGATTTCAGCGAACCGGGGCCGATGGAAGGCCAGACAGCGCCCAAATAATCTCACGATAGCTTTACTTTTGCCTTACACGGTCCTTGCGTCGCGTTGTACAGTGCCGCATCTTATGCACAAATGCGCGCAGCAGTGCCCGAGTTGACTCTCGGGCTTCGCGCTAATCCCTGGTTGCCAGTCACTCTCTATTGTATGTAGCCGTACGTCAACGCCAACGCGCGGCTTTCCTAAGGGATTGGCAACCGGAGGTTTTCGTTTTTCCCACCGTTGTACGGAGGAGGCTCCAGTATGACAAGAATCGTTCGTAAGAGAATGACGGTTCCGTTAATCGCTCTTTGTTTGGGCGTTTTCGGAGCTAGGGAAGCAATGGCCCAAACGGTGATCACAGGTAAAGTGACCAACGCGGAAGGCCAGCCAATTTCCGGTGCAAACATCCTCATACCAACGCTAGGCGCTGGTACGCAGGCCGACGCGACCGGGAACTTCCGCTTTACAGTTGGTAGAGAGAACAGTAACGGTCAGACAGTCAATATCGTTGGTCGTTTCATCGGATTCGCTCAGCAAACGCGCACCGTGACGCTCGGTCCGGGCTCGACCGCCCAGACAGTGAACTTCACGCTCGCTGCTGACCCATTCAACCTTACCGAGGTCGTGGTGACGGGTGTTGCGACCGGCACGGAGCAGCGCAAGCTTCCATTCACGGTGGCGCACGTGACCGAGGAACAGGTCAGCAAGGTGCCCGCAAGCTCGCCGGTGACCGCTCTCGCGGGCAAGATTCCGGGAGTCAAGGTCAGTTTCGGCACAGGAAATCCTGGCGCAGCGCCGGCTATCCGGTTGCGCGGCTCGACCAACCTCGCTATCGGTGGAAGTCAGCCGTTGATCATCGTTGACGGCATAGTCACGCACAACAATATCTCCGACATCGACGGCAACGATATCGCGTCGATCGAGGTCCTGAAGGGAGCTACCGCTTCGTCCTACTACGGGTCAAATGCTGCGAATGGCGTTATCAGCATCACGACCAAGCGTGGCAAGACGCTGCCCGACGGCGCGGTTCAGATCATTTCCCGGAATGAATACGGGAGCTCTGGGGTCCAGAAGTTCGTTCCTCTCAATCACAGCACACCGTACCAGCTGAATCCCGACGGGACGATCTTCCTCGACGCCAATGGCTCGAGGAAAGTTGTTAGCCAATACATGGATCAGCCATATCCCACCACCGGGCCGACCGCTTGGCGAAATCAGCTCGAGACATGGATGCAGAATGGCAAGTTTTACAGCAGCAACGTGCAGGTAGGCATCCGCCGCGGTAATACGAATTTTGGCTCGTCCTTCACGACTGATCATAACGCTGGCGTGATTCCGATTCGTAAAGGGCAATACCGGCAGAATGCGCGAGTGAATGTCGACCAGGGCGTCGGCGACAAGCTGGATTTGTCGCTCAGCATGACGTACGCCTCAGTCAAGAACGACACGCACACGACCAACACCGGAACCCCGGACGATTGGTTTGCCCTGTTGCAGGCTCCGCCGGACGTCGACCTCGCGCATCCGTGGGCGGGAACCGCGAAGGACTCGATCCTCTATTATCGTCAGTTACCGTTTGATCCAAGCTCGCGTGGAAACCCGCTGTATAGCCTTGCGAACGAGGAATACGCGTTGAAGCGTGATCGCTTCCTCGGGTCCGCGTCGGCACGTTGGCGTGCGCTCAGCTGGCTCAACTTCGACGCGAATTATGGAACTGACAGGTTGAGCTCCCGCGAGCGGACGTATGATTTCAAGGGATACCAGAGTATATCTGGACAGGCGGGCAACGGATCGCTCGCGCGAAACAGCAGCAACAACGATTCGTGGAACGGTCAGGTTGCCAGTACTGCGACCGGCCGCTTCTTCGACGCTATCACCAGCACCACCCGCGTCGCGAGCATCTTCGAGCAAGCGCGCGTCAACTTCTTCTCGGCGTCAGGCTCGAAGCTTACCGTTCTCCAGGTTCCAGATCTTTCGGCCTTGGATCCGGGCCAGCTCTCGGTCGGTTCTTCTGACCAGCTAGAGCGCAACGTCAACTATCTTGGGTCCGAGACCTTGGACATCAAGGATCGGTACATCATCGACGCAATGTGGCGTCGTGACGGATCTTCACTGTTTGGCTCAGATAATCGCTGGAAGAATTTCTACCGTGTTTCCGGCGCGTGGCGCGTGAGCGAAGACATCCACATACCCGGTGTTCAGGAGTTCAAGTTACGGGCAGGTCGCGGTACTGCTGGTTTGCGCCCTGGTTTTTTTGACCAGTACGAAACCTACAGTATCAACTCAGGCTCGATCTCCAAGAGTCAGGTCGGTAACAAGAACTTGCGGCCGGCCGTCGCGACTGAGGACGAATTCGGGATGAACCTGTCCTTCGCGAGTCGTTTCAATCTCGAGCTGGTGCAGGCAAACCGCATCACGCGCGGGGCGTTCCTGGCCATCCCTCTTTCGCTCGCGCAATCGGGGGGATTCACAAACCAGGTGCAGAACGCAGCAGATGTCTCTGCGAGGACGACCGAGCTGAGCCTCGAGGGCGACCTTCTTAACCGGCCAAACATGAGCTACTCGTTTACGCTCACGGGTGACCACACGAAGCAGCGAATCGACCACCTCGGGCGTGCTCCGTTCCGAGTGCCTGGCCTTGGTCAGGGACAGGACATGTTCTACTACAAGGAAGGTGAGCCGCTGGGGATCATGTATGGCGTGAAGTGGGTGCGGACGTTCGAGGAATTGAAGGATAACCCTGCTAATGCCAACGCCGTCCAAGGCGATTATTCCGTAAATCCACTGGGCTACCTGATCAAGACCGCCGCGCCAGGTGCGCTTATCAAGTATATCGGCAAGGATGGTTCAGACCAGCAGGTGATCGGAAACGTGAATCCCAAGTTCAACTGGGGTCTCTCGAACAATTTCCGCTTTGGCAACTTTGCCGTGTACGCCTTGTTTGACGGCCAGCACGGCGGGCAGATCTACAATTTCACCAAGCAATGGATGTTCCAGGATCTCCGCAGCGGCGATATGGACATGGCAGGCAAGCCCGCCGATCAGAAGGTCCCATTCGCCGTGTTCACACAGAGCTTGTACAACGGTCTGGTGGCCAGCGACTACTTCGTGGAAGACGGTTCGTACGTGAAGGCGCGTGAGGTTTCAGTTTCCTACACGCTACCGATTCGCGTGCTGCAAGCTGCCGGTCTGAACCGGGTGGCGAGCGGCGTCAAGATCGCGTTCATCGGGCGCAACCTCTACACATGGACCAAGTACACCGGCTTCGATCCGGACGTCACAGCTGGCGGTGACTTCAACTTCAGAGTTGACGGGTTCCGTTATCCAACCTTCAGGACATTCACGGGTCAAGTGGAGTTGACGTTCTGACCCCCACTTTGACATGGAGTCATACAACATTATGCGAATAACAAAACGAAACTCACTTGTCGGGGCGGCTGCTCTGCTGTTTTTGGGCGGATGTAACAACCTCGACGTTACGAATCCCAACAACCCGGATGTCGCTCGCGCGCTTGCGTCGCCGTCGGATGTTCGGTCGTTGGCGCAGTCCACTTTACGTTCATGGTATATGACGACGGTTTCGGCGGGCCCTGATGACAACGGTGATTTGGCACCCTACCATTTTGGGTCCGTGACGTCAGACGTCACGACCGGAAATTTCGGAAACTTCGGAATGCGATTCAACAACCTCGAACCCCGTATCCCCTACGCAAATAGCAGCGCTGGGGGAGATCGTGCGGTTACGGAGACTCCCTGGAACTACAACTATGGGACGATCGGCGCCACCAATGACGTCCTTCGTGCTCTCAAGACCGGGTTGTCTCTCGGTAGCGCGGATCTAACTGAGCAGTACAAGGAAGAGGCTCAGTTTGCGCAGGCAGCATCGTACACATACCTGGCGATGGAGTTCGACAAGGCTTTCGTCGTCACTGAAGATAGCGATCCCGCATCGCCACCGTCGCTGGTTCCGTACGCGGCGGTGAGGGACTCGACACTAAGGATGTGGAAGACTCTTATCGCGGCCACTTCGGGTAAGAACTACTCGTACTCACTGGCCGACCTTCCATTGGCGGACGGCGCGCTGACATCGCAGCGTATGAATCGTATCGCGAATACGATGGCAGCGATGGTGCTTGCATACAGCCCGCGCATCCCGGCTCAGTCGGCTTCCGTGGACTGGGCGGCGGTTGCCGCATTCGCCGATAAGGGAATCGGCACCGGTTCCGCTGGTGCTCCGTTCGACATAGTGGTGCAGACCGACGGCAACACATGGTGGTCGTACGTCGCGGCCTACGGCGAACAGCAAGATTGGATTCGCGTGGATCACCGGGTGATCAACCGGATGAACCCGGACGTGCCGGCAAAATTCAATGGCACCATTCCGCCCGTGGGCACATCCCCAGACGCACGATATACCACAGACTTCAAGTACAAGAGCCCGCCGATCGGTGATCCCGCTCGGGGCATCTACATGCAAAGCGTCTTCTACCACAAGCGTTATGAATTCACGGCCGAGAGTCAGCCGGGCGGATACACTGGACCAGTTCCTTACATGCTTGCGGCAGAAAGTGATTTGATACGTGCCGAAGCTCTGATTCGCTCAAACGGGAGTCTCGCGACAGCGGCAGCGCTGATTAACAAGACTCGCGTGGGTCGTGGAAATCTCGCACCGCTCACAGGCGGCGAAGGTTCGGCTGCTCTGCTCAGTGCCATCAGTTATGAGCGCGACGTCGAGCTGATAAACACCAGCGGAACTACATTGTACTGGCGGCGTGCAGTAACGGATCAACCGCTCCAGACGGGAACAGCTTGTCAGCTTCCGATTCCCGCGAAGGAGCTCGAGACCCTCGCTCTGCCGATTTACACCTTTGGTGGAACGAATCCCTGCTCGTAAGCAGATCGCGGTAACGCAGTAGCAGAAATAAATTGGGACGGATCGTACAGATCCGTCCCAATTTATTTTAGCGCCCCTTCGTGTGAGCAGGCTCGAAATCAGCTCTGCTTACGAAGATCGGCGCACGTGATTACATCAGTGAGTTGAGTGCCGCCGCCACGAAAGACATTTACGTGAAAGCTGCCAGATTCGGGGAGCACAAACGGTATGTCACTGTCGACGGCTCCCCGCCCATTGGCGCTCAGGACGATCATTGGAAAGGCGCCGGGCGTCATGACGGGCGGATTGCCGGAGCCGCAGTTACCCGGATGGATCGCCCAACCAAGATTGTCCGTGCCCGGCTGAGCTGGAACGGATACGGTGAGACGAACATGTGAAAGAGTCGGGCGATCCGGCGACACTGTCAGCTCGACGTTTCCATAAGCCATTTGACGCTCGGTTGCGACGGCCGCGCCTTTGTAGGATTGAGTTGGATTGAGCCTGCCCGTCCAGCGGTTTGTGCCGGCCATCACTTGTGTTGTTTGTTCGCTGCGCGGTTGCGGGCTTGAGTTGACTGGAGTTGTTGTCGCACAAGCGAACACGGTAGTGGACGCGATCACTGCGGTCAGAAGGTGGCGAAAAATCATCTTTACCTGGGGAAGTGTGGGAGGATCCTACTCGACAATCTCTGGTATACCCTATACAACTACGCGTGTGCCTGATGGTTGTCAAATGACTCATTGCGCTGCGAGTCACGTAACTTGTCGCCCTATCGCTGAGAATTCCTGATCTTGACCCGACGGCAGAAGGGCGCACCCGCAACTCATGTGACCCGCCAAGAGATGACAAAGGGGCGCCGCGCTCTTTTTCTTGCGATCACCCTGGCATTGCCCGTTCTCATTATCGGACTGGTTGAAGGAACGCTGCGACTCCTCGTGCCGCATGGCGGCCTGCCGCTTTTTGTCAAGGCGCAGGCGGTTGCGGGGGACTACCTGGTCGCGAACCAGCAAATCGGTGCGAGATGGTTCTCTGGAATCGACAATCCTCCGACTCCTGCACCAGAAATGTTCTCCGAGCAGAAGCCGGAACGTGCTTTTCGAATTTTCGTGCTGGGGGAATCAACGACCGCAGGATTTCCGTATCCGCGAAACGTGACTTTTTCCCGTCTGCTTCGGGATGTGCTTCGGGACGTCCTCCCCGGCGATTCTGTGGAAGTCATCAATCTCGGTATCGCTGCGATCAACACGTTTGCAATGCTCGACATGGCAAAAGAGGTGGCGAATCAACATCCCGACGCCATCCTGATTTACGCGGGCCACAACGAGTACTATGGCGCACTCGGCGCTGCGTCTCGCGTCAGTTTTCCGGGGGGAACGCCTATCGTGCGGCTGTACCTTCACTTGCTCCATTTGCGTTCCGTGCTTGCGCTGCGAAACGCGATCGCTGCAGTCATGCGGCGGTCGCATCCAGCCAAAGGCGATCTCGAGGAGGCGAGTCTCATGGAAGTTCTCGCCCGCGACCAGCAGGTCCCCCTGAAAAGCCCGCGCTACAATGAAGGCGTGCGGCAGTTCGAGAGCAATCTCGAGTCCATCGCAGATGTGTTCAAGCGGAAAGGAATTCCTGTCCTAATCGGGAGCCTCGCCAGCAATCTCCGGGATCAGCCGCCGTTTGCAGCGGACGCGAATTCCCGCCGCGGTGCAGCGGATAGCGCGTATGAAGCTGCGCGCGGCGATCTCTCACGCGGTGATACCATTGCGGCAAAATATCTGTTCAGCCGCGCGCGAGACCTCGACGTTATCCGCTTTCGCGCGCCGAGCGAATTCAATCAGATCATTCGACAAGTTTGCGTGCGCACGGGCGCCACCTACGTTCCTGTCGCTGAAGCGTTTGCCGCTGGCTCGCCGGGAGGCATTCCAGGATCGAACCTCTTCCTCGAGCACGTCCACCCAACGCGCGCCGGTCAGGCGCTGATTGGTCAGGTTTTTTTCCAGTCGCTGCTCGGGGCGAAGCTGCTCCGTGCAGTTGACACGACACGCTTGCGCTCGTGGGACGAGTACGCGCGCGGAACGGATCTCACGCCCTTCGACGAGCGCATCGCGTTTCATATCACGCGGACGCTGACACTGCGGTGGCCGTTCGTGCCGGTTGCGCGACAAGTCGATTATCGCGGACAATATGTTCCGGTGAGCCTTCTCGACAGCCTGGCATTCGCCGTGTCGCGAGGAGCCCGTTGGCCGACCGCAAAGCTTCAACTCGGCGCCGACTACGAGCGCAGAAAACAATTCGACTCCGCCGCTGCCGAGTATGCAGGCCTCGCGCGCGACGCTCCTCTTCTAGACGAGCCGTGGCTATTGATAGCGCGTTCCCTTGGGGAAGCAGGACGGACGCATGAAGCCGAGGCTGCCCTTCGCCGTTCCGTGGCCATACGTCCTACGGCTCCTGCGTTGGCAGTCCTCGGCACTCGCGCGGCGCAGCGACGTGACATTCCCGAGGCGATTTCATTTTTTCGTCAATCCCTCGCGCTCGACCCGGCGCAACCTAGAGTGTTGTACCAGCTTTCACTCGCGTACGGAATGTCGAGGGACATTGTGAACGCGCGCGATGCCGCACTACGTCTCGCTCAGATAGAGCCAAACTATCCTGGTTTGGCAGGATTACTCAGCGCACTGGGATTACAACGATGAGTCTTGCGATTCGTCCAAGAAGCGGCGCTCTCGCGGCGCTGATGATTCTTCTCGCGATTTTTGGCTGTCGCAAACACTACCCGCTGGGCAAGCTATCTGTTCAGGTTATCGATGAGAACAATGCGCCTGTTCAGGGAGCAGCCGCGGACCTCTATAAAGTGACGCCATCCGGCAGGGTTTACTGGAGAGCGAGCTACACGAGCAGCAACGGAATCGCCGTGCTGGGCGCGAAAGACGGTGGAGTAATCGCCGGAGACTATGTGATCCACGTCAGCTTCATCGATTGGCGTAAGCTCGCTCAGGGCGAGGCAAATGATCGTCCTGTCTCAGTCAAGGAAGGTGGCAACACTATGGTGACGTTTCGGACAGTCCGGAGGCTTCCCGTAAAGTTCAAATAACTGTCAGAACGGGTTGTCAGCCCATGGATCGTCGAAGGTTGCTGCAGGCGACAACCTTATCGAGTGTCTGCTGTCGCTCGTGATAGATGTTGATGTGGTAATCCCCACTGGTAGGAAATTCATATGGGAGCTCTACGGTGATCTGTGCCCGGCCGTCTCCCCCGACTGTAAGCTCCGGGAAATCGGTGACCGGCATTACCGGCAACGTACCGGCGCCGCAACGCCCAGGAAGAATTGCCCAGTTGAGATAGCGATCGCTGGTGCCGCTGCTCGAGTACTGAATGTTGGCGCGCGTTGAGTGGGCGGCGTCTCCGCGCGTGAGCAGCGCGTTTCCATAGCCGTTTCCGCGTGACGATTGCCTGAGGTCAGAGTTGTTCTCCACGACTGCGGTAATGTTGCCGGACCAACTCGTTACGTTTGCGTCTGTCGATGACACGCTGGTAGACGGAGTCGCGGCAGTCTCGACCTGTGGGGTTTTGGCGCATGCCAGGATTCCAAACGCGAGCGCTGTCAGTGCGGTGCTAAATCGAGCATTGCTCATGGTTTCCCCCAAAGTTTAGGTGCGAGCGGCCTCATCACACGTCGCTGTGCTTGGCATCCTTCGGAAAAAGTGGCGCACCTTTCTTCACGCGCCACCCGGACGGATCGAGTGAATCGATTTTATCGAATCTTTGGTTGTGTACCGAGGCTGGAGCCCCCAGCTGTCGCCACAGATCTTCAGCTCGCTCCGGCATGAATGGCGCGACATGCACCGCCTGACGCACAAGCTGCCTCGCCAGCGACGCCAGCGTCTCATCCAGCTCGCCGCGAGCATTCTCGTCCTTCGCCAGCTTCCACGGAGCTTTTCGATCGACGTACTCGTTGGCGCGCATGACTGTCTGCCATACGGCTTTGAGCGCGTCGTTCAAAAGATACCCGGGCGTGCCGCTCATGTGCCGGTGATACGCCGCGAAATCCGCTGCGTCCGCACCGTCTATCTCGTTGGGTTGGCCGTTTGGAACTATTCCGTCTCTGTACCGCTCGATCATCGAGATCGTCCGGCTCGCGAGATTCCCCCACGCGTTTGCAAGATCCGAATTGTACCGGTCCTCGAAGCGCGCCCACGAAAAACTTCCGTCGGCATCGAATGGTACTTCTCTGAGCAGAAAATATCTGAAGGCGTCAACACCGAATCGATCGATCGCTTCATCGATATTCAGACTCACCCCCGCAGACTTGCTGAGGCGATCGCCGGCAAAGAGAACAAAGCCGTGCGCCCAGACGCGCTTCGGCAGCTCGAGTCCCGCAGCCATCAGCATTGCCGGCCAGATGATCGAGTGAAATCGTGTGATGTCCTTTCCGATAACATGAAGATCGGCCGGCCAGCGTCGATTGTACCCCGGTGACGGATAACCTGTCGCCGTGAGATAATTCGGAAGCGCATCGAACCACACGTAAGTGGTTTGCGTTTCTCCATCGCTCGACTGCCGGGGAAATGGAACACCCCACGAGAATCGCGACCTGCTCGCGGAAATGTCGTCGAGTCCCTGATCGATCAAGGCGAGCATCTCGTTGCGACGACTTTTCGGCCCGAGAAAATCGGTGCCGGCAATCAGATCGCGCAATCGGTCAGCGTATGCTGAAAGTCTGAAGAACCAGTTTCTCTCTGCGACCCACTGAAGAGTTCTCGTAGGGTGCAGGACACATTTTCCGGCGATGATCTCGTTGTCGTTCTTGAAAGACTCGCATCCAACGCAGTACCAGCCTTCGTATTCCTTCTCGTAAAAATCGCCCGGCGAATTCTTGAAGATCGCCTCGATGAGCGCGCGCACCCCCGCGTGATGCTCGGGTGCAGTCGTTCGGACGAACTGGTCGTTCGAGATCGACAAGCGTCGCCACGTCGCGATGAATCGCTCCGCGACCTGATTCACAAGCTGCCCTGGCTCGATGCCTCTGTCCGCCGCCTCGAGCGCGACCTTGAGGCCGTGCTCGTCCATCCCGATCAAAAAATGAACGTCGTCGCCGCAAAGCCGACGATAACGCGCAATTGCGTCGGCGCCGATTTTCTCGAACGCGTGACCGAGGTGAGGATCGCCATTGGAGTAATCGATGGCGGTCGTGATGTAGAACTTTCCCAAACTATTTTTCTCCGGAGTCTCCGCCGCGGCTGCGCCGTCCGCCTCGTCGTCCACGGCGCCGGCGAGTAGCTCCCTCGTTGCTGGCCGCAGTGCCGTTGGCGATGTCCGGCGCTCCCGGCGCGCGCGGGTCTTCAGCGACGATCGATTCATCGATCACCACCGTTTCGTTCTCGGACGTGAACATCAGCTCTGGTGATACGTCTTCGAACCCTTCAACGGATTCAAATTCGTCGGTCTCCGTCGTGAGGACCTCGTCACCAATCGCGACGTCGACGTCTCCGCGGAGCGCCGCCAACTCTCGATTGAAATCACTGAGACCGATCACTCGAGTCTCAGCCTCGGCCGAACGGAGCGTAACGCGTTCGCGGAAGATGTCGATCACCATCACTTTCTCTTCGCCACGGGCGGTTGTCACCAGCCGTCCTTCCTTTGGAAAGCGCTTGCGACTCTGCACGTAGAATTCGTGCTCGTAGCGGAGACAACACATCAGCCGCCCACAGGCGCCGGAGATCTGCGCGGGATTGAGCGAGAGACGCTGATCTTTCGCGACTCCAAGATTCACGGGCCTCAGCTCGGGCAGCCACGACGCTGAGCAGTACTGTCGTCCGCAGCGGCCGATGCCGTTGAGACGCCGCGCTTCATCGCGAACTCCGATCTGCTTCAGCTCGATACGGGTGCGAAAGAGCGACGCGAGGTCGCGAACGAGATTTCGAAAGTCGACGCGCTTTTCAGCGGTGAAATAGAAAGTGAGTTTTTTCTTGTCCCACTGCCATTCAGCGTCGGAGATCTTCATCGAGAGCCCATTCGCGCGAACCCGCTCCATCGCCTTCCTGCGCGCCTCCTCGTTCTGGCGATCGAGCTCGGCGGCGTTCGACCGGTCGCGCTGGCTAGCCAGCCGAAGCGCTTTCCGCTCGGGCGCTGAAGTGCCGCAGCCGTGCGAGCAGCCGCCATTTCGCTTTTGCGCAAGATCGCCGAGCGAGAATACGTAGCCCAGATCTTCGCCGCGATCGGCGTCCACGATGATCGCTGCCTTCATCGGTGGAGGATCGGGATAATCCCAAAGGAAGAATTCTTTTCGGTTTCCGCGGAAGGAAACTTCTACTAGATGAGCCATTGACTAAAAACTAACAACAGGTCCCAGGTCGCAGGGGTCGAGGTAGCCAGGCATGAGGCTCGGGTGCCAGATCCCTGATGGCTCGCCTCGAGCCTTACTACCTCGTTTGCTGCGACCTTGGACCTGTTGTCTAGTTGATTACTCCGTCCACTGACCCAAGCGCAGGTATTTCTGCCGCCGTCGCCGGACCAGCTTTTCGGGCCGGTACTTTCGCAGCTCCTCGAGGTGACGATTGAGTGCTTCCTGCAGAGTCTTTGCAGCGATTTGATGATCCGAATGAGCGCCGCCCGGGGGCTCCGGGACTATCTCGTCAATCACGCGAAGCTCGAACAGGTCGGGAGCGGTGACGCGCAACGCAGCCGCCGCCTTTTCGCGCATCTCGGGACTTTTCCCGTCCTTCCATAGAATAGCCGCGCATCCTTCGACGGTAATCACGGAGTACACTGCGTTTTCCATCATGAGCACGCGATCCGCGACGCCAAGAGCGAGTGCGCCTCCCGAGCCTCCTTCACCGATCACGGTTGCGATGATCGGGACAGTGAGCTGCGTCATCTCGAGAAGATTTCGCGCGATCGCTTCTGACTGACCGCGCTCTTCCGCGCCAATTCCTGCCCACGCCCCCATCGTGTCGATGAACGTCAGCACAGGAACATGAAATTTTTCCGCAAGCTTCATGAGACGCAGCGCTTTCCGATAACCCTCTGGGTGGGGCATTCCGAAATTGCGCTTCAGAATCTCCTTCGTGTCTCGGCCGCGCTGCTGTCCCATGACCATCACCGTCTCCCCATCGAGACGGGCCCATCCGCCGACAATCGCGGGATCATCGCGGAAGGCGCGATCGCCATGTAGCTCGATAAAGTCCGTGAAGATCAGCTGAATCAGCTCTGACGTGAACGGGCGCTTGGCATTCCGCGCGACCTGCACGCGCTGCCACGGCGTGAGACTGTGGTATATCTGGTCCCTCAGCTCGACGAGCTTTTGCTCGAGCGGAGCAATCTCGTCGACGACGCTGAGCTGCTGGTCGCCGGCGAGTTTTTTCAGCTCATCGATTTGCCGCTCGAGCTCGGCGATCGGCTTCTCGAAATCGAGTGTCTGGCTGGAGGTCGCCACTATTTGCTCCCGCGTTGCAGGCGCACCGCGTCGCTTCCCAGCAGCGACCGGAGATCGTTCAGGGCCGTGTTGTTGACCGCCAGCGTCAAAGTGCGAGACCGAAGCCGCGCCCGCAACCCGTTGCCGTCGCTGTAGGTGAGCTCGAGCGGTGCAGTCCCGGGAAACGACTCGGCAATGCTGCGCACGTCCCTCATGATTTCGGGGTCGCGAGTGGGGTCGCGGCTAAGCTGGATCGAAATCATGACCTGTCCGCTCGCTCTGAGCTCCGCCATTCGCGTTATCGACTCGACAACGAACGTAGCGTTGTCCGAGGTCTCATCGCGCCGCAGATACCCACCCTTCAATAGAATCGGGACGTCGGTCTTCACCTGATCCGAAAGGACTGACCATTTTTCCGGAAAAACCATCACTTCGGCGGATCCGGAAAAATCCTCCACCGTGAGCCGCGCAAACTCCGAGCCCGATCGCTTGCTCATCTGTCGCCTGATTCCGGTGACAACAACTGCCAGCGTCATCGGATCAGCGAGCCACCCTTTCAGATCGGCAGCCTTGTGTGTCGAGAACAGCTCGCACTCAACGCGATAGGGCTCGAGCGGATGCCCAGATATGTAGAAGCCGAGCGTCTCTTTTTCCTTTGCGAGTCGCTCCGACTCGGTCCACGTTGCGATGGGCGGAAGCACGAGCGGATGATGCGTCTGGCCATTGTCACCCATGATCGAGCCGAACATCGAAACCTGTCCCGACGCGATTTCCTCCTGCTTGAGCGATGCTTCGCGCAAAACCTGATCGAGTGCGGCGAAGAGCTGCGCTCGGTGACCGCCTAATGCGTCGAGCGCGCCTGCTTGAATCAGCGCCTCGAACACACGCTTGTTGCAGACGCGAAGGTCGACGCGATCTGCCAGATCTGCGAGCGAAGTGAAAGGTCCGCTCCCCCTTGCTGCAATAATCGAATCGATTGCCGAGCGTCCGACGTTTCTGATCGCGCCCAATCCGAACCGGATGCGCTTTTCCTCGATCACAGTGAACTTGTATCCTGATTCGTTCACATCGGGCGGAAGAACCTCGATGCCAAGATCCCGCGTCTCGTTTATGTACTTGACGACGTTGTCCGTATCACCGATTTGCGACGACAAAAGCGCCGCCATGAAATCGGCGGGGAAGTGGATCTTGAGCCACGCAGTGTGGAATCCAATGATCGAGTACGCGACCGAGTGCGACTTCGCAAATCCGTAGCGTCCGAACGTCTCGAGCTGCTCGGCGATTTTCTCGATGATCTTCGGGTCGAATCCGCGCGCAACGGATTTCTCGACGAACTTCCCGAGCTCTTCGCGAATTAGAATTGGATCTTTTTTTCCAACTGCTTTTCGAAGAACGTCGGCTTCGGCGAGTGAGATGCCGGCAACCGTTTGCGCGACGCGCATCACCTGCTCCTGATAGGTGATGACGCCATAGGTCGACTCGAGAACTTCCTTCAGCTCTGGCAGGAGATAAGAAACCGGCTCCTCGCCCTTCTTTCTCTTGATATAAACCTTGTGCATGCCCGCATCGAGCGGACCGGGACGCATCAAGCCATTCGATGCGACGAGATCCTCGAAGCGGTCCACGCGCATGTTGCGCACCATGTCCGTTGCAAGCGGAGACTCGAATTGAAACACGCCGGTTGTTTTTCCTGCGCGCAGCAACCGATAGACTGACGGATCGTCGAGTGGAATCGAATCGAGATCCGGCGTCGATCCGGTTCGCGCGTGGATTGACTTCAGCGCATCGTCGATCACGGTGAGAGTCGTGAGCCCGAGGAAGTCGATCTTGAGCATGCCGACTTTCTCGAGTGCGTCCATATCGTACTGAGTTACGACGACATTTTCTTCGCTGCCCCCACCGCTACCCTTCGAGTTCTGCGTCATGATCGGGACGTACTCGTCGAGCGGTCCCGGAGCGATCACGATACCTGCCGCGTGAACTCCGGAGTGGCGCGATAGTCCTTCGAGTGCGATCGCGAAGTCGAGCAGCTCGCGGTAGCGCTCGTCTTCCTTATAGAGCTTCTTCACTTCCGGTACGCGGTCGATCGCTTCCTTCACCGTAAGACTGTAGTTCGGCGCGTTGGGAATCAGCTTGGCTAGAGCGTCGGTCTCGGCGGGAGTGAAGCCGAGAGTGCGGCCAACATCCTTCACGGCTGCCCGCGATTTCAAAGTTCCGAATGTCACGATCTGTCCGACCGAATCACGGCCGTACTTCTCCTTCACGTAGTCGATGACTTCGCCTCGACGCTCCATGCAGAAGTCAATGTCGATGTCCGGCATCGACACGCGTTCCGGATTGAGGAACCTCTCGAACAGCAAGTCGAAGAGGAGCGGATCGATGTTCGTTATGCGGAGAGCGTACGCGACGATCGATCCAGCGGATGATCCGCGTCCGGGGCCAACCGGAATTCCTTTCTCTCTGGCAGCGCGAATAAAATCGGCGACGATCAGGAAATAGCCGGCGTATCCGGTGGTGGTAATTACGCCGAGCTCGAAATCCAGTCGCTCCCGCACATTCGCAGGGAGAGGGTCGCCATACCGCTCGCGTGCGCCTGCTTCTGCCAGCGCGATGAGATAATCGTTCTCGCTTTTGGCTCCAGTCGGGAGGGGAAACGCAGGAACCTGATATTTCTTCGACAGCTCGATGCCCGACTCGTCTCCGATGCGCAACGTGTTTTCGAGAACATCGATGCGATCCGGGAACGCGGCTTTGATTTCGTCGGAATTCTTGAAGTAAAGTCCAGCGTCGTAACGCATCCGATCATTGGACGTGAAATCTTTGCCGAGTCCGATGCAAAGAAGAATGTCGTGCGCATCGTGATCCGAAGCGCGGAGAAAATGCGAATCGTTGGTTGCGACGACGGGAAGGCCAAGCTCTCGAGCGAGTCGAAAGACTCGTGAGTTCAGCTCGGCCTGATTCTCGGTGTCGTGCGCCTGCACCTCGAGGTAATAGTCCTTGAATGTGTTGGCGTACCACGACGCGGCTTCTCGCGCTCCTTCCCAGTTGTCCGCGAGAAGATTCTGCGCGACTTCCCCCGCCATGCAGGCTGAAGAAACGACGATGCCCTCGCGATAACGAGCGAGGATTTCGCGGTCGACTCTGGGCTTCGAGTAAAAACCTTCTGTATAGGCGAGTGAGGTAAGCTTGACGAGGTTTCGGTATCCCTCGTTGTTCTTTGCGAGCAGTACGAGGTGGTAGTAGCCCTTTCGATTTACCTCGCGGTCCTTGTTGCGGCGATCGCCGGTAGCGACGTACGCCTCCATGCCGATGATCGGCTTGATACCGGCTTTTCGTGCTTTTTCCTGAAATTCCCAGGCGGCGTGGAGGTTCCCATGATCGGTGATCGCGAGGGCGGGCTGCTCGAATTCGAGCGCCCTCTTGATCAGATCGTCAATTCGGTTTGCGCCGTCGAGAAGGGAGTATTCCGAGTGGCAGTGAAGGTGAACGAAGGACACAGTCTAAGAATAGGCGACAGCCAGTCCTGATGATAGCGCCGCGACGGCTCAGCGGAGCTACTTGCTGGTCATTACGATTGCACCTGCCACCGGGTCCGATCCGACGTCGTGCAGCACCGTTGCGGCGCGCGCTGCGTCGAGATACTGCATCGTCCGAATTCCAACCGCGCTCACGCTTCTCAATGCATCGATACTTCCCAATCGCTGCCCGTCGAGATAGACGAGAATGATCTGATTGCGGGCCGCTCCGCCGCCGATTGATCCGGTGGCGGTATTCCTAAGCCACGCCGGCCGTAGTCGATTTACGAGATCGTAAGCTGTAAGTACGGGCGTCGCGTCGATCTCAACGCTGGTCACATAATCAGAAGACGATTCGTTGACGCGATTCGTCTGTGTCGAAGAGCACGCAGACGTGACGATGGCCGCAAGAGCGACCGAAGCGCTGGAGAGAGTGAAACGATTCAATTTCGCCTCCGGCCAATAGGCGTCCGGCAGTCAAGGTGGATTGTGTTTTGAGTCGCTTACCATACCACGTTCGGTTTTTCTTGTACAGAACTGTGACCGACGCTAGCTTGAAATCCATGGCGCAGCTGCGCGCTCACTTTGCCTCAGCGGCACTGGTTTCCGCTGGAATTTTTCTGTTCGCGTCGATCGTTCCGGCGCAGGTCTCCGGAACAATCAGCGGAAGTGTTACAGACTCCAGCGGTGCGCCGATCTTCGGCGCTCAAGTCGCGCTCGCGTCAACCGCTGCTTCTGCGATTACCGGCGATCGGGGTGAGTTCCAGTTCCGTGGAACCCCCGTGGGCACACTTATGTTGAAAGTGCGCCGACTCGGCTTTGTTCCCACCTCAGCGGGCGTCACTGTCTCGCAGGAGATGCCCAATGCCCACGTCGTTTTGCGAATGAGTCGAACGGCGACGGTGCTGGCTGCAGTAGCGGTCCGCACCCAGCGCGTAGATTTCACAGGGCGACTTGCCGGATATTACCAGCGTTTGCAGCGCCACTCGGGCGGCTACTTCATCACTCGAGAACAAATCGACCGCGAGAATCCGTCGCGTCTGACACAACTTCTTGCCAATGTGCCGGGCATTACCGCGAACCGGGTTCGCGGCGGCGGCGGCGGTGTTCGAATGCGCCAGAGAGCTTGTTGGCCGCTCGTCTGGCTTGACGGGATGCAGATGGGCGCCGCGGAAACCGACCTCGACGCATTTCCGCCGAGCACGTTGCAGGGAATCGAGTTGTACCTCGGCTCGACGACTGCACCGATGCGGTATCAGGCGGACAGGGATCAATCGAGCTGCGGAACAATTCTTCTTTGGTCGCGCGGTCCCGACACTGACCCCGTGTTTCCTCCTTCGTCGCAGGGCTGGGATTTCGAGAGAATGGTGGAGACTCTCTCGATCTTTACGGCAGATCAGGTCGACCAGAGTGCTTCCTCTGACAGCGCGCAGCCAATTTCGGTCAAGTATCCTCCATCGCTTTTTGCGGCGGGAGTCGGAGGTACGGTGCTCGCGGAATTTGTGGTGGATACCGAGGGCAGGATCGAATACGAATCGCTCGACATAGTCTCATCTTCGCATCCATTGTTCAGCGATGCCGTGCGCCAGGCATTGGAGAGCGCACGATACAAACCTGCAATCCGAAAGGGCGCTGCGGTACGACAACTCGTTCAACAGCCTTTTGATTTTTCCGTAGCGGCCGGGAGGTCACCTGGCGGATAGCGGTGAAGGGTTTCCAGGGACGAGGCAAAGGTTTTTGCTTTTTTCTTGCGTTCGTGGACCTGCGTTGCATATTAGGCGCGATACGGGCAACACCAAATCCCCGCCCTGAGTGGCCTACCTCTGGCGGGTTCGGTTATTCGCAAAAAACTGATTGAATCGAGCAAAGGTTCTACGCGCGCTTTCGACAAAATGCTGCGCGGACTCTGCCCGTTTCTTAATTAGACACTGCCTGGCTTCCGAAGGTTTCTTCCACCGTTTACCGGGGAGGGACAATCCACATCCAAAACACCCTTAGTCGAAGTGCATCGCTGCATGGAAGTGAAGCACAGCTCAAGTGTGATGACCGGGTAAGCGTAGTTTCTCGAAAAAAACTTCAAGAGGTCTGCATGAACAAACTTCTACGTTCTACTAGGCTGCTCTTCGTTGCCATCGCTGCGTTCGCAGTAGTGGCTCCGGCGGTCGCACAGGGACAGGGACAGACCATAGCCGGACACGTGATGTCCGAGCAAGGTCAGCCAGTTGTCGGTGCGAACGTCTACATCAACGATCTCAACATTTCGGTAGGCACGTCGCAGTCCGGTTCGTATACGATCTCGATCCCCCGTGCGCGGCTCACCGGAAGCTCTGCCAACCTTCGCGTTCGCGCGATCGGCTACCAGCCGATCGCGAAACCGATCACGCTCGAGGCCGGCAGCATCACAATCGACTTCTCGTTGCGCCGCGATGTGACGCAGCTGGGCGAAGTCGTCGTCACCGGCGTGTCGACGGCAACCGAACAGGTAAAGCTGCCTTTCACGGTTGCACACCTCGACACCACGCAAATGCCGGTCACCGGATCGAATCCACTGACGCAGCTCCAGGGCAAAGTTCCAGGCGCGACGATCCTGGCGGCGACCGGTCGACCCGGAACTGCGCCGCAGATTGTCCTGCGTGGTCCCGTTTCTTTGAATGCTACCGGCAGGACGCAGCAGCCCTTGTATCTCCTCGATGGCGTGCCGCTTCTGGGCGGCTTGCCGGATATCAACCCTGCCGATATCGAGAACGTCGAGATCGTGAAGGGTGCGGCAGCCGCGTCGCTGTATGGCGCGCGAGCCGGAGCAGGCGTCATCAACATCACGACCAAGAGTGGAAACAATGCTCCGTCGGGAGTTCGCTTCGGCGTTCGCAGCGAAGCCGGAGCCAGTGACCTCGAGAAGGCTTTCCCGCTTGCGACAAAGACTGCGCTTTTTCTGGATCCATCCGGTCAGTTCTTCTGCACGACGGAAGCCGTTGGCGGGTCGCCGTGCGGCCGCTACATCGACTGGGATCGCGAAGTACAGCGCATCAATAACAGCGGCGACGATTTTTCGCGATCGCCCCAGCTCTTTGCCGGCGAAGCTGACTTCGCGGCGCCGCCGGGATACAACCAGCTGTCGGGCAGCTTCATGACTACGCCGTGGCCGAAATACCGCGATCCAGTCCACCAGCTGATCACGCCGGCGACGTATGCAAATACCAACCTTGACGTCCGCGCCAAGGTGAACAACACCGGTGTGTACGCGAGCCTTGGAAATCTCGTTCAACAGGGCGCAGTGCAATTCGCTGGCGGTTTCGTCCGCAACTCGGCGCGTGTGAACGTCGATCAGAGATTCGGCGATAAGATCAGCGCGAACATCAGCAGCTTCTACAGCCAGTCGGTCGATCATGGCGCGCAGCTCGACGCGGAAGGCGCGGGCTCGGGAAGTCCATTCTTCAACATCACGCGCGCTCCGTGGATTGCAGACATGGAAGCTCGTGATGCACTCGGTCGCATCGTTGTGCGTCATAATCCACTGGGCCAGGGGGAGCAGAATCGCAACCCGTTGTATCTGACCCTGTATCAACCCCGGGCAGACCGCAACACGAGATTCGTCGGCGGAACAACTCTTCGTTACACGCCGCTCGATTGGTTGAATCTGGATACGAATTTTGGATACGATCGCCAGACGAGCAACGCATTCGAAATGCGCGATCGTGGATTCCGCACCACGCTTCCCGATCCAGGCAACGCGGTTGGCTACGTCTACATTCCTGTCAATGACAACGAGCAGCTGACGGCGAGCGCGAGTGCCTCGGCGACGAAGACTTTCTTCAATGATTTCCATGCGACGCTCACGTCACGTTATGTATACGGCGAGCAGTCACTTTTATTCAACGACGAGTACGGTGAAAACGTCGTCGTTGCCGGACTGCAGTCGATCTCAGCGACGACAGCGAACTACGCTATCACGTCGAGCAGGCAGCAGATCCGCGACATGGGCTTTTTCTTCGGCGGCGATTTCGACTGGAAGGATCGCTACATCCTGAATGGTCTCATTCGCAGAGACGGTAGCTCTCTGTTTGGAGCCGGCAACCGATGGGCAACATTCGGTCGAGTAGCGGGCGCGTGGATTGTCTCGCGCGAGCCATGGTGGCCGATGGGCAACACGCTCAGTCTCTTCAAACTCCGTGCATCTCAAGGCACAACCGGACAGCGTCCTCGCTTCAGCGCACAGTATGAGACATTTACGATTGGCACAGGCGGTACGCTCAACCCGAACCAGCTCGGCAACAAAGATCTCAAGCCCGAGGTAAACCGCGAAACCGAGCTCGGCACAGACATCGAGCTGTTCCACAAGATTGGCTTGAACTTCTCCTACTCACGAGCGGTGATCGATCAACAGATTCTCCCGGTGAAGGTACCGTCGGCCTCCGGGTTCTCGAGTCGATGGCTGAACGCTGGGGAGCTCACCAACAAAACGTGGGAAGGAACGCTCAATGTGCCGATAGTTACTCGTCGCGCATTCAGCTGGAGCTCACGTCTGATCTATGACCAGACGATATCGACGATCACGAGACTCGACGTGCCTCCGTTCACCGGTGATGTCACTGCCGGAAACACCTTCACGGTATTCAAGTTCCGTACGGGTGAACGAGTCGGCACAATGTACGGCGTCGATTTCGTGAGAAATTGTGCGCAGCTACCGTCCGCGTTTGCTTCGCAGTGCTCGATGAACAGCGGCGACGCGGCCGCTGCCTTCAGGCCCAACGATCAAGGTTATGTCGTTTGGGTAGGTACTGGAAATCAGCTTAACGAAGGAATTACCCGCAATCTATGGCGCGCTCAGCTTCCGCTTGGAAGCGGCCCCTGGGGCAACAGGACCAACTGGGGCATGCCGATCGCGCTTCGTGATTCAACGAACAACATCGCAAACGTGCCGGTGGGCAACGCTCTTCCCAAGTATCACTGGGGACTGTCGCAGACCATCGACTGGCAGCGCTTGAACATTTACGGCCTGCTCGATGCCGTGCATGGCAACAAACTGTTCAACGTTCAGCGCGCGTGGTCGCTTGGCGATCTTCAGGTCAAGGACGTCGATCAGTACGGAAAGTCCGTCGAAGAGGCGAAGCCACTCGGCTACTACTGGCGCCAGGGCCCATCGACATCGCCGACGGCAGGCAGTACGGCGGGCATCGGTGGATTCTACGACGTCCTTGGTCCGAACACCTACAACACCGAAGACGCGAGCTACGTGAAGCTGCGTGAGCTTTCCGTGAACTACCGCCTTGGAGCAATCGGCGGAAGGGGTGATTGGAAGGTGGGTGTGGTCGGTCGAAATCTGAAAACGTGGACGAACTTCACCGGCTTCGATCCTGAATCCGGAAACACGTCGGGACCGCTCAACTCGGCGGCTCTTACCGGTGTCGCGGGTTATCGCTACCCGAAGATGCGGACGTTCACGGTCCAGCTTTCCACTTCTTTCTAGCGGCGAAGATCTCAGGAATGTCCAGGGTGGCATCGTCAATTGGCACTGTCACTCCGGCGCTACTCTAAACAAGACGGCCAAAGAGGCTTAGATGCGTAAACGTAAAATCGTGAATTTCATTCGGCTTTGCCCACTGACGCTGGTTTTGTTCGCGGGCGGTTGCCGCAATGATCCGCTGAGTGTGCGGAATGTCGATCAGCCCGGAACGCCTCGATCTCCGACCGAAATCGACACTTTTATCTCCAAGCTGATGGAACAGGAGTGGAATGGAAATCAAGGAGCGACGGGCAACATTGCCGTTCAAGCCTCAGTGCTTTCGCTCGAGAGCTATTCTGCTTTGGCAAACTTCGGAATGGGAGCCCGTGCAACGATTCCGCGCGGGACAATCAGCAACGCGCTTGGGAACTCCACGCAGACCGAGAATTTCAGAGACTTTGATTTCTTCACGCGCAACGGGCGAAGCGCAGCGAACCTGGTGAAGGACCTCGAAGCTTCGATCGCTGGAGGAGCAACAACAGGAACAACAGCAACCGACAATCGCGATCGTTCTTTCGCGTACTACGAGCTCGCTTACGCGATTGCCTATACCGCGATGATCTATGACTCAGCGGCGATTCTTTCGCCGGCTTTGGGAATTTCTGATGTGCCGCCGCTCGTAACATCAAAATCCGCGATGGATGCGGCGCTCCAATTCATGGACTCGGCTCAGAAGTACGCTGTCGGAATGGCTGACATCCCGGGCGCGTGGGTCTCTGGAACAGCGATCGGAAGTGCTCGCTGGATTCAAATCATTCACTCACAGAAGGCACGGTTCCGCGCAGGGGTTGCTCGGACTCCGACGCAGCGAATAGCAGTTGACTGGAACGCCGTCGTTGCGGACGCCGCAGCCGGTATCACCACCGACTTTGTCATCAACGCAGATGCCACCAACGGCTGGGGTTCGGGATGGCGCAACCAGTTTGCAGTGGGAACGACCTGGAGCCAGATGACACCCATTCTGCTTGGGATGGGCGATACTTCAAAGGTTGGCGATCCACTCGGCTCGTATTCCGATTGGCTGACTCAGTCTCTGGCCAACAAGACGCCGTTCCTGATGAGAACGCCTGACCTCCGCTTCCCATCCGGCGAAACACGTACTGCGCAGCAGAATAATTTCACCGGGTCGAGTCGAGCGGGTCCACCGAGCGGCTGCGTCCCCACCGTCGCCGCGACGCGTTGCGCAATTCTTTATTTCCGCAACCGACTCGTTGGAGAGGACAGCCCTGGTGGAGATCCCTTCGGCATCTGGTACTATGACAACTGGCGGTTCTGGTCCGTGCGAGCAAACGCGCAGAATGGTCCAATCATCGAGATGTCCGTGGCCGAGAATGATCTTCTAAGAGCCGAAGGTCTGATTCGAACCAACAAGATCGCCGAAGCGGCGGTGCTCATTGACAAGACACGAACGCGCGCCGGTCTGCCCGGCGTGACTGGAATTGTGGACCTTACGACTCCGGTTCCTGGAGGAAGTGCTTGCGTTCCCAGTGTACCTCAGCCGCCGACATACACTACGCGTGCATGCGGAAACATTTTCGAAGCGATGAAGTGGGAGAAGAGACTCGAGACTGCGTTCACTGGTTACGCGCAGTGGTACTTCGACAATCGCGGGTGGGGTGATCTACCGCAGGGAACCGTGTACGAGTGGCCAGTGCCGTGGCAGGAATTGTCCGCTCGTTTGAACACGAACTTTTATACAACCACGGGTTCGCGCGCTGGTCCCGGCACGTACGGTTTCTAGAAGAACACGTGGCGAAGAAGCAAATGTCGGGGTGTTCGGCGAATCGACACTCCGCCGTGCGGGTGCAATCAGCGTTGTGGCGTGCGGGCCTGTCGGCGTTTCTGTTGGGTGTTACAACGTCGTGCTATGTATACCCGCCAGTCGTAAGCGATCCTGTTCCTGGAACAGAGCTTCGTCTGGATCTGAATGATCGGGGACGCGTCGGGCTCGGAGCATTGGCTGGAACGTCAGCTGAAAGGGTTGAAGGTGTGCTGCAATCGAACACGGATACGGCTTACGCGCTCAAGGTGACTTCTGTGACGTACTTGAACGGGCAAATCAACAAATGGAGTGGAGAGCCGCTGACAGTGTCGAAAGGATTTGTAGCCAGTACATCGCAGAAGAGGTTTTCATCAAGCCGAACATTGTTGAGTGTCGCAGCAGCTGCTGCTGGTGTCGCCGCGTTCATAGTGACGCGGAATTTGTTAGGGTCAGGCACCCCAGAGACGCCTGACCCGGGCGGCGGTGGTGGCGGCAGCTCGTTCCGATTGATTGTGCACTGAAATGCAAACTCAAGGAGCCTACTAATGAGTCTAAATCGTATCGCTCTGCTGTGCGTCGCGCTCGGCGTAATGGCGGCGTGTAAAAATCAGGATGTATCGGTCACAACTCCGCCTCCGCTCGTCGCGGTTCGATTCATCAACGCGGTCCCTGACACGGGTGCAGTCGATATCCGGATGATCGATCAGGTTGAATGGTCGGCATTTGGCACTGCAGTAAACTTCCGCGGAGGCACAGCCTACCAGCCGACTGAAGCGAAAGCGCGCCGCATTCGCGTTTTCCCGACCAGTCTGAACATTGCGATCACATCGCAGATTCTCCTCGACACCACAATTTCGCTTACGGCCGGCGGTCGTGTGAGTCTGGTTCTGACGGGCAGTGCGCGATCAAAGAGCTTGAAATTCGTAACGGTCGATGACGATATCAGTGCTCCCGCGGCGGGACAGATCGCCGTTCGTCTTGTGAATGCGTCGGGAGCGCCGGTTAATGGTTACTTGGTGAACGACACTACGAGCGCGCTGCCGGGAAGTCCAACCTACACGAACGTTGCTCCTGTGGGGACGTCCACATACGTTACGCGCTCTATCGGAACGGTGGCGGTTCGGGCAACCGACGCGGGATCGGCGACCGTCAACGCCTCGACGTTCGGACCAAACGCACCGACATCTCCGCCAGGCGACGTTTTCCCGGCCGCTGGTGTAAATTCGCAATACACGCGATTCTCTGTGTACTATTTCCCGCGCGGTGTCGCAGGAAGTCCGCAGAACGCGGTGACCAAGCCGACGCTCATCTGGTTCGTGGATCGGAATCCTTGCGATCCCGGGGTCACTTGCTGAGCAGAGCAAGTCTCGAGCGCCACCCTCGCGGGTGGCGCTTTTTTTTCTCATATGGTCGCGGCACGAAGTAAACTGCTGTGGGGAACGCATACAATGACAAAGGGAAGAGTGGCTGCTATGCTTGGCGCGCTGATCGTGCTCATGATTGCGTTGAGCCCAACGGGGTGTTATCTCAGCCGCGGCGCGTGGGAGGAAGGGAAGATTCTCGCGCGCCGAAAGTCGATCGTCGAAATCGTTCGCGATCCTCGAGTAGATGCTTTGACGCGGCGGAAGCTGCAAATCGTTCTTGCCGCGCGACAATACGCAAAGGATTCGATCCGTCTTCGCGCGAAAGAAAGCTTCACCACGTATTCACGGCTCGATAAGGACACGCTGGTTCTGGTTTTGTCTGCGGCGTATCGCGACCGCCTCGAGCCGTACACGTGGTGGTTCCCAATTGTCGGACGCGTGCCATACAAAGGCTACTTCGATTTCTCCGCCGCGCGTCGCGACGCAGAACGATTCTTTCGCGAAGGCTACGACGTATCGCTTCGTCCATCAGACGCATTCAGCACTCTCGGCTGGTTCAACGATCCGCTGTTGAGCACGAGTCTGCGGCGCGATTCGCTGGACCTCGTGAATACCGTAATTCACGAGCTCACTCACAACACGTTTTATGCGCCGAGTAACGTTGCGTTCAATGAATCGTTTGCCAGCTTCGTCGGCGCGCGCGGAGCGGCTCAATTTTTTCGCTCGCGCGGACAGCCACTCGCGGCGGCCAAAGTTGATGCGGGTTGGGAAGACGAAAAGATGCTCGGCGACTTCTGGAGCGCTTTGACGCACACGTTGGATTCTGCCTACAAGGCGCATCCGACGGACAGCGTATTGCGAGTTGCGGTAAGGGACACCGTGTATCAGCGGGCCCGAGTGATTCTTGTCGATGAGATTGGGCCTCGCCTTCGCACGATCAGTCCCTTGTACGCGCAGCGTGTTCCGCTTGATAACGCATCGTTACTGGCGCGCCGAGTTTACGCGAGGAATCTCGATCTATTCGATGCGATTTACGAAAGAGAAGGGCGAGATCTCAAACGAACGATTGGAAGGATCATCACGCTGGCGAAGTCATCGCCGAAGGATCCGTACGGTGCGTTGCGCGGGTGGCTGGGTCCGCCCTTCACCGCGCCCGGGTATACTTCCGCCGTTACAACTCGCAGATTCTTCTTTCAAGCGGCGTACAGGCTCTTGACGGTGTCACAACCCTCCATAATATTCCCTCAACTAAGCGGGTCTGCTACCTCTCCGGCGTTTCGACTGACGGAGGTTGGGACCAGCCGCATGCTGCTCGCGCGACGGAGATGTGTCGCACGTCAGCAGGGTAGCCCGGGGCTCGTGGCAGAGCTCGCCGCCCGCCTAGCAACTTTCTAGTCCGAGCTAGGATTTTCAAAACCCGTTTCTGAGTAGCGCGCGTCCGGGCTCTCCGATCGAGCCACTAGCTGCGCTACTGCGTTTGCCTTCGATCTGCGACGCGGTTGGTCGCATGAAGGGCGACGGACACCAACGTCCGCCGCCGATACAACCCCTTTGGGGCAAGAAAGTGGAGGAGGCATGAGTACTCGCATGGTTCGCATTACCCTCTCACTGATGTTGTCAGCGGCAGCAACACTCGCGCTGACGACGTCACGAGCAGGGGCTCAGGAGTCCGCAGTTAACGGGCGGGTCGCCGATGGAGTGTCCGGGGCAGGGCTGGGATCTGCTCAGGTGACCATTGTCGGAACGACTCGTGGAACTGTCACCGCCGAAGATGGCAGGTTCCGAATCTCAAACCTGCCGCCGGGATCGTATCAGATTCGAGCAGCTCGGCTCGGATACAAAGCGGTCACGCTGCCGGTGACGGTTGGTGCCCAGGCCGCATCGCTTGATTTCGTCCTGCAACCAGTTGCAGTGAAACTCGACGAAGTCGTGACGACTGCGACTGGTGAGACCACGCGGAAGCGTGAGCAAGGGAACGTAATCGGAACGCTCACGCCAGAGCCGGCAAAGCTCGCGACTTCGCAGAACGTCACTCAGCTTCTGACTGGACGTATTCCTGGAGTCGACGTAGCGACCACTGGAGGAACAGTCGGCTCGAGCTCACGCATCCGCATTCGTGGTGCGAGCTCCCTCTCGCTCTCCAACGATCCTTTGCTGATCGTCGATGGAATTCGTGTCGACAACAACGCGTCGTCAACGACAATCGGCGTTGGCGGGCAGGTGCCGTCGCGATTCAATGACATCGCTCAGGAGGACATCGAGAAGGTCGACGTCCTAAAGGGCCCTGCTGCAGCCGCGTTGTATGGAACTGCGGCTGCGAACGGTGTCATTCAGGTAACCACAAAGCGAGGCCGCGCGGGGCGAACCCGTTTTACGGCCTTTGGGGAAGTTGGCAGCATCAAGAACGTGACCGTCTTCCCAGCGAACTTTTCGCAGATCGGTCGCAACGCTTCTGGCAGCCACACCCTGAGCTGCAGCCTCGACAGTCAGACACGAAATCTTTGCACGCCAATCGCTGACTCGCTCGTGAGCTTCAGTCCTCTCGAGCAGTACAGCCCGTTTCAGACGGGACGGCGCGTTGCAAACGGCCTCAGCGCAATCGGTGGCAACGATAGAGTAAGCTTCTATGTCGGTGGAAACTACGATCGCGAGCAAGGCGTGTTCGCCGCCAACACCGATCAGCGCGTCGGCGGGAGACTAAATCTCACTGCGCAGCTCACACACAACTGGAACGCGCAGATCGGCACGAACTATCTCGCGGATCACATTCGATTGCCGCAGAACGACAACGACATTCTCGGAATCGTTTCCTCTGGCCTCCTCGGAGGCGCGTTCGACGACACGGTTCCAGGACAGGCGTGTCCTCCCCCAGGCTGCGCCCATGGGTACCTCAACGGTCAGATTCCGCAGGCGCTCGAGGCGGTGTGGTTTACAAGACAGGACATTCAGCGATTTCAGAACAGTCTCACAAGCAGCTATCAACCCCTTCACTGGCTGAAAGCAACGGGCACGTTTGGTCTCGATTACCTCGGCCGATGGGACAACGAGATCATTCCACCAAATGCAGTGTTCTTTGGATCATTGCCTGACGGTCAACGCTCGTCGAATCCCTACTCGATTTACAACTATACTGCGCAGACCAGCGTAGCTGCGACGTGGTCGCCAACAACAAGCATCGCGACAACCACGACGGGGGGCACGGGATTCAACAAGGAGCTCATCCGCGGTACACGGGCGTTCGGTGCAAAGCTGCTTGGGGGAACCTCATCGCTCGCAGGAACCACCGCTCGATTTTCTGTCAATGAAGTGAGCACGGACAACAAGACTCTTGGCTACTTCGTGCAGGAAGAAGTGGCCTGGCGAGATCGCGTGTTCCTGAACGCCGCGTTGCGTAATGACAAGAACAGCGCGTTCGGCCAGAGCTTCGGTTCCATCTGGTATCCGTCGTACGGGGCGTCATGGGTGGTTAGCGAAGAGTCGTTCTTCCCCAAGACAGACATACTGAGCTCTCTGAGATTGCGCGCTTCGAACGGACGCTCGGGAAGGCAGCCTAACTTCCGCGACGCCATAACGTTCTTCAACGCCGCAACAGTTACGGTTCAAGGCTCTGACCAACCAGGCATCGCCATCGGTGGAACTGGTAACGTTGCACTGAGGCCGGAGAGGTCGACGGAAACCGAATTCGGATTTGATGCCGGTTTCTTGAGGCAGCGGGTGAACTTCGAGGTTACCCACTACAACAAGAAAACCAGCGACTTGCTCATCGCAGTTCCGCTTGCGCCTTCGCTCGGTCTCAGCACCAGTCAGTTCCAGAACCTTGGAACGGTCAGAAACCGTGGTAACGAGTTCACGCTGAACGCCAATGTCGTGCAGTCGAACCCGCTTGCCTTCGACGTGGTTGCGACTGCGGCAACAAATGACAACGTGCTTCTGGATCTCGGATTCATACCGGGATCGACGCCGGCGCAGAAGGTGCCGCCGATTATCGTGAACACCCAGCAGAAGCACGTCGCCGGTTATCCCTTAGGAGGCTACTGGCAGAAGTCCTACACTTTTTCCGATGCCAACGGCGACGGAATTATCGCGCGAAGCGAAATCAAGCTGAGCGATACTGCGGTGTACCTCGGCAACATTCTGCCAAAGCATGAGTACTCTTTCTCGCCGACGGCAACGTTTTTCCAGACTTTGAGAGTTTCCGCATTGATAGACCACAAGGGTGGCTACAAGCTCTTCGACAACACTCGTCGCTTCCACTGCAGCTTCGGAACGTGCCAAGAAGCGTTTGACAAAACGATGCCGCTCGCTGATCAGGCAGCAGCTTTGGCTATCGCACTGGGCACTGACGCCGGGTACATCGAGACAGCCGACTTCACGAAACTTCGGGAGCTTTCATTTACGCTTATCGCTCCAGAGCGGATGGCGAAGAGCTTCGGCGTTCAGAATGTCGAATTCACAATTGCGGGACGAAATCTCAAGACCTGGACCGATTACAAGGGATTCGATCCGGAAGTCAATTCAGTCGCCGGAGCGAACTTCAGCACGCAGGAATTCCTGACGCTACCTCCGACGCGCAACTGGACCGCACGTTTCAGTGTCACCTTCTAACCTTAACCGACCGAGCGAATTTCAAATGACAAATAGATTACTCGCCCGTCGGCGCACGAGCCGGTTGGGCATTCTCGCGAGCACGCTTGCGACACTTACAGCCGTGTCCATGAGCGGATGCGACAGCAAACAGATTTTGCAAGTTACAGATCCAGACGTTGCACGACCCGAGGCGCTGAACGATCGTACCGCGTTGCCGGCACTTCGAGCCGGTGCGATTGGTGCTTTCGGGATTGCATACAATGGTCAAACCTCCGACGAAGAGCAGGTACATCTCTCGGCTTCACTCGGAGACGAATTCATCAACACCGAGACGTTCCCTACGCGCATTGAGTTCGACCAGCGTGCGCAGACGATTGGCAACACGAGTCTTGTCGGTACGTTCGTCGATCTGAATCGCGCGAGAGGGCTCGCTCAGCGCGCGGCCACCGGCATCTCGAAATTTGCAATAAACAGCGCCGACAGCGCGGGCCTACCAGAGATTCTTGCTCTCAATGGTTTGACATACGTGCTGTTTGCCGAGAATTATTGCGGCGCTGTTCCGGTGAGCACCATCAATGACGACGGGACGTTCAATTATGGTCCGCCGCTTACCGTAAACCAGCAGCTCGACAGCGCAATCGTAAAATTCAATGCGGCGTTGGCGGTGACGGGTGCTCCGCTCACCTCGACGTTCAAGCAGCTTGCGCAGGTTGGTAAAGGTCGCGCGCTGCTCGACAAGGGAGATTATCCCGGCGCAGCAGCGGCTGTCGCGGGAGTCTCCACGACCTTCCAGTATATCTATCAGCACTCGGAGACGACTGGCGCGCAGAATAACGGAACATGGTCTCTGTCGACGAGCGTCGGACGCTTTGGCGTCGCGGGCCTCAAGGGCGGGAACGGTCTGCCCTATCAACAGGACGGCGACATGAAGAACGCGGGATTCGATCCACGAGTAGCCAACATTCTGCGACCGGACAACGGTGGCCGCGGCTTCGACAAAGGGGTTCCAGGCGGAGAGTTCCAGTTCGTGCAGCAGAAGTATCCGCTACGCTCGTCGCCGAGCGTAATTGCTGACGGCGTCGAAGCTCGGCTGATTGAAGCCGAAGCGACGTTGAAGGCAGGCGATGCTGCCGGCGCGCTAACAATTCTGAACGCACTTCGCAGCAACGCAGCGCTTCAGGCTCAGCGCGGGCTTGATACATTGATCGCCAAGAAATCCGCGAGCCTGCCGCCGCTGACGCTTCAGGCAACAGCAACAGCTCAGCTCGATCAGCTGTTCAAAGAGCGAGCGTACTGGCTGTTCCTCACATCGCATCGATTGGGCGACATGCGTCGCCTCATTCGACAGTATGGTCGAGCCGCCAATACGGTTTTCCCGACGGGCCCGTACTTCAAGGGTGGCACGTATGGCACAGACGTAAATTCACCAGTACCGCAGCGTGAGCAGAACAATCCGAATTACAAAGCTGACGCTTGCAAGCAAAACGAGGCGTAGCGAGGTAGCTGGATTGAGAACGAACGAGGCGCCAGGAGAAATCCTGGCGCCTCTTTTTTTATTTTTCTATTTTCTGGTTTACGAGCCGAAGCGCGTGTGAATGTGAATCACACCTGCGCTAGCGCCTGTTCCTTCGACACTCGTTCCGTGCGATGACGAGAGGAGCTCGATTCTATCGATTGCATCCGTCGGCATGTTCTGGAG
>JBHELX010000040.1:32808-33171 GCA_046262875.1 Gemmatimonadaceae bacterium | reverse complement strand
CCATCGTTGAGATTCACATGCGTCACGTCCAGGTCGCCTGCGCCTGCGACGCCTCCTTCATCCCCACTCACCGCGAACCCGTGGTTCTGCGAAGTGATGAGAACGCGGCCACTCTTCATCTCCTTCACGGGGTGATTGCCACCGCGATGGCCGTATGGAAGCTTGACCGTGGTGCCGCCAAACGACAGGCCGAGGAGCTGATGGCCGAGGCAAATTCCAAATACCGGAGTGCCACTCGTCGCGAGCGCACGCACTTCATCGGGGGCATAGTCGATCGCGTCCGGATCACCTGGCCCGTTAGATAAAAAAATTCCATCCGGCACTTCGGCAAGAACCTCGCGAGCAGTCGTGTTTGCCGGAACA
>JBHELX010000040.1:0-32798 GCA_046262875.1 Gemmatimonadaceae bacterium | reverse complement strand
TGCTCTGCGAAGAGACGAAGGATGTTGCGCTTAATACCGTAGTCATACGCGACGATATGTCGCGTCGCCTGCGGATCGCCCCACGTGTAACGCTGCTTCGTCGTGACTCTGCTTGCGAGGTCGAGACCTTCCATCGAAGGACACTCGGCCAATGCCTGAGTTGCTGCTGCATCCGGCGATTCGCCGGGCCCGATCACTCCGCGCATTACACCTGCTGACCTCAAGTGACGTGTGAGCTTTCGGGTATCAACGCCTTCCAGAATCGGAACTTCGGCGGATGCGAGCCAGCTCCCAAGATCACCGGTAGCTCGCCAGCTCGAGTATGACTGTGAGAGCTCGCGCACGACCACGCCGGTGATCTGCGGCTTTTGCGATTCAGGATCTTCGGAATTGATTCCGTAGTTTCCGATCTGAGGCGCGGTCATCACGACGATCTGACCGCTGTAGGAAGGGTCGGTGAAGACCTCCTGATATCCGGTCATGTTCGTGGTGAACACTACCTCTGCTACGGCGAGATCTCTCGATGATGAAGAGTCGCTCGTAGCCAGACGACCGTGAAAAAGGGTTCCGTCCTCGAGGAGTAGGAACCCTGGCTTACTCGATCTCACCGTCACGCTGTCGTTACTTCTTCTTTGCAGTCGGTGCTGCGGGTGGCGGCGCGGTTGCCGGTGCCGGGCTGAGCGGAATTGGACTCGTGGCGGCGGGGGCAGTCGTCGCACCACCGGTTGCAGGCGTCAATGGAAGTGGAGCGGTAGTAACTGGTGCCGGTGCCGCAGGTGCAGGTGCATTCGAGAATGTTTTTTCCAGAACCGATTTCGGTGCTCCGGTATGCGTCGACATCACCTGCAGAACGAACGCGAGAGCGAGGAAAATTCCTGCGCACCACCAGGTTGCTTTCGTAAGAATCGTCCCGGCCTGTCGTACTCCAATGAACGCGTCAGGCGATGAGCTCGCACCGCCGAAGTTCGCGGCGAGCCCGCTTCCCTTTCCTGCCTGGAGTAGAATGGCAGCGATAAGGACAAACGAATCAATGACGAGGACTATGAGAAGAAGCTTATAGAGCATTCGATTTCACGAGGAGGTGATACAACAAGTCAATATCATGGGTGAAGATGTAGTGAGTCAACGGTTGCCGCTGCCACCTGCTACCAGCTACGCTCGGCCCGTAGCCGGTAGCCGATCTATGCGCGCGCGATGGCGAGCCAGGTTCCTGGATCGAGACTCGCGCCGCCGACGAGGAGACCATCCACACCCGGTGCGGCAAGTAACGCTGCCGCATTCCCCGGATTTACAGATCCACCATACAGAATGCTGGTCGTCCTGGCACGATCGCCGCACAATTCCTTGAGCTCGTCGCGGATGACGGCGTGCATTGCAGCGGCGTCTTCGGGAGTGGCATTTCTTCCCGTGCCAATGGCCCACACAGGCTCGTACGCAATCGTGATTGGCCGATGCGGGAGCTGTGTCATGCGCGAGAGGCCGGCTCTTAGCTGTCGCGCAACGGTTTCTTCCGCAACGCCTGAATCACGCTCGTCGAGAGTTTCTCCAACGCAGAGCATCGGTGTCAGGCCGCCGCGCTCGACGGCTGCACATTTCAATGCGCACTCTTCATCTTTTTCCCCGAAGACGTGGCGTCGCTCCGAATGCCCGACCAACACGAGCCTCGCTCCAGCATCGCGTGCAATCGGAACAGATATCTCGCCCGTGAATGCGCCCTGATCTTCCCAGTAAACGTTCTGCACGCCGAGGAGAATGTCGTGTCTCTCGCCAAGTGCATTCGCGACCGCGTGCACTGAAAGTGCTGGTGGAAAGAAAACGATCGTTCTGTCGTTCTGCTTTGGATACTGAGAGAGGAAGGAAAGCATGAACTCGCGGGCGGTGGTTGGCCCGTTGTTCATCTTCCAGTTCGCAGCAAAGATCGGCGCGATCATCGATTGTCTGCGTCGTCGAGCACTTCGACACCGGGAAGTTTTTTCCCTTCGAGGAACTCCAGCGATGCGCCGCCGCCGGTCGAAACGTGGCTCATTCGCTCCGTGTGCCCGGCGCGCGCAACGGCTGCGACAGAGTCCCCTCCCCCGACTATTGTCGTTGCACCGCGCGCAGTTGCATCAGCCATCGCATTTGCGATTGCCATTGTGCCCTGATCGAATGGCGGCGTTTCGAAAACTCCCATTGGTCCGTTCCAGATTACTGTCTTCGCCGATGCAATCGCGCGGCCGTACGATTCCGCGGATCGTGGTCCAATGTCGAAGATCGCTTCGTGAGGCTTGACGCCATCGCGAGGAACCGCATGGGCTGTCGATTTCTCCTCGAGAGAATTCGCAACGACCGCGTCGTGAGGAAGAATCATCCTCGTCCCCGACCGTGAAAGGAGGTCGCGCGCCATCTCCACGCGATCCTCTTCCACGAGTGAGCGACCAGTCTCGAATCCCATCGCTTCATAAAACGTACAAGCCATCGCGCCGCCAATGAGCAATGCGTCGACGCGAGGAAGAAGCTGCTCCACAACGTCGATCTTCCCCGAAATTTTTGCCCCGCCCAGGATTGCGACGAAAGGTCGTTGAGGATCAGCTAGAGCTTTGCCGAGGTACTCGAGCTCACGCTCCATGAGGAAGCCCGCAACAGCGGGTCGCAAATGCTCGGCTACGCCGACTGTCGATGCATGAGCGCGGTGAGCAGCGCCGAACGCATCATTCACAAAGAAATCGCCGAGCTCCGCGAGCGAGCGCGCAAGTCGCGGGTCATTGGTTTCCTCGCCACCGAGAAACCTCGTGTTTTCCAAAACGAGAATCTCACCGGGCAGCAGCTCCATCGACGCCCTCATCGCCTCGTCTGTGTCTGTCGACTCGACGAACGAGACGGGGGTGCCCATCAAATCGGCGAGCCTCTTAGCAACGGGCTGCAACGAATACTTCTGCTCTGGTTTGCCCTTGGGGCGCCCGAGGTGAGAGAGCACAACACATCGCGATCCGTGATCGAGCAGGTAACGAAGAGTCGGAATTGACGCACGAATTCTCGTGTCGTCGGTGATTTCGAGATTCTTGTCTAAAGGAACGTTGAGATCTGCGCGAACGAGCGCGCGCTTTCCGCGCAGCTGATCGTCGGGAAGATCTTTAACGGTTTTCTTCTTCACGCCCGCGACTTAGAGTCGCTCGCCGATGAACCGCAGCATGTCGACGCAGCGCGACGCGTAGCCCCATTCGTTGTCGTACCAGCCCGACAGATTCACGAGCGTGCCGTCGACGACGTTCGTGGACTTCGCGTCGATGATGCACGATGCGGGATTTCCGATGTAATCGGTGGAAACCAGCTCCTCTTCCGCGTATTCGAGAATTCCAGCGAGCTCGCCCTCCGAAGCTGCCTTGAACGCAGCGTTCACGTCGGCAGTCGTCGTAGCACGCTCGACTTCGACAGCGAGCTCGGTCAACGAGACGTCCGGTGTCGGTACCCGAATCGCGATGCCGTCGATCTTTCCTTTCACTTCCGGTATCACGAGCGAGGTTGCCTTCGCAGCGCCGGTCGTCGTTGGAATCATCGATAACGCGGCAGCACGTGCACGACGTAGATCCTTGTGCGGCAGGTCGAGTATCTGTTGATCGTTCGTGTAGCTGTGGATGGTCACCATCGAGCCGTGACGAAATCCGAAATGATCGCGCACGATTTTCACCATCGGCGCGAGACAGTTTGTCGTGCACGAAGCGTTCGAGACGATGTGATGCTTGGCGGGATCGTACTTGGCGTCGTTGACGCCCATGACGATCGTGATGTCTTCGCCTTTTGCCGGCGCAGATATCAAAACTTTCTTTGCTCCACCGGCAATGTGTTTGCCGGCTGCCTCGGCTGAGGTGAATCTGCCCGTCGATTCGAGAACGATGTCCACCTTCAAGTCCCGCCACGGGAGCTCCGCGGGATCCTTGTGTGTGAGAACCCGAATTTCATCACCATCGACATTGATGCAGGTCCCGTCGGTAGAAACTTTCCCCGGGTACGTCCCATGAATCGAATCGTACTTGAAGAGATGGGCGAGTGTTTTCGTGTCAGTGAGATCGTTGACGGCAACGAAGTCGATCGCGCTCTTGCCGGCTCCGTTCTCCTTTGCAGCTCGAAGCACTTGCCTGCCGATTCGCCCGAATCCATTGATGCCTACACGTATTGCCATTCTCGATTCCTTATGGTGGCAGCCTGTCGCCATGAGCGGCGGCTCGACCGAATGTCACGTAACTGATAATGCGAGTTCCGGCTTCAAAGAGCGCCAGGGCGCATTCGCCGAGAGTTGCACCTGTCGTCACAACGTCGTCGACGATGATCACGTGCGCCCCGCGCAGTTTCGGCGACGCATTTTCACGAACGCGAAACGCTCCGGCAACATTGCTCAGTCGCTCCCCCGGAGTCAACTCCGTCTGAGTGCGAGTGGCGCGCTCTCGCGTAACGACTTCGCTCCACACCGGAACATTCCACGATTTTGATAGCGATTTGGCGAGAAGCTCGCTCTGGTTATAGCCTCGCTCGCGCTGACGAGATTTGGCAAGCGGTATGGGAACGAGGGCTGTCCGCTCTTCGATCACATCGATCGGCCAGGACATTCGCCCCATTCGCTGCGACATCGACGGTGCCACTCCGCGCCACCCATCGTACTTGAGCGCGTGAATGATTCTGCCAGCAGTGCCAGAGGATACCCAGCAATACGACCGCGCCGCCCTGACAAATGGCGGCAGGTAATCGCACCATCGACACGAATAGCGCCCAATCGGGTGTCCGCAGCGGTCGCAACGAGGATGTGGCAGCTCAGCCACTCGCGACCAGCAATGGCCGCAAACAATTCCGCGTTCTGCCTGCGTCATCAATCGTTCGCATGCGACGCAACAGACAGGAAAGAAAAGATCGATCAGCGCTGCGGCAATCCGCTCGCCTCCGTCACGGCTTTCCACATTGCCTCTCTGTCGGGCGATCGACCAAACCAGATCTCGAAAGATGCGGCACCCTGTTCGACGAGCATCTCGAGACCGTCCGACGCGGTATGTCCTGCTGCTCGCGCGGCGCGAACCCATGCAGTCTCGCCGGGCTTGTACACCAGGTCCAGAATGACGGCGCTCCCCGGCAGAGCGTCGATCGGAACCGGCAGCCGCTCATCATACAATCCGATGGTTGTCGCATTGACGACAATGTCGCAATCGAGTGGACCTTGGACCGGCAGCATTTCAACGCCTGTGACGTTTTTAAAGCGCTGAGCCAAATCACGAGCGACGTCCGGTCGCCGTGCGTAAATCTTGACGGTCGCGCTGTTCCACTCTTCGGCTGAAGCGAGCACTGCAGCGGCAGCTCCGCCTGCACCCACAACAGCCACTCGCGCGCCACTCGGCATCTCTCCGATTACCGAGCTCACCAATGCGTTGAATCCCGCCACGTCTGTGTTGTCGCCTTGCAGGTCGCCGTCATCTGAAACCTGGAACGTGTTGATCGCGTTCACCTTTTTCGCGATGGGCGAAACACTCTTCATTGCTTTCATCGCCGCCTGCTTGTGCGGCACGGTGACATTGCCCGCTGCGCGCTCTCGCGCGAGTGAATCCATGACACGCGGTAAATGATTCGGCATTACGTCGATCGCTTCATAACGCACGCCTATACCCGCCGACGCGAGAGCCGCGTTGTGCATCAAAGGCGAAAGCGAGTGCGCGACTGGATGGCCGAGCAGCACCAGCCGCCGGGGAGAATTCACGCGACGATCACGCTGCCTTGATACGACCGAGTATTTCCGTCAGTTGGCGCTCGAGCTCGTCCGCCGTCTCTCGATAAGCTTCGAGATCGCCCCCAAACGGATCGAAGATCGCGCGCCCCTTTCCGTCGTCTGAACCATATCCCGCGAGCAAATACACATTTGCCGTGGGATCAATCTCGCGCACGCGAGCGAGATGCTCGGTCCCCATGACGAGAATGAGATCTGACTCCTCGGCCATTTCTCGTGTAAGCCTTCGCGACCGATGACCGGAGAGATCGAGGTTTCGCTCGACACCGACCAGTAACGCTTCATCAGATGCCGGCGATCCATCCCACGCGTTCGTACCAGCGCTCTCGACAATCACATTGTCCTTGCCCGCATCAGCAAGAATCCGTCGAGCTATGGCCTCAGCGAGTGGACTTCGACACGTGTTGCCCGTGCAGACAAAGAGAATTCTCATTCGCTGTCGCCAACGATATCAGGCACACTTGCTCGCAGCGTTGCGACTGTGATCGCACCCGGACGAATCACGCGCGGGCGCGGCCCTGTGCAGTCCACCACAGTGGAAGGCGGCGACGACAACAGCTGGCCACCGTCGAGTACGTGAAGTGTTCCCCGCGACACTGCGTCCGTCCATTGCTCGAGGATTTGTCCCGCGTTGGTGGCCGGCACAACGCCTGGACGATTCGCACTCGTCGACGTGATTGGCGCTCCATACACCTGAACGAGCCGGCTCAATCCGCGATGAGGTGTCCACCGAACAGCGATTCCGCCCTCTGGTCCGCGCAGCTGATCCGGCACTTGCTTCTCACCACCGGGAAGAACGAGCGTAAGAGGACCGGGCCAGAATCCGGCGGCGAGTTTCGAAGCGTAGCTCGGGAGATGTAGGCCTAGTCGCGTGATCATCTCGCTCGCGGCAACGATCAAGAGAAACGGTTTGTTGGACGGGCGACCCTTCAGAGCGATGAGTCTTCCAACGGAATCAGTGTCCACCGCCCCGCCGAATCCGTAGACTGTTTCAGTCGGATATGCGAGAACTCCGTGCGCTCTCATGTGCGCGATAGCGCCGCTGAGCCCGGCTTCGATCTCCTCATCCGACCAGAATGGCGTAGCGCGTGCTTCTGCAATCATTCCGGCAAGATACTCAGCGCTTCAGCGCGAGCGAAATCTGCGTCAGTGGTGATTTTCATTGCTCTCTCGCTTCCATTCACAACGACGACTGGCAAACCCAGTCGTTCGCACAACGAAGCGTCATCCGTGCCAGCGACTCCCGAAGCCAACGCATCGGCGTAAGCCGCCTCTATCATCTCGCGCGGAAAAGCTTGCGGTGTCTGCGCACGCCAGATTCCGTCACGCTCGATCGTCTCGCTCACGGCGCTGTGCGCTTCGGCGCGCTTGAGCGTATCGACAATCGCAAGACCCGGAACTGCGCCGTGCCCTTTTCTCGCTTCAGTAATCACTCGATCGATCAACGCCGGAGTGACAAACGGGCGCGCAGCGTCATGCACCGCGACGATTCTCGCTTCACTCGTAAGATCTTCAAGTCCGTTTCGCACCGAGTCGCTTCGCTCTCGTCCGCCAACCGAAACCAGCATTCGCTCGACATCGCATTGAAAGAGCCAGGGTGGTGGGTCACCCGCATATTTCTTTGGCAACACCACGACGACCATCGCTACATCAGGTCTTTCCTGAAAAGTTTGAAGACTGTGCAGCAGCATTGGCTTTCCGCCGACCCAACGGAATTGTTTGAGCTCGTCACTGTCGGTGCGCGTGCTCGAGCCGGCCGCGACGATGATCACGCCGACGTCGGCCGTAATCACGGAAACAGCTTCGCGAACAAATCGCCGACTGTCCGCGCTCCAACTGCCCGGATTCCCTTTGGCATTCGCGAAGGAATCGCGCGCTCCGACAAGTACGCGGTCGTGAATCCCATTTTTGCCGCCTCGGCGAGACGACGTTCGGATTGCGAGACAGGTCGTATCTCGCCACCGAGTCCGACTTCGCCCAGGAAAAGTGAAGCCGGCGCGACAGCTTTGTCATAGACACTCGAAGCAAGCGCAGTTGCTACTGCAAGGTCGCCGGCGGGTTCCTGCAGCCGAACTCCGCCAACAACGTTCAGAAAGACATCGAGCTGTGAGAACGAAAGTCCCGCACGTTTGTCGAGAACGGCGAGAAGAAGCGCGAGTCGCCTGCCGTCATATCCGGTTGCCACGCGCTGGGGCGTCCCGAATCCGGATTTCGCCGCCAATCCCTGAATCTCGATCAACACCGGGCGCGAACCCTCGAGCAACGCAGTGACTGCGCTTCCCGAAGCACGATCCAATCGGTCGCCGAGAAAAAGCTCCGACGGATTCGCAACCGGATCGAGGCCATTTGCGGTCATTCGGAACACTCCGATCTCGTCGATGCTTCCGAATCTGTTTTTGATCGCGCGAAGTATTCGGTGATCGAGAGTTCCTTCACCCTCGAAGTAAAGAACAGTGTCGACGATGTGCTCGAGTGTCTTCGGCCCGGCGATTCCACCTTCGCGCGTTACGTGTCCAACGACGAAGATGGTAATGCCGGTCTCTTTCGCAAACCGCATCAGGCGCGCTGCACATTCGCGCACCTGGCCAACGCTTCCCGGAGCGCTCTCGAGATCGCCGGTGAAAATCGTTTGAATCGAATCGACGATCAGCACCGACGGTGCAACCTTCGTGGCGGTGGCGATTACGGTCTCCAGCAGAGTCTCGCCGAGAATCAGAACATCATTTGCGTCATCGTCCAATCGCTCGGCACGCAGTTTCACTTGAAGCGCCGACTCTTCTCCTGACACATACAGGGTTCGATGCCCCGCCTTCTGCAGTCTCGCCGCTACCTGGAGAAGAATGGTGGATTTGCCAATGCCCGGCTCGCCGCCCACGAGCACCATCGAGCCGCGCACGATTCCGCCCCCGAGTACAAAATCGAATTCCGCGAGCCCGGTTTTCCATCGAGGCTCGGCGGCGCCTGCTACGTCACCGAGCCTTAGAGCATCCGCGATCTCGCCACCCTCGCCGAGCGAGCGCGCGCCGCCGATTCTTCGGGCGGAGCCGCTCCTTCCGCCTGCGCTTGCTCCAGATGTCCGTGAGACCGACTCTTCGACCAGCGTGTTCCATTCACCGCAAACGTCGCAGCGCCCCGCCCATCTGGGATGATCAGCGCCGCAGCTCGTGCAGCGATAAAGCGTTCTTGCCTTCGGGGTCACGCCTGGGCTAGCCGCGGCGTGTAATTCTCGAAGCGAGTGAACGTCTTGTTGAAATAGAGATTCACGAAGCCGGTCGGACCGTTGCGCTGCTTGCCGACGATTATTTCGGCGCGTCCTTCGATCGAGTTGCCGTCCTTGTCGAGGGGACCGTCGTAGACTTCCTGACGATAGATGAACATCACGAGATCGGCGTCCTGCTCGATTGCGCCAGACTCTCGGAGATCCGAAAGCTGTGGGCGCTTGTTTTCTCCCGTCCTCTGCTCCGGCGCACGCGAAAGTTGTGAAAGCGCGACAACCGGAACTCTCAACTCACGCGCAAGCGCTTTCAGCGAGCGAGAGATGTAGCTGATTTCCTGCTGCCTGCTCTCGGTGTCGGTAGGCCCCTGCATGAGTTGCAGATAATCGACGACGATCATTCCGATGTTGTTGTCGATCTTTAGCCGCCTCGCCTTCGATCTCATCTCGAGTAGGCCCATCGCGGGCGTGTCGTCGATCCAAATCGGCGCGTGACTCAGAATTCCAGCTGCGCGGCCGAGTCGAACGAATTCATCATCGTGGAGCTTGCCTTTGCGCAAACGTTGTGCGTCGACTCTTCCCTCGGATGTCAGAAGTCGCTGAACGAGCTGCTCCTTACTCATCTCGAGTGAGAAGAACGCAACGGGAACCTCATGATCGAGCGCGGCGTTTTGCGCGATATTGAGAATGAACGCGGTTTTTCCCATCGAAGGCCTGCCTGCGACGATGATCAAGTCCGATGGTTGGAAACCTGCTGTGATCTCGTCGAGATCCTTGAATCCGCTCGCGACACCTGTAATCGATTCGCCGCCGCGCTGGAGAAGCTCGATCCGCTCCATCGTAGGCCAGAGCAGCTCCTTGATGCGCATGAATCCTTCGCCGCCCCGGCTCTGATTGACCTCGAAGATTTTATGTTCGGCCGCATCGAGTAGCTCTCCTGCGGGGGCGGCAGATTCGAACGCTTCGCTCACGATCTGCGTCGAGACTTCGATGAGTCGCCGGCGAAGTGCCTTCTCTCGAACGATCTTCGCATGGTACTCGACGTTTGCCGCGGTCGGCACAGCGTCGATGAGCGAGCTGATGTAGTCCCGTCCACCGCTCGACTCGAGCTCGCCTGAGCGACTGAGCTCTTCGGTGAGTGTGAGCGGATCGATTACATCGCCGCGCTCAGACAGCGCGACCATCGCACGATAGATCCGGCGATTGCCCTCGCGATAGAACATCGTGTCGTCGATGAACTCATTTGCCCGGAGAGTTGCATCCGGATCCATGAGCATTGCGGACAACACTGCCTGCTCTGCGTCTTCGGAGTACGGCGGTCGCCGGTCCGAATAAGGATCACGCCCTTGTGGCGGGGCTATCGAGTACTCTACGGGCGAGCTTGACATCTTCCCAGGTGGGACGTTTCCATGCGGGGTTCCTTAGCAGCGCTGCGGGATGATACGTGACGACGAGCGGAATTCCGTGGTACTGGTGGACGGAACCGCGAAGCTTTCCAATCGGCGTTTTGGTGTCGAGAAGAGTTTGCGCAGCGAAGGTCCCGAACGCAACGATTACTTTCGGCTTGATGAGCTCCAGCTGCCGTATCAGATACGGACTGCAGGCGGTCACTTCATCCGGCAGCGGATTTCTGTTGCCGGGCGGCCGGTGCTTGAGAACGTTGCAAATGAAAACGTCTTCGCGCTTGAGATCGACGGCGGCGAGAATCTTCGTCAGTAATTGACCCGCCTGCCCGACGAAGGGACGTCCGGTTGCGTCTTCATTCGCGCCTGGAGCTTCGCCGACACACACGAGCTTCGCTTTTGGACTGCCCTCGCCCGGGACGGGATGCGTGGCTGTTTTGTATAACCGGCAGCGAGTGCATTTCGCGACCGCATTGTCGATTGACTTCAGTGATGTGAGTCGCATGATGTCGTCGTCAAAGAGCTCCGCTGAATCCGCAGGTGCCTTCAATCCCTCGGCTTCGCGAGGCTCCTCACGGAGCGTCTCGCGCCAATCCCTGCCCGCGGCATTGACCGGGCCTTTGCTACCAGCATTGATCGCACCAATTGCCTTCATCACGTCGTCCACGCTCATACTGTCGAGCAAGAACTCGTTCTCGCCCATCTCCTGCCGCTGCTCCAGATAGCGACGCAGCCGCTCGCTTGCGTTCACTTGAGAAGCGGCCCGACGCGGTCGAGGATTGCGTCCGCAACGGCAGTCTTCGCCATCAACGGAAGTTCTTCGGGATCGGAATCGCGCGTCAGAATCGTCACTCGATTTGTATCGACCCCAAATCCCGCGCCTTCTTCGAGTGCGTCGTTCACCACGATCAAGTCAAGCGATTTTTCTTTCAGCTTGGCCGCGCCTTTCGTCAACGCGTCTCCTGTCTCCAATGCAAACCCGACGATGACCGCGTGTGGCGGACGAATGGACAGAGTGGCTCGGAGAATATCAGTTGTCGGAGCGAGCTCGATCGCCATTCCTTCGGTCTGGGCTCGTTTTGAAATCTTGCTGGACGCAGCGCGAGCCGGACGAAAATCCGCGGGCGCAGCCGCCATCACAAGCGCGTCTGCGCTCGGCAACGCGGATGCAACTGCGGCGGTCATGTCATCCACGCTTTCCGTTCTGACAATTTGTGGTCCCGATCCGATAGGTGCATCAACATGACCGACCACGAGCGTAACCGATGCGCCTCGACGCCATGCGGCCTCGGCGATAGCGATGCCCATTTTTCCGGAGCTGTGATTGGAAATAAAGCGGACTGGATCGACGGCCTCGCGCGTTGCGCCTGCGGTTACGACGATTCTCTTTCCGGCGAACACTGTGTCTGCGTCTAGTATCCTGCCAATCTGTGCGAGTATCTCCTCGGGCTCAGGCATTCTTCCCGGTCCACTTCCCTCTCCAGCCGCCAAGGCACCGGTGGCTGGATCGAGCACCATGTACCCACGCTCGCGAAGACTCGCGACGTTTGCCATGGTTTGCGCGTTCGCCCACATCCGATCATTCATCGCGGGAACGAGCAAGACGGGCGCGGTGTTCGCGAGCAGGGCGGCGCTCAGGAGATCATCGGCTAGCCCGTGCGCTGCGCGCGCAAGAAAATCGGCCGTTGCTGGAGCGACTGCGAACACGTCGGCTTCGCTTGCGAGACGAACGTGATCGAGCGCGTTACCCGAACCGAAAATCTCGCTGTAGCTCCGGCGCCCGGTGACCGCTTCGAACGTTATCGCGCCTACAAACTCGAGCGCGGCTCGAGTCATCACGACGTCAACTTCGGCGCCTGCCAGCGTGAGCAGGCGCGCGACCATGACTGTCTTGTAGCTGGCGATTCCCCCCGTAACGCCGAGGAGAACGCGGCGGCCGTCGAAAGGCCGCAAGGCGCCTACTCCGTGCGACGCCGCGGGATCACGCGGTATTCAATCTCTCCACGCGAGAGCTCTTCGAGGGCTCTGGTGGTGAGCTTCTTTTCGCCGCTCGCCGAGCGGTCTCGCGGAAACTCGTTGATCACCCGAGCAAATTTGGCGGCAACAAGGACGCCAAGATATTTGTTGGTCGCGTGCTCCGCGATGTCGTTCGGAATGAAAACCTGCATTTCTAATTGCTCCGTTGATTGTTCTTTAGCGCCGCCTCGAGTCCTACTAAAACCTCACCTACTTGTTCGCCCAATCGCGAAATTCTCGAGGTGCGCATTTGCTCTGCATCTACAATTGTCGAGACAGCCTCGACCGCGCGGTCGAGATCGTCGTTTACTACAACATAATGATACATCCCCACTGCCTTTAATTCCGCAACGGCGCTATTGAGGCGCCGTTCCAGCGCCGGACCGCTCTCGGTACCACGCTCCCGCAGCCGCTCGAGCAGCACCCCGGTATTTGGCGGTAGAATGAAAACCAGAACAGAATCCGGATACTTCGCGACGAACTGCCTCGCACCTTGAACGTCGATATCCATCACGACGTTCTTTCCGCTGGCGAGCACGCGGTCAACTTCTCGTCGCAGGGTGCCGTACAAGTGCTCGTGCACCTGCGCCGATTCCGCGAACTCGCCTCGCTCGCGCGCCGCGAGAAACGCTTCAGGGCTAAGAAAAAAGTAATCGGTTTGGTCTTTCTCGTTGGCTCTAGGCGGTCTCGTCGTGCATGACACCGAATATCCGCAATCAGTCCGTCGCCGGAGCAGCTCGTGGGCTATTGTCGTCTTTCCACCGCCCGAGGGCGAAGAGAGAATGAGCGGAAAGCCGCTCACTCGACGTTCTCGACCTGCTCGCGAATGCGTTCCAGCTCCTCCTTGATCGCAACAACGTCGCTCAGAATCGGTGCATCGCCTGCCTTACTTCCCATCGTATTCGCCTCACGAACCATTTCCTGCAAAAGGAATCCCAATCGTTTTCCCACCGCTTCCATCCCTTCATCGTCGATGGACGCGATGAATGCGGCGATGTGGGCTCGAAACCGATCGATCTCCTCGGAGATGTCCATTCTGTCCGCGAGGATCGCGACTTCCTGCGCGAGTCTTTGCGGATCCACATTGTTCGCACCGGCTAAATCTCTGACCGACTTCCTCAAGCGAGCTCCGTGCTCCGTAAGACGGATCGGCGCGCGCTCTGCAATCCTGTCGACACAGCCATTCACGAGGGAAATCCGCTCGCGAAGAAATCCGGCGAGGCGGGCGCCTTCCTCGGCGCGCATTGTCCGCAGCGTCCGAACCGCGCGATCGACGAGGGCTATAAGCTGCTCGACAGTGCCTTCATCTTCATCGCGAGAAAGCGGATCGACTACATCGGGAAGAGAGAGTACGGTTGCCGCATCCAGTTCCGCTGTGAGGCCGTATTTGTCCTGCAGTCCGCGAAGAACCTTCACATATTCGCCGAATCGACGCTCGTTGATTCCGCCGCCAGGCGAAGTGTCGCGATCGACTCGGGCGGTCAAGGCAACATGCCCGCGCGCGATCTGCTGTCTCAGCGTCTCGCGCACGTCCCCTTCCCACTTCGAGAATGCGGCGGGAAGCTTGATGCTTGGGTTGAAGAAACGGTGATTGACCGTCCTCAGCTCGACGCTGACGCGAAGGGCGCCGACTTTTCCTTCGGCCGACCCAAATCCCGTCATGCTGGATATCATATGAGGGTGGCTAACTTACTGGCGCACAACAAGATTGTCAATTCACGAACTCCCAACGAACACCGTACAGATTGAGTGCTCGTGGCATATAGAAATCCGGCACAATCTGGTGAAGCTCGCCCGCCAGATTGCGAATCTGATAAGAGAGCACTGCTCGCATGATTCTAATCTCGAGAATACCGGAGAACACATTGCTCGAAGCCGTCGTTCTAACCCCGCCGACGATCGGAAAGTTCACTTCGCTACGGTACTCGTGAATGGCTGCTGCATGAATTCCAAAATTTCCGCTTGGGAAACGAGTGAGCCATCTGCTGTTGAGGTTGAGCTCTGCGCGCGCCTGGTATTTCGGACGATACGCGTCGGCCGCGGCCCATTGAGTCACCACAACGTCGATCCCCAGCGCGCCGATGATCGTGCCCCGCGCTCCAACGTAGAAGCCGCTCCTCCTACCCGCTGCCTGTGCGACGTACGCCGTATCGACCGCGCGAAGCGGTGTGATGAAAGCGGTATCGCGCGTAAGAAATCCCGCCAGCAACCACGGTCCGAAGAGTTGGATGCCGCCCTCGAAGCGCGCCGACGTCAGCGCAGGAGTGTTCGACCCGCTGAGTGTAGACGCGATGCGGGAGACCGCACCCGATGCAACGATGAACGGTAGCGGTGAAATTCTCGCGACAGCGTCTGCACGAGTCTGTTTTGCGAAATCGTCGTGCTCGGCGGTGACTTCCACAAAGGCGAGTGGCGAATCGAACTGGGCTCGCGCGTTGGGCGCGTGCGTGGTCGATCCCACAGTGCGGCGAATTCGATCTGCCGCTGAGACCTCCAGAGGTCCTCGCCTGAATCCACCGGTGACCAGATACTGCTGCATGCTAGTAGCTGTATCGACGGTATCTGCCAGCACATGGAGCGTCGGCGCACTGGATGGCAAAACGTGCTTGGTGTCCTCGCTGAACCGCCGAGTCGATGCAATCGCTTCGAACCATGGCCCATCGTCGAGGCGCCCGAGTGCAATGCGAGCGTACGCGAAATTGTTCGTCCCCGAGAACGCGGGTATTGCGAGACCGTCTCCGAATGTCGGCTGAATGACGCGTGTTGCCTGGGTGCGGTTGGCAAACGCGTCCACACTCCATTGGTTGCCGCCGGTTCCGATTCTTGCGAGAACCGAGAGCCCATCGCCTCCGCCACCGAACCGCGCTGACGTTGTACTGAACTGCTGCCCCGCGAGCTGCAGCGCGCCGCCATTGCTGAATCGCTTCCCATAAAAACCGCGATAGATGTTCGTCTGGTCGTCGCCGGTCGAGAGATCCACTCGAGTCGAAGGCAAAGTTCGGTCGGCTTGCCAGCTTCGCAGATACACTCGGAGCTCGCTACCCAGACGCTCCACTGAAACCCGTTCGAGTGTCCACAGCTGAATCTCGTTCAGGTCGAACAGCGGTCCGTTGCGCGGATTCAGATTGTCCATCTCGAGTCCGTCATAGAAAACGCGAACAGCGCTGAGCTGTCCGTTCACAGCAACGAATTTCTGGGAGTTCACCCAGCCGGTGCGAAAGGAAGTGGTGCCGGGAATTCGCTCGAGCAGGTCCGCGAGACTCAGAGCACCGCTGGCCCATAGCTCTGAGCGATTCCATGTGTATTGCGGGCCAATGTCCGCTGTATGCGGATCTGTCGAGCGACTAAACGGAGGCTTGACTGAATCGGGCTTTGGCTTCGTGCTGTCGGTCTTCGGCTTTGGAGGAATCGGAACTTCACTTCCTGGCGGCGGAACAACCTGAGCATTCGTTCGCTGGGCAACAGCTATGAAAAAAGCCCCGGCGACGAGGCCGAGGCGAGCACGACCACTGAGCCCAGCTATCCGCATTTCAGGTGAGCCTGCCGCGCACGAATTCGATGAAGGTCGCCGTCGGAACGCCCGTCGGACCTTTGGGAATCGCAACGAGGTCATGCTCCGAGTACGCGGTGCCGGCGATATCGAGATGAACCCATGGATAACTCTCAGTGAATTCCTTGAGAAACATCGCGGCCGTAATTGCTCCCCCGGGACGCCCGCCTGAATTCTTGATATCGGCAACGTCGGATTTGATCAACTCTTTATACTCGTCCCACAGAGGCATCGACCAACCCGGTTCGCCTGCACGCTTGCCTGCGGCCAAAACTTCCGCGACAAGCGCATCGTCGGTTCCAAATACTCCGGTCGCCGTGTGACCGAGCGCAATCACGCATGCGCCTGTGAGCGTCGCCGCATCGACGACCGCGGCGGGATTAAATCGCCGCGCGTATGAAAGAACATCCGCAAGAACGAGACGCCCTTCCGCATCGGTGTTGATGATCTCGATGTATTTGCCGAGATGACTCTTCACGACGTCGCCGGGATTCACTGCGGTTCCTGACGGCATGTTCGTTGTCGCTCCAATCAATCCGACGACATTCAACGGGAGCTTCATCGCCCCAATCGCCTCGAGCGCGCCCAGCACGCCCGCCGCGCCGCACATGTCGAACTTCATGTCCTCCATCGATTGCGCGGGCTTGATCGAGATTCCCCCGCTGTCGAAGCAAAGACCCTTTCCCACGAGAGCAACCGGCTTATCGCCAGTTTTTCCCCCCGAATATTCGAGAGCGATGAGCTTCGGATCCTGGGGAGTTCCCTGCGCCACGCTCAGGAACGAGCCCATTCCTTCTTTGGTCATCTCCGCGCGACCGAGCACCGTCAGCCTCATCGAGTACCGTTGCGCAATTTCTCCGGCAGTCTTTGCGAGAAACTCCGGTGTGCAGAGATTGCCCGGCATCATGGCGAGAGTGCGCGCTAATGACTGCCCTGCTCCGATTGCCTGTCCCGATGCGAAACCGGCACGACTCGCGTCGTTGTCATCAGCGAGTATCGTGGCTTTCGAGAGCGGAGCGCGACGCTCGTCCTCGGGAGGTGGTGTCTTGAGATCCTTGTACTCCCACGACCCCGCTAACAGGCCGACGGTAACCGCTTCAATTTCTTTTTCGCCAAGCGTTCGTGCGTAAAATGCAAGCGCGCCCGACCCGAGCTTGGCTGCCTGACGCGAAGCGATTGCAGCGGCGCGCCTGAGAGAGCCGGGTCGATCGGTGATCTTTCCCATTCCAACCAACAGAACTCTGCCCGCGCCGTTTTCCGGACCGCTGAACTGCAGCGTCTCGTCTTTCGCTCCGCGAAATTCGCGCGATGCAATTGCGCGGTTCAGTGCGCCGCCGAGCGTGCCGTCGAGATCGGATACCGAGTTGCTATCCGGGTGTTCGTCGAACACGATTGCGAGAAGTGGCGTCTTGAATTGAGCAACGCCGGCCGAGTTGAGCTCTAGCTCGACCGCCACTTACTGTCTCATACCGGAGATGACAGCGTCGCCAAATGCAGACGTCGAGACTTCGATCGCACCTTTCATCTGTCGAGCAAGGTCGTACGTGACGCGCTTCGATTTGATGGCATTCTCCACTCCCTTCACGATCAGCTGCGCGGCCTCGCTCCAACCCATGTACTCGAGCATCATTACGCCGGAAAGTATCACGCTTCCAGGATTGATCTTGTCGAGGTTGGCGTATTTCGGTGCTGTGCCGTGGGTTGCTTCGAATACAGCGACACCATCGCCGACGTTTCCACCGGGTGCGATACCAAGCCCACCAACCTGTGCCGCCGCGGCGTCGGACAGATAATCCCCGTTCAGATTTGGCGTCGCTATCACGGAGTACTCCGAAGGCCTCAACAACATCTGCTGAAACATCGAATCGGCAATTCGATCGCGGATTACAACTGCGTCGGCACGAGAATCCTTGCCGGCCTTCGACATATCGGCCTCAGTCACGGTCGAATCAGGAAATTTTTGCGTCGCGACTTCATATCCCCAATCGCGGAAGGCCCCTTCCGTGAACTTCATGATGTTGCCCTTGTGCACGAGCGTGACTGACTCTCTGCACTTCTCGATAGCGTGCCTGATCGCCATTTCGATGAGGCGCTTCGATCCGAATTCCGACATCGGCTTGATGCCGATTGCCGAATTCTCGCGGATGTCCGTCCCAAAGCTATCGTGAAGAAAAGTTCGAACTGCGTTCGCTTCTTTCGAGCCCGCCTTCCACTCGATGCCGGCATAAACATCTTCCGTGTTCTCGCGGAAGATCACGATGTCGACTTTTTCCGGCTCCTTCACGGGAGCTCCAACGCCCTCGAAGTAGCGCACGGGACGAATGCAGGCGTAAAGATCGAGCACTTGTCTGAGCGTCACGTTCAACGAGCGAATTCCTCCGCCGACCGGAGTACTGAGAGGGCCCTTGATGGAAACGCGAAATTCCTGCATTGCGTCCACCGTTTCCTGCGGGAGCCAGTCGTTGAACTGCTTGAATGATTTCTCGCCTGCGAACACTTCCATCCACTCGATTTTCCGCTCGCCGCCGAACGCACTTTCGACCGCAGCGTCGAAAACTCTCACCGATGCGCGCCAGATATCCGGACCCGTTCCGTCACCTTCGACAAACGGAACGATCGGATGATTGGGCACTGACAGCGCGCCATTCGCGTAAGTGATTGCCTCGCCTTCGCGCGGAACGGTGCAGAGCTTGTAGTGGGTCATCAAGGCGTTGGGATTTCCGGGAGGAAGCCTAGGAAACTAGACATCGTGAAACATCGCAGCAAGCACTCGGCGCCAAACACACGCGCTATTTGCGAAGCACCTTGAACGCGTGATTCCATTGCGATGTGACAATCCCGTATTTGACCCACAGGATGCACAGCGGTTCGAGTTCCCTCGCTCCCTCGATACCGCCAATGTCAGTGGCCCCTTTCCATCCGAATGACGTACATATATCCGCTACCTGTCGTTTCGCATCGGCATCGTTGCCGCAGATGAACATGTCCGGCGGGCCCCCCGGAAAATCCGGATCGATCATGTTCGCGTTTCCGACGATGTTGAATGCTTTCACCACGCGAGCTTCGGGAAGCCATCGCTGAACCTGTTCGCCGCCGGAATTGCTGTGGCCGAGCGCCAGGCCGGGTGGCTTACCAGGCTCTACGCGAAGTGGATTGGTTGCATCGATCAAAACTTTCCCGCGAAAGTTTTCCGCGCCTGCGAGCTCGAGTGCGTTCTCGGTTCCATCCCATTTAGTCGCGAGAACAAGAAGCTCACCAAACGCCGCAGCTTCGGCGAAGGTACCGGCTGTCCCACGCCCATTCTGCTGCGATACCCAATCGCGCACTTTTTCGCTCGATGGGTCGCGTGATCCAATCATCACATTGTGCCCGCGACTCACGAATCCGCCCCCTAGCCGTCGACCAACGTCTCCGGTTCCCAACACACCAACGTTCATGCTCCTCCGGATGGATCAAGGGTTATGCATCGCCGCCGCTTGCTCACCTGCCGCCAACGCGGGTCGCGGTTCTCTGCGAGTCCCCGACCTGAATCGCCTTGAGAACTGTCGCACACGCTGCGGCAGCTCGTCGAAGTACGTGTAAAACACAGGCGTCACGTAGAGAGTGACGAGCTGCGAGAATGCGAGGCCGCCGACCACCACCACTCCAAGCGGCCGGCGCGCTTCCGCGCCAGCACCTCTGCCTAGCGCGATGGGAAGGGTGGCCATGAGTGCCGCCATTGTCGTCATCATGATCGGACGGAAGCGCAATGCAGCGGCGTACACGATCGCCTCGGCAGGCGTTTTATTTTCCGTGCGCTCGGCCTCGAGGGCGAAGTCGATCATCATGATCGCGTTCTTCTTCACGATTCCGACCAGAAGAATCAAGCCGACAAAGCCGTATACGTCGAGCTCCATCCTGAATACAAAGAGCGCGAGCAGCGCGCCGAATGCAGCGAATGGAAGTCCGGTCAAAATCGTCGCGGGATGCACGAAACTCTCGTACAGAATCCCGAGCACCATGTAAATGACGAAAATCGCGAGGACGAGCAGAGCAAGCAGACCCTGCTGACTATCCTTGAACGCCTGCGCCGTTCCTGAGAAGCTCGTCGTAATTCGCTGCGGAACGATCTGAGCCGCAGCCGCTTCAACCGCGGCAGTCGCGGTCCCGAGTGCAACGCCCGGTCGCGTGTTGAAAGAAATCGTCACGGAGGGAAGTTGACCGGAATGCGTGATCGAGAGCGGACCGACGTTCTGTGTGATGCTCGCGACCGCGCTCAGAGGCACGAGGTTACCCTGCTGCGAGCGAATGTAAAGCATGCCGAGCGCGTTGACATCTCGCTGAAATTCGGGCTTCAGCTCCATGATCACGAAGTACTGATTGTTGGGCGTATAGATCGTCGAGACCTGACGCGACCCATATGCGTTGTACAGTGCTGATTCGATCTGCTGAGCGCTGACTCCGAGTGTCGCGGCGCGATCGCGATCGATCTGCACGTTGATTTGGGGGTTTGCGATCTGCAAATCGCTGGTCACGTCCTGCAGCTCGGGAATCCCCTTCATCCGTCCTTCCATCTTTTGCGCCGCCGAGTCGAGAGCCTGAATATCCGGACTCTGCATCGTGAATTGATATTGACTCTTCGATTGGCGGCCACCGATTTGAATTGCGGGGGGAACAGTCATGAAGATCGTCATGCCCGGAATGCCGGACAGTTTTGGCTGAAGCTCCTTCACAATTTCATCCGCGCTCAGTCGGTGCCCGCGCGGCTTGAGTCCCATGATGATTCGTCCCTGGTTTCCACTTCCGCCTCCAGAACCCACAGCAGACATGAACCCGGCGACGTTGGTATCCTTCGCAACGATCGCCGCGACGAGTTGCTGGTTCTTGACCATCTGCGTAAACGCAGTTCCCTGCGCAGCCTCGGTCGTCGCGGAAATTTGTCCTGTATCCTGCGTCGGTATGAATCCCGTTTGAACGACCTTGAATAGCAGTACAATCCCGACCAGCACGCCCGCCGAGAACATCAGGGCAGCAAAGCGGTGCCGCATGACCGACGCGAGAGTAGACTCGTACTTCCCAAGAATACGCTCGTATACCCGCTCCGACGCGTTGAAAAATCGACCGTGTTCATGCGTCGGCGGTTTCAGGTATCTGCTCGCCAGCATAGGCGTAAGCGTCAGAGAGACAAACCCGGACACAAGAATCGCCGTTCCGATCGTCACCGCGAATTCATGGAACAAGCGCCCGACAATTCCGCCCATGAACAAGAGCGGAATGAAAACGGCCGTAAGCGATAATGTCATCGCGAGAATTGTGAACGAGACTTCGGCTGACCCATCGAATGCTGCCTTCAACGGATTTTTTCCCATCTCGAGGTGACGCACAATGTTCTCGAGCATCACGATGGCATCGTCGACGACGAAGCCGACCGCGAGCGTGAGTGCCATCAACGACAGGTTGTCGAGCGAATATCCGAACAGGTACATCACCGCGAACGTGCCTACGATCGACATCGGGAGCGCGAGGCTCGGAATAATTGTCGCCGAGATGTTCCGCAGGAAAAGGAAGATCACCATCACAACGAGAAACAGCGTCAGCATCAGCGTCTTTTTGACGTCTGTAACCGATTCTCTTACCGCAATCGATCGATCGTACAGGGTGTGAACCTCCACGCTCGGCGGGATTTGATCCTTGAGCGACGCGATGAGATCGTTGACAGCTTTTGCGACTGCGACGGTGTTCGTTCCAGGTTGACGCTGAACCGCAAGCACGACCGACCGCGCGCCATTGTACCAGCTCGCCGTGCGATTGTTTTCAACGTCGTCGATCACCTGCCCCAGCTCGTCGAGATGTACAGGGGCGCCGTTGCGATACGCTACAACGAGCTGTTTGAATTGGTCTGCGTTCTGGAGCTGGCCATTCGCAAGGATCGTCGAGGCGCGGGTTGTTCCCCAGAGTATTCCCGTCGGCATGCTGACGTTCTGGGAAGAAATCGCAGCCGCAACCTCATCGATTCCAATGCTGCGATTCGCGAGTGACGTAGGATCGAGCTGAACGCGCACCGCGTACTTCTGTCCGCCGTAGACCTGAACCTGCGCGATCCCCGGAACCATGGAGATTCGCTGCGCCATGAAGGTTTCGCCGTATTCGTCGAGCTGCGACAGCGGCAGCGTCGCCGACGTGAGAGCGAAATAGAGAATCGCCTGGTCTGCCGGATTCACCTTTCTGTAAGATGGCGGAAGAATCCCTTGCGGGAGGCTGCGCAGAGTTTGCGAGATCGCTGCTTGCACGTCTGCAGCGGCTGCGTCGATATCGCGATCGAGGGAGAACTGAATCGTAATCGACGCCGAGCCCAGGCTGCTCGACGAAGTCATGTTGTCGATGCCGGCAATCGTCGAGAACTGTTTTTCGAGGGGGGTTGCGACCGCTGCAGCCATCGTCTCGGGACTTGCGCCGGGAAGATTCGCGTTGACGGTGATGGTCGGGAAATCGACCGAAGGAAGATCGCTCACCGGCAAGCGCCGATACGCGACCGTTCCGAAAAAGAGAATGCCAATCATGACCAGCGCGGTCATGACCGGACGGCGAATGAAGAGCGCGGTCATCTGACGGGTCCCTTGATAGTGATCTTCGAGCCGGACGTAAGACGCGACATGCCAGTTACGATCACACGCTGTCCGTCGGTGAGACCGCTTTTTATCACAGCAACTGAATCAACCGTGCGAGCAACTTCGACGGGACGCTGCTTTGCCACGTTCTTGGGCTCGGCGGTAAAGACGTAATTGCCGGTCTGGCTCGTCAACACTGCGGCCGCCGGCACTGTGAGCGCATTTGCATCCACATAAAGTTGCAGCGCAACGTTAACGAACTGACCTGGCCAGAGCGTTCCCTGAGGGTTGGCGAATTTCGCCTTGAGCAAAACCGTTCCGCTGTTTGCGTCAACATTGTTGTCTACGAACGAGAGCGTCCCGTCTAGTGTGGACGCAGAACCCTCAGACGGCGTAGCACGAACTACGAGCGTGTTCTCGCCGCGATAATACCGTTGTATATCGGGAAGCTGACTCTGCGGCACAGTGAAGCGAACCAGCACTGGCTGGATCTGATTTATTACCACCAGCGGCAGGTCGGTGTTTGCCTTGACGAGATTTCCCTGACGTACAAGCAAGCTTCCCGTGCGGCCTGTTATCGGCGCACGAATTGTCGAGTTGTTCACATCGACCTGCGCTTTTGCAACCATTGCGCGATCGGCTTCGACAGTCGCCGCCGCGGAGACTGCGGTCGCGCGGGCCTGATCGGCCTGTGAGCGCGTCACATAACCCTGCTGCACGAGAGCCTCGTAGCGTGACGCGTCTCGCGCCGCGTTTGTCGCGGTCGCCTGGTCGCGGGCGAGCTGTGCGCGCGCCTGATTCAGGGTTGCGAGGTATGGACGGGGATCGATCTGAAAGAGCACCGCTCCGGCACTAACCTCCTGTCCTTCCGAGAACGCGACGCGCTGGAGAATCCCGCCGACTTGCGCTTCCACCGCGACGGTTTGCATTGGCTCAACGGTTCCGTTGGTCGTCACGACATATGGAATCGTCGCTCGCCTCACTTCCGTGACGGTAACCGGAGTCGATGGATTTCGTTGAGGCTTCGCTTTCGAGCAAGCGCCTGTTCCCAGCGCAATTACGAACAAAAGAGATTTCGAGAAATTCAATTGCGAGGCTCTAGCCCTCATGGGTTGATGGTGTTCGGGAGCTTTGATGGCGCGACGGAATCGGCAGAAAGAATAAATGGCGCCTCGCCCCGCGGCCCGAGTACGCCCGCGTCATGCGCGAGCTGCGCGAGCGATGTGTACCACTGCCATCGCGATTGCACTTGCTGCGCGCGCGCATTTGCGAGAGCAGACTGCGCGGTGAGGAGATCGATGATTCCTCCAACTCCTTCCTTATACCGGCCTGCCGCAACTTCCTCCGATTGTCGCGCGCTAGCCAGTAGATCGTCAGCGGTTGCGACTCTTTGTTGCGCCGTCTGAAGCGCGTAGTACGAGATGAATACCTGAGTGATCACGTTCTGTCGCGTTTGATCGGCGAGTGCGATGGTCGCGTCGGCCTGCGCGCGGGCGGCGGCAACATCGTACTGACGCGAGAATCCGTTGAAGAGTGGAATCGACAATCCGAGGTTCAGCCCATATGAAGGGCCGCTGAAAGTTGCCGGAACCGAGTAGCTGCGGCCTGCATTGCCTCCAAGAGTCAATGCGGGAAACTCCGCCGATCGTGCGACGCGAACCTGTGCCACTGCTGCTGCCGCTTGCGCGCGCGCAGCGGCAAGGTCCGGCCGATTCTGCAGCGCAGCGTTAATGACGCTATCGACTGAAAGCGCGATTCTTCCAACAGTCATGGCAGTTTGCAGCGGCTCGAGCTCGAAAGGCAGGTTTGCCGGGAGACCCAGCGCGGATGCAAGCGCGCCTCGAGCGGCCTGCAAATTCCCTTCGATGGTTTCGAGGTTCAGCGTTTCCTGTGAGAGTGCCGTTCGCGCCTGAAGCACATCGGCGATCGTCGCGAGTCCAACTTTGTTTCGCTGCTCGGCCGCGGTGAGGTTGGCTTGCGCCTCAGTGACTGCGGAACGCTCTGCACCGAGTAACGCGACCGTCGCCATGTATGAGAAATACGCCGTCTCAGCCTGGAGGACGACGTTTTGAATCGTTGCATTGTGACTGAGATCGGCGGCGAATAATCTCTGGCGAGCGGACTCCACTGCCCCGGAGCGGCCACCGAAATCGAACAGCAGATAACTGAGGGTCATCGTCGGACCGTACAGAGTACGACTTCCTCCTGTGCCCCCGCCGATCGACGGCGATTTGTTGCGCGATGCCGATGCAGACGCGTCTATCGTCGGAAAATATCGGCCGCTCGTCGAGCCGAGCACGTCCGCGGCCGCGCGCGCTTGAGACCATGAGGCACGCGTTGCCGGATTATTTCTGAGGGCGAGGTCGACTACGTCCATCAGTGTCAACTTCTGAATTCGTGCTGCGAGGTCGCTCGGCACCGCGGCAACAGGCGGGGTCGTCGCCGGCGCCTCGGCTTTAACCGCACCCTGGGGCGCTTTCCACGGGACGTTTGGCGACGGGGCAGCAGCGGCAGCACCGTTCACACGATCGAGTGACCTCGTGCAACTGGTGCAAAGAGCTAATATGAGCGCGACGGCGGCAGTCGTGACTGTTCGTATCTGAATACACATTGACGGTAACTTATCGCCATACGCTATTCGAGCACATTCTGTTGATTCTCGCCAGACAAACCGCTTACAAAAAGTGCGAAAACGACTGAGGGGCTCGGCGTGGCGCCGGCCCCTCATTCGCGATCATTCCGCTTTCCGCGGTTCTTCCGCGGTCCTTCCGCGGTCCGCAGTCCGCAGTGGTTGTTCATACCCGGGACGAGAATCGAACTCGTAAGAGCCTAAGCTCGCGGGATTTTGAGTCCCGTGCGTCTACCAATTCCGCCACCCGGGCGTGGATTTGCTATTTAAATACCGAGTGGATTCATCACAAGAGCAACGAGCGGATTGATTGGGCGCACCAATCCCCTAACGCACAATTCCCCGTCGAACAGGATTCCGAGGCGGACGCATTCCGGGCCCACCCCCCGCACCACCCGGAGCACGGTCACGAAGCTCCTGCATTCGCCTTCGCATTTCGTTTTGCAAACCGAAATACTTTGCGCGCTGAACCGGCGTCAGAAATTTTCCAAGATCGCGCTGTTCGCTGTCGACGAGATCGAGACGCCTGCGTTGCAATCGCATCAGCTGATCGAGAAGACTGTCGACCTTCTGCTGATCTGCAGCGTTCCCCGCCATGAGCTCAGCGCGCAAAGCCTGCCGCGCCTGCCGCTCGTCTCCGACGAGAGCCATTCGCTGCTGGTCGAATTGCTGGTTGGACGCCTGCAATTTCGCCATTTGATCATCGTTCAGCTGCAGCCGGTTGCGAACGATCTGTGCGGTACGCTCACGGAATCGGCGCTCCAGATCCGCGCGAGCGGGTCCCTTCTGCGCGGGCGGAATCGCGACGTTCGCCCCCACTTGGGCGCTAACCGAAATCGAGCCGCTCGCGATCAGTATCGCGCTCAGCATGATCGCTTTCGAACGAAAAAGAATCATTGGTTCATTCCGCCCGAATTGGAGGTGGTGACGACTGGCTCGACAGCGTCCGGCTCGGAGCTTGGTAACCCATCCATTCGATCCATCTCATTCAGCAAGGTTGCGATATGCTCATCGGACAATTCCTGCAGATCGCCAGTGAGCGAAAGTTGAGCGGGCTCAGCGCTCGCCACTTGACGCGGCTGAGACTGGGGCGCTGGAGCAACGTTTGTCGGAGCAACCGGAGTACTCACTGATGGTGTGATGCCAGCAGCGGCGACTGGAACTGGTTTCGCTTGTCCAACCTCCGACTCGGGACGCAGAACATCACGACCAACGAGTAGCGAAAGTCCACCCGCAGTCACGATCGCCAGACCAGCCGCAATCTTCACAGAAGGGCGCGACCAAATACGTCGCGGCCTGCTTTTGATTGGCAGTATGGTCGGCGTCTCGGCGCGCGTTACGCCATCGCCTCCGCGATGAATCATGAAACCGTGCTTCGTCGGTGTTGGAATCGCGTTGGCAATTCGCTCAAAATCCATTGCAGGGGCACTCGGCGCAGAAGCAGCGACGATACGCAATAGCTCGAGCTCCGCCGCGCATTCATCGCATGCCGCAACATGAGCGCGCACTTCAACAGTACGGGCGGCGTGCAGCGTTCCGTTCAAATAATCGGGCAATGCGTCGCGCATTTCTGCGCTCAGACATTCACTCATTCAAGAACTCCTTCACAGCGCAGATTGCGTTGTGATAATGAACACGCGCCGCACCCTCGGTAGTCTCGAGGATGGTCGCGATCTCAGCGTATGCCAGGCCCTGCTCCACTCGCATCACGAATACCTCACGCTGCATCGGAGAAAGTGAGGCGAGCGCGCCGCGAACTCTGGTAGCGGTTTCCTGGGCTACCATTCCGTCGAGCGCGTCGTACGCCGTCGATCCTTCGACGCCCTCGATCGATACGAGATTTCGCTCTCGAATCTCGGTGCGACGCCGGTCCAGCATGAGCCTTCGTTCGATTGTAAACAGCCACGTCCGGAGCGAGCTCTCTCCGCGAAACGCGTCGATCGAATTGAACGCGCGCACGAACGTGTCCTGCACCAGCTCTTCGATCTCGTCCCTTTCCCCAGCGCTCGTCGCGAAGCGAGCGAGTGCGTCCGCGTGACGCCGCACGAGCTCGGTTGCCGCTCGCGAGTCGCCCGCCTTCCACCGCTCGATTAACGACTTGTCGTCGTCTTCGGCGCTCCATTGGGTTCCGGGATTCATTCAATTCGTTTGGTAGACGCTTCCGGCAGCCAAATGTTAATGCATATGCTTATGAGACATGCGACCGGCTACAGGCTACCGGCTATCGGCTAATTCATGATCCCCGAAGCTATTGCTCACCGTGGGCTTCGAGACTCGTACCCCGAAAACTCGATTCCCGCCTTCATCGCGGCGGTCGATGCGGGGGCTGACGCTATAGAGCTCGATGTCCACGCGACCCGCGACGGCGTCGTTGTCGTGCATCACGATCCTCATTTATCTCGGGAATCGACCTCATCGCTCGCGGGACGTGCAATCGCCGCGCTCGGCCACGACGAATTGTCGAAGTTCGAGCTGCAACCCGGCGTTGGTGTGCCGACGCTCGAAGCCACTCTCGAGGAAATTGCGCCCCGGGCGCGTGTTTACATCGAGATCAAGGCGCCAGAAATCGAATCATCAGTCGCTGCCGCCCTCTCGAAAATTCCAAACGCCGCCGAGCAATGTGCGGTGCATTCGTTCGATCATCGAATCGTCAAAAGGTTTCGCGAGCTCGCAACCCGAATTCCCGGCGGAATTCTCCTCGTCGCGTATCCGATCGATGCAGCATCACTCCTTCGTACTGCCGACGCACGCGATTTCTGGGCGCAGTGCGAGTTCATAGATCGAGATCTCGTCGAGTCGATCCATGATGAAGGCGGACGCGTCATTGCATGGACCGGAAACGACGAAGCTGAATGGAGTCGACTCCGCGCCGCTGGAGTCGATGGCATCTGCACCGATAGAGTCGGTGCCCTCGTTTCCTCGCTTCGCGATTGAGTGTCACAGTTCTCTTACATCGGCTAGCCTGACGCAATTCGTTTCACGCGGTATTTTTTCGTCCACTATTAGCCGGTAGCCGTTTAGCCGGTAGCAGGTCGCCGTACTAATCAGGAGGCAAGCCACTCTGATGCGATCGTCAATCGTAATTCTTGTTGCAATCGCTGTCGTATCGGGCTGTCACTCAGCGCCCGCAGGACAGTCTCCCACTCCGGCACGTGATACAACAGCAGCTCAGGCAGGCAAAGGCGGAGTGTCGCTCCCCAATGCGGATCCGTTTCCAAGCACGTACACGCGTATTCCAGCCGCGCCATTCGTAATTCGAAACGTCAACATCATGACTGCGGCTGGTCCGATGATTCACAATGGCGCCGTTGCAGTCGCCGACGGGAAGATTATCGCGGTCGGACAAACTGTAGACGCGCCCGCGGGTGCAGTCGTGATCGATGGAGCGGGAAAATATCTCACACCCGGAATCATCGACGTGCATTCGCATCTTGGCGTGTATGCCGCGCCCGGCGTCGACGCGTTGAGCGACGGCAACGAGGCGACCAATCCGAGCACGCCCTATGTCTGGGCCGAGCATTCGGTGTGGCCGCAGGATCCTCAGTTTCCGAGAAATCTTGCGGGAGGCGTGACGACGCTTCAGGTATTACCTGGTTCTGCGAATCTCATCGGCGGACGCAGCGTTGTTTTGAAAGTCGTTCCGGGACGCACCGTCCAGGAAATGAAATTCCCGGGTGCGAAGTATGGTCTGAAGATGGCGTGCGGAGAAAATCCAAAGCGCGTTTACGCGAACCGCGGTCCGTCTACTCGCATGGGAAACGTTGCGGGTTATCGCACGGCGTGGATCAATGCAGAGGCGTATCGCCGCAAGTGGGACAAATGGAACGCCGATCATAAGGGCGATCCACCCGCACGCGACCTCGGCAATGAGACGCTCGCGGAAGTTCTGCGCGGAAATATTCTCGTCCATAACCATTGTTATCGCGCCGACGAAATGGCGCAGATGATCGACATCTCTCACGAATTCGGATACAAGATTCGCTCGTTCCATCACGGCGTCGAGGCATACAAAATCGCAGACCTGCTCGCGAAGGAAGGAATCGGCGCGTCGGTCTGGGCGGATTGGGGAAGCTTCAAGATGGAAGCGATGGATGCAATCAGAGCTAATCTGGCGATGGTCGACAAAGTACCCGGCTCGCATGCGATGATTCACTCGGATGATCCTTCGGGATCGCAGCGACTGAATCAGGAAGTCGCAAAGGCAATGCGCGCGGGAATCGACGCGGGAATTCCGGTGACGGAAGATCAGGCTGTGAAGTGGATGACGATCAATCCCGCATGGGCGCTCGGACTCGATGACAAAATCGGGTCGATCGAAAAAGGAAAGAACGCCGACCTCGTCCTGTGGTCAGGCGATCCCTTCAGCGTTTACACGCACGCGGAAAAGGTCTGGATCGACGGCGCGATGTTCTACGATCGCTCCGATCCAACCGAACAATGGAAAACTGATTTCGAGCTCGGCTTCGTGCCGGCAAGGAGCCGATGACAATGACCATCACTAGAATCGCAAGACTCGCGGCGGTTTCAGCTGCCTTCGTTGCTCAAGCAGCAAGCCCACAGTCGATCGCCATCACTGGCGGAAAAGTTTACACGATGACTGGCGCGCCGATTGAAAACGGAACCGTAATAATTCGCAACGGCGTGATCGTCGCCGTCGGATCAAACATTCCGGTTCCATCAGATGCGCAACGAATCGACGCGACGGGGAAATTGGTCACGCCTGGCTTAATCAATTCGGCAACTCAGCTCGGCGTCGTCGAAATCGGCCAGGTAGCGGAGACACGCGACTATTCGGCAAAAGGCAAGGACGAGATTGCCGCTTCATTCACTGTGTGGGAGGGACTGAATCCAAACTCGGTGATGCTCGCGCCGGCGCGCAAGGAAGGCGTGACGACGTTCGTGATATTTCCTCAAGGCGGACTCGTCTCAGGGCAGGCTGCGATCGTCGATCTGGTTCAGGGCACCACTACAGACATGGTGTTGAAGACGCCCGTCGCAATGGTCGCAGAAATTGGAGATCCCCCGAGTGCTGGAACAAGATCTCGTGGTGAATTGATCGTCAAGCTGCGGGAGCTTCTCGACGACACGAAGTTTTTCATGACTCACCGCGAAGCATTCGACCGGGCGCAGACGAGAGATTTCGACGAGAGCCGGCTCGATCTCGAGGCAATGATTCCAGTCGTTCAGGGAAAACTTCCGTTGCTGGTTTACGTCGACAAATCATCCGACATCGACGCTGCAATGCGAATCGCAAAAGAATTTGGACTCAAGCTTATTATTGGGGGCGGTGCGGAAGCGTGGATGATGGCCAGCAAGCTATCCGCGGCGCGCATCCCTGTTTTGACCGGCGCGATGAACAACATTCCCGCGGGATTTGCCTCGCTCGGACAGCGCCAGGAGAACGCTGGCTTGTTGAGCAAGGCCGGAGTTAAAGTCGCTCTTGTCGGAAACGCCGGTGGTGGAGATGAGGAAGCGTTCAACGTTCGAAACATCAAAACGGAAGCGGGAAACGCCGTCGCGTATGGAATGACTTGGGACGATGCGCTCAGGGCGGTGACGATCTGGCCCGCGGAGATATTCGGCGTCGCGGACCGCGTTGGATCACTCGCGCCGGGTCACGAAGCGAATGTCGTCGTATGGAGCGGTGATCCATTCGAGTTCACTTCTCACGCCGAGCATGTGTGGGTTCGCGGCGTCGAGCGAAACGAAAAGACGAGGCAGGATCTGCTCACTGAGCGGTATTTGAACTTGCCTGGGAGACCCATCCGATAGAGCGATTGAGCGATTGAGCGATTGGGCGGTACGCGATTTAGTGATGTAGCGATACGCGAAAGAGCGACTACCGAATCTCGGTAATCGCTCAATCTCTCTATCTACCTACCCCTTTATCGCCCAACCGCTCAATCGCTCAATCGCTCAATCGCTTCAGCTGGCTGAAGGTGGTGCGTCCGCTGCAGCAGCTTCGGTTGCCGCTGGGGGAGATGTTGCTGCGCTGCTCTCCGTTCGCTTTCGCTCGAGCTCGGCCTCGTAGCGCGATGCTTCGGCGTCGTGTGTCGCAAGAGTTGCCGAGAGTCGCGAGTAAGTGTCGGCATCGATGTCGCTTCCATTTTGTTTCGCGCGAAAAACCGCGTACCCCAACGCTTGCGCCGCTTTGTCCGCCAGTTGTCTCGTCCTGAATGCTTCCAGCCGAATCTTACCTTCATCGAACGCAGCCTGAGCGGCTTTGCCTGCGCGGTCCAGCTCTTCTTTCAGTCTGTCTAGTACAGCCATTGTCGTCTCGGTGTTTGAGGTGCGTGCGTTGTGAAAAACTACGCAATTCTTTCACCACAGTTTCGTAAAACAAAAACCCCGCGAGTGCGGGGTTTTTCACTTAGATCGCTGCTGCTTCAGGCTGCTTCGCCGTTTCCGGTCGTCTGCTCGGGATACACGCTCACCTTGTAGCGCGTGCGATTCTTGTGCTCGAACTTCACGACGCCATCGATGAGCGAGTAAATCGTGAAGTCAGTCCCGAGACCGACATTGCGACCCGGATGCCACTTGGTCCCGCACTGCCTGACGATAATGTTGCCGGCCACGACTTTCTCGCCGCCGAACTTCTTCACACCACGGTACTGCGGATTGCTGTCGCGACCGTTTCTCGACGAGCCGACGCCCTTTTTATGTGCCATATGAAACTCCTTAGCCGAGCTTGATGTCGCCGATTTTGACTTCGGTGAAGCCCTGACGGTGACCCTGCTTCTTAGCGTAGTTCTTTCGTCGCTTCATTTTGAAGACGACGATTTTTTTTCCCCGTCCTTGTTTAACGATCTCGCCTTTGACGGACGCGCCTTTGAGTCCGGGCACACCGACGTGGGTCTTGTCGCCATCCGAGCCGAGGATCACGTCGCTGAAGGTGACCTTCGCACCTTCCTCACCGGGAAGGCTCGGGATTCTGATTGTCTTGCCGGACTCGGCTCGGTACTGCTTGCCGCCGGTGCGAATAATTGCGTAAGCCATGATGGGACTTCGTGTTGGAAAGAATGCTGGACAGCCTTGAAACTTAGGCAGCTTGTGTCATCAAGTCAATTTCAACGCAGGATGCATTTTGCGGAACGCTAAGCGCTAAGCGCTGAGCACGTCGACTTCAGTTCCTCGCTGCGCCGACTCCTCAGCGGCCGCGACTACTTCGAGCGCGCGCATTCCATCGGCGACGCCCGGAGTGCTACGCGCCTCGCCGCGAAGCTCGTTCACGAACGCGGCAAGCGCGTTGCGATACGACGGCTCCTGTGATGGACGCACCAGACGCTTCAACCACCAAGCCGCTGCGTTTGGTGGCGGCGCGAGCCGCGCGCTTCTGACGCCGTAGCCGAATCGCCGCGGCACACGCAGCGACAATCGCGGTCGGTGGCGATCGAGGCGCAGCGTTCCCTTCTCACCTGCAAATTCGAGCCAGTCGCTCACCGCAGTTCGACACGAGAACCAGCTCTGCACCTGCGCACCGCCGCGCATTGTCATCTGTAGGCGCGCACTGTCATGCTCGGTCAGGTCTGAGTCGATCGAAGCATCGATAGTTGCCACCTCGTCGTCGAGTAACCATCGCAACAGATCTATATGATGTGATGCGAGGTCAAGGAGGACGCCACCTCCGGTGACACGACGACGTTTCCATTCCGGCAT
>JBHELX010000039.1:0-34354 GCA_046262875.1 Gemmatimonadaceae bacterium | reverse complement strand
CCATGGAGCCGATCTCGAAGACTGATGCCGGAGAGATGGCGATGTCATAGTCGAGGTTAGCCATGCCGTAACCGCGCTCGTAAATCATCTTCCCGTTTTTGACAACGCCGAATGCACATCCTGGCGAGTCAAATTTGTTCCACTCCGCAAAGATTCGGTCTACTTTGACTTTGATAGAATCGGGCAGCGACGGGCCGACTTTCGCAGTTTCCTGCGCGTGCGCGATGACTGGTTGGGCGATGAAAAAAGCGATCGTGATCGAAGTCACGACAAAGAAATTGCCGGGCATGCGAAATTGTTGCATTGTTGACCTCAGCATCGCATATGAAAAAGGCTGCCCGTTCTCCCTGTGAAATACTACGCCGGATTTCAGGGCCCGCAACAAACCACAATTCTCCACCATTCAGCTCACAAAGGCAAACGGGCTAGCCATTTCGGCTAACCCGTTTGCCTTTCCGACATAACTCGTTGTTCTAGATCAGCTCCCGAGGAGGGACTCGAACCCCCGACCCGGTGATTAACAGTCACCTGCTCTACCACCTGAGCTACTCGGGAATGGAATTCGCAATCTAGACTATCACCGAGAGTGAATCAACCGATGCCGCCGCGGAAATCGACAGACGAAAAGTCATTTGCCCTGATCACCGGCGCGTCTCGCGGAATCGGACTCGAGCTCGCAAAGGAATGCGCGAAGCATGGTCATGACGTCCTTCTCGTAGCGCGACACCAGGACGCGCTGGAAGCCGCGGCAGGACAGATCGAAGGGAAGTACGGAGTGCAGGCAATTGTCATCACAGCCGATCTGCGTGACCCTGCTGCGCCGTCGGAACTTCTCGCTGCGACTATCGAACAACAAATTGATGTTCAAATGTTGATCAACAACGCCGGCTTCGGACTCGGCGGCGAGTTCCTCGAGACAGACATCGAGCGGGAAATAGAAATGATCGGCGTCAATGTCGTCGCGCTCACCCAGCTCACGAAGCTTTTCGCGCCGGCCATGGTGAAGCGACGGTCAGGAAGAATCATGAACGTCGCATCGACTGCCGCGTTTCAGCCAGGTCCCCTAATGAGTGTGTACTATGCTACGAAAGCTTATGTGTTGAGCTTCTCAGAAGCGATCGCGGAAGAGTGGCGAAATACCGGTGTGACGGTGACAGCACTTTGTCCGGGGGCAACTGCAACTGATTTCGCTGACACGGCGCGGATCTCGAACACGCGCCTTTTTCAGAAACTGGGCGTCGCTGACGCAGGCAACATCGCGCGATATGGATACAAGGCAATGATGCGGGGCGATCGTGTCGCAATTCCAGGCTGGCGCGACAAGCTGATGATTCAATCAGAGCGATTCGCGCCGCGGAGAATGATTACAGCTATCGTGCGCAAAGTTCAGGAGAGCAGATAAAAGCGGCTACCAGCTAACGGCTACCGGCTACCCGCTTGCCTGTCGCGACTGGCAACGGAGCCCGCGCGAGTACCGGCGCAAGCCACTGACCGGTGTAGGATTCCTTGACCGCGGCGATCTCTTCAGGGCGTCCCATTGCAACGAGCTGTCCTCCTTTCACGCCGCCCTCCGGTCCGAGATCGATCACCCAGTCCGCGAGTTTGATGACGTCGAGGTTGTGCTCGATCAACAGAATCGTGTGACCCTGCTCGATTAGACGATCCATTACGTCTGCGAGCTTTCGTATGTCGTCGAGATGCAATCCCGTCGTAGGTTCATCCATGATGTACAGCTTGCGACCTCCTTTTCGTCCTGCAGTCGCGAGCTCGCGGGCGATCTTGATGCGTTGTGCCTCGCCTCCTGAAAGAGTGGTCGCGGGTTGGCCCAGCCGAAGGTAGCCGAGTCCCACCTGCTGAAGTTGCCAGAGAGCCTGACCGAGTTTTTCCTCGCGAATGAAAAATCGGATTGCCTGATCGACGGTGAGGTCCAGCACCTCAGCGATGTTCTTGCCATTCACGCGAACGTCGAGCACTTCAGGCTGAAACCGCTTGCCACCGCACGCGTCGCAGGGCACGTGAACGTCAGCCATGAAAACCATCTCTACTTCGAGCGCGCCTGCGCCCTCGCACTCTTCACATCTGCCCCCGACGACGTTGAAGCTGAATGTGCCCGGCGTGTATTTCCGTTGTCGCGCGAGCGGAGCGTCGGCGAAAATGTTGCGAATCTGATCGAACGCTCTGATGTACGTCACCGGATTCGATCGCGGTGACTTGCCGATTGGATTCTGATCGATCATCACAACTTCTTCGATCGCCTCCCATCCGGTGAGCGCATCGTAGTCGCCAACGGCTTCGCCGAGGTGTCGCTTGGCGGAGCTCTCGCCAGTGAGATGAGTCTCGAGCGCGCGATACAGAACGTCGTGCACCAAGGTGCTCTTACCGGAACCCGACACGCCGGTCACGACGGTCAGAACGCCAATCGGAATTCGAATGTCGATGCCCCGGAGATTGTGTTCCCGCGCGCCGGTCAGTGTAATCCAGCGCGGACCAATCCGCCGCCGTTGAGAAGGAATCGGAATCTCGCGCTTTCCCGTGAGATACTCGCCAGTGAGCGGACTCGCCGAAATTCTCGACATCGGTCCGGCAAAAACAACGCGCCCGCCGTGCTCGCCGCTTCCCGGTCCCAGCTCCACCATGTAGTCGGCAGCTTCGATTGCGGCGGGGTCGTGTTCGACCACCAGAACGGTGTTGCCCGTATCTCTCAGTCGATGCAGCAATCTGAGAAGTCGGCCCATGTCGCGGGGGTGTAAACCGATCGACGGCTCGTCGAGAACGTAAAGCGTATCCACGAGCTGCGAGCCGAGGGAATTCGCTAATCCAATGCGTTGCGCTTCGCCGCCGGAAAGTGTGCGCGTCGCGCGACTCATCGCGAGGTAGTCGAGACCGACATCGCGAAGAAAGCGAACGCGCTCACATGCCTCTCGCAGAATCGTGTCGGCAATGCTCTGTTCGAACGGCGTGAGCTGAAGCGCGTCGAGCCATTGACTCAACTCATCGACGGGCAGGTCGGAGATTTGAGCGATGTTCATCCCGGCGACCCGCACATCGAGTGCCTCGGGTTTGAGTCGAGCTCCGTGACATGTCGGACACTCCTGCGCGGTCTGATACTGCCGCAGAAAGATTCTGATGTACTGCTTGTATCGCTTCGACTCGAGATCTTTGAGAAAAGGAAGAATTCCTTTGTAGCCGCGGGACCGTGTCGTGAGCAAGGATTGTTTTTGTGATTCTGAAAGCTCCGACCAGGGAGCGTCCATTGAAATCCGCTCTCGTCGAGCAAACTCCGCGAGCGCGCGACGCTTGTTGTCGTACCTCGGCTTGGTCCATGGGTCTATGGCCCCGTCGCGCAAAGAGCGCTCCGGATTCGGGATGATCACCGAGAGGTCGTACTCGAGCGTGGCGCCAAATCCATTGCAGGTTGGACAGGCGCCTCGGGGATTGTTGAATGAGAAAAGCTGCGGCGTCGGTGCGGGCGCGCGCGTGTGATCGTAAGCGCACTCGAAACGCTCAGTGAACAGCAATCGCTCGCCGCCCTCGGCGGGAATTATGACACACTCGCCATCGCCGTCAGCGAATGCGGTGCCGACAGCATCGCTCAGTCTCCCTGAAATCGCGCGCTCGGCAGTGAGACGATCAACCACAACGAGAACTTCCTTTGCGCGGCGAAGATCGATTTTGCGCGGTGTGAGATCGTCGAGATGCAGCACTTCGCTGTCGACGCTTACTCGAAGAAAACCTTGTGCGCGAAGATTCTCGACGACGACATTGTGAGTGACGAGATCGGAGAGCCTCAAGGGAAACGCGACGTAGAAGCGAGTGCCCGCGGGAAGGGAAAGAACCGAGTCGACCACGGATTGCACGGTATCGGGCTTCATCTCGCGGCCGCAGAGGTGACAATACGTGCGGCCGATGCGAGCCCAGAGAAGCCGCAGGTAATCGTAGATCTCGGTTGCAGTGCCGACTGTGGATCGCGACGTCTTGGTTGGATTGCGCTGCTCGATCGCGACCGCCGGTGAGAGGCCCTCGATCGAATCGACGTCGGGCTTCTCCATTCGCTCGAGAAATTGACGCGCGTACGCCGACAGCGATTCTACATAACGCCGCTGGCCTTCAGCATAGATGGTATCGAAGGCGAGCGAAGATTTGCCCGATCCCGAGGGCCCGGTGACGACCGTGAATGCGCGGCGGGGAATCTCGAGATCGAAATTCTTGAGATTATGTTGACGCGCCCCTCTTATGACGATGCTTTCTTTCGCGAGGTACGATTGAGCAGCTTGCTGGCCCATCGTAGAAAGTTAGGTGGTTGCCAGCCTGCAGGCGAAGAGAGCACCGAGAACAGCGGATTTTCGTTTTTTCTTTAAACAACGGAACTCCGGAAATCGCGCCGTCTTCAGCAGTTAAATCAGGAAATAGCCGCAGTTGCGCCGTTCTCGGTGCTCTCTTCGGCTGTCGGTTGACAACCAACCACCTTTAGTAAACTGCCCCAGCGAGCTGATGGATCGTACCTCGCGAAGAATCAGGTGCGCCGGATCAGGCGGCCGATGAGGAGCAGGACGATGGCGCCGATCGTGGCCAGTGCAACAGAGCGGAAATCGAACGTCCCGGTATCGATCGTTCCCCAGCCAACGCGCGTTCCAATAAATCCGCCAAGGAATGCGCCCACGATCCCAAGGACAATGGTGACAATGCATCCCGAAGGATCCCGCCCTGGCACCAGAAACTTGGCCAGTGTTCCGGCTACCAGACCTAGCAGAATCCAGTAAAGCCAGAGCGGCATTAGTGACCCTTCGGAATGTGCGGCCTGCTACCCGCCTTATGGAACCCGGGTGCGACCTCGCGTCGTCATTCGGTAAATCCAGAGCAGGATGAGTGCTCCTACTATCGCGAGGAGAAGACTTTGCCAGGTGAATCCGTTGATGCCCAGACCCATTATCGTGTTGCCAAGAAATCCGCCGATGAAAGCGCCGACGATTCCAATGATCATCGTGACGATGATTCCACCTGGATCGTTGCCCGGCATTATTGCCTTGGCAATCGCGCCCGCGATCAAGCCAAGGACGATCCATGCTAGAAAGCTCATTTCTCCTCCATAAGGTGAATGGCAGTCCAGGAGCCTGGACCGAGACCACAGGAGAGTGCAACCTGCGTACCACACCCTGTGGGACGGTAGCGAGGCGCATTTACGGAAGTTAGCATACGATTGAATGTCCCATCCCGCAACGCTGCACGAGGAGGAAGCACTCGGTAAAGCATACGACAGCCGCTTGATGCGTCGTCTGCTTACATATGTACGCCCATACAGATTACTGGTCGCGGGCGCCCTTTTCTTTCTTTGCCTCGAGGGCGCGCTCCAGCTTGTCGGGCCAATCCTTACTCAACGGGTCATCGACGTCGCCCTTCCACGCCACGATTACGCCGTCGTCTGGAAGGCTGCGCTTCTTTTCCTCGGTGCACTCTTCGCGCAATTCATTTGTTCGTACGGCGAGACGTGGCTGACAAGTCTCCTCGGCCAGCGGGTGATGCGAGACCTTCGCATGGAGATCTTCACGCACCTGCAGCGAATGTCGATTCCATTTTTCGATCGGAATCCCGCAGGAAGGTTGGTCACGCGCGTCACAGCGGACGTCGAAGCGCTCAACGAGCTGTTCAGCTCCGGAGTAGTCTCCGCACTCGGCGATCTCTTCACGCTCGTCGCAATCAGCGTGGCGATGTTCGTGATGGATTGGAAATTCGCAATCGTCGCGCATGTCGTCATCCCACTGGTTGCGCTTGCATCGCATCTTTTTCGCACACGCGTTCGCGAGGCGTATCGCGAGACCAGGACAAAGCTGGCTCGCATCAACGCGTTCCTTCAGGAGCGCCTGACCGCGATGCGAGTTGTTCAGCTTTACAGTCAGGAGGCTGCCGAAACTGCACGGTTCGAGAGATTGAATCGCGATCTTCGCGATGCGCACATCCGTTCGATTCAGGTATACGCGCTCTATTTCCCGGCGGTCGAAATCGTGATGTCGATTGGTCTCGCACTGCTGATCGTGGCGAGTGCGTCACGAGTTGGAGTTGGCACGCTGACGGTCGGCACTGTCGCAGCCTTTCTCCAGCTGCTCAGAAGGTTCTTCGAGCCGCTTCAGGATCTCGCCGAAAAATTCAACATTCTTCAGGCGGCGATGGCGAGCTCCGAGAGAATCTTCGGACTACTCGATACTCAGCCCGCCGGCAGCACGCGTCTCGCTGTCTCTGTCTCGCGAGGACGCAAACCGGTCGAGGTGCGGTTCGAGGATGTCTGGTTCGCTTACGAGCGGCCCCATCTCGCTGCTGGGGATGTCTCTGACGGCGACCCGGAGTGGGTGCTCAAGGGCGTGAGCTTTGTTGCGGGGGCGGGGCGCACAATCGCGCTCGTTGGCCACACGGGCGCGGGGAAGACCACGATCGCGAATCTGCTGATGCGTTTCTACGATCCGCAGCGCGGCCGGATTCTCGTAAACGGCGTGGACGCACGCGAGATGCCGCTCGAAGAGCTGCGCGGGCTTATCGCATATGTGCAGCAGGACATTTTTCTTTTTGCGGGCGACATCGGCAGCAACATTCGACTCTCAAATCCTCTTACGGACGCAGAGGTACAGCTCGCTGCATCCCGGGTGGGAGCGGATCGGGTCGTGCGCCGACTCCCTGACGGTTATCGTCACCAGCTCGGTGAGCGAGGCGCGTCGCTGAGCGTTGGCGAGCGCCAGCTGTTGTCGTTCGCGCGCGCCGTTGCGGCTGATGCATCGCTCCTTCTCCTCGATGAGGCGACGAGCGCGGTCGACAGCGAGATCGAGGCTGAGATTCAGTATGGCTTGTCGGTGCTGCTGGAGGGTCGAACGACGATTGCCGTAGCACATCGTTTAAGTACGATCGTCGGTGCAGACGAGATATTGGTGCTGCACCACGGTGAAATCGTAGAGCGTGGGGACCATCGAAATCTTCTAGCGCGCGGTGGACTTTATGCGAGGCTTTGGCTCCTGCAAAGCGGTGAGCGTATGCCGAGTGAATCGATGGGTGGCGCGGTGCTTGCCGCCTCTTTGGGCGACAGATAGTTTGAGGCACCTAACTGAGCTTCGAAACCATCTGATTAACCCTAGTCGCCCGCTAACAACGGGGAGAGCCCGCTAGTGCATCTTGCTGTTGCCGCGCGAACCGACACCGGAAGGATGCGGCGTGGGAACGAGGACAATCTCCACGCTGATGCGAACGAGTATCGGGGGCTCTTCATAGTAGCCGACGGAATGGGCGGCCACGCGGCGGGCGAAGTGGCGAGTCAGATGGCGGTTGACGTGCTGACGTCGGAGCTCGCTCAGGTCAACGATCTGACCGCGCGTGAAGCAGAATCGAAGCTCTCCGAGGCGCTGAAGCTCGCGAATCGAACGGTTTATCAGCGCACTACGAAAGAGCTCGAGAAGTCCGGCATGGGAAGCACTGCTTCGGCTCTTTTGTTATCGGATACTCATTATTTGATCGGCCACGTCGGCGACTCGCGGATTTATCTGGTGCGTGAGGGAGAGATGAAGCAGCTGACGAAGGATCACTCTCTGGTGCAGGAGCAGGTTGACGCAGGTTTGATCACGCCCGAGCAGGCGCGTCATCATCCGCAGAGCAACGTGATCACGTGCTGCATCGGAATGTCGGGCGATATCGAGCCCGACGTGATTCCAGGCGAAACCAAAGTGGGCGACGTTTTTCTTCTGGCGAGCGACGGGCTCACGGGCATGGTCGACGATCGTCGTCTTTTGCAGCTCCTCGGCTCGCGTGCATCGCCGGAAAGAATCGTGAACGCGATGATCTCCGAGGCAAACAACAACGGCGGAATCGACAACATCACGGCGATCGTCGTGAAAGTCATTACCGCGGACACGCGCTTCGTAACGGGCGACGTCACGCCTGTACCTCAGGCCCGGCATGGATGACCAGCCGGAATCGGTCGGGGACGTAGCAAACCTCTACCTCGGCAACATACTTTTCGCTTTAGAGCTCGCCGCCGTCAACATGGACGAGCACCACAAGCCCGCCGACGCTGCTTTCTATCGGGGGATAGCGCGCAAACTCGCCGAAGCAAAAGGCCGCGAAGTCACAGGCGGGGACTGACGGTACAACTCTGGCGTTCTGGAGATGGCAATGGCTACAGCGACACTACCAACCAGCGAACAGCACACCGACACTTTTCCGATCAACGGAACGGATTTCATCGAGTTTTACGTCGGAAACGCGAAACAGGCGGCGCACTATTACGGAAGCGCGTTCGGTTTTCAGCTTCTCGCCTATCGAGGACCGGAGACCGGTCACCGCGAGAGTGCGAGTTATCTGCTCCAGCAGGACAAGGTGCGGTTGCTGCTCACAACGCCGATTCGATCGGACGGTGAAATTGCGGATCACGTGCATCGGCACGGGGATGGAGTAAAGGACATCGCTTTGTGGGTCGACGATGCGCGCTCAGCCTTCTCACTCGCGGTCGAGCGCGGTGCGACGCCGGCGCGCGAGCCCACGGTCATCAACGACGATGATGGAGAAATCGTACTCGCCGCCATTCATACGTACGGCGACACGATACATAGTCTGATAGAGCGGAAGAATTATCGCGGGCTCTTCATGCCCGGGTTCGTTCCGAGGGAATCGCGTCACAAATCCGCGCTAACCGGTCTCAAGTACGTGGACCACTGTGTTGGGAACGTCGAGCTCGGTGCGATGAACAAGTGGGTCGCCTTTTACGAGCATGTGCTCGGGTTCACGAACATTCTCTCGTTCGATGACAAGACCATCTCGACTGAATATTCCGCGTTGATGTCAAAGGTGATGGCCAACGGAAATGGGCGTATCAAGTTTCCCATTAACGAGCCTGCCGAAGGAAAAAAGAAGTCGCAGATCGACGAGTATCTGGAGTTCTACAACGGCCCTGGAGTGCAGCACGTCGCGATCGCGACCGACGACATCATTGCGACTGTGTCGGCTTTGCGTGAGCGCGGCGTAGAGTTCCTTCGCGTGCCGGGGACATACTACGAATCACTGCTCGAACGCGTTGGCCATATTGACGAAGATCTCAATTCGCTCAGTGAACTGGGGATTCTCGTCGATCGTGACGACGAGGGATACTTGCTTCAGATATTCACGAAGCCCGTCGAGGATCGGCCGACCATTTTTTATGAGATCATCGAAAGGAAAGGCGCGAAGAGCTTTGGGGCCGGGAACTTCAAGGCATTGTTCGAGGCGATAGAACGGGAGCAGGCGTTGCGAGGGAATCTGTGAGGGTACTTCGTGCGGACTATTGGACCAACTGCTAGTCAGCAGTTCGGACTAGCAGTTGGTCCAATAGTCCGCAGTTGAGTCGAACCAAGAGGATACTGCGAATCGATGCCCTATTATCACACATTAGGAACTATTCCACGAAAGCGTCACATCGTGTTTCGAAAGCCCGACGGCGGATTGTACGCCGAAGAGCTGATGGGACACGAAGGATTTCACGGGACGTCGTCGCTTCTTTATCACATTCACCCGCCAACGACAGTGAAGTCGGTTCGACGCGTAAAGGAGACGTCGCTAGAGGCAGATCCGGATGAGACGCTGCATCATCGGCACTTTCTCACCTCGCGCGTGAAGCCGGGTGGAAGTCCGATTCTCGACAGAGTTCCCCTTTTGTTCAATTCGGACGTCTCGATGCATTACGTCGAGCCGACGAAGAACGATGAATTCTTTTATCGGAACGCTCAGGCTGACGAGCTGGTGTACGTGAGCAAGGGCGGCGGCATTCTGGAGAGTGTGTTTGGCAATCTGGAGTATGGAGAAGGCGATTACCTCGTGATTCATCGCGGGATTCTTCATCGCTACCGGATGAATCTCGAGGGTGAGCAGACAAAACTGGTGGTGTTCGAGAGTCGAGGTCACGTGCGGTACCCGTCGCGCTACAAGAACGACTTCGGCCAGCTCATCGAAGGCGCGCCGTATTCAGAGCGCGACATCCGGATACCTCTGGAGCTTTCGCCGCGAGACGAAATGGGCGATTTCTCTCTCTACGTGAAGCAATACGACGGGATAAATGAGCTGGTGCTCGATCATCATCCCTTCGATGTCGTTGGATGGGACGGATACTTCTATCCCTGGGCATTCAACATTCGCGACTTCGAGTCAATCGTGGGCAGGGTGCATCAGCCGCCCCCGGTTCACCAGACTTTTCAAGGCGACGGATTCGTTGTGTGCTCATTCTGTCCGCGGCCGTACGACTTCCATCCGGAGGCGGTGCCCGCGCCTTACAATCATAGCAACGTAGACTCTGATGAAGTGATCTACTACGCGTCGAGCGAGTTCATGAGCCGGAAGGGGATCGAGTTTGGCAGCATCACGCATCATCCCGATGGAATCCCGCACGGTCCGCATCCCGGCCGAGCGGAAGCGAGCATCGGCGCGAAGTACACAGACGAGCTGGCGGTGATGATGGACAGCTTCCGTCCGCTCAAGGTCGCGAAGCAGGCGATGGAGATCGAGGACAAGACGTATCACAAGTCGTGGCTCGACACTCAGCACGAGCAGTTCAGTCCGCCGACGAGCTAGTACGGATTCATGTGACCGAGCCGATCTGGGCGCCGTCGGAAGAACGCATAGCGCAGGCAAACATGTCTGCGTTTTTGCGTTATGTGGCTGACGAGGGACCGGCCAACTATCGCGAGCTCTACGAGTGGTCAGTAATGCATCCCGAGAGATTCTGGCCGCGGGTGTGGTCGTTCTTCAATGTCATTGCCGACGAGCGCGACGGACGGCGCTGGGACGAAGTAGTCCGCGGTGTTGATCGAATGGCGCCGCCGGATCCCGAGCTTGGTCCACGATGGTTCCTCGGTGCGCGGCTCAACTTCGCTGAGAACCTCCTGCGCTATCGCGATGATCGGGATGCAATCCTTGCATGGGATGAGACAGGACGAACGAGCTCATTGTCATACGGCGGGCTCTATCGCGACGTCGCGAGAGTCGCTGACGCGTTACGCAAGCAGGGAGTTGCAGCGGGCGACAGAGTTGCCGCCTTCATGCCCAATGTTCCCGAGACAATCGTCGCGATGCTCGCAGCAGCGTCGCTCGGGGCAGTTTGGTCATCGTGCTCGCCGGATTTTGGCGCGCAGGGCGTGCTCGACCGATTTGGCCAGATCGAGCCGCGAATTTTGTTTTGTACGGAGCGGTATCGGTATGCCGGGAAAGATATAGATCTTCGCAGCCGAATCACCGATGTCGTGAACCAGATCTCGTCGATCGAACGAGTAGTAGTGGCTCCCTATGGCGGTAGGCAACCGGACATTGCCGGAATTTCGTGTGCGACTACCTGGGCGGAATTTGTCGGCGATGCGGAGCCGCCCGAGCTCCAGTTCGTCCGGCTGCCCTTCGATCACCCACTTTACATTCTTTACTCGTCCGGCACTACCGGACTTCCCAAATGCATGGTGCACAGCGGAGGCGGCACGCTGCTGCAGCATCTCAAAGAACATGGGCTGCACACAGACATCAAACGCGACGATCGTGTTTTCTATTTCACGACGTGCGGCTGGATGATGTGGAACTGGCTCGTGACCTCGCTCGCGCTCGGCTCGACGATAGTTCTTTACGACGGCGCTCCGTTCTGGCCGAAGAATGAAAGCCTCTGGGACATGACACAAGCACTGCGGATTACGATCTTCGGAACAAGCGCAAAATATCTCGCGATGTGCGAGAAGCACGATCTCACCCCCGGCGAGACGCATGACCTCTCGGGAGTGCGCGCAATTCTTTCAACCGGCAGCCCGCTCGCGAATCACAGCTTCGATTACGTGTACTCGAGAATCAAGCGGGACGTTCACCTGGCGAGCGTCAGCGGAGGCACCGACATCGTCTCATGTTTCGCCGGAGGAAATCCGATTGCGCCGGTGTATCGCGGAGAGCTGCAAACGCGCTCGCTCGGAATGGCGGTTCATGTTTTCAACGACGATGGTGCGCCGGTAGTTTGCGAGCAGGGCGAGCTCGTGTGCACTCGACCCTTCGTTAGCATGCCGGTGGCATTCTGGAATGATCCCGATGGGTCGAAATATCACGCGGCATATTTCGAGAAATATCCGAATGTCTGGCGTCATGGCGACTGGTGTGAGCTGACGGAGCACGATGGGATGATCATTTACGGCCGGAGCGATGCGACTTTGAATCCGGGTGGAGTTCGCATCGGAACCGCCGAGATCTATCGGCAGGTTGAGCAGCTGCCGGAAATTGTGGAGAGTGTTGCGATAGGTCAGGAAATAGGAGATGACGCGACGGGTGACGTGAGAATCGTTTTATTTGTGCGTTTGCGGGAGGGGGCTGAGCTTAATGAGCCGCTACGCGAGCGAATCAAAACGCAGATTCGATCGAACACGAGTCCACTTCACGTGCCAAAGAAAATCATTCAGGTAAGCGATATTCCGCGAACGATCAGTGGCAAGATCAGTGAGCTTGCGGTGCGCGATGTAATCCACGGGAGGCAGGTGAAAAACACCGAGGCGTTGGCAAATCCTGAATCGCTCGCGATCTATGATAGTGAATCGGTGAGAGCGGAGCTTCGCGAGTCACCGGTCCGGTGAGGATGAATATCCGGTCTTCGATCCGGCAAGCGAGTGCGATGTTGCTATTGGGGATCTTCTCATGCACGAGACTTGTCGATCCGGTACTCGATTCCGGAGCGCAGCAGTTTGAGCGTCCTCCCGTGTATGCTCGCTGGTGGTCCATGGTTGAGAGCTGCTCCGGAATCAACGGGTCGCTCGCCGATATCACCTGGTATCGGGTTCCCGGCGCCACGGTAAGCCTCGACGGAAAGGACGTATCCGGCTATTGGTCTCGTGCGAGCAACAGCATCGTGCTGGCGAGTGATGAAGTTCTCGGCGGAGCTATCGTGCGTCATGAGATGCTTCATGCGCTCGTCAGACAGCCGGGTCACTCCAGACAATACTTTCTCAATCGTTGCGGGGGCATGGTGGCATGCGCATCGGCTTGTGTTATGGACGCGGGCGCGGCGCCACCGACTGATCCATCCACGGTACATGTTTCGGTCGACGCGCTACACCTTCGTGTGACAGTCGAGCCCGAGTCGCCGAGCTCGTCAATCGACGGTGGTGTCTTTACGGTCATCATCGCCGCAACCAACACAAACCCGTATCCGATCGTCATTGATCCAAATCCGAGCGCGGGCAACTTCGGTTTCTTTTACACTTTGCTGGGGCCATCCGGAGGAATTACCGGAACGGGCGGAGCGCTCGATTCGAGTGTCAGATACTATGCGAGCGGTGAAACGAAAAGCCAGTATTTTGACTTCTCGATTGGCACCAACGTCGGGCGCGCAATTGTTTCTCCGGGCACCTACCGAGTGGTCGGCGGTTTTGACACCCGCGGTGTGGCACTGGAGGGCGTCACGATCGGGCCGTAAACAGCGATTCAGGTGTTGCGCGCAAGGGCGCGCAAAACGAGATCTCCCGGAATGTCCATCCTGCGCGCGACGAAAACTCTGAGCCATCGCGCACTGGTATAAAGCTTCTCTGAGAGAGACGGCAAGTTGATTGTCCCCGGCCAACCTTCGCCGGTGAGCATCTCGGTCTCGCCACCGCGACGCTTAACTGGAATATCGAGACCCAGCATCTGAGTTTTGATCGGGAAATCGAGAAGCAGCTCTCCTGCTTTAATGCCTGCTTCATTGGCAATCGCATCTTCAGCAGCTCGCGTTCGCTCGCGATCTGTCGCGACCCATTCGCCAAATCCATCATCGAGCTGACTCGCCGGCCACTCGAGCGCGCGTTTGTACAATCGTCTGCTCTTGAGCGCATCCAGCAATGTCGAGGGAGCTGCATGCTCGAGGCGATGCAACAAACCTTCGTCCGTATACGAAGGAAGTAATTCGGCGTCGAGCGCTCCGGCGTAGAGAGCATCCTCGACCATGCGCTTGTACATCGCAGTCGCACTTCGAACCGCGTGATGCCAGTACACGTTGCGGTACATCTGATACTTCGCGAAGAGAAGTGACTCGAGCGCGGACAATCCCTTTTCCAAAACTCCGATTGCAGGCTTGCGACGTTGCGGATCGTCGAGGACAATCAGTGAATTCGTCAGGCGATCGACGTCGATCTCGCCGTACGGAACACCGCACATGAATGCGTCGCGCTTCAAATACTCGATCTTGTCGAGATCGAGCGAGCCGGAAATCAAACCCTGAAGCGCGCTCTCGCTTCGTCCGCAAACGAGATCGAATACTCGGCGCGGCGCATCGCTCGAAATCGCTGAACCGAGAATATCGGCGAGAGAACCGGAAGTGATCAGCGGACGCGCAACATCCTCATGGTGCAGCTGGCCGATTTCCTCGAGCGCATGCGAGAAGGGATAGTGTCCCACATCGTGCAACAGCGCCGCGGCACGAACAATCGCCTGACTCTCTTCGTCCGCGCCACCCAGGACGTCGCGCTCGGCCATCGTCGAAAGTGTGCGTCGCGCGAGGTGATATGTGCCCAGGGCGTGCTCGAAGCGCGTGTGCGTAGCGCCGGGATAAACAAGGTAAGCGAGTCCGAGCTGGCGGACGTATCTGAGGCGTTGGAAGATTTCGGTATCGATGAGCTGAAGAGTCAGCTCATCGACGCGGATGTTATTCCAGAGCGGGTCGCGAAGAATCTCGAATCGCATGCGCGAAACCTAATGTCTGACAGTCGCACCGGTTCTCTGGGGACAATATGGTACTCGCCTCATGCCATTGATGTCTGTCATGGCCGAGGTGAGGTTTAAAGTGCGACCGTCACCGATTAAGGAGTGCACGGTGCCGGTAACGGCTAAGCTGTCAGGGAAATTTTATGAGCGACTCGGAGACGAGATCGCAAACGAGCTGGTGGAATGGTTTAACGCCGTGGATTCAAATTACCAAGGTCAGCTCAAGGAAATGAACGACCTCAACTGGGCGCGCATGGAGGCACGGTTCGCCGCATTCGATGCGAGGATGGATGCGTTCGAAGCCAGGATGGACGCTTTTGAGGCAAGGATGAAGGCCGATCTCGTCGCACTCGAGGCGCGCGTCGATGTGAAAATTGCGCGCCTTCGCTCCGAGCTGATTTTCTGGATGTTCGGATTCTGGACGGCTACAGTAATTCCGTTGGCCGCACTGATCCTCGCTCTTTCTGGAACGTTCCGTCGATAAGCTCAGGCGTTGGATATTTTAGGGCCCGCGGTCTTGATAGCTTCGTCCACAGTCCCAAACTTCTCGAAGTTCTTGTGAAACATGTCGGCTAGCTTCTTCGCTTGAGCATCGTAAGCTTGCCCGTCTCTCCATGTGTTGCGCGGAACCAGAACTTCGGATGGAACTCCCGGAATTGCCGTAGGGACTGAGAGTCCAAAGACGGGATCGGTGCGGAAGTCGGCGAAGGCGAGCTTCCCGGCAAGCACCGCATGCACGATTGCGCGCGTGTGAGGCAGCTTCATTCTCTTTCCCACGCCGTACGCGCCCCCGCTCCAGCCGGTATTCACGAGCCACACATTCGATTTGTGCTCGCGAAGCATTTGTCCGAGCATGTCGGCGTATTTCGTGGGATGCCACACTAAAAACACGGCGCCGAAGCATGCGCTGAAAGTCGCCTGTGGCTCGGTCACTCCGCGCTCGGTTCCGGCAACCTTAGCGGTGTATCCGGACAGGAAATAATACATCGCCTGCTCCGGGCTCAGCTTTGCAATTGGCGGAAGTACTCCAAACGCATCTGCCGTAAGGAAGACGACATTTTTCGGATGCCCCGCGCGACCACTGGGCACATTGTTCGGAATGTAGCTGAGAGGATACGACGCACGGGTGTTCTCCGTGATCGACTGATCCTCGAACTTCACACGCTTCGTCGCGGGATCGAGTACCACGTTCTCGAGGATGGTACCGAACATCTGCGTCGTTCGATAAATGTCAGGCTCGGTTTCGGCGGAAAGATTGATCACCTTCGCGTAACAGCCGCCTTCGAAATTGAAAACTCCGTCGCGCGACCACCCGTGCTCGTCGTCGCCGATGAGCGCGCGGTCCGGATCTGCGGAGAGTGTTGTTTTTCCCGTTCCTGATAATCCAAAGAACAGCGCGGTATCTCCGTCCGCGCCAACATTGGCCGAGCAGTGCATTGAAAGCACGCCCTGCTTTGGAAGCAGATAGTTCATCACGGTGAACATCGACTTCTTGAGCTCGCCCGCGTACCGGGTTCCACCAATCAGAATCGTTCGCTCGGTAAGATTCAAAACGATGAACGTGCCGGTGCGGGTACCATGCTTTGCAGGGTCGGCCTGAAACTCAGGCGCATGGAGAACGGTGAAATTCGGATCGAAAGTCGGAAGATCCGAGAGCTCCGGACGGATGAACATGTTACGGACGAATGCCATGTGCCACGCATTCGGTGAGACGTAGCGAACAGACAAGCGGTACTTCGGATCGGCACCGCAGTATAGATCTTCGACGAATAATTCGGTCGCATCATCGAGATACGCACGGACATCAGCGAGGAGCGTCGCGTACTTCTCGGCGGCGTACGGCTGATTCACTTTGCCCCAGTCGACATCGTTGTCCGCTATCGGCTCCTTTACGACGAATTTGTCGTTCGGAGAGCGCCCCGTGTGCGGAGAAGTGCGCGCAACAAACGGCCCCATCTCAGCGAATTCACCTTCGTTGCGTCGCGCTGCGGCTTGCATCAGCTCCGGCGCAATGAGATTCCAATGAATGTTGCCATGCGGATCCAGCCCCTGCTTCGAGAGTCCGATCGTGCTTTCGCGTTGCGGCGACGCGCGCTCAGGTTTTGCTTCAATTGCCAATCTATCTAGCCCTCAATATTCGATTTCGAATTCGACGCCGGCTGATTCATGCGCCCATTTGATCGTTCCTGCGCATCCATCACAGCGACGGCCGCCATGTTGACGATGTCCTGCACATCCGCTCCGCGCTCGAGTACATGCACAGGTCGGTTCATTCCGACGAGAATCGGCCCAATGGTCGTGGCCCCGCCGAGGTGGTGCAAAAGCTTGTACGCGATATTGCCCGCGCTCAAGTTCGGAAAGATCAGAACGTTTGCGCGCTCTTTGAGAACGCTGAACTCGTAAGCCGACGCGAGCAGCCCTTCATCGAGCGCTGTGTCGGCCTGCATCTCTCCATCGACAATCAACGACGGATCGCGTTCACGCAGCAGCTGTACCGCGCGTGCCACCTTCTCTGCCTCCGGATGGCGTACCGATCCGAAGTTGGAGAACGAAAGCATCGCAATTCTCGGCTCGATGCCGAAAGTGCGAACGATCCGCCCGGCCGAATAAGCAATCTGTGCTAACTGCTCGGCTGACGGATCGATGTTTACTGTGGTGTCACCGCAAAAGATAACATGTTTGTCAAAGACGAGCATGTAGAGTCCGCTCACAACTTCGGCTTTTGCATGCGGACCAATCACTTGAAGCGCGGGACGAATTGTCTCGGGATAATGCATGTTCACGCCCGACACAAGCGCGTCTGCGTGACCGAGCGCGACCATCACTGATCCGAAATAGTTTCCGTTGAAGAGAAGCTGTTGCGCTTCGCCGTGACTCAGACCCTTCCTCTGCCGGCGCATCCACAAATAGTCTGCGTATTCTTCCCGGTGTGGAGAGCTTGCTGGATCCTCGATGCAAACGTCGGAGAGCAGAATTCCATTTTCGCGCGCGACGCGGCTAATGACGTCGGGGTTTCCGAGCAGAATTGGAAACGCGATTCCTTCGGCGAGTAGCATTTGTGCAGCGCGAATTACTTTCGGATCTTCGCCCTCGGGAAAAACGATGCGCTTCGGATCGCGCACGGCGCGGTTGATGATCCCGCGCATGATTCCTCTCGCTCGACCGAGTCGGGTCTCGAGCTGTTCGCGATACGTCTCCAGGTCCATGAACTTGTTCGTCGCACCGCTTGCGACTGCAGCCCATGCAACAGCGGGTGCGACCCATAGCAGGATTCGCGGATCGAAGGGGAAGGGAATGAGATAGTCGGGTCCGAATTTCACAGAGCGAAGTCCGTACAAGCGCGAGACACTCTCCGGCACGTCTTCTTTTGCGAGGTGCGCGAGCGCTCGGGTCGCCGCCATCTTCATCGCCTCGTTCACCTCTCTTGCGCGGGAGTCGAGTGCGCCGCGGAAGATGAATGGAAAGCCGAGAACGTTGTTGACTTGATTCGGATAATCGCTGCGACCGGTTGCGATGATTGCATCATCGCGAACGGCGCGGACCTGATCGGGCAGAATCTCGGGATCAGGATTGGCGAGTGCGAATACGATCGGACGCGACGCCATCGACGCGATCATCTCAGCCGTGACTGCGCCAGCAACAGAAAGGCCGACGAATACGTCGGCGTTTATGAGTGCGTCGGCAAGCGTTCTCGCAGTCGTGTCGCCGGCGAAGCGCGCCTTGTACGGATCCATTTTGCCGGGGCGATCGCGATAGATGACGCCGGCGCGATCGACGAGAATAATGTTCTCGCGCTTGACCCCGAGCCGCACGTAATGCTCGGCAGTCGAAATCGCGGCGGCCCCTGCGCCCGAGAAGACGCAGCGGATTTGCGAAATGTCTTTTCCCGTTATCTCGACTGCATTGATCAGTGCAGCGCCCGAGATGATAGCGGTACCGTGCTGATCGTCGTGAAAAACGGGAATGTTGAGGGTCTCGCGGAGTTTTTCCTCGATGTAGAAACAATCCGGAGCGCGAATGTCCTCGAGGTTGATTCCACCGACGGTTGGCTCGAGCAGCTGGCAAAAGCGAATGACGTCATCGGGATTTTCTGAGCCGACCTCGAGATCGAATACATCGAGATCGGCAAACTGCTTGAAGAGGTTGGCTTTTCCTTCCATCACCGGCTTGCCGGCGAGTGCGCCGATGTTGCCGAGTCCAAGCACGGCAGTGCCGTTGGTGACTACGGCGACGAGATTGCCACGCGAAGTGTAGAGATACGCGTCGTCCGGATTGTCTTTGATCTCGAGACACGGCTCGGCGACGCCCGGGGAATATGCGAGCCCGAGGTCGCGCTGGTTATTGAGTGGTTTTGTTGGGACGACCGCGATTTTGCCGGGACGTCCGCTGGAGTGGTAATCGAGAGCGTCTTTACGCTGCATCCGCGCAAATTACGCCAAAGACCAGTAAATCACTACGGACTGCGGACTGCGGGATTACTGCGGGCTGCGGGATTACTGCGGGCTGCGGAATAACTGCGAACTTCGGACTTACTACAGACTTCGGACTTACTACGGAGTGCAAAGGAAATTCGGACCTGCCTTTTCCGCAGTCGTTCGCAGTCCGCAGTTATTCCGTAGTCCGCGGTCCGCAAGTAATTCCGAGGTCCGCAGTCCGCCGTCCGCAGTGGCCGTCATACCTCCAGGTGGTCGCCTTCGCGTGCTGCGAGCTGATAAAGAACAGGCATCAGAAACACGCTGATGAGCAAGCGCGAAAACAAACCGCCGACTATCACTATGGCGAATGGTCTCTGTGAATCTGATCCAACTCCAGTGGAAACCGCCGCCGGCAACAATCCAAGCGCAGCCACCAGTGCGGTCATCATGATCGGTCTCAAGCGAAGTAACGCTGCTTCTCGAGTCGCTTCTGGTATTCCCACGCCTCCTAATCTCAGTTCATTCGCACAGGATATGTAAACGACGGCAGTCTGTACCGAGACGCCAAGAAGCGCGAGAAATCCGATGCCTGATGAGACCGAAAACGACGTACCCGTGATGAGTAGTGCCAACAATCCGCCGAGTGGTGCCGACACGAGCACTCCGCCAACTGTGATGAGCGGAAATTTGAAATTCTGATAAAGTCCGAACAGTAAAATGAGAATGAGCGCGACCGTGATCGGCAGCACGAATTGCAGCTGACGGCGTGAGCCCGTGTACTCCTCGAATTCTCCTCCCCACACGACTCTGTATCCGGCGGGAAGCTTGACCTTCGCCGCGACCGCGCTTCTCGCCTCTTCGACTGCACTCGCCAAATCGCGCCCCTCGACGGAATACTGAACGCCGATGTAACGCGAATTGTCCTGACGGTAGATGAACGACGCGCCATTCGCGATCTGAATGTCGGCAACTTCTCGAAGAGGAATTTGACCGCCGTCTGGTGTAGCGATCAGAATGTTGCCGATCTGTTCAGGCGTCTCCCTGAATTGTGGCTCGAGACGGACAACGAGATCATACAATCGCTCACCCTGAACGACTTGCGTTGCGGCGGCACCTCCAACTGCAGCTTCAATCAATCCATTTACATCTGCTACGTTCAATCCGTATCGCGCGATGCGCGCACGATCGACAGTCACAGTGAGGCTGGGCTGACCTAGCTCCTGCACGACTGTGACGTGCGTGATTCCGCGAATTCCTTCGAGAACTTTCTTGATTGCGTTGCCGCGCTGCTCGAGAATAAGAAGATCCGATCCGAAGACCTTCACATCGAGTGAGCTTTTGAGGCCGGTCTCAGCCTCGTCGACTGCATCCTCCGCGGGCTGCGTGTAGTTGAATGTGATTCCAGGAAAGACAGCGAGCTTCTTGTCGATCGCATCGATGAGCTCGGGCTTGGAGTGAAAACGGCCGTGCCATTCGTTGTAAGGTTTGAGGCCGACGAAGAATTCGGCATTGAAAAAACCAGTTGGGTCGGTTCCATCATCAGGCCGGCCATGTTCCGATGCGACAGTCGTGACTTCTGGAAATGATTTCAGGATTGCGCGGACCTGCGGAACGATCTTCGACGATTCTTCGAATGAGATCGTGTATGGCATCGTCGCACGCACCCAAAGCGCACCTTCGTCGAGCTTCGGCATGAACTCGCCGCCCAGGTTGAGCCAGACAATTGCCGATGCTACGGCGACACCCGCACACCCGATCAGAACCGCTCTTGTGTGCGCAAGACTCCAGTCGAGTCCGCTCCGATAGTGGGAATGGATCCACTCGTATGCGGGGTTGCGTCGCTCCCGCACTCCCTTGCGAAGCACCCATGCGCAAAGAACCGGGATCAGTGTGAGCGTTACGAGTAAAGCGCCGATCAGCGCGAAGATCGTCGTGTCGGCCATCGGCTTGAAGAGGCGTCCCGACGGGCCCGACAGCACGTAGATCGGAAGGAAGCTCGCAACGATGACAGCTACTGCGTAGAAGATCGGCCGATCAACTTCCGACGCTGCGTCGATGATTACTTCGGTGAGGTTGTATTTCGTTCCGTATCTTCGCGCGAGCTGCCGATGGATGTTCTCGACCATGACGACGGCACCGTGAACGAGAATTCCAAAATCGATCGCCCCGATTGAAAGTAGGTTCGCGGGAATGTGCTTGAGATCGAGACAGATGAACGCGAATAACAGCGAAAGTGGAATGGCGGTGGCGACGATAATCCCGGAGCGAAGATCGTAGAGGAAGAAGATGAGAACGACAACGACCAGAAGGATTCCGCGAAAAAGATTTCCCTCGACAGTGCGCGTAGTCAGGTGAATCAGCTCGCTTCGATCGTAGAATGGAACGACCTTAACATCCTTGGGCAGCACACTTCGATTCAGCTCGGCAGTTTTTGCTTCGACCTTTTTGAGGACAGTCTGAGCCTGCTCGCCGGTCCGCATGACGACGACGCCTTCGACCGCATCGTTTTCGGAATTGAAACCAAATTGTCCAAGACGAGGGGCGCTTCCGATCCCAACCTCTCCAACATCCTTAACGAGCACCGGCGCGCCATTTCGAACCGCTAGAACGACATTGGAGATGTCATCAGTCGTTTGAAGTCGACCGAGCCCGCGAACGTAGTAAAATTGTCCCCCTTCCGAGTAGAATCCGCCTCCTGCATTTCCATTGTTCGCGTCAAGCGCGGTTCCGACGTCTGCAACGGATAGTCCGGCACCAGCGAGCCGCGTTGGGTCGAGCAATACCTGGTACTGCATCGTTGTTCCGCCGAGCGATGACATGTCGGCGACTCCGGGAACCGAGCGATACTGTTTCTCGAGGACCCAATCCTGAATGTTCTTCAGCTCCATCGGAGATCTGTCGGGGCTCTTGATCACGTAGCGATAGACGAGACCCGATGGAGAGGAGAGAGGAACAACGCCCGGGCTTACGCCGGATGGCAATTCGAGATCGGGAAGGCGCTCGAAGACTTGTTGTCGAGCGAAGTAGTTGTCGGTTCCATCATCGAACGTGAGCACCACGTCGGACAAACCGTAAAGTGAGACCGATCTCATCACTTTGAGATTCGGTGATCCGTTCATGCCCGCTTCTGTCGGAACCGTTATGAGTCGTTCGACTTCCTCCGCAGCATGACCGGGCCATTGAGAAATGATTTCAACCTGTGGCGGCGAAAGGTCTGGGTATGCGTCGACTGGCAGACGCATGAATGACCATATTCCGCCGCCGATGAGAGCAACCGCGACGATTGCGGTAAGCAACGGTTGCCCGAGCGAAAGCCGAACGATCCGGTGAATCGCCGAAGGAGTGCTCGTTTCAACTTGCTCGGATTCGTGGGACGCGACGTGGAGCGATGACTCCTCAACCGGATCGCGCGCGCCGGGATCTGTGTCGGTCACTGCGTCTCCGCGAACTGAACGAAGAGCGCACCGTCCGTCACAACCTTTTCCCCGGCCGTAAGACCCGACAGAACTTCGTAGTTGTCGCCAACATGGGCGCCGAGCGTGACATGGCGCCTCGCAAAGGTGCCGTTCGGGGTCTCGACGAATACGAACGGAAGGTTTTCGTCATCACGCTGCACTGCCGCGGAGGGAATCAGAATACCGTTTCGATTCACATTCGCCTTGATCGAGACACGGACGTACATGTCTTTCTTCAAGAGGTCATCCCGATTGCGAACGACGAGACGAACCGCGGTTGCTCGCGACGATGGATCGACGAGCGCTGAGACGTAATCGACGGTCCCCGTGAAAGGCGCCGGGGAAACACTGCTCGACACAGTCGCGAGCTGACCTTGATGAACTGTTGCCAGATCACCCTCGAACACGTTCGCCATTACCCACACGGTGGATAAATCGGCGACTGAGAAAGCGGGTGTACTCCCTGCGGCCAACAATTGTCCGGGAGTTATCAAGCGTTCGACAACGGTTCCGGAAATCGGGGACCGAATCACCGCCGGAATGGTTTGGACTGCGGGGTTCGATCTGACCTGTTCGATCGAACGCGAATCGACACCGAGTGAGCGCAGTTGTTGGATTGCAGCGTCTCGGTCCGCAGCTGCGGCTGTTGCATCCGTCTGCGCCTGCTCAACATCGCGTCTTGCAATCGCGTCAGTCTTGAAGAGCTGTACGTCCTGATCGGCGATTCGCTGGAGATTACGGTAAGTCGATTCCGCCTTTCTGTACGCCGCAATTGCATTTGCGAAATCCGGAGAAGAGACTGTAGCGAGCGGCGAGCCTGGAGCGACCCGAGTTCCAACCTGCGCGAGAAGTGAAGCGACGGGGCCGGATACAGGTGAGAGGACCTGAGTCGATCTGTCACCGTTGAATGCAACGGTTCCGGTTACATCAACACTTGGCTGGAACAGCGTATTTGCGACGGTGATAATGTGAATGCGCGCTTTCTGCGCGGAGGTCAACGCGAATCCGCTGCTTGCCGCGGCGACTGCGCTGTCCTTGGTGGAAGCAGAAGGCGATTCTTTCCCTGAGCAGGCTGTTATTCCAGCTGCGACAGCGAGCGCCAAGAATTTATTTCGCATTGTTTTCTCTGATTGCGGTTGAGTCGAGTCGCGCGCCTATTGCGCGCTCCAGCTCGGAACGGGAGATGTTTGCTTCAGCCAGCGCATCGGAGTACTGACTCTCTGCGTCGAGGAGGGTTCTCCTCGCGTCGATCACTTCGAATGCAGATGAGCCACCAATTGCGTAGCTGGCCGAAGCTGCGCGAAAAGCCTCGTTTGCTGCGGGGAGGAGCTGGTCGCGGATGTAGATCGCTTGCCGAAGGGCAGCAGTTGCAGTCGCGTAGCTGGTGCGCACGTCTTCGCCGATTGCCGCGCGGAGATCACGCTCGGATGCGGCGAGCTCGCGCTCTCGATGTTCCGCCTGCGCGATTTCGCCGGAAGTGTGTTGCCAGAGAAAGATCGGAAACGGAAAGGACAACCCCGTGGAGTATGCGGCCGGCGGTGTTCCCGGACTGACGTCTCTGCTTACGCCAAGAGTCAAATCAGGAATCCAGAATTCACGAGTGAGAGATGTTGAAGCTCTTGCTCCGCGCCGCTGCGCGGCGATTCCGGCGAGCTCAGGCCGCATCGAGAGTGCGGCCGACTCCAATTGCTCGAGCGGCGGTATATCGGCGGGAATTACAAGCGAGTCGATTGGCTGAACCGGCGACCCGAGCGGAACGCCGAGGAGTCGCGCAAGGGATGATCGGGCGTTCGATACGTCGCGCTCACCCGAGATGAGATCGTTGGTTGCCTTGGCGACATCGACATTCGCCTTTATGACATCGAGGCGCGGAACTGTTCCGGCATCGAATCGCGCCTGCGTGCGCTTGAGAAAATCCTCTGCGAGAGTCTTCCCGTGAGATATGTCGTCCTGGTGGCGTACCGCGAGCAACAAAGAATCGTAGACGTCGGCGGTCTGCGCCGCGATTTGTGTACGCAGCGCGATGTATGCGGCATCTGCAGCGCCAACATCGCCGGCCGCAGCATTGTTGCGAAGCCGGAATTTGTCGGGGAAGGGAATGGAGATACCCGCGCCGATGTTTTTCTGACCGCCAGGGGCTGAACGAAACAAGCCTGGCTGCTCATCGAGAGAAGCGGTGACCGCGGGATCCGGAAATGCTCGCGCCTGCACCTGGAGTGCGCGGAATTGCGCAGTCTGCTCGCGCGCGACCTCGAGCTGCGGATTTCGCGCGAGTGCCATTGTCACTGCAGCAGCACGCGTGAGTCGCAGGGAGTCACCCTGAGCGCTGGTTTGTTGTCCCGCAAGCGCGCCTGCGCACAACGCAGAAGCGCACGCTCCAACGAAAAATCGTATTCGCATCAATTCTTTTCCTTGTTCCCGTTTTATTGTGCGCGGAAAAGAGACTTCTCAATTCGCGCAGAAATCGGATTCGAGACAGCCAACGCGGGCTTATAGCCGCGCGCGTTGGACTAAACGGGAAGGGCGGGCGGAGCTCGGGACCGAGTGAGGGAGCTGCGGGAGAGCAGAAGTACGAATGCAACGTCTTGCTGCGGTCTCGTCACTGACCGCGTGACGCTTACAGCGTGCGGTCGTTCGAGATCGGTTGCTGCCAGCAGATGGCGCGCGAGGCACGCCGCGCAATCCGCTTCGTCGTGCGCGTGGTGCAGCCGCGTACCGCTCGCCTCTACGTGCGCGCGCGCGTCCGGTCCGGCTCGCCCGTCGATGATTGGGGCGACGCCAAGGACCATCTGAGCCAATGCCACGGCATATACCGCGGCTCGGCTAAGGGCACGCTTAAACGTTCGGGAGGGTCGGCGCACTGAAGTCATACTGCGCTAACTGTATACCAGTTCCGTTGGACGGGCTAGTTCAGTCGTTTGTTTTCCGTGTTTGTTTGGCTTTGCGCTCATTCTATATAGCTACGTAACCTCTCGAGCATTCTCCGGTCGGTCGTCTCCGCGTCGTTGAGCTTCGGAGTCTCTATGACCTTTGCTACGCGCGAGAAGCGCGGATCGTTCATGATTCGCCGGAATGGACCTTCACCGATTGCGCCCTCGCCGATCAATTCGTGTCGATCGCGCTTCGAGCCAAGCGGCGCCTTTGAATCGTTCAAGTGCATCATTCGCAGACGGCGCAATCCAATTGTGTCGTCAAAGCGCGAGAAAACCCCTTCGTAATCGGAGACCAGATCGTAACCGGCCGCGAATACATGCGCTGTGTCGACACACACACCAATGCGTGTCCGAAAGTTTTTTGGGAATCGTTCAATGAGCTGCGCGATCTCTTCGAACGTCGATCCTATGGATGTGCCGCTGCCGGCAGTAGTCTCGAATAGAATTTTCGTTGTGCCGGGCACGCGTTCCAGAGCTTCGACAACCGCATCGGCATTTCGCGCAATGCCACTCTCTCGATCGTCCATGAAATTCCCCGGATGTGAAACGAGATAATCGAGTTTGAGTGCCGCGCACCGTTCGAGCTCTTTGGAAAACGATTCAATGGAACGCGCGCGAAGTGTCGCGTCGGGTGATGCGAGATTGATGAGGTAGCTGTCGTGTGCGGATGTCCGCTTCACCTGGGTTTCGGCGAGCGCGATATGAAATGCCTTGCATTCGTCATCTTCACACGCTCGCTCTGCCCATCGATTCGCCATTTTCGTGAACATCTGCATCGCGGTTGCAGAGATTGCTTTTGCGCGGATGGGAGCGTTGTGAGAGCCGCCCGCAATGGAGACATGAGCCCCTAATAGCAGCGTACGTGATGATTTCGGTTTCATAGCTTCATAACTACAGGTCCGAAGATTGTTACCGCGGAACGCGGACCGCGGCGTTACCGCGGAAGGCGGAAAACGGAACTACTACGGAGTGCTGTCAGTTAGGAGTGATGCCGGAGTCCGCGTTCCGCGGTGATTCCGTAGTCCGCCTTCCGCGGTAATACCGCAGTCCGCGTTCCGCGGTGCCCTCATTGTGTTCCGCGCAGCCAATCGAGTGGATCCACGGCCGGCCCGCCTCGCCGAATCTCGAAGTGAAGATGAGGCGGCAATGCAGGATCAGTGGCTCCGATGGTTCCGATCACCTCACCCTTCGTCACATGCGCACCCTTTGACACCGACATCTTCTCCAGCGAGCCGTACACTGAATAGTCCCCGCCGCCGTGCTCGAGGATGACCGTATTCCCGTAAGTCCCCATCACGTCTGCGAGGACGACAGTACCCGAGGACACCGAATGAACCTGCGTCCCTTCCGCGGCAGCAATGCCGATTCCATTCCACCGAGTGGTCGTGTTGTTCGGATTGATCACCCGGCCAAACTTGTAGAGGATGTTACCATCGACAGGCCAATCCAGTTTCCCGAGATCGGATGTTCGAATCGAGCTGGGCGCTGCGGGTGCGCCGCCCGCGCGCGACGCTGCGCGACGTCTTGCAGTTTCGAATGACGCGATGACGTTGTTGAGTCGCGCCTCGCTCTTTGCCAACTGGTCGAGTCGCTGCTTCGCTTTCTTTGCATCCTGCTGAACTTGCGCGAGCGTTTTCTGCCGAGTCTGCTCGAGCGCTGCGAGCCGGACGGCTTCCTCGGCTTTGTCGGTGCGATTCTGCTCCACTCCATTTTGCAGGGATACGAGCTGCCGACGCGCTCCCAGCATCGAGGTGCGCAACTGGTCCACGCGTCTCACCATTGCGCGATCACGCTGCGCGAGAATGTGGAGGTACTTGTACCGCGCAACGAGTTCGCCGAATGATTTTGCCGAAAGCATCACCTCGAGCGTGTACAGCGGCCCTCGCTTGTAGATCTCGACAAGACGCTGGCTCAGAATGGCGCGTTTCACCTGAACTTCATCCTGCGCGCGCACGAGATTCGCGGTTGTGTGCTCGACTTCGCCATTGAGGGTCGTGAGCTGCTCGTCGAGCGAATGGACTACTCGCACTGTTGCGCTGTGCTGACGATTCAGATTGTCGACTTCTTCTGAAATGTCGTGTGCTCTGTTCTGAAGTCCCCGCATTTTCTGCTGAAGAGCTTCGCGCTCACGACGTATGCGCGTGAGCGAATCCTGTTGCGCTCTGAGCTTTGCTTCTCCCTGATCCTGCGCCCGAAGTAGCGGAGGCGAAATGACGGCTGCAGCCAGGAGTGTTACGCGCAGCAGTACTCCGCGTCTCGGCGCCAGCGAGCTGATGGACAAGATCGAGAGTCGAAGACGCGGCATGCGGATCGATCGTACCTCGCGTGGGACTAAATGGTGCGTAGGTGCCTCCACACCGAAGTTGCGCTGCCAAGCACACCAATCACTGCACCAGCGAATATTCCGATCAACACAAGCTGCGGGTCGAAGAACACGAGCTTCAAGAACCTCGTGTCTATCAATCGATAGGCGATCCAGGTGAGCAAAAGCGCCAGCAGTCCTCCAAGAATTCCCTTTACGAACCCATCGATGAGAAAGGGCATTCGAACGAACGCGTCCGTCGCTCCAACGAGACGCATGATCGAGATCTCTTTTTCGCGCGCGAGCACGGACACGCGGATCGTTGCTCCGATGATAATTATCGCCACGGCGGCGAACGCGAGTCCGAGCCCGAATCCAGCGGCTTGAGCAATGCCTCGCAAACGATAAAGCTTCTCGACCCATTCCTGACCATATCTCACATCGTCAACGAACTGATACGATTTCACTCGCTCAGCGACTGACTTCACGTTCTCCGGACCGCGAAGATTTGCCTTGAGGTGAATGTCGATCGACGCAGGAAGCGTGGCTTCCTCGAACACATCGCTGAATTCGCCAAGATCTTTGCGCGCGCGCTCGAGTGCTCCCTCCTGCGTCACGAATTCGACATGCGCAACTTCGGGAAATGCGCCAATGTCACTCATCGCTGTAGCAATGGCTTCGGGCGGAGTTCCGTCAGCGACAAAAGCGCGAACCTCGACGCGCTCTTCCACCGAGCGCAAGGCTTCGCGGATGTTGATTGCAACGAGCGCGAACAATCCGAACGCGAAAAGCGAAAACCCGATCGTGAGGACTCCGAGCCCGCTGAGAAGTGGCGCTCGTCTGGACGCATTTAGCGCTTCCCGTAATGCGAGCATTTATCCGGAAGATTCGCCCGCAGGCGGCGGCGGCCAATTGCCCTCGCTTGGTCCACCGATCGCAGGCTGTCCAATGAGAGGAGTGTACCGCGTTTCGGGCGGTGGCTTTTCCGACGAATCGAAAACAATTCGTCCGTGGTTCAGCTCGATCGTCCGAAAGTCGGTGCTGCGAACCATCGCGAGATCGTGTGTCGCCATGATCACCGACGTGCCGCCTGCATTGATGTCCTTGAGGAGCTGGAAAACGCCGCGTGTCGCGCGCTCGTCGAGATTGCCGGTTGGCTCGTCGGCGAGAATGAAGTAAGGCTCATTCACGAGTGCGCGAGCGATCGCGACTCGCTGCTGCTCACCCCCTGAAAGTTGTCGGGGCAGCTGCGTCGCCTTCGACGCGAGTCCGACTTGATTCATCACACGCGCAACCTTCGCGGGAATCGTCTCCTTCGAAACGCCCGTCACTTCGAGAGCGAACGCCACGTTCTGCTCGGCGGTTCTATCCTCGAGCAAACGGAATTCCTGAAATACAATCCCAAGCTTTCTGCGCAGATGGGCGATCTCGCTTCGCTTCGCGGAGCTGGAATGAATTCCATTTACCCACACGCCCCCGTGCGTCGGCTTCTCTTCCATGTACATCAGCTTGAGAACCGTTGTCTTACCAGATCCACTCGGGCCAATTAGAAAAACGAACTCGCCGCGCTTCACCTGGAACGTGACATGGCTGAGCGCCACTCGCTGGCGGGTGTATTCCTTTGCGACGTCTTCGAGTGTGATCATGTTGCGCCTACTTCAGCGCTTGCTCGATGTCGGCGATGATGTCGTCGGCGTCCTCGATACCGATGCTCAAACGAAGGAAGCCATCAGGAATGCCGATCGCCGCGCGCTCTTCGCTCGTCATATGCGCGTGCGAGCTGTAGCGCGGCTCGATTACGAGAGTATCCACTCCACCAAGACTCGCTGCGTAAGTGATGAGCTGGAGCTTGCGAACAAAGCTGTCGGCCGCCGCGGCCCCTCCTGCGAGCTCGATCGACATTAGTCCGCCAAACCCATCGAGCATTTTCTTCGCAATTGCGTGGTCGACATGGCTTGGCAATCCAGCGTAGTGAACCTTTGCGATTTCAGGACGCCTGGAGCACCACTCCGCAACGCGCATTGCATTCTCGTTGCTGCGGCGCACGCGCACGTCGAGCGTTTTCAGCCCGCGCTCGAGTAACCAGCACGCAAACGGATCCGGAGCCTGCCCCCACACGATCATCTTGTTCCGCACTTCGTCGATATAGGGCGCGCTGCCAGCGACTACTCCGCACAGGATGTCGTGATGGCCGTTCAAGTATTTCGTTGCCGAGTGAATCACTACATCGGCACCTTTCGAGATTGGTCGCGCGTTGATCGGACTCGCCAGCGTCGAATCCACAACGAGTGCGACACCCTGACTCTTTGCGAGGGTTGCCAGCTGCTCGAGGTCGAGTACTCTGCACGTTGGATTAACCGGAGACTCGACGAAAATCGCACGCGTTTTCTTTTGGATCGAGCTGCGCCAGACGCGTCTCTCGTCGGGATCGGCGAACGTGACCTCGATTCCCATCGACATGAATTCTTCGGAAAGCAATCGGCGAGTTCCGCCATAAATCCACGCGCTTGAAACGAGATGATCGCCGGGACGAAGCAGCGCGAGCAACGCACATGCAGTCGCGCCCATTCCACTCGCGAGCACTAGCGCAGAATCGGCGCCCTCGAGCATTGCGATGCGCTTCTGAACTACTTCCTCATTCGGCGTGTTGCCGTACCGAGTGTAGAGAAGATCAGTTGTGCCGAAATCCTGCACGTAGTTCACTGACTGCACCAGCGGCTCGGCAACCGGAGATCCAGGCGCGCGATGGGAAGCGCCGCCGTGAACCGCTATGGTCGAACGCCCGGCCGATTTCATTTCCTTTGCCATTGGATTATCCGACACTCTTTGGCGGGGAATCGAGATCCGGTTTTGTGACAACGACTCGCTCACTGACGGTCACACCGGCAATGTCGCGCAGCTTTACGCTTCCTTCAGGCACGGTATCATCGATCTGCACGACTGCGAGGTCGTGACGCCGAGGTCCAGCGACCCATGCGAGCTCGCCCTGCTCGAGCAGACGGATCTTTGCGTCGGCCACACTGATCCATAACATCGGGCCACGCTCTGCATCGCCTTTTTTTGTCGCGACGTAGTCGAGAACCCGGAGCTGCGGGCGAAACCCGCTGATTTTGAATTCGCTCGGGGGAAGTCGGAGGCGTTTCACTACGGTTTGGGGCGTATGGCGGCGAGTGAGACGTATGCTTTCTCCTCTCGAATAACGAGACGCCTTCTCCAGAGATCGTCGAGCACGCGCTCCACTCGATCGGAGGGAAGTCCCGCCGCGGTCGCAACGTCGGGCACTTCACCCGTTCCGAGGTCGCGCATGGTTTCCCAGATGCGACGCTGGTCGCCATCGATCATTCCAATTAGATGGCGGCTGCCGTCGGCCTCTTGAGTTACAAGCGCAAGTCCGTGTCGCTCGAGCACCGTTTCGATTGCTTCCAGGTGTGATTCGCTGATTCCATAAAAAAGGAAGTACACCTCACGCCGTGGAATGTCCAAGCTCACGTACTGAAGGAGCAGCTTCGCGACGATCTCATCGGCGCAGGAGAAATCGAGCAGACCGACGTTCGAGAAATCGAGCACCGCCAGCGCGCGTTCGCCGATTTCGTCGAGCCTGTGCTCGATCTCCACGCGCACAGCCACGCCAGTCGGTCGCGTGACGAGGTTGGAGTAGAGATCACAGACGCTCGTTTTGAGCACGCCACTCACGTCGATGTGGCCGATCACGGAACGATTCTCTCCGGAAGCTGGATCTGCACCTGCGCTCCGGGGAAGAACGGCATGTTCTCCCTGAGCGGCTCACCCTCTGCCCACTCGGGAACGATTGCGATCTCGGCCGTTCCGCTGCGCACGCTCAGCTTCCCGTCCCATGTGTGAATGAATTTTCTCACGCCGGCCAGTCCCTGGCCGCGGCCGGGGTCGCGGAATCGTGACGCTCCGCGCATAACGGTTTCCTCCAGTGCCATACCGTCGTCCCAGCGGTCGGTCGCGCGCGGACCGTGAGTCGATTCCATCGATTGGCGAAAACCGATTCCCGCGTCACACACCGCGATCACCACCACGCGTCTGCCGAGTCTCTTTCGAAACTGGTACGAATGAACAGCGACCCATCCTCCGCGACCGGCGTGCTCGATAACGTTTTGACAGATCTCGGAAAGGGCCATCGTGAAGCGCATCGTCGCGCTGGGCTCGAGGTGGAGAGTTCCAGTCAACATAGATTGCGCTTTCATTTGGATTCTGTCCACGACTTGATGAACGTCTTCCGTTTTTGTAATGGGCGTCACTTCCAAAAGGACGCTCGAGTCCTCGGTACTTCTCGCCCTGGGCACTCGGCCGCTGATTTCGTAGAGGTCGTCGGCATGGCGAAAAAACTGGGCGCGGGTCCAGTAGCTGGCGGTATCCTCGCTTTCGGGAACGGCGAGTGCCGGCCGCTGAAGCCTGGTTTGCGCGACAGCAAGGAGCGCGGTCAGCCCGTAAGGCGACGCCCACCGGGTTCGCCGGGCGTCGATGAGAATTTTTTCGTCGGGGGGAAGAGGTGCCAGCGCTTCGAAGATCTGCTCGAAGCTTGCGTCGTCCAGTGAGGTAGGAGCCTCGATTACTTTCGTCACTTGATGCTGAGCTCTCCTCGCAGATGGCGCGCGAGGCCGGAGGCCCCGCGGTGATCGAAATTTTTTGCGGCCGCCACGAGGGCAAGCCGCATCGCTTCCGCGATATTTTCTCCAGCCAGAAGTCGTGAGAAATATGTCGCTCCCCACACATCTCCGCACCCTGTAGGGTCACCGTCGAAAGCCGAGCGTGTGCGCGCCGCGGGCAAAAGCTCGGTGCGAATTGCGCCGGTCGCTGGATGGAACCGATCTCGATCGAGATCCGACAATTGGTCGAACCCGGGAGCAGCGAAGTACACGACCCCTCGCTTTCCGAGCGTGACGTTGAGTGTTTTGACACCTTCCGACATTGCCACTGCGGCAAGTCCCATCGGGTCAGGTGCCATCATGCTCATCTCATCCTCGTTCACCTGAACAAAATCGAAGCACCGACACCACGCAGCGGGATTCGGGAGCGGTTGAAGCGTTCGCATTCCATCGGGCTGCACGGCGAGAACGATCGAGTGCAGATCACAATAAATCGGTCCCTTGAAATGCGTCCGAATCAGCTGCGCCGTTTCGAGATCGAGCTCGAAGCCACTTATGAGATTGATGAAGAGCGCATCGAGATCGGCGAGCAATGGCTTGAGACCAAGCCAGCTCCAGGCAGGTACTCCGCCGGTGAGGCGCTCACATCGTCGCTCCTCCGTCTGGTAGTAAAGGTTGACGCGGTTGTTGCGCTGAGGCACTTCGATCGGCGCGGCATCGGGCGCAACTTTTTCCAGTTCACGCAAATATTCACGGGCACGGTGCGCCAGATCGAATCCAACCTTTACCAGGGGAACAATTTCCCAATCGTCAGGAAGGGCGGCATCGAGTGCGCCCAGCCCGTAGGTGATGCCACCCCATTCTTCCACGGGCACATCGTGTGGGTCGCGACCGTGAATCACGTCCCAGACAAAACTTCCGATTACTCCAAGCCGCTTCTTTTCCGCCATGCCGCGTGCTACACGTCGCCGAACGTTTGAGCACGGAAGATCGCCACCGCCCCCACCACACCGGCGGAAAGTGGAAGAGCGCCGGGGACAATCCGGCACGCATCGACCAGCGATTTGAAGGCGCGTCTCTTGATCTCAGCGCGCAATGGATCGAACAGAAGATCGCCGGCTTGAGTAACTCCGCCCGCGATTACCACAATGTCCGGATTCAGAACATTGATCAGATTCGAAACGCCAACTCCCAAAAAATGCGCGGTGTCACGCACCACCTGTGTGGCGACCGGATCGCCTCTTTTGGAAGCCTCGAACACGATTTGCGCTGTGATGCGTTTTGCGTCGCCATCGACCATCTCGAGAAGGATCGAATGCCCATCCACTTCGAGCTCTTCTCTCGCGCGCTCGGCAATCGCGGGACCGGACGCATATGCCTCGAGGCATCCGTAGTTTCCGCATTTGCATCGTCGCCCGGTGGGATCGATTGTCGTGTGTCCGATTTCTCCGGCTCCATCGGAAGAGCCGTGATACAATTTTCCGTCGAAGATCAGGCCGCCGCCGATGCCAGTGCCAATGGTGATTCCGACGACATTGCGGCCCCCTTTTGCCGCGCCACACCACCACTCGCCGAGCGTCGCACAGTTCGCGTCGTTGTCGAGCGCGGCCGGGAGTTTCACTCGTTTTGAAACTTCATCGCGGAGAGGGAAGTCACGCCATCCGAGGTTGGGGGTCACGATTACGATTCCGCGCGCGCGGTCGAGCGGGTTGCGCCGAGCGGCCGCGTTGCGGTGGTCTGCGGCAGGGGCAACAACGGCGGTGACGGCTTTGCCACCGCGTACCTCCTCCACAAGGCCGGCCGCCCCGTGCACGTCCTCTTGGCCGAGCCGGAAGGCAAGGTGCAGGGCGCCTCGGCCCGGCTGTACCTCCACCTGATGCCCAAAGAGGCCGTCTCGGTCTGGAGAGGACGGACCGACCGCCGCTGGGACGCTGCCGTGCTGGTC
>JBHELX010000038.1:0-34994 GCA_046262875.1 Gemmatimonadaceae bacterium | reverse complement strand
CCTACGGTCTGCCCGTAACCACGACCAACTGCTCCAACAACTACGGTCCTTATCAACACGCGGAGAAATTCATTCCTACTGTAATACGTTCAGCCCTGGCCGAAAAGCCGATTCCGATTTACGGAGAGGGTCTCAACGTTCGCGACTGGCTTTACGTGGCTGATCATTGCGCCGCGATCGATCTTGTCGTGAGAGGCGGAGTAAACGGATACACGTACCTCATCGGAGGAAAAAGCGAGAGGCGAAACATCGACATCGCGAATGAGATTTGCGCGATCCTCGACGAGCAGCGGCCTCGTGCAAGCGGAAAGTATGCAGACCTTCTTACATCGGTCACCGACAGGCTGGGTCACGATTTCCGTTACGCGATCAACTGCTCTTTTATCGAGGAAGAGCTCGGGTGGAAGGCCAATGAAACGTTCGCATCCGGAATCAGAAAAACGGTCGACTGGTACCTCGCGAATCCCGACCATCTGACGAGACATTCGTGACCGGTTCGACCGCTGCCGCGCTGGCTTGTTCGATCTCGCTCATTGTGTGGGCAATGACGATGCGCGCTCTCACAGGGACATGGCTAAATCCGGGCGCATTCTTCGCGCTATTCTGGTGCTTTGCTGGAATACTGCCAATGATTCTCGCGCCTCAAGAGCCGGTGAGTATGCTGGCAATTGCGTGGTTGCTTGCGTCAGGTATCGCGGTGAGTGTCGGGGCAGTAATTGGGAATTGGGGATTTAAGACGCGCCGCTTGGCCAACCCGGCGCCCTCAACCGATCGCGAGCTGGTTGCATTCGGAACGGTATGCCTCGTCGCCGTAATCCTCGGGGCTGGATCTAACGTCGCATTCATTGCCGGTACGCCTGGGATTTCATTTTCGGACGTCCTCGATATTCAGAAGCTCGTCCTGGTTTCCAACCAGGCGTATTTCTCCAGATATCTCGAGAGCGGCGCTCCGGCCTCGCCTCCCTTCAGTCAGGCGCTTTTGCCGTTCGTCTACCTCGCGCCCGCGGTTGGAGGAGTTGTGTTCCAGCTGAGACGCGAAATCCGGTGGAAGCTTCTCGGTGCAATCTCATTCCTTCCTGCAGTTGCTGTAACAATTCTGCAGACAACGAAAGCCGCATTTCTTTTCGCTCTGATACTCTGGTTGTCGTCATACTTTGCAATGCGATTGCGCCAGGGCAAGCTCGGCGTGTTTACGCGAGCGCACATTCTCACGGCACTTGGTGCCGGCGCAGTAGTGGTTGTTTTCTTCTTTGGCGTCGGACTCGCACGCCTTGCAACGACCGATGTCACAATGGCGAATATCGTCTACGCCAAATTCGTGACGGGCGCGTTCGGCCACATGACCGTTTTTTCCCAATGGCTCTCGGAATACATCTCTGCACCATTCGGCCCCTCTCTTGGCAAGGTTACTTTCGCGGGCCCGCTCGAGATGCTTGGCTTCAGCCAACGAATTCCGGGATTGTTCGAAAACCTCGTCGAGCTCGTCACTGGCGACGTCAGCAACATTTACACGGGCTTCCGCCCGCTAATTCAGGATTTCACAATTCCGGGGGCACTTACGATCCTGGTCCTACTCGGCGTCGTTGGCGGAGTGGGCTTCAGACTGGTTGCTGCCGGCAAATGGAGCGCGTCCCCCCTGCTGATGATTTCTTACGTGACGATCTTCTGGACACCTATCACGTGGTTCTGGATATACAACAGCTTGACTGCTACAGTAGTCGCACTTGGTATCATCGTTTGGTTGGTTCGTATCTGGCGTGGCTCTAGCGAGCGGGTTCTTGCTCAAGGAATGACGTGACGGCACAACTCAAGGAGCCATACATCGAAGAGGGCGTCGATGCTCTGACAATGCTGACGCCGCTTATCGAGCGGCGGCGCATGATCATCGTTGGCGTGATTCTCATTACGCTGGCAGTGGGAGTTGGAGCGGCGCTCACGCCGCGCAAATACAAAGCAGAGTTATCACTGACGCCGGTAGTCAGCACCAGATCATCTTCCGCTCTCGGCGGAATAGCGGCACTCGCGGGCGCGACGCTACAAACAGGTTATCAGCTCACGCCTGGACGAATGGTGGAATTGATCAGATCGCGAGCGGTTCTCTCCGGAGTGGGCTTTTCTACAATAAAGCCAGGCAGCAAAGAGCGCGTTATAGATCGTATTCTCGGCAAACGCTACACGCGCAACGACGCAGAAGAGGTCGCAAGGCAAATCGACAAGCGACTGACAACCGGAACGAACAAGGAAACCGGTACGATCTCTGTCGCCATCGAGCATCGTGACAGTGCAATTGCACGGCTGACCGCCGAGCGTGTTGTCGACAGTGCTAGCCACATTTTCGTGCGGACGTCCAAGGCCCAGGCTCAGCAACTTCGAGTCGCGCAGGAAGCACGCGTTGATAACGCGGCTGCGGGCCTCGCAAGCGCGGAGGAGCAACTTCGACAATTCAACGATGAGAATCGTGCTTCGCCCGCGTATTCAGCGGCAGGTTTGGAAAAAGATCGTTTGAGTCGGCAAATCCGTCTGGCGGAGGACGTTTACACCCAGGCGGCGCAAGATCGCGAGGCCGCTTTCGCTCGCGAGCTGGAAGAAACCCCGACTGTTGTCGTTCAAGACCCGCTGCCGCCTGAGCTTCCGAAAGTAAGGAAGCACATCATTCTCAAGATGGTGGTCACCGCCCTAATCAGTCTGGTGCTGCTTTCACTTGCTGCCGTGTTGTCGGAGATGACCAAACGAAGGCTTCAGCGCTCAGATCCCGAGAGCGCGCGTTTCAGAAAGGCAGTGTCTTCATTGCCGCGCCTCCGGCGGGGAACGAGACAGACTCTCTAAGTCGCGCCCCGTCGATTGTGCATCGCGGTTCGCACGACGCGGAGATAATTGCGGGCGATGTCCGCTCCTTTTCGGTCTCCCCGAATTCGCGCTGATGCGAGTCTGGCTGAATACATCGAGAGGAGGGCCGCGCAAAACACTGCAACAGACGCCGCAGGTCTGTGCAGACGAAAATAATTGAGAACGCCCTTGAGGTATTCCGATTGGAGGGCCCCCTCGCTTTCTCCCACGGTCTGACTACCGTAGTGGATCACGCTCGCGTCGGCAAAGAAAACAACCTTCCACCTGTGCTGGTGAAAGCGCCGATGCCATTCCGTCTCCTCCGCTCCGACTTGTGAGGCTTCGGCCATGAGCCCCACCTCTCTAACGGCAGACATCCGCACAGCGACGCACGCACCGCGAAACGTGTCGACTGCGATCGTCTCATCGTGCGCCCAGAAGCGCGAAGATCCTTTTCGAGATCGGAGAATCGGAGACGCGATACGCAAAACACGTTGAGTGAATCCAAGCTCTCTCAGTCCGGAGTGGGCGAGCATTATTTGCGGCATAGTCGGGAAGCTGTACGTCGACGGTTGCAAAGTTCCGTCAGGATTCAGGAGCTTGGGGCTAAGCGCTCCGACGCGCTCATTGCCCGGCGCGTCCATGTAGCGAGTGACTTCCTCGATCGTATCAGGGAGAATTATCAGATCGTCGTTGAGGAGCCACACGTAACGCGCAGCGGAAGAACTCAAAACGGTGTTGTGATTCGCCGCAAATCCGCGCGGTAGCGCATTCTCGATTGTCTCGATCGTCGGAAAATGCTCTTTGAGGCGCTGCGCGAGGTTCATCCCCGGCGAATTACATGTGGCAGTAACGATCCACGAATAAGTCGAGCCGTGCATCGTCGAATAGAGGGACTCGAGGCACGCGAACAGCAAATCTTCACGCGCTCCACTTACGACAGAGAACTCGATATCCATGCTGCCATTCGACATGACGGGAAAGTATTGACTGTTTCCTTGCAGGCAACAGAGTGCGTGCCGCTTGGCCGACCTCGATCACCGGCGTATGATTCGGGCACACCATGGACCTAGTAACAATTCTCATCCCTTGCTTCCAGGAACGCGATTTCGTTCGCGCGTGCCTTGAATCTGTTATTGCTTTTGAGAAGCCTGGCGATACCACCACGGAGATTCTTGTCATCGACGGAATGTCGACAGACGGGACACGTGAAATCATCGATGAGTTTGCGCGGACGCATCCGACAATTCTACGCATTGATAACCCGAATCGAACACAGTCGGCCGCGCTCAACCTTGGCATTTCATTGATGCGCGGAAAATATCTGGTGCGGCTCGACGCGCACTCGCACTATCCCAGCGATTACTTGCGGAGGACGCTTGAGACGGCGCGCCGCAGTGGCGCCGACAACACAGGCGGCGTCGTTAACACGCTGCGGCGTGGCGACCGCTTTCAGGCGGGCTTGGTTCAGGCGTTGATCACTCATCCCTTTGGGGTGGGCAATTCCGGCTTCAGAACCGGTGCGTCTGAAGGGCCGGCCGATACCGTTCCCTACGGCTGCTTTCGTGCGAGCTTGTTCGAACGTGTTGGGCTTTTCGATGAGCGATTGATTCGCGCACAGGATTACGAGATGAATCGTCGGACGATCGCTGCCGGTGGAACAGTCTGGTGCAATCCGGAAATTCAGGTGCAGTACTATCCACAGCCAGACCTGGCGAGCTTCCTCAAGAAGCAGGTAACTGCCGAAGCTCCGTATAACGCCTACATGTGGTACCTCGCCCCTTACTCGTTCGCGCCTCGCCACGCGATCACCGCTGTCTTCGCGCTCGGCGTGGTAGGCGGCGTGCTCATTTCTCCGTTCTCGCAAACGGTGAAATGGACGTTTGCGATAGTAATGGCGATTTACCTCGCACTCGCTCTCATCTCAGCCGCCCAGCAAGCTGCTCGTTTCGGTGATCTTCGCTACGTCATCGCATTGCCCCCATCTTTTTTTCTTTACCATTTCCTTCACGGCGTCGGAGTTCTCGGCGGCTTGGTATCCCTTCTTTTCGGAATCGCGCCGGTTCAGAAGAAAAAAGAGCCGTGGCGTGGTGCAGGTAGGTTTCGGGCGATGCCGCCGCAGGCTGGAACAAGCATCGCCGATAGCGTGTCTTAGCCGCTCTCATTTGGGCCGAACGCACTGGCAATTCACGTGTTAACTGACATACATTGTCGTCTGGCCGTTCTGTCGAGCAGTACAAGCACGGTTTTCGCGGAGGCAGGGCCTGCCGCGTCTCAACCCGCTCCTGCGCAGAGATGAGCTCACCAGCAGCGACATTGATGTCGATCCCGTTCTTCAGATACTCTCATCTTTTTGAGCAACAAAGAGATGAGGTTCTGAAAGTCATGACGGCCGTAATGGAGCGTGGCGCGTTCATACTCCAGAGCGACCTCGTCGAGTTCGAGGCTGCCCTTGCGTCGTTCACAGGCGCCAAACACGCCTTGGGTGTTGCAAATGGGACTGACGGCTTGATCATCGCGCTTCGGGCTGCGGGCATAGGCTCCGGCGATGAGGTCATCGTGCCGTCCCACACGTACGTGGCATCTGCGGCGTCAATTCACTTTGCAGGCGCGACTCCGGTCCTCGTCGAGTGCGGGGCTGACCACATGATCGATACGGCCGCGGTGGCAGACGCCATAACATCCGCCACTGCCGCGATCATGCCCGTTCAGCTGAACGGAAGAACGTGCGACATGGAGGCACTTCAAAAAATCGCCGATCGTCACGGACTCGCGATAATTGAAGACGCGGCGCAAGCGCTCGGCTCTAAATTCAAGGGTCGCAACGCCGGCACTTTCGGTGTCGCTGCCGAGTTCAGTTTTTATCCGGCAAAGGTGCTCGGATGTTTTGGCGACGGTGGCGGACTGACGACCAACGATTCTGCGATCGCGCGCAAGATGTCGCTCCTTCGCGATCACGGCCGCGATGAGAACGGCCTCGTGACGACGTGGGGTCTGAACTCCCGACTCGACAACCTTCAGGCCGCAGTGTTGAACGTGAAGTTCCAGCGGCTGGAAGCCGAAATCGAGCGACGCCGGGAAATCGCCCGACGATATCGCTCGGCACTGCAGGACCTTGAGGATTTTGTCATTCCGCCCGGGCCCGACGATGATCCGGACCATTTCGACGTTTACCAGAATTACGAAGTCGAGTCAGGCAGGCGCGACGACCTTCGCAGGCAGCTCGAGGACGATGGAATTCGCACGATCATTCAGTGGGCCGGCAAACCTGTGCATCAGTTCGACGGGTTGGGACTCGGAGACGTGCACTTGCCGTACACCGACAGGTTGTTCGAGCGATGCTTCCTTCTTCCGATGAACACGTCGCTTACGAACGAAGAAGTTGACTACATCTGCGACCGAATACGGAAATTCCATGGCCAGCATTGATTCCGTCGTTCATCGCAATGCAGCGTCGCTGGGAACACTCGCCGACGCCGGGCATTTCCATGAACCTGTCACTATAGACGGCGACGACATCCACGCGCTGCTCGCAGGTCTGCAGCGGATGATTCTCATTCGTGTCGTCGAGGAAAAAATCGGAGACATGGTATCGCAGGGAGTCGTGAAGTGCCCTTGCCATCTCGCGATTGGACAAGAAGCTCCCGCCGTCGGCGTCGCGGGTTTTGTCCGTCAGGGGGACCGGGTGTTCGGCGCGCATCGATCGCATAGCCATTTCCTCGCGCTCGGCGGCTCGCCACATGGGCTGTTGGCCGAAGTTCAGGGCAAGGATACCGGCGTATCGCGCGGCATGGGCGGGTCGATGCATTTGATCGACATTCCAAACGGGCTGTACGGTACGGTTCCGATTGTCGGCGCAACGATTCCGATTGCAGTAGGTGCCGGACTCGCGGCGAAGATGGATGGAAACGGCGATATGTCGGTCTCGTTCTTCGGGGATGGAGCAACTGAGGAAGGAGTCTTTCACGAGTCGATGAATCTCGCGGCTTTGATGAAAATTCCTGTCCTCTTCGTCTGCGAAAACAATTTTTTCTCCAGTCACCTGCACATTGCGCTGCGGCAGCCTGACTCATCTGTCTGTCGTTATGCGGAAGCCCATCGTATCGCGTGGTCGCGAGCTGATGGGAACGACCTTGCTGCCGTTCGCGCCGCTACGCGCGAGGCAGTCGAAGCGATACGAGCAGGCGAAGGACCGAGGTTTTTGGAGCTCGTGACGTATCGTTGGAGGGGGCACGTGGGCCATCGCGAGGACGAAGACGTCGGAGTGAAGCGAAAGGATGATCTCGCCGCGTGGAAGCTTCGTGATCCCATAAGCCGTCTCGCTGTGGCGCTGGAAGAACTCGGCGCCCTCAAGCGTCAGGAGCTCAAGCAATTCTGGACCGAGGCGCACGTCGTCGTCGAGGAAGCGTGGGCGACTGCGACTCACGATGGTTATCCGCCAGCGAAGGCATTGTTGAGCCGGGTCTATAGCGGCACGATGCCGCACAAGCATTGACCAAGGCAGCAGTGACAACCACAGGATACGGAGCCGCGATACGCGACGGCTTCGAGCATCTGCTCGCTAATCACCCAGAGGTGTTCACGATTGGCCAGGGATTGTGGAGTCCCTGGTACGTCGGCAACTCGATGACAGATCTCGACAGCCAATTCGGTCGCGAGCGTGTCATCGATACTCCAGTGTCCGAGCTCGGTTGCACGGGCGCTGCATTGGGTGCGGCGCTGTGTGGATACAGACCCATCGTAATTCATCCGAGAGTCGACTTCATGTTGCTCGCGGTGGATCAATTGGTGACGCAAGCTGCCAAATGGCGTTCGATGTTCGGAGGCCAGGTGTGCGCGCCAATTACAGTGCGCGCGATCATCAATCGCGGCGGCGAGCAGGGCGCGCAACATTCGCAATCGCTCCAGTCATGGTTCGCGCATATCCCGGGACTCCGCGTTGTAATGCCCTCGACGCCAACCGACGCACGCGATTTGTTGATCGCGAGCGTTCTCTCGGACGATCCGGTCCTATATCTCGATGATCGCTGGCTCTATGGGCTCGAGGAAGAGCTGCCTCCGATCGAAGAGCGCAATCTCGCGAACGAAGGCCCCAAGCTCACGCGCACAGGACAAGATCTTACTCTCGTGGGATGCAGCTACAGCGCTCATCTATGCCGAGAAGCGGCGGCACGACTGAGCGCAAACGGGATCGAGTGCGACGTGATCGACATTCGCGTGCTGAATCCCTTCGATGCAGCGCTCGTGATCAAGTCAGCCAAGAAAACCGGTCGAGTACTTGCCGTCGATGGAGACTGGCGAAGCTGCGGAATGGCCGCTGAAGTCATTGCGAGTGTGAGCGAAGCAATCGATCCGAGAATCATGCGCGCCGCGCCTCGGCGAGTAACTCTGCCTGATGCGCCCGCGCCAACGAGCAATCCGCTCGAACGAAGCTACTATCCAACTGTCGACTATATCGTTCAGCGCGCTCTCGCGCTTGTGGGGGCGCAACAAGAAACATTCGAATGAAGCGAGCGTTCGATATCGTCGCTTCTGCGCTTGGCCTGATGTTGCTCTCACCTTTGCTCGCAGTGGTGGCAGTTGCGATTTACCTGCAGGACTACCATTCGCCGCTTTACGTCGCGACGCGAGTGGGCAAAGGCGAGCGACCATTCAGGATGGTAAAATTCCGGTCGATGGTAGTGCGCGCCGACGCCAGCGGCGTTGACTCCACTGCGGGCGATGATCCTCGCATAACACAGCTCGGGACATTTATTCGCCGATTCAAACTCGACGAGATCCCGCAACTTTGGAACGTGTTTCTCGGCGAGATGTCGTTAGTTGGTCCGCGGCCAAACGTCGAGCGAGAAACTCGTCTCTACACAACAGAGGAAAAACGTCTTCTGACTGTCAGTCCAGGTATCACAGATCTCGCTTCGATCGTCTTCGCCGACGAAAGTGACATTCTGCGCGGAAGCGAGGATCCGGATCTGCGATATAACCAGGTCATTCGTCCGTGGAAATCGAGACTCGGGCTTCTCTATGTCGATGGGCCTCGAAGCGTCAGACTCGACCTACGAATTCTTTGGCTCACTGCAATGTCAGCGATCGATCGCAGTGCAGCACTAGCCGGTGTTCGTCGCGCCGCGCGATCACTGGGTGCGTACGAGACGCTGCTCGAAGTAATCCCACGTACGTCGCCGCTCGTGTCAGCCGCCCCTCCAGGCGCAACCGAAATAGTGAGCAACCGCGCGATCGTCGCCTGATCGCGGTTGCTACAATTTTCTCAGTACCGTGCTGATCTGCCCGACAGCGAAAGGCACGAGCGCCTGTACCACAAAGTACAGCGAGGGAGCGCGGCGGGACAGGAATCTGCCGAGCGGTGGTATGAGCGCACCTCGCTCGCGCGCGACGATGTTGGTGGACGATCCCACATCAAACAGGGACGCGATCCTCTTCGATGACATCGCGCGATGGTCCTTGCTGTTGGGCTCTGCGTATCTCCAATCCGCCATCATCACGTAGCCGCCCGGTTTCGTTACGCGTAACATCTCGCGCGCAATTTTTCGAGCAACATCTTCTGATGTGAGCATCGTGAACAGCGTCGATTCGAAGACAATGTCGAATGTCGAATCGCCAAAGCTCATTTTCTCAGCGCTTTCGGATCTGAATTCAACATTCGGAAAGCGCGCGCGTGCGTGTTCGATGCGCTCAGCCCCGCTATCTACGCCGGCAAGATTCTCGGGGAGAAATCCAAGCTTGATGAATTGAAGAAGGCTCGATCCGGTTCCACACCCAACATCCAGAACCTTTGCTTGTTCGCGATCGAGACCGAGCCCTTGCAGTGCGCGAATGTTCGCGCGCTCGAAAGCGAACGCTTGAAACGTGACCCCCGAATTGGTCAGTAAGTCGTTTCGATCTGCTCCATGCTTCGCGTAATAACGCTCGTACAACAGCTCACCAGCCGAAGGTCGACAGCGTGACGGTGAGATTCTTGTTGACTCTATCGCTTCCGTCGCCGCCCTTGGCGCAGCTCACTCTGTTCTGGAAGAACGTGTTGTAGCGATTCGCATGAGTGTAGTCCACGCGCAATCTGAAATAACCATTCGCGTAGCCGCCACGCAGTCCCGGATAAAACGTCACGTCATGCGCGCACTGGTTCGCGAACGACACCTCGAATGGAAGGAGAAAATATGAGTCATTGTCGAAGCGTGTCCGTCCGAGCGTTACACCGCCCTGCCAACCGTCTCGGAAATAATCACCGGCGATCCACTGAGATGAAGATCCCGGGCCGATTCCCGAACCTATGAGCTGCCCGTAGTTCGTGTAGCCCTGAATCACCGATCTGCTCGTGTAGAACGACCCGACGGGACGGAATCGATATGACCCCGTCTGCTCTTCGTTTGTAACCTCACCCTGCAGGCGAACACGCTCGGTCGTTCCGATGTCCTTTACCCACTGCGTTCCCACGGTGTACGCGCGAGAATGGTTTGGCTGAATCAGAAAATCTCTGATACTGACCGGGAAGTCAGCCCTCCCCCACTCCATGTAACTCTCGAGTCCGTAGATGGGCAACGCCCATCGAGCGAACAATGACATGATCTGATCGCTGCCCGGTGTCATGGTATGGTCGAGAAGCGACCGTGCATCAGGATGGCCAACACCTTTGAACGCATCGAACAAATGTCCGAATGGATTTTCATTGTGGGAAAGCGAGCTGAACACCGAGCGAGTCAAGCCGAGCGTTAAACCCGACTCCGCGTTGCGCTTCCACGTTAGAGCAATGGCGCTCAACGAACGCGTATTGTCGGTGCTGTCAGAGTCGAAGAATCCTGATTCCTTGAGCGAGCCAATAATCCACCGCGCATCGAGACGGCCGAGGATCGTGCTCACCGAATGCGACGTGCGAAGCAAAGCGTGGGGAAATCCCGCCGCGTTGTCGCTCATCACTATCGGATTTCGAAGCGCAGGTCCCCACCATTCGTTCTCAGTTGCGACTCCCGCCTCAACGGGACCAGCAACGACTGTGAGCGACGACTGTCCCGGATAAACTTTCTTTATCGGGTCAGCTCCGAATCTCCATGGCAGATCGATCGAATAGGGAAACTGATTCCACGGCAATGAAAAGTGATTGCGTCCGGCAATAAGGTTCGGCTGAGGAACGAATCTCGGATTGGCTGGATCGATGGAGAGCCGATTGTTCGAGGAGTACGCGAGCTCAGGAATCGCAACAAGACGAACGGGCCCGGCACTTACGGTGAATCCAGCCAACGCGCGAACGTTCGAACCGATCCCCGCCCACAGAGCGCCGTCATTTTGACCGAAAGGAAGCTCGGTGTTGCTGACGTACATAATGTGGGGGAATACAATCGAAAACCGTCGCGGTGCCATGCCGAGGCGTCGTGAATCGGTAAGAGTCGAAGTCGATCGGAGAAGAAGGCCTTCCGCGAACGCTTTGCCGGCGAGTTCGTTCATTCGCAAGTGATCGACTGAGTCTCCGCTCACCGTGACGACACCTTCGGCGAGCGTACGCGGCAAACTCGGGACGCCGATCTGGGCTTTGGCTGTCGCGGCTGATAAAACCGCGAGCGACACAGTCAGATGTAGTGAGCGGCGTAAAGCTGGACGCATCGATACCGGGAAAATGGTAGATTCGGGCGCTGATCGAGACCAAAACAAATTCGGGCGCTTGCCCGGTGCTGCACGCGAAAGTATAGTCCCTCACCGAAACCGCAGCCCAAGCCCGCGTTAAACTAGCGGGGAGCACAAAGGCCTGCAAACCTCACCAACTGAAAATCACTTGATGATCAATGCTTTTCTGACGGCGAGGCTCAGGCGCTCGACGTTTGGCTGGAAGACTCTGCTCGCTTTTTCATTTGCGGGTTTTGCTCTCGCGCCAATCGCGCTTCGCGCGCAGGGAAATGTCGGTGGGCGCAACGAGGTATTCGCCGGCGGAGAGCTCGAGAGTTATCTGCGATACCTCCAGACGCTTGGAAAATCTGATCCGTATCCATTCTCCATTCGCGCTTTTTCCGCGAAGGAAGTCGACAAGCTCGCAGCGAAGGACAGTGCCCATCCGTGGGCTCGGCGCTATGACCTTCAGAAAAAAGAGCATCACGGCTTCGAGTGGACGTACGTTCGTCCTCAGCTGACCGCCTATATAAATACCGCCTATCCATACGGCGGCAACGACGGACCCGTGTGGCAGGGTAAAGGCCTGACGACAGCGTTTCAGGGAGGCGTTTCGGCGCGATGGGGCTATTTCTCCGGGACGTTTGCGCCGATCGCCTTTCGCGCGGAAAACCAGTCGTTTCCGCTAATGCAGAACGGAGAGTTCGGGCGGCTTCAATTCGCAGACGGTCTCCTCCCGACAGACATCGACCTTCCGCAGAGATTCGGTGTCGACCCGTACACGCAGGTCGACATCGGGCAAAGCGAATTCAGGTTCGACGGTTTCGGGGTCACAGCGGGAGTCGGCACTGCAAATCAATGGTGGGGTCCGACCAACAATTTTCCATATATCCTTGGCAACAACGCGGCCGGCTTCAAACACTTTTTCCTGGGAACTTCAGAGCCCGCGAATATTTGGATCGCAAAAGTTCACACGCGACTCGTGTACGGCGAGCTCGATCAATCCCAGTTCTCACCGGTAACGGGACCGCGCTATTTCGTGAGCTTTTCCGAGCCAGGGCGTCTGAGATTCATGGCCGGGCTGCTTGTCGTTCTCGAGCCGCGTGGAATGCCAGGCTTGGAAGTTGGCGGAGCGCGGTTCTTCCACGCTCCAACCGATCAGCTCGGTTACTGGTTCTCGGTACACGATCTCAGTCTGCCGCTGCAAGGACTCTACAAGGTAAACCTTAAGTCTGAGAGCGACACAGCGGTGTTTGGTGGAACACAGGCGCTCAAAGAAAACCAACTTGCATCAGTGTTTCTCCGCTGGGCGCCCCCCGGTAGTGGATTCGAAGCATATAGCGAATACGGACGAGAAGACCACGCGCTCGACAAACGCGACATTGTGTTGGAACCCGACCATTCATCCGCCTGGAACATTGGATTCCGCAAAGCGTGGCTCGCGCAGGGTGGGCCGTTTATGCAGGCAGTCCGTGGCGAGATGTTCACATACGAGTCGACCGCAGGAACCCGTACGCGCGGCGAAGGCCAGACTTACGTACATGGCGTTCTGCGGCAAGGTCACACTGAGCGCGGACAGCTACTCGGAGCGGATGTTGGCCCAGGCTCCGGCTCAGCGTTTGAATTTGCCTACGACCGATTCAATACCAGCGGACGAATGAGCGCATTCGTCAGGAGGCAGACGCAGCACGAGCAGCGGTTTCCCACTCTCTATCGCAGCGGCCCCGCGCTTTCAAAAGCAGTAGACGTCGAGAATTCCATCGGAGCCGAAGTGAATCGTTTCATTGGCCCGCTCGATGTGCTCGGTCGGGTGACGTTCACCACCGATTTCAATCGCTACTTTCGCGCTGATCAGTACAATGGGAATTTTGCGCTACAGATCAGACAGAACTTCTGAGCGCAATGCGTAACTACAGATCCCAGGTGAGAGGAAGGGAGGCATCGGGTCACTGGTGAGGTTTGAGGCTACTGAAGCCTCGCCTCGTGGCTCTGAGCCTGGGCGCCTATGGCCTGGGACCTGTCGTTAGTGCGTTTTGAAGAGTTTTCCGACGGGCGCCAGTGGGCGAGACAGATCACGCATCGTCTCTCTCTTCAAATCGGTGAATGCCTCGTAGGCCGGCGACTGCTCGATCTCCGTCTCATGGATTCTCTCCCGGACAAACGCCAGCACAATTCCAATCAGCATCCCGGCGATCGCGCCGAGTAGCGTGTTCCGGACTCCGCTACCGATGTCGGGCGTCATCGGGAGTATTGCGGGCTGGACGACGGTGATGGCGGGGGTATCACGAACTTCCTCGATGCGGGCCCGCTCCTCCGCCTGCGAGAGCGACGTGTAGATCTCAGAGCGTCTCGCAACCTCGCGCTGCAGCCTGTCATATTCGAGCGTTAGACCAGGCGATGAGTGATACTCTCGATTCACGTCGAGGAAACCACGAAGGTCGTTCTCCGCCTGGGAAAGAGCAATCCGACTTTCATCGACTCTCTTACCGATAAATACTCGCTCCTGAGTAACTTGAGACCGCCGGCGCTCGGTGTTGTAGACGTCGAGCTCGCTAACAATGTTGTTTCCGATCTGCTGGGCCAGGTCCGCATAAGGAGCTGACACATAGAACGTGACGATACCTGTGCGATGAGTCGAACTGGCGGAGATGTGTCTGCTCAGCTCGACGGCGGCGAGATCGATCTCTGCGTCCCTGGTGCCCGCGCGAATCTTGTAGAAAGTCGGCAGCGTTCCTCTAACCAGCTGCCCATTCACACGCACCTGATAATCTCTTGCGGCAACCCTGCGTAAGAGCTCGTTCGATCTGATCAGTCCTTCATAGAACTCGATCGACTGCGACGGATCCGCACCCACAATCGAGAGATTGTACTGCGCCGCAATTCCCGCGAGCAGACTGGAGCTGGCACCCCTCGGAGTGAACTCCACGGACGTGGAATAGGCTCGTGTCTCTCTGACCGACCCGGCGAGAGCGATGCCCGTTGCTATCAACGCGCATACGACAATCAACAGTCGATGTCTGAGAAGTACATTCACGAATCCGATCAGCGAGGTCTCCTCGCGCGCGCGCCTGAGGAGCGGATCGATTTTGGGGTGCGTCCGCGTTCCATTGCGACTCATTACTGGTAGCCGGTAGCTGGTAGCTGGTAGCCGTTAGCCTTAGTTGGTAGCTCTTAGCCGAGCGTCAGCCGCGCGACGGGGCATGCATCGGCCGGATACGCTCGACCGAGATATAGATGATGCTGAGGAGAATCGCTCCCGCACCCATCGATGCAAGAAACAGTGCTGGCCAAAGCCACGCAACAATCGCGAGAGCAGCGAGCACAACGTTGATCGCAAGTATCGTCGAGCTCACGGTCGCATGACTTCTTCCCGACTGAACCATTCTCTGATAAGCATGGCTGTGATGCGCATGGTACCACCTCTCGCCATGTGCGATGCGACGGCAAAGCGTCACGGTCGCGTCGAACACAAACGCTCCCAGCAAAAGCACCCAAAGCAGGAGGGGCACAGAGCCGGCATTCTCTGAGGCGACCGCAACAACGGCGAAGAGGTAGCCGAGCAGGCCGCTCCCAACATCTCCCATGAAGAGTTTTGCGGGCGCCCAGTTGAGAGGAAGAAATCCTGCATTCGCAGCCGCGATAAGGAATGCGACCATCGCCAGCCCGGTGTTGCCGGTTTTCAGGAGCAATACTCCACCGATTACGCCAGTGCTGATTGCTTCACCCGCGGCGAGTCCATCGATGCCGTCAACGAAATTGTAGAGGTTGATTGCCCATACGATTCCAACGATTGCGAGCGCGGAGCCGACAAGGCCCAGATGCACCTCGGAAAATCCAACCGTCAGAGAATTGAGACCGCCGAGCCAGAAAATCGCCCACCCTGCTGAGAGGAATTGAACCGCGAAGCGCGTCAGCGCAGGCAGACTGCGATGGTCGTCGATCCATCCGACGAGAGCGATCATCGCGCCCCCACCCGAAAGCGCAATCGCGAGATCCCAGCTTATCCATCGCCACATCGCCGCGAGAAGGATCCCGCCAATCGTGGTGACCGCAATCGCCAGTCCCCCACCCCGCGGAGTCGGTCGCGAGTGCGAGCTTCGTTCATTGGGTATGTCGAGGAGTCGATCGAGTGCGTAGAGCCTGACACGGCTGGCAAGAAGCCAGCTCAAAATGGCGGCAGCGGCGATGAAGACGAGTCTTTCGGTCATTGCATACGCGAAATTGACCGCGCGCTCAGCCAAATCGCTGTTTGGGCGAGCCCTTCATCGACCGAGACTGCTCGTTTATAGCCCGTCATTTTCTGGATCTTCGAAGTGTCGACGAAAAGGGAGCCCACGAGAGCCGAGAGTGAGTCAAGTGTAAAATGGAACGGCGAGATTCGCGAGAGCAAGTATCCGGCCCCCCCTAAAGCGCGAAGCACGGGCACGGGAACGGCGAACATCCGACTTTGACGGCTGAGGGCTGTAGCGATTTTCCTTGTGAGCTCGGGCGTCGAGAAATCCGCACCATCACTGACGAAGAAGGTCTCATGCGCCGCGCCCGGCGCCGACAGAATCGAGTGAATTGCTTCAGTTACGTTATCTACGTACGCAAAGCTGCGGCGATTGTGAATTCCAGCAATCGGTAGAGGAATTCCCCGGGACACAGCCTGAAAGAGCCGCAGCATGTTCGATTTCATTCCAGGGCCATATACGACTGGCAGGCGCAGTATTGGCGCGTGAAGATTCTCGCGAGCCGAGACTACACGCACAAGTCGCTCCGCCTCGAGCTTGCTTGCGCCATAAGCATCGGTCGGCATCGGAGGTGTATTCTCATCCAGCGCGACGTCGCTTTCATTTGCCACAGCCTTCACCGAGCTGATGAAAATGAAGCGGCGCACGCCGGCGGTAACTGCCTCGTCGAGCAACGCACGCGTGCCATCCACGTTCACCCGGCGGCATTCTGATTCGGGATCGTCCCTTCCTTCTCTTTTCGCGTGCACTCGCCCCGCGAGGTGGATGACGGTTTGAATTCCATCCAGTGCGGATCGCAACGCGTTGCGGTCGAGCAAGTCGCTCACTCGTGCCATGCGAATACCGTTCGAGGGCGAAACATCATCACTGCGGCTCAGCGCAACGACCTCTTCGCCACGATCGAGAAATGACTGACAAACGTGACCGCCAATGAAACCGGTCCCGCCCGTAACCAGAACTGGACCGACGGTCACAATCCGCGCTCGAGTACATCACATACTCGACTGCAGGCGGCTGCCTTACCACCCATTTCCTCAATGAGGTCGTGCGCGCGTTGCCCCTTCTCACGGAGCTCTTCCGGTGAAGCTGACGCGATCTCCCGCAGAATTCGTTCTGCGCCATCGACGTCGCCATGGCGAATGTGCCACCCGACATCATGCGCATCGAGCAAGTCCGCGACATGGCTTTCGCTCGGCCCTACGTGAAGAATTGGTCTCGCCGCGGCCATCGCCCCGTAAACCTTGCTGGGATGAACGATGCCGGGGATTCGATCTCCGACCGTCACGATATGAACATCGGCAGCTGCCAGCGAATGGCGCAGCTCACTCTGCGGCTGATACGGAAGTGAAACGACATTCGGAGAGTCTATTTTTTCAACCTCACGCTTCCCCACTCCACCGCCGACGAACAACAAAACCAGCCTCGGCTCATTTGCGAGACGCTTCGCGGCTTCGATGATCGTCGTCAGTGGATTCGATGGTCCGTGATTGCCGCTATACATCACGACAATCTTGCCATTCAACCCATGCTCTTTCCGAAATGGATTTTCTGAATGCTCGACAGATCCCAAATCCTGTGGCGGCCACGGCGGTAGAACAGTAAGCTTGCCGCCGATATCGAGTTTGCGCTTCATGCGATCAGCCATGAACCGATCGAGCACGATCACGTCTTTCGCTCTGCGAAGAACGAGGCGATTGAGCCAATTGAATACTCTCACCGGCAACGCGCGCTCTCCGATCATTCCGAGTGCGATCATCTGGTCGGGATTCACATCCATCACCCAGTACTTCACGGGCGCCCGATGGAGCATACCGATAACAACTGCGCCAAAGGATCCAATCGGAGGAGATGTGCTGACGACAACCGCATCGATTCCGCGAATTGCGATGCTTCGAACGATTGCCTGAAAGACGAGAAAGACTCCGCCCAACGTGCGAACCGGGATCGAGCTCTTTCCGAACGACGAAAATGGAATCCGCCTGACGTCGACGCCGCGGATCGTCTCACGTTTCTTGTACTTCATTGAAGGATCGTCGTATCCCCGATCCGCCGTGAGAACGATCACTCGATGGTCGCGTCGAGCGAGCTCTTCGGCAACGTCAGCGAGATGCTGGCCGACTGCAGCCGGGTCGGGAACGTAAACCTGCGATAGAAAAACGAAAGTCCGCTGCTTCCTCACGGCGCAACGGCCGAATACACGGCAAGAGTCTCGCGCGCAGTTTTGTCCCAGGAAAACCGCGCGGCGTTGCGGAAGCCTTTTTCTATCAGCGAGGAACGCAGGTCCAGATCAACGAGACACGCTTTGAGTGCGTCCGCCATTTCATCGACGGACAATGGATCGAACAGGTATGCGCCATCGCCTGCGACTTCAGGCAAGGCCGCAACTGAGGAGCATGTCACCGGCACACCCGCATGTTGAGCGTCAAGTATCGGAAGACCGAAACCCTCGTAAAGAGAAGGAAACGCAAAGAGAGATGCGTTCTTCATCAATGACTCGACTTGATCGTCCGGAACGTAGCCGGTGAATTTGACGCGATCGCCGATTGCTCCCTCGAGCTCCGCGCGAAATTCCGGATTCTCGGGCATGTGGCCGACAAGCACGAGTGAGTGCGGGACAACGTCGATGATCTTGTGAAACGCTGCTACCAGACGCGGCAAATTCTTGTGCGCGCTTAGGCTGCTGAACGCCATGATGTATGGTGGAGGAATCGCCGGAACATTCTCGTCGCCGCCGGCGCCATTCAAAGAGTCCCTTCCCGCGAGGTGCGTGACCGTCACTTTGTCTTCCGGAATCTCGAGGTTCCGCACGATTTCATCGCGCGAAAATTCAGAGATCGTTATTACGTGATCGGCGCGCTTCACGGTCTGCTCGACAAAAAACCGCAGGACGCGACGGCCTGCGGCGGTGTGACGACCTTGATGGCGGATGTAATTGAGATCCGGTACTGTCACTACCTGCGGACCTGGTCCCGCAAGCGGAGAAACGTAACCGAGTGAATGCAGGAGATCGGGGCGGCGGTGGCGAAGCTGGAAGGGGAAAACCGCTTGCTCCCAGCCATACCGAACGACCCGGCGAAGGGCGATGAACGGGCACACGACGCGATGGAAGTTGGGGCCGGGTGTTACCTCGAGATCAGCTGCGCCTTTGTTGACGAACACCACGTAGTCATTCTCGCCATCGACCTTTGCGAGAGCATGAATGAGCGATGTCGCGTAAGTCTCCGTGCCCCCGACAACACCGGGGATCAAGTAGAGAAGATTCAGCGCGATCAGCATTTTCTCAGTCGTTCACAGGCGGCGCTTCCGGGAACGTGGCGCGAAGAATCCTCGGCGCCCACCGAACTCTCGACAGGAAATGCATAAACCAGAACGCGGCACCAATGCATACGACCTGGTAGAATGTCCCGGGAACGTCGCCGCGATTGAAATCCACGACGACCGAGAAGCAGATGAAATACAACCCGGGGCGGAGATCAGCGTTCTTGACGAGCTTGACCATCAGGATAGAAAGAATCGCGAAAAAGATCGCAGGTCCGACCAGGCCGAAATTGAGAACTGCCTCCGTGACCGGCGTATAGGCGTAGCCCATTATCTCGGTCGTTCCGAATGCGTCGCGCATGAACTGCAGCGACAAGCTTTCCGGCTTTCCCGGCCAGAACGCTCGTGGTATGAGCAGCAGCGGTGCCGTGAGGTACGTCCAGCCGAAGCGTAGGGCATGGGGCTTCGCGACGTAATAGATAAGTGTTTGGATTGGTGAGACGAACTCGCTCTGCGTGACGAGAATCGTCACCGGATCACTGGCGAGGAGAACTGGAGCAGCAATGACCTGTCGGAGTATTCCAAGGATCGTGAGTCCGGCGAACGCGAGGATACCCAGCAGAACCGTCCAGAAACGAATCACAGAGTGACGCCGTGCGGCGGTCACGCCGGCGAGGAAGATGAGCATCGGCAGGAAGTCGCGACGATTTCCGAAAGATATCTGAAGCAGGACGAATGAAATCACCGTGAGAACGAGTACTACTTTGGCTTTACGTGTAAGCTGATTCCACCCAATGAAGCCGTACATCACAAGGCCGTTCATGGCGAACATCGAAACCACCCAGACTTGCGTCGCTACCCAGTTCGCCCTGTCACGGTCGATTCCTCCGCTCAGCGGAATGCTGCGGGATTTGATGTAAGAGATGATCCACACAAAACCAAGAAAAACCAGAACCGCATTCGCAAACGAGGGTCGATACCGGGCAAAGGATTCGGGCGGTACATCATGCCATGGTTGGCGATACCACCATTGAACGAAGTTGAACGCGAACATTCCAGTCGCGTACATGAATGCCGCACCCGCTAGTCCCGCTGTGCCTCCCTGAAGACCAAATGCCACGACCATCGGCAAGGTCGCGCCATAAAAGAAGAAGAAGATCAGGAAGAACAGCCTTATGTCCTGAAATACAAACGCGCCGTCGACGAGCCTGAGAATCGAAAGACCGAGGAGAAACTGACCGAAAAGGACACTAACGGCTGCCTGAAGAGAATCACCGAACGCAAAATAGACTGCGCCCGCCAGATGAAGGCAGAGCGATGCCCCGAGAAAAATTCCAACCAGTCCCGGAAACGGAAGCGCGCGCGATGGCGCGATCGCGTGGGATTCGAGCGCGGGAAGCGCACTATCCGTCATACGTCGACCTCAGCCCCGTTCGCGCGATTCGTCTCATCTGGCCGGCTTGGCGTCGAACGTAATACTTGAGCATCCACATGAACCTCGAGCCTTTCAATCCATACGATCGCCGCAAATAATCCCAATGCTTTGACAAAAGATGTCGCGTGTTGCGCCAAACGAGATACTCGAAAACGAGACGATTTATCCGCTGCCCGCCCGCCGCGCAGATCGGACCTCGCAAATGAAAGCAAACCGTATCCGGAGAAAAGAATGCGCGAGCGCCGAGCGAGTTGGCAGCAAGATAGAAATCGGTTTCCTCGCGCCACGAATTTCCCTCGTACCACGTGTCGAACGAGACCGCATCGAATAGATCCCGGCGAATGAGCGCAATGGAGTGAACGAAGGGCGCGGGAATTGGCGCCCGGGTGCGCGCAGAAAAATCGGCGTCCATTGAAGCCATGTCGAACACTTCACTCGCGTCGCGAATCGATGAAGGCGGATCGATGAGGAGCTGCCGTGAAAACTCTCCCGGTACCAACGCAGTCACCAACCTCCCCGCGATTACCGATGCGTCGAGCTCGCCGACCTCGCGCAAAAGCGTCGAGCAATAGTCGTCCGCAAGCCAAACATCGTCTTCGCCGAAAAGAACCCATTCGGTTGTAGTCGCAGCGATTCCGGTTCGGCGCGCCTCTGGCTGACCCCGTTGTACCTCGTGACGCACGACATCCACCGGAATCGGCGCAGTTCGCGCGAGCTCGGCAACCCGCTCGCTCGTCCCGTCAGTGCTCCCGTCGTCAATCACGATCACGCGCTCAACATCAGGCTGCGAAAAATACGACGGCCAAACCGCCTCCAATGCGCGTATGCGATTGTATGTCGGAATGAGAACTGTCACCGCGGCGGCCATCAGCCGATCGACTCCATTCGCCTGGCGCTTGCGGCGCGCGCAGCGGGAAGACCGCGGTACCCTTCCCATCCGCCTCGCAAAACGTTGTATGGAATCCTTGGATCTCCCTTGGCAATCCCGACGACCGACATCGCGAGTGCGTGAAGAACAAGTCGCGTCGCCCAGCGTACTCGCCAGAGTGGCTCGTCACCAATCGCCTTCCATACGAACAGAACGCGCGAGCGTTCACGCTCGCGCATCTGCGCGTACAACGGAGGACGATTGATCGTGTTTGGATAATGCTCGATCGCGAGCTTCCGGGAAGAAATGACTTTCCATCCCGATTTCGCGACTCGATGCGTTACGTCGACATCTTCGTGCCAGAAGCTGCCCAGTGCTTCATCGAAACCGCCGACCGCGTTGATTGCTTCGCGTCGAAACGACATGTTGCCGCCGCTCAACCACGCAGCAGGTTGGTCTTCGCGCGGATGATTCGCTGGGCCGACATTGAAGCCGCCCCAGTCCAGCTTGTATCGATTGGAGGTGAGGCCGAGCACGCGATACATCGCATTGCGCGCAACGTTGTAGTGACCGGGATGATCGACGAATCCACCGACGCCACCGATCCTGGGATCGTCATAAAATGAAATCATCTCGGTTACCCATCGCGGTGGGACACGGACGTCATCGTCGAGGAATGCGACGATGTCTCCGCGCGCCATTTCGAGACCCGTATTCCTCGCGCGCGATGTGCCCAGCCCGTGCGGAAATTCGGCGATCTGAAGCTGCAGCCGATTTGCGAACGTGCGCCTGAGGCGCTCGACTGCACCGTCAGGATACGACTGAAGGACGAGCACCACTTCGAGTGACGCTCCGCCCTGCTGCGACGACAAGTCCTCGAGACAAAGCTCGAGAGGCTCAGCACGCTTGTGGGAGGGAACGATCACAGAAAGTTGGAGTCCCATGGAGCGACTACGAGCGCTTGAGCGCTCGCCAGTGGCGCAGCAGGCCGGCTCGACCGAGCCATTGGCGCGCGGCGTTGCGAGGAATGTCATACAAGTTAACCTGCCATACGCCGGCCAGTCGAGCGGGCATGTCGAACCGCTCGCGCACCACTCTTTTTCGTTCATTGCACGACAGCATGAATTGATCTTCGCTCATGCCTCCCATACGCATCTCCGCGATTATCTCATCGACGAATTTTGTTTTCACAGGATGCTTAAACGATCGGACGATGAGATCGTAATCGGCCGCGATTCGAAAGCTCGTATCGAACCGCCCGACGTCGTCGAAGATTCGGCGACGCATCAATGTCGCCGGATGACATAGCGTTTGCCGCGCGAGATCGTTCGCGTCGACTTCACGTCCCTGAATGCCTGCTACGTCGCCGTCGGTAAGACGCATCTTCCCGTAAATCAAATCGGCGCCACCGCCGAGCGAGATAGCTTTTTCCAGCGCGAAGCTCGTTGCGAGGCGATCCCCCGCGTTTGCGAAGAGAACAAATGCGTCGGGATCTGAGACCAGCGCCACCGCTTTGTTCATCGCGTCGTAAATCCCGGCATCACGCTCGCTGATCCAGTAGTCGATGCGATCGTCGTATCGACGAATGACGTCGAGCGTTCCGTCGGTGGACCCGCCGTCGATTACGATGTACTCGACGTTCGGATACGATTGGGCCAACACTGCCTGCATCGTCTGTTCGATTTGTTGCGCAGCATTTCGAGCTACTGTGACGACCGTGACAAGAGGCTTCGACGCCGAGCCGGTTTTTCTCGCACCGCGCGTTCGGCGACCACCTTCGATTTTTCCTTGAGCGGGAGTGGGTCTGAGTACGGTGTGCGACGGATGCATTTCAGCAAGAAGCTGCGCCACTTTTTTTCCGGACGCCTCCCAGGTCAGCCTGACACGCGCGTCCTCGAAGGCCGACCGACACAGCTCGTCATAACGACGCGAGTCGCCCCACAGATCGGCGATCCGATTCGCCGCATCTTCGACAATGGAGCTGGGCGGGAATGTGAAACCATTCACTCCGTCGCGAACAGCCGCCGGAATTCCCCCAACATTCGTAGCAATCGACGGAACGCCAAACGCGGCCGCTTCGGCGAACACGACTCCAAAACATTCGGCGCGCGATGGCATCAGCAGAAAATGCGAGGCCGCGAACATCTGCTGAAGCGTCTCTCGCCCCTGCTCTGTGCTCTTCGAGACGAATCCAGCGACGTTCACGAGATCCTTCATTTTCTCCGGTACTTCGGGTGTGCCGCCGACAATCGTCAGCTCCGCTCGAATTCCGCGATCGTTCAGCCGCTTCGTGATTCGAAGTGCTAGATCACCTCCCTTCCGTTTCCAATCGACACCGACAAACAGCAAGCGACACAAATCCCCTCGGCGATTCGCGATGATGCGATCTATCTCGACGTCGCTTCGCGCAACGGGAAGATTCGCTCCGAACGGGATCACTCTTATCTTGGCGGGATCGGCGCCATAATCACGAATTGCCGATTGTGCAGCCCAGTCAGAGGCGTAGATCGCGACACTCGCGCGGCTCAGGGCTAATCGTTCGAGCCGGTTTCCATTTTCGATGGTCATGGTTGTAAGATGCTGGAATTCCGGATACAAACCGACCATCTGCGCAAACGTCGCGTCCGTCCAGAACGCAACCGGCGTCGTTCCTCCGACTTCCGCGATTGGAATTGTGCCGGGAGAAAAAATCCAGTCGACGTCAACGCCAGTGAGCCTCTGTTCGACTTGCTCAGCGTATCCGCGAGCAACCTGCGGATCGCGCTCGGGCAGAACGCGTTTCCCTCTTGCTCGCGCGACCAATCGTTGCAGCGAGAGTGCGCTATCCCCTCGATCCTCTAACGGGCCGACGTACGACACGTCGATTCCCTGCGCTTCAATTGCCTTGCCGATGTGATGAGCTGTCCCCGACCAGAATGTGGGATCGGCGGCATCGTACGTAGTCACATAGGCGAGCTTCACTCGGTGCCGCTCCGGTGGTTCGGATAAGCGGCGGTGTTGGCGTCGTGTGTGATCCAGTCGTCTATCAGCGCGAACTCTCGCCAGCTTTCGTGCAACAAGAGCCGGGCGTCGTATCGCGCGCGGTTTCGGTAGTAGTAGAGGCGCGCGAGATCAATTCTCCATCGGGAATTTCCCGCGGCCCGCAGCGCCAGCGCCTTTGAGACAGTCGCTGCGGTAAGCAATCCGTTCGCCGCGATTCTCCGAATGAGCCTGAACGCGCCAGGACGAATTTCGCGATACGCAGTGTAGCTGTCGCAATAGCCCTGATCGGCAAGCCGGCTGTTGAGATACGCCTGCGTCATTCGTGAAGCGGGAATGATGTGATGTGTCACCGCTTCACCCACATACGCGAAGCGATAGCCCAGCTTGCGAACCTTGATGTTCAATCCCGTTTCGTTATCGCCAACGAATTCGCCGGCGTTTGTATCGGGGTTAAAGCCGCCCGCGCGAAAGAAAACGTCGCGCAGAATTGCCTGATGACAGCTGAATATTCCAGGATCATCGTCGGACACAATGAGCGCATCGCCGCGGTCGTTGAGGCTGAGCAGTGCGTTGCGACAATGCTCCAGGACCCACACCGGCGGCTCGGTTTCCCACCGTGGAATGACGCGCCCTGTCACAGACGCGATATCGGCTTTCATCGAAAAGGGCTCGACGATGTTCCACAATAAATCCGGATCGGCGAGCATGTCGTCGTCCGTGAAGTAAAGAATTTCACCGAGGGATACTGTCGCGCCAGCGTTTCTCGCCCAGTGTGCGCCGCGACGCGTCTCTACCAATCCACGGATTCTCGGGAACTCGGTTGCGAGTCTCCCGATCTCGGCCGGCGTGTCGTCGGTCGAAGCGTTGTCGGCGAGGATGACCTCGAAACGATCGGATGGATAACTCTGGGCGATGAAGCTCTCGACCGTCGACCTCAGTCGCTGCGCACGATTGTAAGTGGGGATGATTACCGAGACAAACGGTCGCGGAGACTGCTTCACAGGCGCCGGCCTCATGTAAGCGCGCCTACGATTTCGCGGAATCGCGCTGCGAATTGTTCCGGCCCCCATTTTCGTGCATGATCTCGCCCACGCTCGGCGAGATCTGCGCAAAGTGAATCGTCCGTCCACAATCTCACGAGACAATCATGAATCTCCTCGACCGACCGGGGATCGAATAGCAACGCCGCGTCATCCAGTTGTTGGGGAACTCCGTAGATGCGCGACGTCGCAACCGGACATCCGACCACGAATGCTTCCAGTGGCGGAATGTTTGTAGGTCCGAAGAACGTTGGCATGACAAGCGCACGCGCTCGCTTGTAGAATCCTGGCATGTCCGCGTCGGGAACGTATCCGAGAAACTGCACGTAGCTGCTCAGTCCACTCGCCTCGATTAGTGCCCGCAAATCCTTATATCCGTTTCGCTCGGCGGCTCCTACAAGTACGAGTTGCACGTCGGGGTGCGTGTGCTTCATTAGCGCAATCGCTTCGACGAGCGCACGATGATTCTTATGGCGATATGCCTGCGCGGGATAGAAAAAGAATTTTGCAGGCAGTTTGTATCTGGCTTCGAATTGCGAATCTGAAGTTGGAGTCTCCCGCATGTAGCGCGGCGCGACGTACGGCAAAACAAAAACGTGCGACTCGGCAATGTCATATGACTCACGCAGCTGCTGTTTCCCTACTTCCGAATCGACCAAAACTCCCTTCGCCCAACGACAGGTCTCGCTGAAATGAAATTCACGCCGCTCGTATTCTCCGTCTTGCGATACCTCGGGAAATGACCGCTCGTAGCGATGCATCAGATCGTGCACCGTCCCGAGGGTCGGTACTGGCGCGCGAAAGGCGTAACGATCGTGATTCGGACAAACCCAGAGGTCGGCGTGTCGGCTCATCAATGCGCGAATGTTGCTGTCGAGCCGTGCGGCAGTGTTACGCCAAATTGAAATCGGCAAATGCGATGTGTGCCACACCTTATTGAGCGCGCGATTCCATCTAGAGTCATGAAGAGCGAGACGTTCGACGTCCGCCGTAAGCTCGTCCAGCCAGAGCGGATCGATGTACGCCGCGACGAGCGAGTAGCGATCGCGGGGCAGAGTGAGCATCGCATCGAGAATCGTCTGCGTGTACTGATACGTTCCTCCACCGGGGCCGGCCGTGAGCAGAACTCCAACACGCTTCATCCCCGCGCGACGAAGCACGCGCCCCACGTATGTGGGCCCGGCGGGTTTTCCGTCATCCATTCATGAGAGGTAACGAGCGACATACCGTTAGCATCCAGGAGAAGCTCGATCTCCGGGCGGAACAAGTACCGCATGCGATGCGTTTCCCGGAGCGTTTCGACGAGCGCAGTCTTTCGATCGTAAACCAGAACGGTGTAGTTCACGTCGACCGTGTTCTGCGCCGAATTCATGGTCGGCTCCGCGATTCTGGTAATCGAAACGGCGACGTCCTCGAGGCGTTTCACCGTGACCGCGGGCCTCTCGACAAGAACCGCGGGCCCATACCAACAATCAAAAATGAAAACGCCGCCCGGATTCAGATGGGCTCTTGCAGTTGCAAAGGCCGCCATTAAATCAGCGTTCGACGTTTGGTAACTCATCACGTGAAATAGCGAGATCACGGCATCGACACTTTCCCCGAGGCGAACCGAGCGCGCATCACCTTGAGAAAATCTCATCCGCGCGCGTATCTCGGGCTCAACGCTATCGAGTTTCGCTTCTGCTGCCTCGAGCATTCCCGCGCTTCGGTCGACGCCATTCACGTAAAAACCGAGGCCCGCAAGCTCGCGAGCGTGACCGCCTGTGCCACATCCGATCTCGACGACTCTGGTCGCACCTTCTGCGTGCCGTTTGATCAATGACGCAACGTAGCGCGCTTCCCCGGCGTAATCCTTGTCGCGATAGAGAAGATCGTAGTAGCGCGAATATGCTGCGAATACGCTCAAGCCAGAATCCGTTTGACTGCGTCCACCACTCGCACAATCTGCTCATCTGTAATCGCGAGCCCGCTCGGCAAATAGAATCCTCGGCGCGCGATTCGTTCCGCGTTCGGATATCGCTCGCCAGCGAACATTCCCTGTCTTCGAAAAACCGGCTGCTCGTGCATCGGCCAGAAAAACGGACGCGTTCCGACGCCGAGATTGGCCAATCGGTTTATCGCGTCGTGTGCGTCGAAGAAAACGTCATCGTCGAGCACAACTCCAAAAACCCAATTGATGTTGTCGGCGTACTCGGTGCACGCAACCGGCAGCTGTATTCCCTTGACTCCGTCGAGCAGCTCCATGTAGCGCCCGAACGAATGTCGTTTGCGCGCGACAAATTCGTCGAGCCTCTCGAGCTGTGCGACTCCGACGGCCGCCTGGAGATTCGTCATTCGAAAATTCCAGCCGAGCTCTTCGTGAACGAACCTCCGCGGCGGCGCGAAGCAAAGGTTTCTGAGAGACCTGCACTCTTCGGCGAGCGCGTCATCGTCGGTGACGATCATTCCGCCTTCGCCGGTGGTGATGTGCTTGTTCGGATAGAAGCTGAACGTCGAGAGAGCACCAAACGAGCCGCAGGGGCGCCCGCGATACGTCTGCCCGATCATCTCCGCTGCGTCTTCGATGATCTGAAGATCGTGACGCTTCGCGATTTCGAGAACCGGATCCATGTCCACCGGAAGCCCATAGAGATGGACAACCATGATCGCTTTCGTTTTCGGCGTGATGCGAGCCTCGATTGCCGACGGATCCATATTCCACGTTTTCGCGTCACAGTCTACAAGAACGGGAGTGGCGCCGAGACGAGTGATTGCCGATGCGCACGAGATGATCGTGAAAGTCGGCATGATCACCTCGTCGCCCTTTCCGAGCTTGATCGCAGCTGCTGCTGCATCGAGCGCGGCCGATCCGTTGCAAACGGCAACGCCGTGTTTTCGTCCGACCCGCTCGGAGAATTTCACCTCGAGGTCGCGGACGAACGGACCCTCCGAAGAAATCCAGCCGCTGTCGATGCACTGAGCCAGATATTTTTTTTCGTTCCCGTCGAGTACGGGCTCATTGACCGGAATGAACCCGCTCACCCGATGCTCCCTTCTCCGATCGTCACCTGGTCCACGGATATTCCGTCGAACCGAGTCTTATCCTGGTCGCCGGCGTAGGGGCCTTGTTTGACTTCGATCATCTCGATTTCTTCGAGGACCTCGAAGCCATGGCCACCCGTCGCGAGAAGAATCACGTCCCCGCCCTGAAGTATCCGGCTCTCGATGTATTTGCGGTCGTTATTGTAGAAATCCACGCGAATGCGTCCACGTTTGATGAAGAGAACTTCCTGGGTGTACTGGACATTGCGGCTGACGGGATTGTGGACGTGCGGATCGATGACCTTTCCTGCCGGATGGTGCATGTAAGCGAGCTGCTGGGAAAGGTCGTTTGGCGTAAAGAAATGGATGCCCGGCTTATTGAAATCGTTGTACACGATGACAGCCAGGAGCTGGTCACGCACTTTCAGTGTTTCGATCATCGCGACAAAGATACAACCTTGACAATCGCCGAGCACTCGCTGAAGCTGGCTAGTAAGGTGCGCACGAAAAACCGACTGCTCGGCATCGATATACTCAGGGCGATCGCAGTTCTCGCCGTGCTTTTCGCGCATGCTCTCCCTCCTGCATCCACGCCGCAGACAATCAAAGACGTCCTTGTAGTTGCGAAGCGCGGTGGTTTCATCGGTGTCGACCTTTTTTTTGTCTTGAGCGGCTTTCTGGTCTCGTCCCTTCTGTTCACCGAATACGAGCGCTATAGGAGCCTGAGACCGGGGCGTTTTCTCATTCGCCGAGGCCTCAAGATTTATCCGGGTTTCTATGTGCTGCTCGCCGTCACGATTGTCTACGGGATCCGAGGATGGTGGTCTGTCACACTGAAAGGCTTCCTCGGTGAGGCATTCTTTCTTCAGAATTATCTGGCGCTTGTGTGGGGGCACACCTGGTCGCTCGCAGTAGAAGAGCATTTTTATCTGTTGCTTACTGGCGCCCTATTTCTTATGGCGAGTCGCGCGCGTGAAACGGACCCATCGGGAAAGACGGTTTTTCATCCCCTCGTTCCCGCTTTTTTTTTCGTCGCAGCTTTTTGTCTGATTGGCCGCGCACTTACATATTGGGCTGCTTACCGAAGCGGACGTCCCCTTTGGATGATCGCCACACATCTACGAATCGACGAGCTCTTTTCCGGAGTGCTGCTGAGTTATCTCTGGGCGTTTGAAGGTGATCTACTTCGAAGCTTCGTAACGCGGCATCGTCGAATTCTCACGATCCTCGTGTCGATTTCATTACCAACATTTTTCGTCGGTTGGAACGCCGTAGTCATGGCGACGCTCGGGTTTGTCGTACTATATCTCACGTTCGGCGCGCTGCTTCTCCTAATACTGCTGCGAAGCATTCGCCCTTCGATCCCGGCATTGTTCTTCGGGCGGATCGGCGTCGCATCCTATTCGATCTACTTGTGGCATTTTCCCTGGCGAATCGCTGTCGATCACTTAATCGTTAGGTTGCATGTCCCACAGAGTGCGTGGCTTGTTCCGTTAGCTCTCTATTTTTTTGGAAGCGTGGTTGTCGGGATCACAGCTGCCGCGCTCATCGAGCTGCCGGTGCTCAGAATACGTGACCGGATCCTTCCGTCCAGAAGCAGCGCCTCCGCGCCGGTGCCGCCAGGCATAGCGCTATCACCGGATGAAACTGATTCGCGATTGTCAGCGAACGAAGTGGCGTCTGTAGACTTAGCGGCGATTTGACTCTAAGTGTGTCGCATCGATGGCACGCGTGGCTCATCGCGCTGCTGTGTGTCATCGCGCTATTTCAGCTGGTTACGATAACGCCAGGGCACGGATGGGGCGACGACTTCGCAGGGTACATTGCTCACGCGAGAAACCTCGTCGAGGGCCGACCGTACGCGGAAACCGGATACGTCTACAACAAGGATGAACCGATCGGTCCACCGGCCTATCCACCCGGTCTCCCCCTCCTGCTGGCGCCGATCTACGCACTTCGCGGCTTGGACTATTCTGCGATGAAAGCTCTTATGGTTTTGAGCCTCGTTGTTGGCCTGCTGTTTGTCGCCTCGCTCGTTAAACGCTGGGACTCACCGGAATCAGCGCTCGCCGTCGTCGCTTTGATCGGCTTCAATCCCTTCTTCTGGGATTTCAAGAACGAGGTTTTATCTGACTTGCCGTTTTTCTGTTTTTTCTTTCTCAGCATGTGGCTGATGCAGCGCGCTCTTACAGCGCAAATGTCGACGAGTGATGCAATCTTACTGGCCATCGCATGGTGGGCCGCGTACGCCACGCGGACACTCGGCCTCGTACTACCCGCAGCTTTTGTTGCAACAGAGCTATACACTCGGCGGTGGCAACGCTCAACATTTGTGGCGCTCGCCGTTTTCGCAGTGTTCTGCATCCTTCAGGCAATTGCGCTACAGAGTCCCGCGTCCTACATGGACCAGCTTTCGCTCAATTCACCGCGCGTGGCGGGGGAGATTGTCGTGCGCAGCACGGCCTTCATGCCATTGTTCGACGCCGGCCTCAACTCCGCCGCGACTGCGGTGACGTTTGTGGCAGCGAGTTTTTTCGCTGTGGTTGGACTGATCCAAAGCTGGTCGAAACGCTGTTTCCTTCCAGTGATCGTGTTCGCTTTTTACATTGCGGCCGTCGCGGCCTCGATGGTCGTCTCACGCTGGCTTTGGATGCATGATCAGGGATTTCGCTACCTGATACCCGCGGTTCCGCACTACCTGTTTTTTGTTGTTTTCGGAATGAAAACGGTCGCGAATCGGATGGGAAAAGCGGGTTATACGCTCGAGCTTGGTGCGGCAGTCGCCGTAATCGGCATGTACATCGCCGGCTACTCGGCCGTCACAAGAACGCCGCTTCCTCCCCGTGTCGAGAGCCAGAGTGCACAGAGCCTGTTTACCTTTTTTCGCCGTTCAACTCCCCGCGATGCCGTTGTGATATTCAAGGCGCCGAGGGCACTGGCCCTCTATACAAACAGAAAAGCCGCGATCTACACGAGAACCATCCCAGCCGACCCGTGGGACTTCATACGGAAAATTCACGCGACGTACATCGCTTCGATCAAGCTGTCAGCACAGGACTCCGCTTTTGTCAACAAGGTGGAGCGGGAGCGACCTAATTCCGTGAAGCAGGTTTTCGTGAACGATCAGTTCACGGTCTACGAGCTTTCGCGCCAACAGCTGCTCACTGAAAGCATAGAACATTCATCCCGTTGATCGTACACGGAACGACCTTTCGAAGCACTCCACCGACAACGATGTTGATGGGGTTTGCACCGCCGTCCGCATCGAGCTTCATCACGGCTTTGTTCTCGGGCAATCCGTTCGGTCGCGACGGAGAAACCGCGAAATAGATCGGCCATCCCGGCCGCTGCGACGCAATCAACACATGTCGTTTGTACGAGAGTATCGTTCCTGTCGCGTAGTCGAAGGGCGCCTGAGATCCGCCGTCGATCACCAGCGTCTGTCCGCGATAGAATGGCGCGGCTTCACTCGAGAGGTTGTAATTCCCTGTTCCCTGCCCTGAGGCCTGGTCGGGCGACGACCCATCTGCCGCTGGGAGCCAGGCGTAGCTCCATGCTCCATGCGAATCCGCCCCTATGGCTGTCCACGGAAGATGAATCGTACCGGAAGCGTTGAAGTTCTGTAGCAAACGCAACCCTCCGTCGGATCCGTTCAGCTCGATGACTGCCCAATAGGGTTCGGCGCGAAGCGAAATTGAAGAGCCAGCTTCGAACGTTTTCGACGGTAATGACGGTATCACTTCGGTCAAATCGCTCGCTGTTTTGACGGTCACGCCGATGTCGGCGGCAAAAGAATTGATCAGCGCGCGCCAGTACACGCCGTCGCTTGTCCGCGCGACGTAGCCGAGTACGAGACCTCGATCAGGATCCGTCCACGTTCGGTACGTGCCAGCGGCGAGTGCCTGGGACAAAGCAGCGAGACGACGGTCAATATCCCCGGGAGGATCCGCTTTACGCGCGATGTAGACCAAATCGCGAAGAGTTGAAACCTCGGCCGGCGTGCAACATGGGAGAGCTCCCTCTCGACCATGTGCTGCAGCGGTCGTGGTGCAAATCGCAGTGAGCAGCGAAATGCAGATGACCATTTGGTGTCGCGCGCGGGTAATTGTTGTCATTTTTGGGGGATGCCAAGACGTTTTGCGCTGATCGCGCTGTTTATTGTGGGCGGACTTCTCCGTTTCTACAAACTCGATGCCGCGCCTCTCGGCGTACAGCAGGACGAGCTGTCGAACATCTATGATGGTTACTCGATAGCCGAAACCGGCGCAGATCGTTTCGGAGAAAGCTACCCGCTGGTATTGCGCGCGTTTGGCGAGCGCGACTATCGGCCGAGTCTATATGCCTGGCTCGCGGCGATTCCACAGCGATTCACTGGATTCTCCGTCGTCGCCGGAAGAATTCCCGCTGCGATTCTCGGGACAATTTCACTGGCGCTGATCTTTTTGTTCGCGCGTGAGATGGCCGGAGAGCTCTTTGCATTCTTTGCTCTTTTATTCGCGGCGCTCTCGCCCCTGGCCATCCAGTTTTCGCGAATGGCGCATGAGGCAGGAAGTCTTCCCGGATTCTTCCTCATACTGATTCTTTTTCTCTGGCAGCGCGCCGCAAAGCGCGGGTTCACAACATCACAGCTGGTGTGGCTCGGTCTCGCGACCGGACTTTCCGCAAACTGCTATCAGGCGACGAAGCTCACCGCACCTCTTCTAGCTCTCGTCATTGTAATCGACCTTCTCCGAAACTCCGCGCAGAAGCTCCGCTCGGTTTTCTCCTTCGCGGCGGCATCGTTCGTTGGTGCACTTCCGCAGATCATTGTGTTCTTGCAGGAGCCCGCTCGGTTTGCGGCTCGGGCGCGCGTATTGTCGGTTCCTTCGCGAAGCCCACTCTCGTACGCGGCCGCAGTCGTTCAAAACTTTTTTCTCAACATCGGGCCGCACTATCTTTTCGTGCCGCGGATGCTTCGCGGTCTCACTGTCGCACGGCTGAATCCAATTGAGATTCTCTTTTTCTATGTGGGACTAGTGGGGCTGGCGTTTGTCGCGCGCCAATCGCGTGACAGGTGGCATGTCTACATCGCGTTCTTTATCGCGCTGCTGCCGGCCGCCGTTACAACTGACAACCCCGCCACCATGCGGGCGTCAGCAATGGCGGTGTTGACGCCCCTCTTCTCGTCTGCTGGAGTAATCATTCTCGCGAGTCTCATCAGCAATCGGCGGCTTCGCACCCGCGTGTTTTATCCGGCGACAGTCGCCGGAGTTGTCTTGACGTTCGCTCTGATCGCATACCGGTACACAAGAAGCGAATACTTCCGCGAGCTCTCGTTCCAGAAGATCGGCGTTGACATGGCGCGCAAAGCCGGCACGTACCAGTCTCAGTATGATGCGATCTTCGTTCAGCGCTACGTTTCCGTGCCGTACATCTACGTTGCCGCGTTCGCTCCAATGTCTCCGCGCGAATTTCAGCGGGCCCCGAAGAATCTCTACGATGTAGGCATGGATGTGTTCACGCGACTCGGAAAATATTATTTCGTCTGGGAGTCGACGATGCCGCGAACGGTCGAGGCATTTCGAGGACGACCCGGCCGCTATCTATTCATTTCGCCTGATCGGCTCGACGCGCTGGCAGTGATTGACAGCGTTTCGTTCCAGAATCAAAAACTCTACTTCGAAACCTACTGATGCTTGCGTTGTTATATCTCGCGCTGGCCAGCGCAATTGGGGCTGAGTTATGCGCGACGATGCTTCCGTCGCTGACCGGCGCGGCAGAGGCAAACGAGCGCAGACCAATCGCTTCCTGGGTGATCGCCGGGCCTGCGGCTTTTCTCATCGGTAACCTGCTGATGACGTGGGCGACGTATCTCGTCGCCTGGGCGTTCCGTGCGTCCGCAAGTTCAATGGCGTATGCAAATGCAATCGTCATGACGGTGGTGGCGCTCGCGCTCATTGCTCGAGTCATGCGACGCCACAAGTTGAGACAACCGCTGACCATTAACACTGATTGGCGATGGATGGACATCGCTGTCGCAGTCATCGGGCTCGCGATCGGCACTGCGATCATGTTCCATACAGCTCGAATGGAGGGCTCTACGCTCGTTCTTGGGCGAACTGCATTCGGCGATTTGAACATACACCTCGGTATGGCGCGCTCGTTTTCCGAGGGACGGAATTTCCCCACCGGGTACATCGCCTACGCGGGAACCGACATCCGCTATCACTTCATGTTCTATTTTCTCGTCGGCAATCTGGAGTTCCTCGGACTGCGACTCGATTGGGCGCTCAACCTGCCATCGATCCTTTCATTCGCGTCCGCGCTTCTCCTTCTCTACGCGCTTGGTGCAGTGATCGGCCGAGACAGACGCGTCGGCGCAATCGCGGTCCTGTTTTTTCTGTTGCGGAGCTCGCCCGCTTTCTTCTTTTACGTTGCGAGGCTTCACGGAGTAGCCGAGTTCTTCGGGACGAGAACTTTCATCGGGCTTACGCCGAACGAATCATTTGGCATATGGACGCTCAATACCTACGTCGTCGAGCGGCACTTTGGATTCGCACTTGGCTTGGTCTTCATTGCTGTTTTGTATCTTGCGCGAGGTACGATCCATCAGCCTACCGGCGTATTGGCCAATGATGGCGCCGCGGCCAACGAGCATGCGGAGAGGGCACCGAGAACTCCGGAACCGCAGAACGGCGGTTTTTGATTTTTTACACTACGGAACTTCGGAAAAAGCGCCCCGC
>JBHELX010000037.1:0-35233 GCA_046262875.1 Gemmatimonadaceae bacterium | reverse complement strand
AGCACCGGACTTCTCGAAGGAATCAACAATAAAATCAAAGTCATGAAACGAATGGCTTACGGGTTTCGAGACGAAGAGTACTTCTTCCTCAAGATCCGAGCAGCATTTCCCGGAATTCCGCGATGAACCAAAAAAAAAGAACTAAAAATCCGAGGCAGCGGGTGGCGAGGTCCTCAAGCGCGAGGCGAGGCGCCGGACTAGCGAATTGTCGCGCCTCGCCCGTCGCCCGGGTCCTCGCCCGCCTCTCCCCGCGAACCTGTGGTTCCGTTGTTAAAGGCGTATCTTGTTGGCCCACCGTAACTTGCGGTGGTTCACTAGCGCCCGGTGCAAAATCTGCTATTCTTACCGCGCGACAATCCGGGCAAAGCCGCCGATCTGGTTCGTCGCCTGCCATCAATGCGATGGCCTGATCCGGCCGTCATCCGGCGTTTTTTCCAACCCCAAACAGACGTCGAGCGCCGCCAGTGACAGCTCCCGGTTTTGCTGCTGAATCCATCTTCGCACCACAGGTAACGGCAGGCGAGCCACTCAGCTTTCCCCTGGATTGGGTCCTCGAGAACGCATCGGGCCCGATAAAGTATCGAGCAGCCACCGAGATAGCGCGACTTCCCGAATCAGTCGTATCGGAGCTTGGATCGCTTCCATATACGTATCGCCCGGCGCTCCGAATTGCCCTGACGCAATCGCCCGACGGCACGTGGAATCGCTCGATGCTCACCGTCCCTGCGAAAACGAGCGCGAATTTCGCAAACGTTGGAACGGTGCCAGCGGTACGGCGCCTCATCGAGTACGGATGGGATCGTGAATCGCCACCGCTTGCACTCGCGCGACGCATTCTCTTCCGTCTGCTCGCCGAGGACAATGATCCCGCGTACCTCTACGAGCTCGGCGCGAAAGCAAAGGACGAGGACTCAGTTCGGCGCGGCCGACTTCTCCTTCGTGAAGCTGCAGCCGCCGCGCTCGCGCAAGGCGGATACGAAGCCGACCCTCGTCTTCGCGGCGCGGCACGACGAATTCTCGAGCGAGTCGACGGATATCTCAATTCTCCTCTCGCGGAAAAACCGTGGATCCGCGTCGGCAACGTGCACGTTCTCGCGCCAGAAGCCACACCGCCATCATTTCACGCGCTGACGATGCTCGCGCACATGCCGATCTTCAGGAACGAGAATTACTCCGAGGTCGAGCGAATCTACGCGTACATCTCCCAGCCGCATCCGCGACAGGATTCTGTCCAGCTCGTCGGTAAGAAGATGGTCGAGCAGCCGCATTTCATACTTGGCGACCGGCTTCCGCATCGCAATGCGGTAGAGTCGGATGTCCCATTCGCACTCATGTGGCTCGAGACGATGGCGCGACTGGGATTCCTTCGACGCAACGAGAACTGGCTCAAGATGTTCGAGCGGTTTGAGGACGATCGCGATCGTTCCGCCATCTGGCACCCGCACAAGGGAACGGATATTCCAACCAGCGCAAATCCCCGAGTATGGCCGATGTTCCCGCTGGAAGATTTCTCAGGGGGCTCGGTGAGAGGAACTTCGGCCGCGTTCGCCGATGTAACGTTCCGCATCGGCCTCATCGGCAAGCTCATCGGCCGAGAGATAGAAATCGTCTAAAACGAATTGTAGGGACGGGGTCGGATCAGGTAAAAACAGATCTGATAAATGGAAACGGATTAGAATCGAGGGTGCCTTTGATCCGTTCCAATCGCCTTGATCCGCTTTCGATGTTTCCGGCCGGGCGCGCTGAACTTCAAACACGATTCCTCGATCTTCCCTCTGGTCTTCGGATTCGTCTCGTGGAGTCTGGTGAAAATGGCGCGCCACTCGTTGTGATGGTGCCCGGCTGGGGATGCTCGGCCTATGTGTTTCGCGAGAATTTCGTTCCGCTGGCGAATGCGGGCTATCACTGCATCGCGGTTGAGCTCAAAGGCCACGGGCTCTCTGACAAGCCGCTCGATCCGCGCGAATATCGCCTCGAGCAGATGCGGCAACATCTGACGGAAATTCTCGAATCGCTTGGCGCACCTGCGTTCGTTTGTGGTTTGTCCATGGGCGCCGCGCTCGGCGCACAAGTCGCTGCATCATCGCCGCACCTCGTGCGCGGCATCGTGATGGCTTCGCCGGTCGGATTTTTCGGAGTGCCCGGTTTGACGCTGGTTCGTATGCTCACACCGGAGGCAATCACTCCATTGCTGCCGCCGCTCACAGGTCGATGGCTGATCGAGGGAATTCTCTATGTTGTCAACGGACGGCTTCGAGAGATTACTGATCGCGACGTCGACGAGTATTGGGCACCTTCACAGTTTCCGGAATTCTCCATTGCTATGCGTCACCTGCTGCACGAATTCACCTGGGACGCTCCGTTCAATCCACCTTCGATGCCTTGTCTGCTTGTGTCCGGAACGCGAGATCGATTCATGTCACGCGAGGGACTCGACGTATTAAGCCGAACGATGCCACAGATGACACATATCAAAGTCAAAGATGCCGGTCACGTGATTTACGACGAAGCGGCGCCAATCATGAACGACGCAATTCTCTCGTTTTTCAAAGAAGTCGAGCCCCATTAGTGCCGAACGCGGCCTAGCCGGGAGACGACGATAGTGTCGGCGGCGAGCTTGCGAGCGACGATGAGCGTGAGATTAGCGGCGCCATAACCGATTCCGGTTTGAGAGTACGTGATGGACGCGCGCGAAGATTGGAGCGTCACTCCGTGCGCAGTTTCGAGCTCCCGTTTCATCATCGTATCGGGACCAATGCGCACTGCGATCACACCGCGCGCCGGATCGATGTCGAGTATGGATTGCACCCCCCGAGCGATGGCTACATGTCGCGCAAATGAAAACAGTGCGTCGATCTCAGTGACGGCACCGCGCACTTCCATTGCATCGATAAATCCCGTCGCCCGCGGCAACGTGATGGCGCAAAGGATCGCGATTATGGAGAGGACAATTGTCAGCTCTATGATGTTGAAGCCGTGTCTTTGATGTTTCATCCACGCAAAATCGCAAGCGACGCTTGACGTTGGAGGATCCAAATTCGACGAGCATAATCTGACTATCGCATGTGCTCCCAAATTGCATTACATATTTGCTCACCTCGAAAACTTTAGAGGAAGACAGTGAAAATCTCGATTGAATACTGCACTCTTTGAAACTACGAGCCGCGAGCCGCCAGTTTGGCGGCTGAGATGAAGGAGCGGTATCCAGCCGCGGAGATCGACTTGATTCCATCCCGCGGCGGCCGTTTTGAAGTCGTCGTAGATGAAGTTCCGGTTTTCGAAAAATCGAGACTCGGACGCCACGCTAGACCTGGAGAGATCGCAACTCTCGTTGCGCGTACGCTCGACGGTGCGCATCGATAAGCGAGTTCCTGGATTCTTCGTTTTGGGCGTCCCAAATACGCTCCCCGGAGTGTCCGAGACGGGTGACACCGAGCTGCCAATCCGGCCTGTCGCTGCTAACGTAAGCCCTTGTGGATCAAGAGTTTAAACGCCATGACCAAGTATGGCATCCCTTTCGCCTTTCAACCGGCCATGATCAACCTTGATTACTCGCGGAAGCGCGCGGGGATGATGGATAGATGGCGGTTGCTACTGCTCGTTGCGGCTGTGTTCGCGATGGGTGGATCGGCGGAGGCCCAAGGGATTCCACGCGGTATTCCGATTCCGCATATCCCGAAAGCCTCGCCGAAGCAACAGCCGGTTCCGCCGGCGTATCGGCCACCGCAGGGAATGTGCAGGATCTGGATTGAAGGGGTCCCTCCTGCTCAACAACCCGCGCCAACCGATTGCGTTTCGGCAGTTCGTAATCGGCCTTCAAACGGGCGCGTCATTTTCGGCGATGACGTTCCGAAGACCGATGACAAAAAGCCGAAGAAGGGCAAGAGCGGTCTCGATTTAGGGTCGCTCATTCCAGGTCGATAGACCAAGAGGGATAGATGAAGCGAATGAGTCTTTTGCTAGGCATCGTGGCGTTTGCCGCGATTTCGGCGCCGCTTGCGGCGCAGGGCAAGGGCAATGGCGGGAAGTATGGCCGTGCCGCCGATGGAGTCTACGATCGGAATGGCGACGGTAGAATCGACAGCCGGGATCAAGTGAACAACGGCTGCAGCTGGTGGGAAGTCAATTGCACGAACACCAGAACCAACGGCAGGATCGATACAAACCGCGGACGCAACGACGGACGCAACGACAGCGGCTGGTATCGGATCGGCGCCGACCGGGCTGGTAACGCGATTTACGAGCGCGACACTTACGAGCGCAACGGTAAGGAAACGATCGAGATCGCTCGCCAGGATCGAAACGGCCACCTGAAAGTCATCGACAAGCAGAAGGTCGATAACCGACAGCGGAACAACCGGATTTATGACCCGCGCGACGACCGCCGAGGAAGGTAGAACAAACCGTAAAGAACAATGAGTCGCGAAAGCGAGCGGGGCCAAGAAATTGGCCCCGTTTTTCGTCTCAACGGCAGCGTTCGTGCATAACAACATCATGTTAAACCAGAGGAGAGGGACAACATGAAACGCTTCGCGCTGATATTGGGAGCAGCTGCACTGACGGCGATTTCGGCGCCGATTACGGCGCGCGCTCAGACCGGCTGCAGCTGGTGGGATTTGACGTGTAATGGACTCGCGTCCAGAGTCACCGATTATGGCTGGCATATCGCTGGTCGCGACCAGTACGGAAACGTCTTGTATGTGCGTCGCCTTGTGGATTCGAACGGGAACGTGACCCTCGAGCAAGCGCGTCGCAACGATTTCGGACAGTACCAGATGCTGAACACGCACACGCTTCGTCGCGGCATGGTATACAATTCCAACGGCGACCTGTGCAAGTACGAATCGAACCGCAACGGGTACAAGGAAGATTGCAAGTACGCGAGGGCAACCCGCGCGGATTATCGAGCGCCGAAGTACAAACCCGTCAAGTACAAAGCGGTCACATACAAACCGATCAAGTACAAACCGATCAAGTACGCACCAATCAAGTACAAGCCAATCAAGCACGACGCACCAAGAGGCCTTCACTACGACAGCGACGTGAAGGGACCGAAGCCGCACAGCGTAGACTTTCATGCGATGAAGCCGCACGCAGAAAAAGGAAAAGGTCCAAAACATTAACGATTTTCTTTGAATGCCCCGGGTGGCGCGATTCCACCCGGGGCTTTTTTTGTGCAACTTGCGACTGTGACGCGCACCGTCCAGGACAAGTACTTACCGCCCGACCACGCGGCATTCGTCGCGGCGGAGCCACCAACCGGCCGAGTGATCGTCATCGCCCCAACGCGCGCCGCTTGCGAGACAATCGAGCTTGCGCTTGGGCTTCACATCTCGACGCTGCTCGAGGAGCAGCACGGTAGTGAGATACGCGCGCTTGCTGCGGCGGGAAAGGGATTCGGAATCGTCGCTGGAACGGGAACCGGAAAAACTCTTTCGGTCAGGCCGATCTCCGAAACAATCCTCCGATCGACGCTCCGCGTTGGAGTCGTAAACCGCGAGCGTGAAGCGACTCCGGAGACCCCGAGCTGGAACGTCATCATCGTGACGACGGGCATTGCTCGTCGCTGGTTCCAGGACGGAGACATTCTCGCGACGGACACGCTAGTCGTCGATGAGATTCACCAGACATCCGCTGAGCTCGAGCTTTGTCTCGCGTTGGGAAAACGTGTGGGATGCAGGTTCATCTGGCTGTCAGCTACGGTCGACCCTTCGTTCTACGCTCGATATCTCGACGCCGCCGAAGTTCTCGAGAGCTACGCCTTCGATCCAACGCGCGCCGCTGATGTAAGGATCATAAGAAAGGACCCGCTCGAATTTCTCGACGATCGATTTCTTCATTCTGTGATCAAGCAGCGGCGCGGCGTCGGAATGTTTTTGCCGACGCGCGCCGGCGTCGAAGAAGCTGCCGAGCTGGTGGCGTCGAGATTTCCTCGAATCAACGCAGCCTATTACCATGGCGGAGAGCCGATTCGAGTTATTCGACCATTCCTCGAGGCCGAAGAGAGAAAGCCATACTTCCTCGCAATGACGGCTGCGGGTCAAAGCGCTCTCAACGTTCGCGGACTCGATACGGTCATCATCGATGACACTCGCTTCAGCAATATCATCGAGCGCGGGAAAAATGTTCTAACGCGCACGCACCTCGGCTCGAATGAAATTCTGCAAATGGCGGGGCGCGTGCACGGACGAGTGAAAGGCGGACGCGTTTTTATTTTGTCCGATCGCGACATTCAGTTCGCCGCATTGAGACCAACCGCGCCGGAGTTTCAGCTTGCCGGCGATTCGGAACGGGTTGCGATGACATGCGCCGACCTCGGCGTGGACGCGCGCGCTCTGGATCTTCCGGTTCCTCTCGATCGGACTGCATATCGACGAGCAGTCGAGCTGCTCGAGCAACGCGGAATTATCGAGAATGGCAGGCTGTCCCATTACGGCAAGCAGGTAGAAGCAATGCCGGTAGATCGACCGTGGGCAGAGCTATTAGTAAATGCCGATGACGATCTGGTTCCCTATCTCGCAGTGATGAGCTCACTCGAATCGCTGCACCGAATGACTCGAGAAGAGCGTGATCTCGGTGGCGTGTTAGTTCCCGGTAGCGATCATCTCACCGCGTACAATCTCTACGCCGAGGCTTACCAGAGGTGCGGGTATATCGGCGAGGTTTACGGTTTACCCCGACAGCTGTTCCACGAGCGAATCGAGCAGTGGGCAGAGCGCCGCGGTGTTCTCGTCAAGGCGATCGAAGACACCGCGCTGGGTATGGCCAGTGTTTATCGCGCGGTAAATCTGACTCTTCCCGACAAAATGGTTCTCGCGCGCGAGCACGTTCTGACAAAATTCACCGAGCTGCTCGCGCGCTTCATGCCTTTTGATCTCGTGATCGATGAAGAAACTGCAGATGGTCAGTCGGCGCGCGTGTCGAAGACGAGTGTATGCGGAGGCTGGGGAGCAATCGCGGGAGAGATTCGCTACTTCGCTGACCGGAACGGCGTTCCTCGCGCCGCTGTCGAAGGAACGCAAATCCCAATGCATCTCATTCGCGAGTACGCGACGCGCGGTGAGACGAGGATTGTATACGATCCGAAGCGAAAGGGTGGACAGCTGCTTCTCATGCGAACCCTGGAGTATTTCGGATTCGAGCTCGACCGCGAAATTGAGCCGCTGGAAATTTTTCCGGACATTGCGGATCGCGCGCGACAGGTGCTCGCCGAAGCGTTGGCGAGTGGAGAGGCGCGTCACAACGCGGTGAAGCGAAATCGCGCGGCAATCGAGGAGATTCGCGAAGTGTATCGGCGCTCGGGAGGTCAGACGCCGCGCTTTGGACTTGCTGAGCTGACAGCGTGGTACGAGCGACAGCTCGCGCCGATCAAATCGATGGACGATTTCCGTAATGCGAGACTGAAGCTCAATCCCGACGAAATCGTTCCTAGAGCAACTCGAGAGAGTTACTTCACGTTGCCGTCCACAGCTGACATTCGCGATCGCGAGATCGACATCGATTACGACGTTGAAGATCGCGATGGAGAGAAACAAGCAGTCGCTCGGTTACGAATGCCGGAAAAGCTCGCGCGGACGATCAGCGAAGCCGAGCTTCCAAAACTCGATCGGCCGCTTCGCTTCGTTGTGATTCGCGGACAGCGCGGCGCGATAAGGGCAGATTCTCTGGATGAGCTTCAGGAGATACTCGACCAGCCCTGGTCTCCGGATGAGCTCGCCGATGAAGGGGAACGACCGCCGCCACTTTCACGTGACGAGCAGAGCGCACGCGATCTTGCCGCGGCTCGCAGGCGCGGCGGGCGGGGCGGGAAACGGCCGGGTAAATTTCGCCGCCGATGACAAAGCCAACTTTTCCCGAGTACGTCCAAAGCATACAGGAAGTCATGACAAAAAGTGGCCGGGTCCTGGAATCCGTGGCCGAGTCGGCGGGGCGCGCCATTATCGAATCGCTCACGCATGGCGGGAAAGTCATTTGCTTTGGCAACGGTGGAAGCGCGGACCAGGCGAGTCATCTCGCCGGAGAGCTCGTCGGCCGGTTCCGCGCGAATCGAAAGTCACTTCCAGCGATTTCGCTCGTGAGCGATGCCGCGACGATCACGTGTATCGGAAACGATTTCGGCTATTCGGCTGTTTTCTCCAGGCAGATGGAAGCGTTCGCTCGGCCCGGCGACGTTGCGATTGGTCTCACGACAAGCGGCAAGTCCGAAAATGTCGTGAAAGCATTCGCGGTTGCGAGTGAGAGAGGCGCCGCGACAGTCGCACTTACCGGAGCGGGCGGCCTCATTGGCGGTAACGCCGATTATCTTCTCGCTGTTCCGAGCACCGACACCGCGCACATTCAGGAAGTGCACTTGATGATACTGCACGTGTGGTGCATGGCCATCGATGAGGCTTTCGCCTAGGGCGTAACGGTCTCGGTGGTCAACGGAATCTCGGCCTGTAGATCCATCTCTTCAGACGGATCCACTTCACTGGTCGACAGCGCCTCTTCCTTGTAGCTCAGCCAGCCGGTTTGCTGATCGACGACGAGCTCGACTTCAGTCCCAAGCGGCAAACTCAGATTCGGGACTTCGTGGCCGGCAGGGAAGTCCATCAAAATCGGCACGTCGAGGTCGGCGAGGAGATCGAGCAGGAAATTCTCGAACTCGTCTTCTTCCGACCGGTCGAGTGAGAGCTGCCCGAACACAATGCCCTTGACGTCGCGGAGCAATCCTGCCGCGCGAAGATGCACGAGCCGCTCGTCGGCGACGGACATCGGATCGTGCGTCTCTTCGAGGAAGAGTATCGCACCGCGAGTGTCGATCTCGTACGGCGTTCCGATTGTCTGTTGAACCATCGACAAGTTTCCGCCAGTCAGGCGGCCAGTGGCTCTGCCCGGCCTCACTGCGCGCGCGATGTCGCGACCAAGTCTAGCCGCTGGTCGAGGTGTTGTGATCGCGGTGAGCAGGGAGCTCGTAGTCGGATCCCGGGCGATCGGAATCAGATCGTCCACGGTCGGGCCGTGGAACACTCGAAGATTTGCCTGACGCATGAGCCACAGGTGCAAGGCGGTGATGTCCGAGTAGCCGACGAAAATTTTTGGATTGTTCCGAAAAATTTCAGGTTCGAGGTAGGGCAGCATTCGCACTGCGCCGTATCCGCCGGTCCCGCCGATCACGGCTTTGATTCTCGGGTCGAGCCACATGCCCATGAAATTCGATGCGCGGCGTTCGTCTTCCTGTCGCTGAAAGCGGCGGAGCTGCGCGATGTCGGGATCGAGAATTACTTCGTAGCCAGCACGCTTGAGAGCTTTCACTCCTCGCTCGAGTGGTCCTTCGCGGGGGGAATAGGAAGGTGCGACTACTCCGATCGCTTCGCCTTTCGCGATTGCCGGAGGACGAATGAGCTCTCGCCCGTTGTGGTGTATGACATGCGACACGATCGCATGAACGCCGTTCGATCGATCACCATTGGTGTAATCGCCGTTCCCATGATCGCGATTCGTGTGATCGCCATTTGCACGATCGCCATTTAAGCCGACCTCAGAGCTGTCGTTCGCGGTCAGCATTGATTCTTGTGTCACACTAAATTCACTGATATGCCAGACTCACCGGTAAAAGATGCCGCTTCGGGTCTCCCTGTTATTGCACCTGCCGGGCCGACACGCGGACCGACTGCCGTCGAGTCTGCCCCCGAGGTCTATTTTCGGAAGGGCTTCGGGCTCAAGGCCGAGGTTCAGGAAGAACTCGCAACTGATTATAACGGGCGGCTGGTCGATCTGCTCCGGGAGAGGGAATTCACCCTTACCGCGGGGGACGTAACAGTCCGTTTAGCCCGTGAATTCGGGTTCTGCTACGGTGTAGAGCGGGCGGTGGACTACGCTTACCAGACGCGTCGGAAGTTCCCGGACCGCAGAGTGTTCCTCGCCGGGGAGATCATTCACAACCCCCATGTCAACGCGAAGCTCCGCGAAATGGGCGTCGAAATCCTGAATCCGAGCGCTCCCGGCGCGGGAATCGATTATGGCGAGGTGCGGTCCGGCGACGTTGTGATTCTTCCCGCGTTCGGAGTGACCATCGAGGACTTCGAGAAGCTGAGGGGGATCGGCTGCGTGATGGTCGATACGACCTGCGGCTCGGTTCTCAACGTATGGAAGCGTGTCGAGAGCTATTCGCGTGAAGGCTACACCTCGCTCATTCATGGCAAGTATTACCACGAGGAGACAAGAGCCACGGCGTCGCAGACGGCGAAGCATGCCCCCGGCCATTACATCATCGTCCGGAACATGGATGAGGCGCGAGTGGTCTGCTTGTTTCTCGAGGGAAAAATTTCCGCGGACGCGTTGATGAATCAGTTTGGGCACGCTGTCTCGCCGGGTTTTGAGCCGGAGCGCGATCTCAAGCGAATAGGAGTCGCGAACCAGACGACGATGCTGGCGCGTGAGTCGCTGGCGATTGGGGTCGAAGTCGGCGCGTCGATGACGCGAGCTCATGGAGCGGAATACGCAGAGGCCAATTTCAAGACTTTCGATACGATCTGCAGCGCAACACAGGAGAGGCAGGACGCGGTGGTCGAGCTGCTGCGCGATCCTCTCGACGTGATGGTCGTCATCGGCGGATTCAATTCGAGCAACACCCTTTCGCTAGCGGCCCTCTGCTCTGAGAGTGTGCGCACCTATCATGTAGAGGATGCCGCCGCGATCGACCCTCTCAAGGGAACGATTCGCCACCGGCCGCTCGGGTCCAAGTTCGAGGTCGAGACAGAGGACTGGCTTGTGCGTGACGGTCCTGTGCGAGTAGGAGTGACCGCGGGAGCCAGCACTCCGAATAACAAGATCGGCGATGCGGTTGCCCGGATCTTCGGAACTCGAGGTATTCCGGCCGAAGAGATCGTCTAGGTTCGAGTCACAGTCCTGTCACGTTGCACCGAACCCAATCGTCAATCGGGTATGAAAATATTGACGATTGCTTTTTTCCGGTTCGGCGCGAAACTTGATTTACGCAATGGCGTACAAGTATTGGCGTCATACATGGAGGAGTGATGGAGGTGTACGGAGTACCGGTCACGCCTGAGAAACAGGCTGCCGGAGGCGCTCCGGATACGCGTCTAGATCTGGGTGCGTGGTTCGGACGAGGATGGAATGGCGCTGCGGCGCTTGGAGAGAAGGGGATGGATCTGTTGAGCAGCATGCTGGACCGCGTTCGTGAAGCAGATGGACTTGGCTATGACAACGAGGGAGACCAGAACGACAACTGAACTGTCCGAGAGTAAAAAAAAGAGCTGCTCCATTCGGGGCGGCTCTTTTTTTGTTCGTCATCGCAAGATAGAAATTCTTTTTCTGGTGATTGCCAGCGTTGCGTGTGGAAAGACAGAAGTCGTGGCACCTCGCCCTCGCGGGTCAGCCTTCATCATCGCCCACCGTGGCGCGTCGGCATTGGCACCCGAGCACACGATTGCTGCTTACGATAAAGCCGTCGAGCTTGGCGCGGATTACCTCGAGCTCGACGTCCAGCGGTCAAAAGATGGCGTACTAGTGGTTATTCATGATGCAGGATTGGATCGGACCGCTCGCGGACCGTCTTCCAATTGCACGGGTCCCGTTGCGAACAAGACCCTGGCCCAGCTCGAGAGCTGCGATGTCGGCGTGTGGTTCGCGCTCGCTGATCTGTTTGTGCCGCCGGCCGAATTCATCGGACTTCGCATACCTACGCTCGACGAAGTTCTTACCCGATATCGAACTACGGCCCGGTTTTACATCGAGACAAAAAATCCCGAGATGTATCCAGGCATTGAAGCGGATATCGTTGCGCTCTTGAAGAAGCATGGAATCGCCGCGGGCAACGCGGCGATGCCCGGGGTTTTCATTGAGTCCTTCAGCTCCGCGAGCTTGTTGTCGGTTCACGCCCTCGATTCGAGCATTCCGCTGGTGCAGCTTTTCAACGCTGAGTCGCCGGCGTCGATCTCAGGAGAGCTGGACCGGATTCGATCGTATGCAACAGCGATCGGAGTCAACAAAGAGGATGTGACTCCAGCCTTGATCGACGCGTCACACAAAAGGTGTCTTCAGGTACATCCATACGTCGTCGACGACAGCGATGAAATGCTGTCGTTGCTGGCAAGCGGAGTGGACGGCATTTTTACGAATAGACCCGACAGGCTCGCCATCGCGATCGCTCAAGTGAACCATAGTGAAGTCGGAGACAGTGGATGCACCGCACTAGCACGTTAGCATTTGGCTTTGCTGTTGCTTCGTGTTTGAGCGCCTTTTGCTCGACAGCTTTTGCACAAGCCGGCGCCGGCGGAGTGATTCATCGCGATTCAGTCCCTGCTCCAGCGCTCAGAAACAACATGGTGCGTGACCCGCACTGGGATCGGGTATCGATCTATTTGCCGCCGAGCTATTCGCGTGCACCCTCGCGGCGATATCCGGTTCTCTATTTTCTGCACGGCTTCGATGCTGACGACCGCGCTCTGATCAAGGGCGCGTATCAGAATCTCAATATCCGCCTCTCGATGGACAGCCTCATTCGTGAAGGCGCGATCGAGGAGATGATCGTCGTGATGCCGAATGCCCGGAACGCGTACAACGGGAGCTTTTACACGAACTCTCCGGTGACTGGAAATTGGGAGCAGTTCATCGTGCGCGATCTGGTGGATTATGTCGATCGAAAATATCGGACGCTCAGAACGCGCAGGGCGCGAGGAATCGCGGGACACTCGATGGGTGCCTACGGCGCTCTCCGCATCGCGATGCGACATCCTGAAACTTTCTCGGCCGTCTACGCGCTGAGCGCTTATGGTCTCGCGTTCACGGATTCTGTCGAAGGTGCGTACGAGAAGAACTGGCGTGCCGCGTTGGCGTTGAACAGCTGGGAGGATTATCCGAAGGCGGGGTTCATCACGGATTTGTTGATGGCTTTTGGCGCGGCGAACGCGCCTGATCTTCACAATCCGCCGTTTTACGTCTCACTTCCGTACATCGTGAGCGGTGATTCACTCGTGCTCGACCACAGAATTGCTCGGCGATGGAGTGTGCGTCCGCTCGAGATGGTTCCCGAGTACGTCGCGAACTTGCGAAGGCTGTCGATTGCTTTCGATGCGGGAATGACCGATGGCTTCAAGGACATACCCGTGCGCTCGACCGAGCTCGACGAGCTATTGACCTCGCTCAACGTTCCGCATTCGTTCGAGCTGTATGAGGGAGGCCATGGGGATCACATCCGGGCACGGATCGAGTCGAAGATGCTGCCGTTCTTCTCGAGGGTGCTCGCAGCGACCGCGGACCGCGGACCGCGGTAATACCGCGGTCTTCGGAGCACTGCGGACTCTTCCGGTAGTTCCGCAGTCCGCGGTCTTACCCGCGGTCCGCGGTCCGCGGTTATTCTCCGGATGCCTTCCTTCTTCTCGTTCGTGCAACTCTCTCTTTCTTCTTCTCCCTCCGAATCGGAACGATGTCCGGCTCTTGAGCAGGGACAGCGGTTGGTCGCGGCTGCTTGTACGTGAATCTCTTTCCCTCGTAATTCCGGAAAATCACTTCGTCGTCGTTGATCTCTTCAACGTACTCGGGCAGCAATGGAACCTTTCCCCCACCGCCCGGAGCGTCGATGACGAAATACGGAATCGCAAGGCCCGAAGTCCATCCGCGTAGCGCCTGCATGATTTCCAGTCCCTTCTGCACAGTCGTGCGGAAGTGCTCGCCGCCGGCGACCTGATCCGCCATGTAGAGATAGTACGGACGCACGCGCGCCTTCAGGAGATCATGCATCAGCTTCATCATGATCTTCGGATCGTCATTCACTCCCTTGAGCAAAACAGTTTGACAACCGAGAACGACGCCGGCCTTCGACAGTCGATCGAGTGCCGCGACTGTCGCGGGCGTCAGCTCGGCCGGATGATTGAAGTGCGTGTTCATGTACACCGGATGGTATTTTTGAACCATCTCGCAGAACTCGGGCGTGATGCGCTCGGGCAGATGCGATGTGATTCTGCTCCCGAGTCTGATGATCTCGATATGTGGGATCGCTCTGAGCTGCTGGAAGAAGTACTCGAGCCGCCGGTCGCTCAGCATCATTGGATCGCCACCGCTCATGATGACGTCGCGAATCTCCGTGTGCTCGCGGAGATACTGGAACGCTGAATCGAACTGATTGAGCGGAATCTTCTCGGGGTCACCAACTTTTCGGCGTCGCGTGCAGAAGCGACAATAAGTCGCGCAAACAGGACTCACGAGGAAAAGAGCGCGATCGGGATAGCGATGCGTGATGTTCGGCACCGGAGAATCGCCGTCTTCGTCGAGCGAGTCGATGACACCGTCTACAACGTCGAGCTCCTCGACTGTCGGGATGTACTGCTGCCACATCGGATCGCCGACTTCCTTGATCGCGTCGAGCGCCGCCGGGGTGAGACGCATCTGGAAATTGTCGAATGCCGGCTTCAGCGCCTCGACGTCGATGACATCATGGCCGAATTTGTCCGCCAGCTTCTCGAGAGTCGCGATGCTCTCTTCCCTGATGATTCGCTGCCATTCACTCATTGAGCTGCTCCGTTGACAGGGCAATTCGCACCATGCGCGCCACAAGCGGCGATGATCACCAATTCTGCCGGCACGATGCGCACTACTAAGTCCAGCTCGTTCCAGAAAGCTGGAGCGCTCGCGGCCAAAGCTCCGCCGCGTTCACCGCCGGTTGCGCGAGAGCTACTTCGCACACTCGGCGAATAAGAGCGGGATAATCCATCCCCGCGACTCCCGCCATGCGAGCCAGGCCCGCACCGGGAGAAATATCCGGATTCGGATTTACCTCGAGCAGCCACGGTTGTCCGGAGCGATCGATTCGGAAATCCACTCGTCCATATCCCTGGCCGCCGACTTCGTGCCACGCCGCGAGCGCAATTCTCTCGAGCTCGCGTGACAGCGCACGCGGCAATTCAGCCGGACACGTCGGTGCAGCGCCCAGGTCCTCATCGCTTCCAGTGATCCACTTCGATCGATAGGAAACGATCTTCCACATTCCGCGCGGCATTCCGACGAAGTTGATCTCGGCGATGGGAAGCGTGCGATCGCCAACAATTCCGACGTTGACCTCGCGGCCGTCGATGAATCGCTGGACGAGAACTTCATCCCACCGCTCGTGCATCGCTTCGACTCGCTCGGCAAGAGAACGCATCGTTCTCACGACAGACCGCTGCTCGATTCCAATCGACGCATCCTCGGCGGCGGGCTTGCAGATTGCCGGGAATCCAACGCTCGTGACATCGTCGCCGCGACGCACGAGTGACCATCGCGGCACGGGAAGGCCGGCCCTGTCGAGAAGCGTATTGATCAGGTTCTTGTGAAGGCAGAGCGCAGTCGTACCACTCGAGTTTCCCGTGCAGGGAATCCCGAAGAGCTCGAGAACAGAAATGACCATCGGCTCGAATTCAGCGACTCCATCGATTCCTTCGCAAAGATTGAACACGAGATCGAACTTCGCGCGACGCACGCGTTCCACCCAACGACCATCGGGATTTACGGGAACGCGAACCGCCTCGTGACCCCAGAGATCGATGGCGTGCTCGACCGCCTCGACGGACTCGAGAATGAGTCCGTCGGGATTTGGTCCCAACGCCGACATGGCATCGAACAGCACGCCGATTTTCATGTATTCGCTCCTGCGAGTGCGGGTGCGACTATTTAAAGGACGATCAAGCGCTCAATCGGATTTTTTTGAAATGACGACCGAGGTGGACGTGCTGCCTGCTCGCCGCCAGCTTCAAACAAGTTTGAATGAGCTCGTTGTAGCTGACGCCGGCAGCGCGTGCTGCTTTTGGAAAGCACGAGTTGTCAGCTGGATCTGGAAGAATTCCAGGAAGAGGATTGACTTCGACAATCTTCGGCTCGCCGGCGGCATCGAGTCTGACGTCGATGCGCGACCAGTCGCGACAACCAAGAACCCGGTACGCGTCGAGAGCAACTCGCTCGATCGCGCGCGCCAGAGTGGTGTCGATGCGTGCTGGGCAGTCGAACATGTCGAGAGGCTGCTCGGGGCGATCCCAGATCCACTTGGCTTCGAAGCCATAGATCGGAAGCGCGCCTTCGGGCAGCGATGAAAAATTCATTCCGACGATGGGAAGGACCTTTGTCGTCCGTCCATTGCCGAGGACCGCGCACGTGAACTCTGCGCCAGGCAGAAACTCCTCGACGATCACGGGCTGCTCATATGTCCCGAGGAGAAATGCTGTCTGTCGCTCGAGCTCGGCGACGGTGCGGCAGAAATTTTTCTGCGTGATTCCCTTCGACGATCCCTCGTGGATCGGCTTGACGAAGAGCGGCAGCGGCAAAGAAAGTGTCTTTACCACCTTGGCGATTTCCGACTCGTCACGGATTACCACAAACGGCGCCGTGGGGATGCCGTGATACGCGAGAGTCTCTTTCGTTCGCGCCTTGTCGAGGCAGAGCGAGAGCGTGAACGGGTCACTTCCGGAATATGGAATTCCATAGAATTCGCATATCGCGGGGACGTGCCCCTCGCGGTTCACGCCGTTTTGTCCCTCGGCGATGTTGAAGACGATGTCCGGTTTTGTCTCGCGAAGCAGCTCCGGAAAATCTTCGTCCGCCTCGAGGCGGATCACTTCGCCGAGAGCAGAGAGCGCGTTAGCGACAGCGTCGATCGTCTCGGCGGAATCCCATTCCGCGAATTCGTCGCTGGTAGTTGGAGGCTCTTCGTCGAGACGGGAAAGGTCGCCGTCTTCCACCGAGCTTGAGTGGACGGTCGCCTTGCTGCCGAGTGGAGCGATTTGCTCCGGTTTCTGGTTGTAGGCGAAACCGATTCGAGTCATTCGGTCTCTACGAAAATGCGCGTGACTGATTCACACTGACGAGTATAAAATCAGCGAACAGGCGGCGCAATAATTATTCCTGCTCGAGAGAAAAAATTTTTCGCAGAAAAATTTTTTGGAGGAGGCGGAGAAAGCGAGAAAAACTTTTTGCCGCGAAGCCGCGAAGGCGCGGAGGAATCACCGTTCCCGATATCGACGCGTGGAGGCCGATGCTAGACCTTATGATAAGAGATGCGTGCCGCATCGAGACGGTCGGCCGCCTGGTAGATCTCGAAGTCCGAGAAAAATCCGGGTGCTTCCCGCTGCAGAATGCGAACGATCTCTACCGCGCATCGACGAATCTCCAACTCGGCTCCCTCACTCGATCGGAGCTCGAGCATCGTTCGCCACGCCCTCGCGTTGCCGGTCACGACGATTTTTGTCTCGGTGGAATTGGGCAACACTCCACGCGCGGCCTCTCTCGCCATCTTCCGCCGATGGATCTTGTCTCCCACCCAGGCGTAGCGTTCCATCAGTGACTCGACCAGCGTGACGTAGCTTTTCTGCGACGCGCCCATTTGCTCTTTCCACGACGCTTCGAGAAGCTCGTCCCCGATGATCGCCGGCGGCATGACGAAGTTCGCCTCCGACTCATCGACATATCTCTGCGAAAGTTGAGAGTACGCGAAGCCGGCGCGATGCCGAACGAGCTCGTGAGTCAACGATCGGCTCACCCCCTCGAGAAGCAGCGAATAATTCGCGTGCTCGAGAACGCTGCCGTGTCCCTGCTTCTTGATGTTCTCGAGATATTCGCGCGTCGGTCGCCCCGCCGGATTTTTCTGGCTCATGTAACAGAGGCGTCCAGCAAACTCCGAGAGTCTCTCGCCGTCCGTGCTCTCGCCGAGCCAGTGGACGGGGAGATGAGGCGGCTCGCTGAACGACGGCCGCGAGAGAACGGTGACGCGGGGCTCGGTGAAAATCACGGTCGCGATAAGCTATTCGGCCCGGTCGATCAGCGACAGCCGCGGCGTTGCATAAGCACGCTCCGCGGCGACGAAGTCGAGAGCTTTTTTCGCGATCGCCGGCAATGCGGGAAGCTTCGGGTCGTACTTCACGTCGCCGATTGGTTTCTGCCCGGCCACAGCGATCTTCACTCCTGGATTCAGAATCCCGTCGGGATCGAAGCATTTCTTCACGGCAGCGAAGAGATCCACCTCCTCATGAGGCCAAGTTGCATCGAGAAGCGGCGCGCGAAGCCGCCCATCACCATGTTCACCCGAAAGAGTTCCCGAAAGCCGGCTGGTCAGAGTGACGACGTCTTCAAGCAGGCCATCGACTTTATCTCGCCAGTCAGCTTTGCTCACGTCTATCAGCGGGTTCACGTGAACGTGCGCGTCGCCCGCGTGACCGAAGATCACTCCCCTCACTCCACGCGAATCGAGTGCGGCCCTGACTCCGCGCACATAGTCCGCAAGACGATTCGGCGGCACTGCGCCGTCCTCGATGAATTGCATCGATTCGAGATTTGCGTCGAGCGTCGACAGGATTGGACTGGCCGCGTGCCGAAGCTCCCAAATTTCATTCTGCTCAGCGCTTGTTCGCGCGACCGAGACGTAGCTTGCCCCGACGTTCTTGAATTCAGCCGCGAGCTTTTCAGACAGCGATTGAGCAGCATCGTCGCTGTCTCCTTCGAGCTCTGCGAGAAGAACGGCCTCGGTTCCCACTGGGAATGTTGTCGAAGAGAAGGCCGCTCCGGAGGCGGCCACGTCGAGAAAAGTTTTGTCGAGGAGCTCGCAAGCCGCCGCACCAAGCTCGCGAGCCTTTCCAGCCGCTGCGACAGCATTTTCGAGCGAGCCGAAGGCGCCGAGTAGTCCGCTTGTCGCCGCGGGTAGATCAGTGAGAGCGAGCTCGACGCCGACGACGATCGCCAATGTTCCCTCGCTTCCAACGATGAGATCGATGAGCTCGTCGCTGGCCGCATAGGCTCGAAGCCCATATCCGGACGAATCCTTCCTCACTCCCGCATGTGCCGCGTCGATTTTTTTTCGCGAGTCGAGAATGCGTGGACGAGCCTGAGTGAGAAATCGGCCTATCGCAGGAACGTGTTGAGGAGGTGAAGCGCCGCGGACCAGCCTCGCTCTCGATGCGTCCGCGAAAACGCAATCGAGCGCGGTGACCCATTGCCGAATAGACCCATAAAGGAGTGAGTGCGCTCCGGCAGCGTTTGTCGAGACCATTCCGCCGATGGTAGCGAATTGTCCGCTCGATGGATCGACTGGGAAGCGGAGTCCGCTCGCCTCAGCCGTTGCGTTGACGGCATCACGAAGTGCTCCGGGCTCGGCTCCAATCTTTTTTCGCTCGATGTCAACCCGGCCAATCGCGCTCATCGTGCTCAGGTCTACTATGACGCCTGATCCAAGAGCGCCACCTGCCATGCTTGTTCCGGATCCCCTGGGAGTGATGGGGATTCCGCTTCCGCGCGCCCACGAGACGATCGACACAACGTCGTCGGCATCGAGCGGAATTGCGACCGCCTGCGGAACACGTCGCTCGATACCCGCCGCCTCCGAATAAACTGCCCTGGCCGAAAGATCATCGCGGAAGATTCCGCGGAAGTTTGTCGGAGGCCTGAGCGAGAGGTCGGAGACTTTGCTCAAAGACCCAGCTGGCTCGGCCGCGGCGGATTCTGCGAGTAGTCGTAAAATCCGTGTCCCGATTTCTTGCCGAACATCCCCGCGGTGACCATTCGCTTCAGGAGCGGCGGAGCAGCGTAACGTTTCTCGCGATACTCGGCGAACATTATCTCCGAGATTTTCAGCGTAGTGTCGAGCCCAACGAAATCGAGAAGCGTGAATGGACCCATCGGATGGCCGGCGCCGAGCTGCATCCCTTTGTCAATGTCTTCGATCGAGGCGACATTCGTTTCCAGAGCGCGGATCGCGTCGAGCATGTAGGGAACGAGAAGCAGGTTAACGACGAAACCGGAGTTGTCTTTTGCCTTGATTGGCTCCTTTCCGAGCTTACACGCAAAATCCATCACGGTCTCAACAGTCGCATCACTAGTGGTGATCGTTCGCACCACCTCCACGAGCTTCATCGCCGGCACAGGATTGAAGAAGTGGAGTCCAATCATTTTCTCCGGACGGCCGCATACGGCCGCCATGGCCGCGATTGTGAGACTCGATGTGTTCGAGGCGAAAATGGTTTCTGCGTGACAAATCGCATTCATTTGCTTCCAAAGCGAATTCTTGAGCTCGAGATCTTCCGAGACTGCTTCGATCACGATGTCGCTCTCGCAGAGTGCTCGAATGTCACCCACGCAGCTGATATTGCGCAACGCAATGTCGAGAGCCTCGGGTGTGATCTTTCCTTTTTCTACGCCCTTGGCGAGCGATTTCTGAATGTTCCCGTGAGTCCTGTCGCAAATCTCATCGGAGATTTCATGTAATACTGTCGGAAACCCCGACATCGCCGACACCTGAGCGATTCCGCTTCCCATGAGACCGCCACCGAGCACTCCAACCCGCCGGATCTGCGTCATCGCAATCTCCGCGTGGTCCCGAATTCGAGGCGATCCAGCGTTTGCTCGAGCGCGAGCTGTGCACGCGCGACGAACTGGCGATGTCGCTTTCCAACTTCGTATGCAGCAATTCCTCCAATCAGGAGAGGCACGGCGGCAACCCCTCCGACTGCGAACAAAGCGGCATGCGCGAGGATCGCCATCCCTCCGGCCGCGCCCGCTCCGAACACCCCGCCCGTGAACAGGACGCCGCCAGTCTTGAGACGAGTTCCTCTGCTCTCGGAGAGATCAGCATCGAGTCGCACGAGAACTTTGCCGCCTTCAATTGGAACGACCGTCGCGGCGACTTGCGTTGCGCGACACAGGTAATAACCGCGACCTCCGACGTTAAGTCCCCGCTGAATCATCCCGATCCATCCCACCCTGGGCTCCCACGTTATGCGATCTGGAAATCGCCGCTGGACCTGCAGACACTCGTCGCGCTGCATAGACGTGTCGAGCGACATCAGCACATCCGCCGCCGTGCCGCGCACTGCTCGTGATGCTGTCGCGCTTGCGGGGCCGGTGATGCTGGAAAGAAGGCCGTGATCTTCCGGAACGGCGATACGCGATCGCTCTTCCGCAAGCGCCTGCGTGAGAGTGGTCGGATTTATTCCAACTTCCTTGCCTATCTCGAGTAACTGCGATTCGCTGAGATTCGGCTCGCCGTCATCACTTGTTCCGCTGGTTGCCTGCAGCTCGGCGGCGCGCGCGAGGACGCGCTCGATTGTGGCGCGATCGAGCGGAACCTGACGAGCGGGAAGAGGAGTGGATGGATCGTCTGGCACGCATCAAAATTAGCTACCGGCTACCGGCTACCGGCTACCGGCTACCGGTAGCGGTCTAAATCCCCCCTAACACTACATCCAGCTGCTTCGCTATCGCGTCGCGCATGTTATCCGGAAGCGGAAACGCAGTCGCCAGTGTCGAAACCGGATCAGCGCCCGGAGCTCGGTTTGCTGATCGCAGATAGTACGTCGCGTAGCCCGCCACCAATTCCGGCGCAATTTTTTGCAGCAGCATCGCACCTGCCCTCACCGTCCCCAGCGCGACGTACCGATCAGACAGGCCAGCGCGCCGGTCGTTCGGACTTGTGTTGTCCGTCACGGCGGTGCCGACGAGAGAGCTGACGAACTCGTGAGCAAGAACGTAGATCGATTCATTCGCGTCCGACGAGCGAAGCGGGAAGGTCACAGCCGTCGCGTTCTGGCGCTGCCCGGCCGAGAGGGTCCTTCCCTCACCATCGAGCGGGAGCGAAAGATAGATCTCGCCCTGCGATTGACTGGTGTTATGCAGGAAATTTTGAAAACGCGCTCGATACGTATTCTGCCAAAGGCTGTTCACCGCCGAAAAAACCGGTGCGAGCTCGCGTTGCTGCTGATCCCAATAATTCTTGTAAAAGCGCGTATCTTCGTCACGCAGCGACTGAATGAACAGCCGCGCCCAGTCGCGATCGGCCTGCGACGGGAAATATCCGGCGACGAGCGCAACCGTCTCGGCATCCTGCTGATTTCCGACTTGTCGCGGGTCGCCGCCCGCTCTGTACGCAAGGTCAACCGCATTCGCGAGGTCATTGAAGTTGTCGAAATACAGCGGCAGAAACTGCGCGTTAACCAGCTGAGCGTTGGTAGCGAAGCGAGCGTGAAGCCTGGCATTGTTCGCATCGAGCTGGGTAATGATGTTCGAGCGGCTCTTCAGCGCCTGCATGTTGCTCTTGTAACCGCGCCGGAAATACGGAACCAGCGATGAGTCGTCCTGCACCATCGCAAATCCGTGGAGCCACAGATCGAGATGCTCGCGCGTTTTGATTCCCCAAACCTCTGCGGGGGTCGTCGGATTCTGTCCGATGGTTCCCGATGGTGAAGTGCCAGTACCTGTTGTGCCGGCGGTAGCGCACGCGGTGACTAACACAACAAGCAGCGAGACTGCGAATCGCTTCGTTGAATTTTTCATTTCTATTCTCCGAGGTGGCGGAGCTACGCTGTCGCTTCGACTATGAGCGCGATTCCCTGGCCGCCGCCGATGCAGGCGCTGCCAAGGCCGTAACGCTTTCCTTGTGCCTTAAGCGTATGCAGTAGATGGGCCGTGATGCGCGCACCCGATGCCGCCAGCGGGTGGCTAAGCGCAATTGCGCCGCCGGACGTGTTGAGCTTGTCCCGCGGAATCTTCAGCTCGCGCTCCACAGCGCATGCCTGGGGCGCGAACGCCTCGTTGACCTCGATGAGATCCATTTCATCGAGTGATAGGCCGGCCTTGTGAAGCGCGATCTTCGATGCGGGAACGGGACCGATTCCCATCACAGCGGGATCAACGCCCGCGATTCCCCACGAGACGAGCCTGCCAAGAGGTTTTAGTCCGCGCTCACGGGCGAATGTTTCGCCGGCGATCACAAGCGCGCCGGCGCCGTCACCAATTCCCGACGCATTTCCGGCAGTCACGACCCCCGTTTCCCGAAAGACCGGCTTCAGCTTCGCCAATGCGCTGAGAGTTGTGTTCGGACGCAAATGCTCGTCGCGATCGAACATTTCCATTTGTCGCGTCTTTGGATTTTTCACCGGAACGGCAACGATCTCGTTCGCGAACGCGCCACTCTCCCATGCTGCGGCGGCAAGCTGCTGGGACCTCAACGCGAACTCATCGACGCACTGGCGCGACAACCCGTAGCGCTCGGCAAGATTTTCTGCGGTCTCCCCCATCGCGAGATTCACGTACGTATCGCGTAATGCTTCCCACAGCGAGTCTTCGAGTGGAGGCGATTTTCCCAACGGAACTCCCCAACGCAGCCCGCGCGATACGTGCGGGGCTTGCGACATCGAGTCGGCACCGCCGACCAGACACACACGCGCGTCGCCGAGGAGAATTTCCTCTGCGCCGCTCACGACTGCCTGAAATCCCGACCCACAAAGCCGGTTCACCGTGAGCGCAGGCGTTTCCATGCGACACCCGGCTTTCAGTGCGACATGGCGCGAGAAGTAAATCGAATCCGCAGTCGTGTAGAGGACGTTGCCGAATGTCGTTGAATCGATATCTGTCGGAGCGATGCCAGCTCGTTCGATCGCAGCCTTCGCGGCAGTTACACTAAAATCAGTGACCGCCACGTCACGCAACGCGCCGCCGTAAGTTCCGAACGGCGTTCGCACCGCTGAAAGAAAAACAATGTCCTCGGACGCGTTCTGCGTTTTCACTGGTAGCGGGTAGCCGGTAGCCGGTAGCGTTCTATGCGACGCTTCTGCCGCAGCTCACGCAAAACTTCCAACCTTTCTCGAGCTCACCGCCACAAGCCGGGCATCGCGAAACTGAAAGATTGTTGCCGCAATGCGGACAATAGATAACGGTGCGACCTTCGGGCAGAGTCCCGCTGCAAAACGGGCATCCTTCCGGAACTGCCGCATTCGGCATCAAGGGAATTGCCGCTGGCGTTGAACGGGCTGACTCGCCTGCACCCGAGGACGACAACGGAAAATTCGCGCTGAACCCGCCTTGCGTCGGCATCGCTGAGAGCGCCGCGCGGGACCCAGTCGCTCGTTCCGGCGGGGCGCTTGCACCCGATGTCACTGGTGCCGATTGTGTCGCCTCCGGAACTGATTGACTTGCGGCTTGCGCTGTCGTGCTCGCGCCGGGCGCGCCCGGCGCGCCCGCTGGAACTGTCAATGCGCGAATTCGACGAAGCGCTTCCGGAGCGAGCGACACTTTCGCTCCGGCGAATTCGCGGAATCCACCCGGGTCCGCGTGTGGTGACGCGAGGTCCGCTTGCAGCTTATCTCGCATCTCAGGGTCTGCCTGGAGATAATCGCGCTCGCCCGAGAGCAACCGCGTCACAGCGATCTCATAATCCTGATTTGTCTCGATACCCAGCTCGCGGCGATGATGACGATATGGAATCAGCGTCTCGTAAAGCTCCTGCACCGTGAATGGCAACGTCAGGTATTCCGGATGACGGTGACGAATGTTGCTCACCAGTCGATGAAAAACTCGATCTAGGTCGTCCATGCTCTTGGGCTCGGCTTGAATGTTCCTGATTCGGGAAAGGGCGCCGCGTCATGCAACACCATTCGGGTGGATTGCTGTGCCGACATCCAGCTATCGAAATTCGACGGCACGAGCCCGGCCGAGCTCGTTTGCTCTTCCGCCGCTCGTTGCGCGAGAAAATTCGCGTATTCGTTTTGCGGATGGCCGACGTGACCTCGAACCCATTGCCACTGGCACTCGTGCGCGTTCACCGCTTCGACCGCCTCGCGCCACAACTCGAGATTGAGAATCGGCCCGCCCTTTCTCCGCCACCCTCTCGCGATCCATCCCGGTACCCAGGCGCGCATTCCATCCACAACGTATTTCGAGTCGCTCGTGAAGACGACGCGAAACGGCTTGTTTCTCTTACTCAACTGACGAAACGCTTCGATCACTGATCGAAGAGCCATCCGATTGTTCGTGGTCTCAGGCTCAGAGATCCAGTAATCCCACCGACGCAGCTCACTCGTTTCGGGATGAATCCACTCGACAAGTCCAGCAGCGCCGCCTGGATTGCTTCCTTCCCGACCGTTGCCGAGACACGATTCATCGGCGTAAATGGCGACGAGTGCCGGCTCGGTCATGCGACCACCTCGAACCGCTCCATCTCGTCCAGAAAAATCGTCATTTGATCGCCCGTTGTCGGATGTACGGAGTCCATCGCTTCGCGGGAGCCAACAATTCGGAGTCGCTGGGGGATCACGACGTACTCGGTGCCTCGCCGGAAGACGGCGAGCCGGCGCCCATGAGTGATTGCGTTTTCGATTGCGTCGTACTGCCTGTGTGTCAATTGCTTCACGTTTTCTCCGACAGCCAATCTCGCGCCATTCGAGTGAGAACCGCTGTTGCCTGCTCGATCTCACTTATCGCGACGAACTCCTCTTTTGCGTGCGCGAGTGAAATGTCGCCCGGGCCGAAGCAGATCGCTGGAATTCCTGCCGAGTTGAGGATAGCTGCATCTGTCCACGCGCTCATTCCTTCGACGATCGGACTGACGCGCTCCCCGACCATCGCGCGCTTCAGCATTTCAACCACCGGCGCATCGACGCTCACGTCGCTCGGTAACTGCGATTCGATCAATCTAATCTGCGCCGACAATTCGGGTCGCTGCGTGCGAACGCGTTCGCACGCCGCGCGGACTTCGTCCAACGCGTCTTCCGCAGTTTCGCCGGGCAAAGTTCGACGCTCGATGGTGAAGACGCAGCGATCGGGATAGGTAGAGAGGCCACTTCCTCCTTCGATTGCAGACGCATGAAGAGAACCACGTCCGAGAAGCTTGTGAGCTCTCCGAGGAAGATCTTCTGTTTCGACCTTGTCGAGCTCGGCGAGAACGAGAGCGGCGTGTCTGATTGCATCCACGCCTATGTCGTAGCGGCTGCCGTGCGCGGCGCGACCAGAGAGCACGACCTCCACCCAGACGAATCCGCGATGCGCCGGACAAATTGCCAGTCTCGTTGGCTCAGTGAGAACTGCGGCATCGGCTGTGATTCCGCTTGCGACCAGCTCGCGCATTCCGATGCTCGCGTATTCCTCATCGACAACTGCAGCGATGATGATTTGTCGCTTCGCTGATTTTCCGACGGCCTGTGCCGCCGCTTTGGTGGCGACACACATCGAAGCGATACCGGACTTCATGTCGGTCGAGCCTCGGCCGAAGATTTTCTCGCCGCGAATCTCCGCGTCGAATGGCGCGTGGGTCATCCCTTCGACGCCTACCGTGTCGAGATGCCCGGCGAACACCAGCGCGGGGCTGCCGGCCGGTCCGATTCGCGCCACTACGTTGGGGCGGTTAGGGATCGCGTCGCGGAGCTCTATCAAAAAGCCCCAGCCGCTCAGAATGTCGGCAAGAAATCGCGCGATTTCCTTTTCGCCGGGCGCACCCGGAACGAGAGTCGGATTTCTGGAATCGATTCGGGTGAGTGCGCGTGTCAGCTCTACGGCATCGGCGCGCTTAGCGCCGGAGCTCACAGCCCTTACCTTCGCGACTTCTTCGCGCTTTTCTTCGATTTTGCGGGCGCGGATTTTTTTGGAGCTGGTTTCTTCGCCACGGGCTTCTTAGCGGGCGCTTTTTTCGGCGCAGCTTTTTTGGGGGCGGCCTTCTTTGGCGCGGGCTTCTTTGCCTGGGGTTTTTTTGCCGGGGTCGGGCTTGGGTGAGCCGACGCGTGCGATGGTTTTTGCGACGCCGACTTCGCGGAAGCATGAGACGCAGCAACTGGCTTCTTCTTCGGCAGAGCGGCCTCTACTTCACGGATCAGCTTGTCGGCTTCTTCCTGCGTCATCTGGCCTCGGCGCACCATGTATTGCACGAGGTCGCGGGCGCTTTCGATGACGAATCCTGAAAGTCCGGCGGCGGCGTTGATCACGTCTTTCATCGCGGCTGCCATCTTGCTACCAGCTTCAAGACTTATCTCATGCGCTTTTGCCGCCATCTCGGCGACAGTGTCTTTGACATCGGCGCCTCGATGTCCGGGGCTTCTCTTTGGCGGGACCGGGGGAGCACCGGGAACCCCGGGAGCGCCTGGGACTGCTGGAGCTGCAGGTGGGGTTGGCTCAGACGGTTTGTCGTTATCAGCCATGGTGCTTCTATAAGGTATAAGGTCGGTGAGCAGCCCACGAAATCATCACCGCTCGACGCATCCTACGTGCATCGACAGGCCAAGGGGCTGGAACGGCGGTAAGTATATGATTCTTGGGCACTAAAGCAAGTAAGGGTGAGGCCATTTCAAGCCCAAAACATTTCGGACAATGCTAACGACATTAGAGCGACATTAAAGCAACAATAACGCGATACTTCGGGAAATCACCACCCAATTAGCGTCCCGCACAGACTTTTTCGAGAATCCTTGCACCGCCCATTGATTTCGACCGCACTGTTCAGAGGACGCGGCGCACGCGATGATTCTGCCGACATGCCTCTATCAACCCCCGGCGCAGCCGCCATTCGACAACCGCTGAAAGATCTGCGAGTACTCGACCTGTCCCGAGTACTCGCGGGTCCGCTCTGCAGCATGATGCTCGGAGACCTCGGCGCTGAAGTGATAAAGGTCGAGCGGCCGCGGACCGGTGACGAGACACGAGGTTGGGGACCGCCCTTCGACTCGCGAGGAGAGAGTGCCTACTACCTCTCGGTCAATCGAAACAAGAAAAGCGTCTCAGCCGATCTCGATATGGCGTCAGATCGGGCGATGATAATCGATTTGATCGATGAAGCAGACATCGTGATCGACAACTTTCGTCGGGGAACATTGGAGCGTCGCGGAATCAGTCCCGACGATCTCGTCGCTCGTCACCCGCGACTCATCTGGTGCACGATCACCGGCTTCGGTCCTGAGAGCGATCGCGCCGGCTATGATCTCGTCGTCCAGGCAGAGAGCGGCTGGATGTCGATCACTGGAGAGCCGGGTGGAGACCCGATGCGCGTCGGCGTTGCGCTCGCCGATATCATTGCGGGCAAAGACGCTGCAATCGCAATTCTCGCGGCGCTGACAGCGCGTGGGCTTCGACCGGATTCCGAGGCAGGACTTTCAAGCGAGGAAAGGCGAATTCACATCTCACTCGCGCACAGCGCAATCGCAGCGTTGGTCAACGTCGCACAAAATTCACTTGTCACCGGCAAAGACGCCCGGCGATGGGGGAATGAGCATCCGAATCTCGTTCCGTATCAGCTCTTCCACGCGGCTGATCGGCCGATGATCGTCGCAGTCGGAACAGATGCACAGTGGATCGCGTGCGCCACGGTCCTTGGTCTCGACGATCTGGCGACCGATGCTTCACTCGCTCTGAACGCGGGAAGACTCGCACAGCGTAAGAAAATCATCGAAGCGATGTCGCGACGTTTACTGGAGCGACATGCTGAAGCCTGGATTGAATTACTCAGCAAACGCGGAGTACCGTGCGGCGTTGTGAAGTCGGTGCTCGAGTCGCTCGAGGACGTCACCGCCTCACCACTGTCCGGAATTGCTCCGGGCGTTCCGGGAACAGTGCGGCTACCGCCGCCGCGCCTTGATGAACACGGAGATGAAATTAGACGGGATGGGTGGAGGGTCTTCCGCTAGATGCCGCGGTGGGACTATCCCGCGACGTTCGGACTGGTTACACTAGCGTCGTGAGCACCACCGAACAGGGGAGCGTCCCCGTCGATCAGGTCGATGCGGACCAGGAAATAATCACTCGTGTACTTGCGGGATCGAAAGACGCCTTCGGCATCCTGATTGCCCGCTACAGCGATCCGCTTTACCGGCACGCAGTCGGTATGACAGGAAGTCCGGATGTCGCTGAAGACATACTTCAAGCTTCATTCATAAAAGCATATCAGCATCTGAGCGAAGTCCGCGGCAGGTTCGACGCATGGGTTTTTCGAATCGTCGCGAACTCCTGCAAGGATTGGCTCAAGAATATCAGGCGAACGCACCTGAGCTATGACGAGGACGATCAGCCCTCGTCTTACTCGACGCCGGAAGAAGAGATGGACCGGAATGAGCTCAGAACCGATCTCGAAACTGCGCTCCAGCGGCTGCCGGCATCACTCCGCGAAGCTTTCGTGATGAAGCACGTGGAAGGAAGATCGTACGAGGAAATGGCGGTTCTGCTTGACACGACTGTAGGTGCACTCAAAATGCGTGTGCACCGCGCCCGCGAGGCGCTCCAGGCTTTGCTCGAGGAAAAGTACGCATGACGACCGATAATCCTGAGACCGACCCAGTGGAGAAACCAAAGCCGCGTCGCACTCCGCCGGCGACACCGGCGGTGCAGGCGTGGCTCGATGGCGAAACCTCGAGAGAGGGTTTAGCCAGTGCCGACGAACAGGAAACGGCCGAGTTCTGGAGTCGGATCAACAGCGAGACTGATAAACTGAGACGCCGGTCGACTCCGATTCACGTGCAGCAAAAGATTTTGAGCGCCATACCCGATGAGCCGGCGGGATCGGCAGCGCCGGCCACGCGGTCGGGATCCGGCTCTATCACATTGAGAGTATCAACGGCAATTCTCGCCGGTGCCGCTCTCTTTGCTGTCGGTGCACTGATCGGAGCGTTTTTCCTGATGCGCTGACGGTCAGTTGTTTGCACGGCGCAGTCGTGATCTCGACGACTACGGCCTGCGGTTTGCACTCATTACCCCGGCTGGGCGGTTAATCAGCTTACCCTCGGAGGAGGAGACAATGAAGCTCAGGATGCTGGTGGTAGCGGCTGTCGGCTGTCTTGTGATACCGGTGATGTCGCACGCGCAGGTAACCGACACCACAACCAAAGCGATGTCGAAGGACACGACCATGAAGGACACGACATCCACGCGGAGAACGCGAAGAGCCAGATCGCGGGCACGAATGGCAGCCAGCGGCGAGAACATGTCGTCCATGGGTGTCACCGGCGACACTACGGCAGCGCACCCGGTACCGCCGTCGGACGGCACCACTTGCCCGTGGAAATGCCCGACATCGAAGGGTGCCGCGGGTCTTACGGGAGTTCAGTTTCTCGCGTTACAGCAGGAGCTGCGAGATAGAGGTTGCGGCAATGCACACGTGACAGGATCTCTCGACGCACCGACCCGCAGAGCAATCTCTACTTGCTCGAAGCGACTCGGCGTTGCTAACAACGCGGCTGCAGTTCTCGCTGCATTCAATGTCGGCTTTGCTGCGAGCGAGTTGGGAACGGGAACGGGCGCTACGCCGAATTAGATAGCAAGGAGCAACTGCTCCGAGGGGACAGCGCGGTCATCGGGCGACTCGTCCCCTTCGTCATCTTCGATTCTCGACGAGCTCGGCAGGCCGTACTTCCTGCAAAGTTTGTCGAAGAAGGCTGATAACCCGGCTCTGTATTTGTCGCCCGCCTGATAACCGCGGGCGTAGGTATTCCTGTATCTCTCCGCGAGATGCGGGAATTCCTTTTCTATGAATGGCAAGTAGCGCTTTCTCGCCGCGGACTGCAGGCGCAACGCACACGCTCCAACGTACGTTGCGCCCGCTTCCGTAACACGCTTCACCAGCGCCTCCAGGTCCGACGGGTTGTCGGTAATTCCGGGAAGCACAGGCATGCAGTTGATGCCCGTATCGAGACCCGCTTCGCGCAATCGCGTGAGCGCGCGGATTCGCGCTTCAGGAGTTGGTGCGCGCGGCTCGAGACGTCGCGCCAATTCTCGATCCAGCGTAATGAGCGAGATGTGAAGGCTCAAATCCGACACTCGGTTGATTCTCGACAGCACATCGATATCGCGTGTGATGAGCGGACTCTTCGTAATCACCACTATGCTCATACCAGGATGCTCAGCGATCACCTCGAGAATTCTTCGGGTGATCTTGAATCGTCTCTCCGCGGGCTGATATGGATCGGTCGCCGTTCCAATCACAATCGATTCCCCCTCGAGAAGTGCGAGATGTCTGTCGCTTCCATAACGAAGCGTGCGACTCAAAATCTCCGGCGCGTTGTGTTTGACGAAAATATTTCTCTCGAACGCGAGCCACGGCGGAAGATTCGCGAACGCTTCGCTGAGTGGTTCGCCCATCTTGTCGTCACCCGCGGCGCGCTCCATCACGTAGCGATGGGCGTACCTCGCGTAGCAATACGCGCATCCGAACGCGCATCCGACATAAGGGTTGATGGACCAATAGCCCATTCCTGTGGTTTCAGGTCCGTTCAGGACACTCTTTGCGGGCGCTCCGTAGTACCGAATGTCTTTCTGAACGTCGAGAATCGGCAACCGTCGCGCGTCTCGCTCGAATGCTTCTCCAAAAAGCGCGACCTGATCGAACCTCTTTCGCTTTGCCGATTTCCTGCTCCCCGCCATACCCGAATATACACCGAAGTCAGCGTTCGGCGCGAGTCGTGCAATCTTCTCCCGAAGCGAGCCTGGATGGACTCGGTTATTGGCGCATCCACTAGAGAGGAAATGAGAAAGTGACCGACCCACTGTCGGACATTGCGATCCAGCGCGAGCTGGGAAATCTCAATGGATGGGCGCGCCGCGGAGGCGCGATCGTGAAGGCGTATCAGTTCAAGACTTTTCCCGAAGGAATCGCTTTCGTCAACAGAGTGGCGGCGGCTGCTGAAGCCGCCGAGCATCATCCCGACATCGACATTCGCTACACGAAGATCATCTGCTCGCTGAGCACTCATGACTCAGGCGGCATTACACAAAAGGATCTCGATTTAGCGAGAGAAATGGATTCGCTCGAGCAAGGCCCTCGAACCGCTTAGCTCCGCCTTCCCCCAAGCACTCTCAGTACGCCGAGGAAAAGATTCAATAAATCGAGATAGATATTGACGGCGGCCCCGACGTATTCGTCCGGCCCGTATACGTTGCGGATTCTCCACGTATCGAACACGAGCAATCCGCCGAAGACGATGACCGTGATTCCCGCGAGCCAAAGATCCATCGCCGGATTTCTGAAGAAAAAATTGAGCACCATGGTCCCGATGAGGACAAACAGGCCCATCATGAAGAAGCTTCCCCATGCGCTGAAATCGCGGCGCGAGACGAACGCGTAAAGAGTCAGAACTCCGAACGCTCCGATCGTAAGAATTGCGGCTTGTGTGATCAGTCCCGGTTGCGAACGCCCGTAGAAATACAAAATGGGCGAGATGAAAACGCCTTCGACAAACGTGAATAGCAGAACCAGCGCGATGTTCGCGGGGAAGGCATCGCGCGCGCGCATCGCGATCAACAGCGGTGCGAACGTGCAAGCCATCGCAATGAAGGGGTGTGCAGCTACAGCCTGCATGAGCTGAGGCTGCGACAGCGCGAAGGTCGCGCCTGCAACCGTACACAGGACGCTGACGAAAACGAGTGCGTAAGTCCGCCGGACGAGCGCAGCGCGCTCGGCTCCAGTGCGTACAAGAACCCCGGCGGGGAATGGAACTCCCATCTATGGCTCCGAATTATTGAATGGGCGCGGCTAAAGCGCGCGCAAATATCTTACACCGAAGTACGCGGAGAGGTCTACTCCGGACGCTCTACTTGCGTTCCATCGCGCGGAGTCCGGCCCGCGATCGCACCGGCTTGCAATCGCTGAACCGTTCGCGGAAGGTCCGTAATGTTCTCCAGATAGAGCGTCGGCTTGAAAGGCGCGAGCTGCGATTTGGTGAATGGGCCCCAAAGCGCAGCGATGGTCGTGACGCCCGCACCGTTTCCAGACGCAATGTCGTGCGGGGAGTCGCCGACAAAAACAGTCTCGTGCGCCTGATAACCCAGCTCGTCGAGAGCCATCTGCACAGGGAATGGATCTGGTTTGTGGCGGGCGCACGAGTCGCAGCCGATCATCGTCTTCATATAGACGTCCATGCCCGTTTGTCGGAGACCGCGCTCCATCATCTCATTGCTTTTGCTCGTGACGACACCGAGTGGATGACCCCAGTTGTACAGCTGCTCGAGCGTATCCATCACGCCGTCGTATGGAGCGGTAAAACGGTCGTGATGCTCGCGCTGAAAGGTGCGGTAGCGAGCGACAAGCTCCTGAGCGTCCTCATCGGACTCGACGTAAGGCTTGAGCTGAGCCGCCAGGGGCGTTCCGATGCCGGCGATCCATTCTTCCTCGGTGGGAGCGCTTCCTTCACGCCCGGAAAAAGTGTGCTTTACCGACGCGAGGAGAAGTCCAATCGAGTCAATCAGAGTTCCGTCGAGATCGAACAGAACAGCATAACGTCGTTGATCGTTCATTTCGGCAACTTAAATCCGGTTGAGTTCAAAACCAGTAGCGATGAGATTCACGCGCCACGATATTACGAAGACAATGTCATCTGTGTCCACACAACCGCGCACGAACACGTCGCGCTCGGCGTTCAAGCGCTTGCTCGAGGAAGCCGGCTCGGTAGATCAAGTCGGAATTGAGGAACGGGTCGCGAAATTCTCAACGCGAAGCATAAAAAAGAAATCGAAGCTTTGGGGCCTCACGACGGCGGTCTCGATGATCGATCTAACGACTCTCGAGGGAAAAGACACTCCCGGAAAGGTGCGCTCGCTGTGTCAGAAAGCCCGTCATCCAAGTGAAGATCCAGAGGTGCCGCCGGTTGCTGCGGTGTGCATTTATCCATCGTTGGTAAAACACGCACGCAAATGGCTGGCCGACACGCCGATAAAAGTCGCTTCCGTTGCAACTTCGTTCCCTTCGGGGCAGAGTCCGTTGAAGGGCCGCCTCGCGGAAGTGAGGCAGGCAGTAAGCGATGGCGCAGACGAAGTCGACATGGTGATCAATCGCGGGCTGTTTCTCGCGGGCGAGTTCGACGCGGTGCAGGACGAGATCGCCGCGGTTGTCGAAACCTGCGGCGATGCGACTCTGAAAGTCATTCTCGAGGTGAGTGAGCTCGAGAGCTACGACAACGTTCGAGCGGCATCCTTCATTGCGATGCGGGTGATTCGCGAGGGGGATTTCATCAAGACGAGCACTGGCAAAGCGTCGGGCTCGGCAACTCTCGCCAACACGCAGGTGATGATCGAGGCTATTCGCGATCATTATCTTGCGACGGGAATTGCGATCGGAATGAAGCCCGCGGGCGGAATTCGGAACGCGAAGCAGGCGCTCCACTATCTCGTTGCAGTAAAAGAGACGCTCGGCGACGCGTGGCTCAACTCGAGCCGTTACCGTTTTGGCGCGAGCTCACTGCTCAATGATTTGCTTCGACAGATCGCGAAGGAAAAAACGGGAGCGTACCAGGCGCCGTATTACTTCACCGAAGCGGCGGAGAGCTACTGATGGCGACGGCAAAAACGAAAAACGGCTCGCAGGTCAGCCGGATTCGCAATGAGCTGATAACATCGGGCCGCGTTGGATCGGTGCCGCAGCTCATCTTCGGCGATTTGTGGGAGTACGATCCCGCTCCTGAGACAGCGGATCCGAAAATAAAGCCCGAGTACCCTCTCTTCATTGGCGGAGAGTTTGTCGCGCCGAAGTCCGGAAAATATTTCGACTCGATAAATCCGGCGACGGAAAAAGTTCTATCGCGAATTGCAATCGCTAATGCGGAGGACGTCGACGCTGCTTATCAGGCTGCGCAGAAAGCGCACGACTCCGTGTGGCGGAAAATGCCCGGGCAGGAGCGCGGAAAATACATCTATCGAATCGCGCGTCTCATTCAGGATCGTGCGAGGGAGTTCGCTGTCGCTGAGACGATGGATGGCGGAAAGCCGATCAAGGAATCCCGCGACTTCGACGTTCCGATGGCGGCTGCGCATTTCTTCTATCACGCGGGGTGGGCAGACAAGCTCGAGTACGCCGTACCAGGCGCAACTCCCCACTCACTCGGCGTCGTTGGCCAAGTGATTCCGTGGAACTTCCCGCTGCTGATGCTCGCATGGAAAATCGCGCCCGCGCTCGCGACGGGAAATTGCGTGGTGTTGAAGCCTGCCGAGACGACGTCGGTAACCGCGTTCAAATTCGCGGAGCTGTTGCAGGAAGCTGATCTTCCGCCCGGCGTTGTGAACTTCGTGAGCGGTGCTGGTGAAACCGGCGCGCTCGTGATGGGTCATCCGATCGCAGCAAAGGTTGCGTTCACCGGGTCGACCGAAGTCGGCAAGCGCATCCAGCGAGCGATCGCGGGCACGGCGAAAAAGCTCACGCTCGAGCTCGGAGGCAAGGCGCCGAACATCGTCTTCGATGACGCGCCCCTCGACCAGGCGATCGAAGGAATCATCAACGGCATCTACTTCAATCAGGGGCACGTCTGCTGCGCAGGGTCGCGCCTGTTCGTGCAGGAGTCGATCGTCGAGCCGGTGATCCGCAAGCTGCGCGATCGCATCGGCACGCTGCGCGTCGGCAATCCGCTCGACAAGAACACCGACGTCGGCGCGATCAACTCCAAGGCCCAGCTCGACCGCATCACCGAGCTGACCGCTGCGGGTGAGGCCGAGGGCGCACAGCGCTGGGACACCGAGTGCGCCCTGCCTGAGAAGGGCTTCTGGTTCCGCC
>JBHELX010000036.1:0-35425 GCA_046262875.1 Gemmatimonadaceae bacterium | reverse complement strand
CTCCTTGTCGCCGGTGCGAGCCGAGCGTCGGGTCTTGTCGAGCCTCTTTTCTAGCGACGCGAGATCGGCGATTGCCAGCTCGAACTCGATCACTTCACGATCGCGCACCGGATCCACCGCTCCCATCACGTGCGTTACATCTCCGTCCTCGAAGCAGCGCACAACGTGGACGATCGCGTCAGTCTCGCGAATGTTTGCAAGGAATTTGTTGCCGAGTCCTTCGCCTTCAGCGGCTCCTTTGACGAGGCCGGCTATGTCGACAAACTGCACAACCGCTGCAACGGTCTTCTTCGGCTGGGCGATTTCAGTAAGATGCGCAAGGCGCTCGTCAGGCACTTCAACCATCCCGACATTCGGCTCGACAGTGCAGAACGGATAATTCGCTGCTTCCGCTTTTGCCGATGTGAGCGCGTTGAAGAGGGTCGATTTGCCGACGTTGGGAAGACCAACAATTGCAAGCTTGAGCATTATTTAACTACAACCGCGGACTGCGAACCGCGGAAGCACCGCGGACTACGAACCGCGGACCGCGGAATAACTGTTGAATGCGGACCCGCCGTGCTTCCGAGTTCCGCCGTCCGCGGTGCTTCCGCGGTTCGTAGTCCGCGGTGCTTCCGCGGTTCGTAGTCCGCGGTGCTTCACCGATTGTGGGCATTCATCGCGCGTTCGACTCCCTCTCTAATCCAGATATCCACCATGTTCTCCAAAGAGGGCATCAGCGCCAGCACATCCTCTCGCTCATCGCGCGCAAACGGCGCGAGAACAAAATCGGCTAGATCCTTGTAGATCCCACGGCGCTCTTCGCTCGGACCGACTCCAATCCGAAGACGGGCGTATTCCTGATTTCCGATCGCCTGCTCGACGCTCTTCAAACCGTTGTGGCCGCCCGCGCTTCCGCGCGCGCGCAGACGGTAGCGGCCAACGGGGATTTGAACCTCGTCGACGACGACAAGCAGATCGTTCGACGCGGACCAAAGCGTTCTTCGCAAATAATTCCGAAGAACGCCACCGCTGAGATTCATGTACGTCAGCGGCTTGATCATTCGCACGCGCGTCCCATGAACGATCGCGGTCGTGATCATCGCTTCGCCGTCGCGCTTCCATCCATCGAAACGCCAACCGCCGGCCAGGTGATCGAGCAGCCACCAGCCGACGTTGTGACGAGTCGCTTCGTACTGTCGCCCCGGATTTCCGAGGCCAAGGATAACCTTCAAAGGTTATCTCGCCGCTACTTCTTCTCGGCTTCTTCCTCTTCCTCTTCCTTCTTCGCCTTGCCGATCACTTCCGGCTCCGCAACAACCTCGGCCTCTTCTGTCGGCGCGACAGTCTCAACGACGGCGCGCGGAGCAGAGACGACGCACACTGTCGAATCAGCTTCTCCAACCAGCTCGACACCCTCTGGGAGGGGAATTTCGTTCACGTGCACCGAGTCACCGATGCGAAGGGGATTCACATCCACCTCGACGTGATTTGGAATGTTTGCCGGATCCACTTCGATCTCGAGCTCGCGCATTACCTGATCGAGAATTCCCCCGTCCTGCCGAACTCCCTCGGGAACACCCATGAGTACGATCGGGATGCGGACTGTGACTTTCTCACCCGCGACGAGCTCCTGGAAATCCACGTGTAAGATCTGGCGCTTGAACGGGTGCCGCTGAATTTCGCGGATGAGAGTGCGCGCACTCTTCCCGTCCATCGAAAGCTCGATCACTGTGCTCTCGGCGGAAATCTTCGACAGGAGCTTCTCGAGCTCGCGCGTTTCAATTGCAAGCGATTGCGGCTCGCGGCCGTGTCCGTAAATCACCGCGGGAATTTTTCCCTGCGCGCGAAGCGAGCGTGCCGAGCCTTTGCCGGCGCCGTCGCGAGGTGTAGCGGAAAGTTGTGCTGATGCCATTCGTTGAGTCCTCTGGACCTACTGTTCGAAAAGCGAGCTTACCGATTGCTCGCTATGGATGTACCTGATCGCCTTCGACAACAGCTCGCCGACCGTAAGGACGGTCAGCGTGTCGAATCGTTTTTCGTCCGGAATCGCGACAGTATCGGTTACTGTCACTTCCTTTATCGGCGCGTTCGCGAGGCGCTCCACCGCTTTGCCCGAGAGCAAAGCATGCGTTGCGCACACATAGATGTCGCGTGCACCGAGCTTCTTGAGCGCGCACGACGCCTCCGCGACCGTGCCGGCGGTATCGATCATGTCGTCGACCAGCACCGCGTCCTTGCCCTTCACGTCGCCGATGATGTTCATGACCTCGGAGATGTTGGCCCGCTCGCGCCGCTTGTCGATGATGGCCAGCGAACCGTTCAGACGCTTCGCGAACCCCCGTGCCATCTTCGCCGAGCCAACATCGGGCGCGACGACGACAAGATTGTGCAGGTGCTTCTTTCTGTAGTGCGAAACAAAAACCGGTGCAGCGTACAGATGATCCACCGGAACATCGAAGAACCCCTGTAATTGATGCTGGTGAAAATCGAGTCCCAGCACCCTGTCCGCGCCCGCCGTCACTATCATGTTGGCGAGCAGCTTCGCTCCAATTGCAACGCGCGGCTGATCCTTACGATCCTGCCTCGAGTAACCGTAGTACGGCATCACGCAGGTGATGCGCGCCGCCGACGCGCGACGTGCAGCGTCGATCAGCAGCAGCAGCTCCATGATGTTGTCGGCCGGCGGATTCGTCGGTTGAACGATGAATACATCGTTGCCGCGAACGTTCTCGTCTATCCGGACAAAAATCTCACCGTCCGCGAATCGTGAGACAGTGAGCTTGGCCGGTTCGACATCCAGATTCCGCGCGATTTCTTCGGAGAGGCCTTTATTCCCTCGTCCGCAGATCAGCTTGAACCCGTGACTCGGTACGGAAAGACCGTCCATTGCCTACAGCCTCGCAAATTAGTGGCGCCCGCCCGTCACTTCAATTGCCCCCGGTGGATTCGAACCACCATTACCGGATCCAAAGACCGATGTCCTGCCATTGGACGAGGGGGCAGGAGCGCGAAAGCTAGCCGATGCGAACAGGCTGAACAACTTTGTCGGCCGTACGCGTCGGATTCATGGTCGTGCCGCTGAACGCGCCGAGAGCGGTCGGCGCAGGCAGGGGATCGTAGATCCCGAACAGCGTTGAACCTGATCCGGTCATCGAGCAAAGCAACGAACCTGTATCCTTGAACGCATCCAGTAACTCCGTCACTTGCGGATGACGCTGTGACACCGACGCGATGAAGTCGTTGCGGCTGAGCCTTGCCACTGATTGCCAGCTCGTGAGCATCTGCTCGGTAATGAGCAGAAGATCCGACGCGCTGTAGCGCATTGGATCGCCGTCGGCTTGACGGTCGGCGTCGATCCAGTCGTATCCTTCCTGCGTGTCGACATGGAAATCCGGCGTCACCAAAAGCACGTCTCGCTGCGGCAATGGACTCAGTCCGAGCATGTGCTCGCCGCGTCCCCAGGCGAGCGCCATCACCTCTCGGCTCACTAAAAACGGAACGTCGGTTCCAAGAGAAGCCGCGATCGCAAGAAGCTTTCGCTGGCCAAGTGGCGTCCGCGCCAGTGAATCCAGTATGCGTAGAACCGCGCCGGCGTCTGCACTTCCTCCGCCGAGTCCCGCCGCGACCGGGATTTTCTTGTCGAGCTCGATCGTGAACCCGCGGGGCCAGCCCGCCTCCTCCTGATACGCGACTGCCGCACGCCAGGCGAGATTCGATTCAACCGGCCCGACGTCTGCTCCCTGCACATCGATCGTTCGAAGCTCGTCTTCTTCGACATGTAGCGTCACTTCATCTGCGAGCTCCACTCGGTGAAAAATCGTCTCGATCGAATGGTAGCCGGACTGTTCCCGCGTCAGGATGCGCAGGTAGAGATTGAGTTTTGCTTGAGCCTGGATGCGCGCGGCAGGTCCGCTCATATCAGTGTTTCGATCCGTTCTAGGCTGGCGTCTCCGACTGCGCGCTCAGCTCGCGGAAGCTCAAGCCAAGACGCGAGAAGTAGTAGATGCCGATCACCGTTATTGGAATAAAGCTGAGGATGTGAAATCCAATCGCCCAGCTCGTCGCTTGTGTCGGCGAGACTGCATATATCGCCAATCCCACCGTTGCGAGCTTCTCGAATACGCCAAAAAATCCCGGAGCGGAAGGGAGGGCAACCCCCAGTGCGATGAGCAGCTGTAGGAAAAGCGCCGCCGAAAAGCCAAGGTGAATTCCCACTGCAAGGAAGCCCAGCCAGAAGGCCAATCCATTCATCAGCCAGTGGGCGATAGTCCACGCCAGCACGACAATGAATCGTCCCGGACTTTTCAAAACGCTCAGTCCGGCACTGAATCGAAGCAACGCGTTCTTTCCGCGCTCTTCCACGGTCGGCGAAACCCGGCGCGCGAAAATCTCGAATGCCCGAACGAGCTGCGAGGGAAAAATCGCAAGCATGTATAAACCGCCGAGCAACAGCACCACGAGCACCACTGAGCCTTGAGCGAGATGTCCGAGCGATTGGCCTGCGACGCGCGCGTCGCGCGGAAACGATGGATCCAGAACTGCGATCACGCCCAACGCGAGCAGGCCCACCATGTCGAACAATCGATCGACCGCCAGGGATGCGAGAGAGCTCGCAAATGAAACCGGGGTTTCGCGGGTCAACGCATATGCGCGTGCAATTTCGCCGGCACGCGCAGGGATGAGATTGTTCGCCATTCCTCCAATGGCGATCGAACGCCACAATGGAGCGAGCGAAAGTCCCGGGGCGACCGGCTCGAGAATGACGCGCCAGCGAATTGCGCGTAGAGGAAAAATCAGCGTCGCCGCAACTGCGGCGCCGAGAAACAACCAGAGATTCGATCTCTCGAGCTCGAGCCACACCGCCCCGAGCGAAACACCACGCAGCGTCCACACCAGAAGCGCGACGCTGAGCGCAATACCAATCGCGCTCTTCCAGTTGAACTTCATTTATTCTTCGACCGCGAGTGCAATCAGATCGAGCAGCTCTTCAATTGCTTCGGGTGCAGGCAGCTCGCCGGGTCCGCGAGACGAGCGAATCTCGAGGGCGCGCTCGAGCGCGGCGCGCCCACGATACAACAACGATTCGATTGGAACGGGTGGGGGCAACGGCGTCGGAGTTCTGCGAGTGCCACCCGACACGGCGCCGAGCTGAGCGATTGTAGTCCCGATGAGATTCTGCAGCTCCAGCCCCCGTGCCGGCGTGAATCTGGGCGGCGCGGGTTGTGTCGCGACGACGTGCGGACCGTCGTCCTCGAAAAAAAGTTGCGAGATCGGAATCAGGTATTCTTCCTCCGCGACGATGTGCGGACCGTCGTCGTCGTAGAAGAGTCCTGAAATCGGAATCAAATCGTCAGCGTCATCGAACATTCACTTGGCTCCCTGCGCGACGAGCGGTGTCCATTGCCGTGCGCATTTCGCGCACCGCTTCCGTGAGACCTACGAATATTGCTCTACTGACGATCGAGTGCCCGATATTCAACTCCTCGATTTCCGGAATCGCTGCAACCGCGCCTACATTCGCAACGTTCAAACCATGGCCGGCATGCACAGCGAGCCCAAGCTTGGCCGCTGTCGCCGCGCCTCCAACGAGCGCACCAAGTGTCGGACCGCGCCCCCCCGCGAGCGCGTATTGGCCGGTGTGCAGCTCGATCGCCTCTGCGCCAACATCGTGTGATGCACGAATCGAGTCATCATCGGGATCGATGAAAAGGCTGGCGCGAATTCCTGCTTCGCGAACACGTCGCACCGCGCGCTCGATGCGCGCCATGTCCGACTTCACGTCGAGCCCACCCTCGGTAGTCACCTCTTGCCGCTTCTCTGGAACGAAAGTCACCTCGACAGGTTTCAATCTGAGTGCAATCTCGACGATCTCATCCGTGCACGCGGCCTCGAGATTGAATCGACCGCGAGCCCTCGTTGCCAAAGCTTCGACGTCGGCGTCCTGTATGTGTCGACGGTCCTCGCGAAGATGCGCAGTTATTCCGTCGGCGCCTGCAGCAAGGCATTGCACTGCGGCCTCGAGCGGACTCGGTTCCGAACCTCCGCGGGCCTGTCGCAGAGTCGCGACATGATCGACGTTTATGTAGAGGCGCTGATGTCTTGCTGGCATTTATCCCGCCCGTTAGGTTCGCAACAATTATCGGGGAGTAAGGCGTGAAGAAACTGCTGCTCGCTATTCTGGTGCTGTCGGCGTGCTCTCATTCGACCACCACCACTACCACCGGCCCGGGAGCTCCGCGCACTACCACTGGGCCGCAGATTCCCGGAGCCCCGTCGCCTCGCCTCGCAGTTGAGGAGTTTCTCGCGGCAGTGCGTGCTCAGGATCTTCAGGCGATGTCGGCAGTCTTCGGTACCAGTCGCGGTCCCTCGCGAGACAATATGGATCGCGAGCAGCTCGAGAAACGCCTCATCATTCTTCAGTGCTATTTCAATCACGACAAGTATCGCATTCTCGGCGAAGCTCCGGGAGAAGCGTCGCAGCGCGTATTCGCGGTCGAGCTCACGCGCGGGAGGCTTACTCGCACGCCGCACTTCTATACAATCCGCGGCCCGAACGACAGGTGGTTCGTCGACAATATGGAAATCGCCGCGGTGAAAGAGTTCTGTCGCGAATCGGGAACGATGGATTCCAGACGCTAGGATTCGGTAAGCTCGATTAGAATCCCCGCCGTCGACGCGGGGTGAAGAAAAGCGATTCGTTTTCCCTCTGCTCCGGCGCGCGGCACATCGTCGATCAACCTCACGCCCTTCTTGCGACAACGCTCCAGCGTCGCGTCGAGATCGGTGACTGCAAAGCAGATATGATGGATTCCCGGTCCTCGCTTGGCGATAAATTTCGCAATCGGAGAATCCTCGCTTTCCGCCTCCAAAAGCTCGACGAGAGTGCCCCCTGCATCGACTCCCGCGATGCGCGCACCGTCGGTTGCCGCGAGGATCTCTTCCTCCAAACCGAAAATTTCCCTGTACAATGGAAGCGCCTCGGCAATCGAGCGAACAGCGAGCCCTACGTGAGAAATTTTCACACCCTCATGCATTGCCTGGCGCATTAGATTTCTTGTTGAAGGAAGATTCAAAGTTAATTCGGACCAGCATGCGGGCTATCCCCGCGGAGAAGCTATTAAATGTCAACTGCTGAAGCTGTCACTGACGGCGATTTCGAAGTCGAGATCGAGAATCACGAAGGACTCGCCGTAGTGGATTTCTGGGCGACATGGTGCGGTCCCTGCCGCATCGTCGAGCCGACGCTCGATCAGCTAGCGGTCGAGTTCGAGGGTAAGGCGAAGGTGATGAAGATGGACGTCGACACGAACATCAAGACGCCCGCGCGTTTCTCGGTGAGATCGATTCCGGCGATTCTGTTCTTCAAGGACGGAAAGCTCATCGATCAGGTCATCGGAGCCGCTTCAAAGGCGCACCTCGAGCAGAAATTCAAGCAGCACGCCGCGTAGCGCCGGCAGCGGCGCGGTGACGACGGGCTCCGAGTCGATCAACCGGGAGAAAGGAGCCCTTTACGTCGTGAGCACTCCGATCGGTAACATGGGTGACATGTCATTTCGCGCGGTCGAGGTCTTGTCCTCGGCCGCGCTTGTCGTTGCTGAAGACACACGCCACTCTCGTCGGCTGCTGGATCATTATCAGATCACCACGAGGTGCGCTCCATATCATGAGCACAACGAAGCGCGCGAAACTCCACGCCTGGTGAAGCGTTTGCTCGACGGAGATACAATCGCGCTCATCACAGATGCAGGTACGCCGCTCTTATCCGATCCTGGAGCTCGACTCGTGGCCGCCACAATCGACGCGGGCGTCCCGGTCGTTCCAATTCCAGGTGCGTCTGCGCTGCTCGCCGCGCTCGTGGGATCAGGATTGGCCGGCGAGCAGTTCACATTCTTCGGCTTTCTTCCGCGGAAAGGAAAAGACCGACTACGCGTGCTCACCGATATAATTCGAATGCGACACACCGCGATCATCTACGAGGCGCCTGGTCGCGTCGGCGAAACGCTCGCAGAGATTTCGGAATCCGGTGCAAGCGCACGAACCGCCGTTGTTGCACGCGAGCTCACAAAAAAATTCGAGGAATACGCGCGTGGCACCGTTGCTGGCCTGGCTGCGAGATTTTCCGACTCGCCCGCGCGCGGGGAAGTCGTGATTCTCATAAGCGGCGCAGAGCAGCAAGAGTTATCGGAAGAATTTCTCGGCGAAGAAGTGACGCGACTTCGCGACGCCGGCAAAACTCACCGTGAGATTGTCGAATGGCTGATCTCGCGTCATGGTGCTCCGCGCAATCTCGCCTATCGTCTGGCTCACGAAACGTGATCGCTTTCACTACTGAGACCGACGCCGAGAGCAAAGCTCTCGATCCTGCTTCGATTGCTGACGACCTGGGTCCGTTCGGAAGTATTGCGGCCGAGATGGATCAATACGAGGATCGTCCGAGTCAGCGTGAGATGGCGCGCGTGATAGCGGAGCTCTACAACGATGGTGGCGTCGGGCTGCTCGAAGCGGGAACGGGAGTTGGCAAATCACTCGGCTATCTTCTGCCCGCGCTTCGATGGGCTTGGCAAAATGGCGAGCGAACTGTCGTGTCGACAAACACGATCAATTTGCAGGAGCAGCTCGTTCGAAAAGATCTGCCGTTTCTCGAGCGCGCGCTCGAGGACGAACAGAAGGTACGCTTCGCGTTGCTGAAGGGCTGGCGAAATTATCTGTGCCTTCTGAGACTCGAGCAGGCCAGGCTCATCGGAGGTGATCTTCTTGCGGAATCCGATGGACTCGGCGAAATCACACGCTGGGCAAACGTGACAAAAGACGGATCGCTCGGCGATCTCGCAGAAGCGCCGGATCCGGAAGTCTGGGACGAAGTTTCGGCCGAGCCGGATCTCTGTACACGCGCGGAATGTCCGCATTTCGATAAGTGTTTTCTTTTCTCCGCGCGGCGCGCTGCGGCAGAAGCTGATGTTGTCGTTGTGAACCATCACCTGCTGATGTCCGACGTCGCTGTGCGACGCGTGCAGCGAAACTGGAATGAGGCGGCCGTCATTCCAGCGTACACTCGACTCGTAATCGACGAGGGCCACCATCTCGAGGATGCGGCTGCGGCGCATCTTGGAGAATCGGCAACGCGTCGTGGACTTCAGCGGCTCATGTCGCGATTAATGAGAGGGCCCGGCACAAAGCGTGGACCGGGTCTCCTTGCGTTGCTCGAGCAGCGTCTCCGTCAGCGTGACGACCTGTTCAGCAAGGCGAGTCTCGAAATGGTCGCGGAGAAAGTCGCTCCCGCGGTCGCTGCGGCGCGGATGAAAGGCGAAGTGGTGTTCGATCTTCTCGAGACATACCTCCGACGCTCAGGCCAGTCCGAAGTGAGACTCACTGATGAATTCGAGACGGATGAGATCTGGCACTCGGGTCTCGCCGCAGCGCTCGCCGATCTTTTCACGCAAACAGCGTTGATCACCGACAGTCTTTCCGTGATAAAGAAACGATTGGAAGTCGAGAAGCTGCGCGACGAAGCGACCGCCATCTTGCTGAATGAGATGAGCGCCCTTGGGAGAAGGGTCGAAGGTCTCGCTGCGGCTCTTCACGGAGCCCTCGACCCCGGACCGGATGCGCCCAAGCGCATTCGATGGATCGAGACGAGAGGCAAGGACGGAAACATCGCTGTGACGTGGGTTCCGCTGGACCTCGCGCCGATTCTGCGCGACGATCTTTTTGCACGAGTGACGACCGCGGTCGTGACGAGTGCAACCCTCGCCACCGACAACCGGTTTGAATTTCTCGCCGCGAGACTAGGAGTCGATCAGCTCGAGATTCCAGCGCTCACAGCTTCGTTCCCGTCGCCCTTCGATTACTTCAGCCAATCAGTCATCGCAATTCCCACCGACGTTCCCGCGCCGAACGCGGATCCGCGGGCGCATTTGTCGGCGGTGATCGATATGATCGCGGATTTCGCGGACGCGAGTGATGGCGGATTGTTCGCCTTGTTCACGAGTCATAGGGATGTTCGGGAAGTAGCGCTGGCGTTGCGGTCACGCGGTGTGGCTGACGATCGTCCGCTTCTGGTTCATGGAGACGAAAGTCGCGATACACTTCTGGAGAAATTCAGACTCTCGGGACGGGCCGTGTTGATTGGAACCTCGTCCTATTGGGAAGGCGTCGACGTTCCCGGCAATGCGTTGCGCGGACTATTGATAGCGAGACTTCCATTCCGCGTTCCGTCGGAACCCGTGACCGCGGCAAACTGCGAAGCGATTCTCGAGCGCGGCGGCGATCCATTCGCGGAGTACATGGTGCCGCACGCTGCTCTGAGATTGAAGCAGGGATTCGGGCGATTGATTCGCACCGCTACCGATCGCGGCGCGGTGATCATCGCCGATCCGAGAGTGATCACCAAGAAATACGGAACGGAATTGATGCGAGCACTTCCGCCTGCGCGACGGCTGATGCTTCCGTGGAATGAAATTGCGCGGCAACTACACGACTTCTATTCAGTGTCCGATTGAGATAATGATTTTTATGAAAAGCGTAACGACAGGTCCCGGGTCTGAGGGGGCGAGGTTTCGAGGCAGGAGGTGAGGTTTCAGAAAATGACCCCAGCACTCGCGCCTCGCCTGTGGCCTGGACGCCTCGGTCGCTCAGACCTGGGACCTGTCGTAACGCTTTTAGTCAAGAGACTCGGCGAACTTCGACAACCCTTAGCGGACCATCGTAAATGAATCGTCCCGGCAAAATCGTTTGCATTGGCCGCAATTATCGCGAGCACGCGAAAGAGATGGGGAACGAGGTTCCGACCGAGCCGTTGTTTTTTCTGAAACCCTCGTCGAGCATCATCGCTGACGGCGAGCCGATCATTCTTCCGCAGCAATCCGAGCGCGTGGAATTCGAGGGAGAGATCGGAATTGTGATTGGATCCTTGATAACGCGAGCTAGCGAAAGGGAAGCACAGCGCGCGATTGGCGGAATCGTCGCGGTCAACGATGTCACCGCGCGCGATCTGCAAAAAAAAGACAGTCAGTGGACACGTGCAAAAGGCTTCGACACGTTCTGCCCCATCGGCACTGTCTCGAACGAATCACATGATTTATCGAACCTCACAGTTGTGACGCGAGTGAATGGCGTCGAGAAACAGCGCGCCTCCAGCGATGAAATGGTTTTTTCCATCGGAAAGCTGCTCTCATACGTATCACATGTAATGACATTGGAGCCCGGCGACATTGTCGCGACCGGAACGCCGTCCGGCGTTGGGCCGCTCACCGCCGGTGACGTAGTGGAGATCGAAGTCGTGGGTGTTAGCAAAGTGAGCAATCCGGTCGAGGCGCGCGCGTGATGCCTCAATACTCAGAGCGGCTCCGCAGTCTTCCTGAATATCCGATGGCGGGAATTCCTGCAAAAAAACGCGAGCTCGCGGCGCGTGGTGTCGACGTCATCGATTTGGGTCCCGGCGACGCAGATCTCGCTCCGCCAGAAGTTGCAGTGAAGCGCCTCGCGGAAGCGGCAGCGAATCCAGTAATGAGCCGGTACGGGTTCGGTCTCGGGCTGATGGAGTATCGCGAAGCGGTCGTACGATGGATGGGGAAGAGATTCGGTGTCGAGTTCGATCCAATTCGTGAAATCGTTCCGCTGCTCGGCTCCAAGGAAGGAATCGCGCACCTCGCGCTCGCGTACGTGAATCCAGGCGAAACGACAATCGTTCCAGAGCCCGGATACATGTGCTACCTCGGTGGAACCATCCTTTCGGATGGTACACCCTATTCGTATGCGCTTCGTCCCGAAAATGATTTTCTCGTTGACCTCGACGAGATCCCGCCCGACGTTTTGCGCAGCGCCCGAATACTCTATTTGAATTATCCTAACAATCCAACCGCTGCTATCGCCCCGCGCGATTACCTCGAGCGAATCGTTACACGTTGCAGGGAACTCGATATCCTGCTGGTGTACGACAATGCTTACTCGGAGCTCGCATACGACGGCTACTCGCCGCCGAGCATCTTCGAGATCGATGGCGCGCGCGACGTAGCGATCGAGTTCCACTCGATATCCAAGACGTACAACATGACAGGTTGGCGGTGCGGCTGGGCAGCTGGGCGACAGGAGCTGGTAGGTGCGCTCGCGCAGGTAAAGACGTTCGTCGATACCGGAAACTTCATGGCGGTGCAAGCTGGCGCCGCAGCCGCGCTCGATAATTGGGCGAGTTTCGTTCCGGGAAACGTGAATACGTTTCGTGAGCGACGAGACGCCGCTGTCGAGGCATTTCGCGCGAACGGATTCGAGTGTGATTCACCGAAGGCGACGATGTATCTATGGATCCGGTTGCCGGAACATCTGACCAGCGCCGAATTCGCTCAGTTTCTGATCGAGGAGGAAGGAGTGGTTGTAATGCCCGGATCGAATTTCGGCGTTGGCGGGGAAGGATTTTTCAGAGTTTCGTTTGTAACTTCGCCGGCGAGAATTCGCGAAGCGGCAACGCGTGCCGGACGTGTTCTCACGCGCCTGAGCGTCGGCGCCTGAGAGGCAAGAGCCTAACGTGAACACGCTGAAATCCGCGAGAGAAGAAGCTCTCAATCCCGGAGCTAAGCGCAGGCGCCCGGCGAGTTATCTCGTCGCGTCCTTCGTGCTTCATGTTCTCGTCCTTGCGCTTCTCGTGCGATTCCTCATTTCGCCGAACATGATCTGGCTCATGCTCGGCGGCGGACGAAGCGCGCCCGTTCCCACTGAGAGAATAGGATTTCTTCGCTTGCCCAAGGCGAAGGGCGCTCCAGTGATCGGGAAAAGCGGCGGTGATAATCGTCCCGTGACGAAGAGCGCTCCGGTGAAGCTCGTCGCTCCCACCGCTGTGCCCAGCACGCTTCCTCCTGTAACACCTTCGACGCAGCCTGCCAAGCCGGAAGGGGGAAGCGGGCCGCTGGTAGGTACCGGTGGTCCTGCTCGCGGCATCAAGCCGAGCTATGACGATCCGCGCTTGTGGCCGGCGCCGGGTGACATTGTCGCTGCACCAAAAACTCCAACGCAGCGACTCGACAGCGTCATCGCCGATATCATCAAGCCGTACAATGATTCAATGGCGATCGTCAACGGACAGCGAAAGCCCGGCGACTGGACGTTCGACCACGATGGCAAGAAATACGGAATCGATCCGCACTACATCCATCTCGGAAAATTTTCGATTCCAACCGCGATTCTCGGCATGCTTCCAATCAATATGCAAGCGAATCCGACTCTGGCTGAGCGGAACAAAATTCAGGACCAATTGCACTCCGACATAATGTCGCAGGCGCAGCGCGGCATGAATGAAGCTGATTTTCGAAAAGCCGTGAAAAGTATTCGCGAGAGGAAGGAGAGAGAAAAAGCGGCGGCGGCCGCGGCGAGCGGCAGTGACAATAAAAAAGGGCCGGCGGATCCACCGCCGGCCCAGAAAGCCCCGCCCGATAAGGGCTAGCTTATCGTTTTTAGCTGACGACGCCCTGTGCCGCCGTCATCGCTTCCATTGTCACAAAAGGGCGGAACACCCCGCAAAGAACGCCAAGGATGCTGTAATCATCGCCGTCCTTCAGTGTGATTGCGCGCTCCGCGGGATTCGCGGGCTCCAGCACAACCGTTCCGTCCAGGTGCTTCAACGTCTTCACGGTTGCTTCGGTACCGATGCGCGCGGCGACGATGTCGTTCTCTTTCGGCATCACGACAGGGTTCACCATCACGTAGTCGCCGTCGTTGATTGCGCGACCAATCATGCTGTCCCCTCTAACGCGAAGGAAGAAAACTTCCTCGGCGGGAACGAAACGCCGATCGATCGTGATGAAGCCTTCGCGGTTGTCCGGCAGGAGCGAAGGCTCGCCGGCGTGGATCTTACCATAGTAAGGAACGGGCTTTGTCTTTCCGCCGCCTGTGAACCCGAGCAAGCGAACGCCACGCGACCGCGCAGGATCGCGCTCGATGTAGCCCTTTCTCGCGAGCGACTGTAACAGGTCCGAAACGGTTTTTGTCGATTTTATTGCGAACTGCTTTCCGATATCCCGAATACTCGGCTGATACGTGTGCTCTGCAGTGAAGTCGAGCAGGTATTTATAAACTGAGCCCTCGAGCGGTGTGAGTGCTTCAGCCATCTATGTCTCCTGGAAAAGACGAGCCCGGGTGGTGATAAACACCCCCCGGGGCCGTACGTTCAGGGGGTAATGTTATATCAGCATGTTTACGCGTCAACTAATTTGTTTTTTTTAGCCAAGCGACGGCATCAGCTATCCGCTTCAGGGAAAGGTCTTTACCCATGGCCATAAGGACCTCAAAAATGCCCGGGCTGACGGTGAGCCCCGTCAATGCAACCCTAAGTGGTTGAAAGACTTTTCCGGCGGCGACACCCTTCGACTCGGCGAGAGACCGAAGCGCGGTTTCGAGCGGTTCGGTTTGCCATTCACCGACAGATTTGAGCGTTTTTCCGGTCGCCTGGAGGAGACCTAACGCTTCATCGCGGTTCTTCCAATTCTTCGCGACGGCTTCAGGATCGTATTCGATGGTCGACAGGAAATACGGCCCGGCCTGTCTCACGATGTCGTCGATTGTGCGCGCGCGAACACGCAGAAGGTCGAGAAGCTCGAGGTACCACTCTCGGCGTGCGTCGAGTGTTGTGTGATCGGTGAGCCCGGCGTCGATGATTGCCGGCGTGACGCGCGGCTCGAGCTCGGCGAGTGGAGTCATCGACAAGTGTTGTCCATTCATCCATTCGAGTTTCTTTGGATCGAAGATCGCAGCTTTTTTCTGAAGGCCATCGGGCGAGAACAGCTCGATCATCTCCGGAACAGTCATGATCTCACGATCACCGCCAGGCGACCAGCCGAGTAGCGCGAGAAAATTGAGCATCGCCGAAGGCAGGAGACCCTGATGCTGATAATCGCCGACAGCCGTTGCACCATGACGCTTGCTCAGTTTTTTGCCGTCCATTCCGTGGATCATCGGCAGGTGCGCGAACGTCGGAAGCTCGGCACCGAGTGCGCGATAGAGGAGAATCTGTTTCGGCGTGTTCGAGATGTGATCGTCGCCGCGCATCACGAGATTGATTCCCATCGCGATGTCGTCGGAGACAACTGCAAGGTTGTAAATCGGCGTTGCGTTCGAGCGAAGAATCACGAAGTCATCGAGATCCTTGTTTGGAAATGCAATTTTCTCGTGGACGAGATCATTCCACTCAGTCTCGCCCGCGGGAATTCTGAAGCGAACGACGAAGGGATCGCCGCGATCGAGTCGGTGCTGAATCTCCGCGGGCTTTAGACGATCGCATCGGCGATCGTACTTGAACGCCTCCTTCCCGATTGCACTCGCGCGCCGTCGCTCCTCGAGCTCTTCGGGCGTGCAGAAGCAACGATACGCTGCACCTGTCTCGAGCAATTTGAGAGCGTCAGCACGGTGACGCTCGAGATTCGCGCCCTGGTAAACGACCTCTTCGTCCCAATCGAGGCCGAGCCATTCCATTCCCTCGAAGATTGCGCGTGTGCTCTCGTCGGTTGAGCGGGCCTTGTCCGTATCTTCGATGCGGAGGAGAAAATCTCCGTCGAAATGTTTTGCGTAGAGCCAATTGAACAGCGCCGTGCGTGCACCACCGACGTGCAAATAACCGGTTGGCGATGGAGCGAACCGAAGTCGTGGCTTTTTTGGTCGAGAGGACTCGGTCATTTGATAAAGAAAATGGGTCCGCGTGCATCGAGTCGCGGACCCCGGAGAAATCAGAGCGGAGAGAGAGGGATTCGAACCCTCGATACGCGTTTCCACGTATGCCGGTTTAGCAAACCGGTGCCTTCAGCCTCTCGGCCATCTCTCCGGAGGTCTCGCAACTTAACGCGATAGAGCGATAGAGCGGTAGAGAGCGATCGAGCGGTAGAGAGCGATCGAGCGGTAGAGAGCGATCGAGCGGTAGGGCGATTGAGCGATAAGGCGATCAAGAGATGACCGCTAATCGCTGCTCGCTAATCTCTAGTCGCCAGTCGCTCAACCGCTCAATCGCTCTATCGCTCAATCGCTCTATCGCTCTATCGCCTTCTGGCACGAATTTCGCCCCCAGGACGCGCATGAGAATTCGTGTTTTCGAGGATTATTTGGGTCGGCGGTGGGAAGTCTGGCAAACGAATCCGCAGCTTGCGGAGAGTCGAGAAGTTGATAGGCGAAGTGTTCCGGATCGGCGGCGAGGACGTCGAGCAGAGTCCCCGCGCAGAGCAGTTTCCGATCGGCGAGCAGCACTTTCGGCTCACTTCCCCGGCGTCCCCCAACTTGAAGGCGGATGGCTTTGCTTCGAGAGCGACGGCGAAAGAAGACGTCTTGCTCCTGTTCCCGAGGCTTGGGATCGCGCAGACGATATGACGCTCGCCGCACTCTGCAACTTCGCCAGCGAAACTATCAAATCCTGGTAGCGCGACCTGCTCGTTAAGTGTTCATCTGCATGTTCGCATCAGGTTTGCGATATGCGCCGGCGATCGCTGCAACCCCAATTGCGACTGTCATTAGCGATAGCACCTGGCCCATGCTGAACGGTCCCGCAACAAAACCGAGCTGAACATCGGGCTGTCGAGTGAACTCGACGAGATAACGAATCAAGCCATACCCGACGAGGAACGTCCCGCCAATCAGACCGTATCGATACCATCCGTCGCGCACAGCGCGACGTTCAACGATCATCAATACAATGAAGAGCAACACTCCCTCGAGCAGCGCTTCATAGATCTGTGACGGGTGTCGAGGGATTCGCAGCGGATCCGTCGGAAAGACCATCGCCCATGGAACGTGCGAAGCTCGGCCGTAGAGCTCACCGTTGATGAAATTGCCGATGCGTCCGAAAAAAAGTCCCGGCGGTGCAGCAAGCGCGACGGTGTCGGCCACCGACCAGAAGGGTACGCGATGTCGTCGCGCAAAGATGAGCATCGCGATTGCCATACCGAGCGCGGCCCCATGAAACGACAGTCCGCCATGCCAGACTGCGAGCGCATCGAGTGGTTTCGCGAGATAATGCGCGCGATCGTACACGAGTACGTAAAAAGTTCGCGCGCCCAGTAGCATCCCGATAACTAGATATCCGACGAGAGAATCGATCGCAGATTCGTCGAATGGCGTGAGCCCGCGTCTGACTCTGCGCTTTGCAATCGCGACGCCGACGATATACCCGATCAGGTACATGACGCCGTACCACCGCACGGCGATTGGCCCGACCCGAAATATTTCGGGCGAAATGCTGGGGTAGGGAATTGTCATCGCGGCGAGCTCGCGCGTCTCGAGCGCGAGCGCTTCAGGGATTCAGCGTAAACGCTGCTGATAAATCGTTTGCCGCTGCGTCGCGAGTTCCCAGCGGAGTCAATCCGAATCGATGCTCGATGAACGCAAGGATCGACGTTGTGTCGTAAAACGTGTGGTCGATGAATCCTTTTTTCGCAAATGGCGAGATAATGATCGCGGGAACGCGGGAGCCTGGACCCCAGCGGTCGACCTTGGGCGGCGCGACATGATCCCAGAGTCCGCCATTCTCATCATACGTGATGATGATTGCCGCATCCTTCCAGTTCGGACCGTTCCGCACGGCGTTGATCAGCTGCAACGCGTGCAGCTCTCCTGACATCAAGTCAGTGTAACCTGGATGCTCGTTGGCGTCGCCGAGCGGCTTGATGAAAGAAACGGCGGGCAACGCGCCGGCATTTGCAGCGGCGATGAATTCTTTCTCATCCTTCAAATGCTGCGCGCGGCCAGGCGTTCCGTCAGCATACTTCGCGAAATAGGCGAAGGGTTGGTGGTGATACTGAAAGAGTGGTGACGGATGGCCGCTGACCGCGTCGTCCCAACCCCCGGAGTACCACACCCACGAAACGAGCTTGTCCGACAATCTATCGCCGATGGTCGGCATTGTTTGATTCGGAACGAGCTGCTCTCGCGGAATGACAGACAAGTGCGGAGTGTTCACTGTCCACGCGGTGTTCACGACGTAGCCGTCGGGAGTCACCGTGCCGTCCAGAATCATTTTGCCGGTGCTGTCTACGCGAGCATGCATGCTCGCCGGCGCATTCGGGAACGTCGGGGCAGCGGCGCTGATGAAATAGATATGATTGAAGAACGAGCCGCCGAACGCTGCGTGAAAGAAGTGATCCGCCAGCGTGTATTTTTTCGCTTCGGTCGCCAGTGGAAGTGCGCCAGTGTGGTAGTGACCCATCGTTAGTCCGAGCGCATCGCTTATTACGACGAAGCGATCCATTCGGCCGCCGTCTATCTGCAGCTGTTCCTGATAAAATCGATGAACGAGATCGCGCGTCGCCGAGTCGCTCGGGATGTAATCCTCGATGGCGAATGGTGCGTTGGGAAGATTCGATGGAAGGTGCGAGTCAGCCGCCTGTGGAAGAACGACGTATGGCTTCCCGTTTGAATCGATTTGACGGTATCGATCGGGCGAGAGCCCGACGATTCCTTCCGCGCCAGGAAATTCGCCGTAGAGATTGTCGAAGCTTCGATTCTCGAGGTAAATCACAACGACGTGATTGACCTTTGCGATCGCCGCATGCGAGGATGACGTTTCCGGATTCGACGGAACCGTCGCGCACGCTGTGAAGAGCGTGGCTAAAAGAAGCCATGCGCTTTTTGCCGTTCGCCGAAGGCGGGTAACCTGTAGCCGGTAGCCGTTAGCTCTCATCTTGCGTCCAATTTTCGTCCCGCGTCCAGATGATCGAAATTCAATAAAGCGTTAAATACGAGGAAGTAACTCCCGATCGTTTCGCCTCTGTACATCGGATTGTTCCCATATAAAACGACGTGCCCCTTGTCGACGGGCACATCGACGACAACCGGTCGCTGCGCAACATCGGTTCCATCGAGCAATCCCGAGACGAGTAGATCGCGCTGATCCGCATAGCGAAGAACAACTCGCGGACGCATTGCCGGAGGAATTACCCGCAAGGGATTACGGATCTGCTCGTCCGTTACCGCCGGAGCCTGCCATGGCTGGACCGGTTTCTTTGGCGGCAAATCATTTTTTGGATCGATCACCGGACGTCCCTGCGGAATATCCAGGTCTTCCGCTGTCCCGCGTCCGGTTGCGCGTGCGGTGAGTGAATCAGGCTGCCTTCCGCCGCGGGTTCCCAGGACGTTCGTAATCGTGAAGCTCATTCCGGCGTCGCTGTAAACGGCAAGACTGTCGCGCATCCCGTAAACGAGCGGGCTCGCATCATCTACGATCTTCGTGCGCAACAATGTTCCGACTACGTGCAGTCGCGGCGGATGCGTAACGCTCACGCCATCAGCGAATCCAAAAGCGACCGCGAAGTCAGAGGTATTTTCTGATGTCAGCAGAACTCCGCCGTTGGAGACGAACTTCGTCAGATTCGCCACTCCCTGCCAGCCGAGTCCCGGGCGAATGTCGTCGCTTTGCGCGAAACTGGTGATGTTCGGAGTGAGCGGCGTGACCTTCCAGGGAATTGGATTTCGCCACATCGGCATTCCGTCAACGAGCGACTGCGCACTGCTGCTGCCTGGCGTGAACACGATCACATCATACTTGGTGCGGAGGTCCGCTATTCGCGCCGCATCCTGAACGCTTATGTAATCGAACGGGATGTGAAGAACGTCGAGCGCCTGTCGCCACCATCCGTCGCGTTGTGTGTCGGTCCACGTGTGCATGATCGCAATTCTTGGCGCTCGCGCGGGATGTGTCGCGACCGAAGGAGCAGCGGAAATCGCGTAGGCTTTGAGGCCGAGCTCCTTCGCCGCACGATCGAGATCCGCTGTGGGTACGCCACGGATTACGAATGATCCGCGATGAAATTTCTGCCCGGCCGCTTCGAATGGCTGCTCTGCGATTTGAAAATCGGCCTTTGCGAATCTGTAGCGCAAAGTTGCAAGCGCGTTGTCGGCGTTGTGATCGATCGCGAAGATCGATCCCGTTCCGGTTACGCCGCCTGAGGCACGCACTTCGCCACCCACGAGCTCAATCGGAACCGTAAGAACTTTCGGATCGGTAATTCTTATAGAGCGAACCGCAAAGTTTTCGGGAAATGTCCAACCCGTGTCGTCGTATGGAGATTTCTGCGGATCGCTCGGAGCCCAGTACTGGTAATCGAGCAATGCATCTGCGATTCGTGAGTACGGCTGATCCATTCTTACGATATATGTACCGGCCGGAAATTCTTTCGGTTCGACCCTCGGCCGTGCGGCGAGCGTATCGACACTGCGAGCGAGGGCCGTGTCTGCATTTGCTGTGTTTGCTGGCCGTTGGCGCGACGCGGGGACCATCACCGTAAACGGCGCGGTCGCTCGAGAGATCTCGACGTGTTGCCTCTGGAGAACCCGCAATAGATCCGCTTGCGCGCCGGGACGGGGATCGTCACCGGGGAAAACGTAAGCCGATGGTCCCTCATTTCGGGGCTTCATCACCGCGCGCTTGCTTTTCTCCCAGAAATTTTCGAGAAACTGGCGACGATTATTCGCGAAATAGCTGAGCGAGACGAGAAGACCTGTCTCTTCGTAATTGTTGTTGTCTCGCAATGACCACTTCACTCGCGGCAACGGAGGATTCTGTCGATACCACGTGCGCGATGCTTCCTGCGGCGTCAGCGTCCGATCGACAGTTTCGGCTGTGCCTCCGTTGCCGAACGTCTCGTAGAGACGACCGATTCCGTTGTGCGTCGGAGCCATGAAGTACAAATACCCCGGCGACCACGTGTCGAAATCGCCGTGCGTGAACACACCGGGCATGCCCAGTCGCGTCATCTCCTGAACGTTGTTCCAGCCGAGCATCTGCCATTCGTTCGTGAGGATAGGGTCGATCCACGCGTTGTATGGCCCGTCGCCGACAGTGTTGTCGTAGAGAAACGGAACCGATTCGTGGAGATCGTGCAGCACCATCGCTTTGAAATCGAGATATGTGTCGAGCACGTTTTGCGATAGCTTGAGCGTGAGCCCCATCGCGTCGCGGTTGTTGTCGTGGCCCACGTAGTGGCCCCAGTACACGAGCGGCGGATACGTGTCGTTGGGATGCGCCATGTGCCAGCGGAAGAGATCGACGTCGCGATCGCGACCGTCGACTTCAACGATAGGTGTAATCAGCGTGATCAGATTGTCGCGAATGTTTTTTATGTATGGGCTCTCGTCCACGGCAAGCCGATATGCGAGCTCCATCAACGCTGTTGGGGCGCCTGATTCAGGCGAGTGGATAGTGCCCGTGATGTAATAAACAGGCGCGACCTGGCCCATCAGCTTTTCCGCAGTCGCGTCATCCATGTTGATCGAACGCGGATCAGCGAGCTTCGACATTCTCACCTTGTTGCTGTCGAGATTCGCGAGCAGTGCTTCGGACGCAACAGCGACGGCGATCATCTCGCGCCCTTCTTCGGTCTTTCCTATAGAAAAGACTCGAACGCGCGCCGTCGACTTGGCAAGCAGACGCATGTACTCGTACACATCTTTCGAGTAGGGCAGGTTGTTCCGTGCCCCGGCGATGTCTCCGAGGACTGCCTTTGGTGTCGGGACAGTCGACGATGCCGGCAGATAGTCCACCAGCGGCGAGAGGAAAAAAGATTCGGTTGTGTAGTCGTGAATTTTTTTCGTGTAGTCGGAATCCACCGCTTGACTGGGATCTCGCCCGGGCTTAACGAGCGCCGGGTCGTTAGAGCCGCCAAGAGACTCGCGTGTCGCGTCGCGTGATTGTGCGTGAGCGGTGAAGGGAAGCGCGAAGAGAAGAAGAAAGGAAAGAGGGCGAAGCGGTGAGCCGAACAGGCGCATGATGATCCTCAATGGTTACCTTGAGTGCTGAGAGCCAAATCTACGAAGCGACGCAGATGCGAGATATCGAGAAACGTACATTCGTTACTGTTGCACGAGGCTCGCGCGGGAATTAGGCTCTCCGTCGGAATGAACGAAGCGAGAGCGGCCACCCGCAACATTGTCTTGAGGGAGCTGAGCCCGAAAGACTACGAAAAGATTACGTCCGCCGCCGAGCGCGTCACGCTTGCGACAAAAGACGAGATTTGGCAAGCCAATCAGCCCATTAAAAACGTCTATTTTCCCGAGACGGCGGTCATTTCGCTCGTCACGCTGCTCGATGCCGGCTCGATCGAAGCAATCACGATCGGCCACGACGGATTCGTAGGACTTCCGGTCTTTCACGGACCACGTTCTACCGTTACGCACGCGAATTGTCAGATGCCTGGAGAGTCATGGCGACTCAACGCAGATGCTTTCGTCAAGCTTTGCGGAGAAATGCCGGAGCTGCGCCGCGCTTTGAACCGCTACAGCCAGCTCGTTATCGAGACCATATCGCAATCCGCTGCGTGCAATCGCGTACACGTCATCGAGGAACGCTGCGCGCGATGGCTTCTCATGTCGCACGATCGCGTTGCGAACAATGAGATTCCACTCACTCAGGAGTTTCTTGCGCAGATGCTCGGCGTACGTCGTCCCGGAGTCACAGTGGCAATTGGAATTCTCCAGCGCGCCGGACTCATTGCACACGGTCGCGGACGCATCACGGTAACGAATCGACAGGGCCTTGAGGCCGCATCGTGCGAGTGTTATGCGGCGATCAAACGGCGCGAACAAATTCTTCATCATGAGATGCGATCGACCTGAAATTGTACCTCAGTGTACCGTCAAGAAGATACACTTGTCCTCCCAGGTGACCGACCATAGTGTTGCAATACATGGGCGACCATAGTTTTTCCGAGACGATGCGGGAGAGCAGCGCGGCAAATACTCAAATGCCGGATGTCGAAGTAGCGACCTCCGCATTCACTTCTGCGGACCGGATCAAAATTCCAGACGGCGCAGTCGAGCTTTTGCGCAATTGCATGAATGAAAAGAAGAATGGAAACCCCGTGGCCGAGAGGCTACGTGCGGCGATCCTTCCAATTTGCGAAGAGGCACACCGCAAAAATGCAATGCCCGAGCAGGTTTTGATCACAGTGAAAGAGCTGTGTCACACGTTGCCGGAGTACGAGAAGATTCGTGGCGCGCGTGAGCGGAATATCTTTCTCGAGACCGTCATCAAGATGACGATCGAGGAATACTACCGAGGTTAGAGAGCGCCGCGCTCTATTTCTTCTTCGCGGCGGACCCTAGAGTCGAGTATGCAACATCGGCCGGCGCGCCTCCGTGCGGCCAGTCCCGCTCCTTTCCGGGAAAGTCCGGTCGCGGTCGCGTGTTGATGTAGGTTGCGACGTCGAACGCCTGCTGCGGCGTGAGCGTTCCGGGTTGGTCGCGCGGCATCAGATGATGAATGAACGCTGCGGCACTTCTTACGCGCGCCATTCCTGCGCCAATGTTATACGACCGAGGACCCCATAAAGGTGGCGCGAGCGCCGTGCCGTTTCCGTCCGCTCCGTGACACCGCGCGCATGTGGATACGAAAATCTGCGCCCCCCGGGCGGTGTCCCCGGCAAGAGGATCGAGCTTGGGAACGCTCTGACCTTTCATTTCCTTTCCGGGCGGGTAGCCTCGCGAGAGAAATGCGATGTAGGTAACGATGTCGCGCATATCTCGACTCTCGGGATCGAGCGGCTTGCCGTTGAGGCTTCGCTTGAAACAGTCGTTGACTCTGTCTTCGATTAGATCGACATGCCCGCTCCTCGGTCGATACTGAGGAAATCGCGTGTATGATCCAACCAGGGGCATCGCGTTCGCGACGGTGCCGTCGGCAAAATGACAATTCGAGCAGCTGAGGGCCGAGCCGACGTATTTTGGAAGACTGTCGCGCGTGTTGTGAATCAACGCGCGCCCTCTGCGAATCGAGACCAGTGTGGCCGAGTCCTTTACGTCCGATTCGTTCGGGACGCGGAAGGGCAGAGCGGCGGCTTCCAATTTTGCCGGGGGAGCTGGTGGCAACGACTTAGTTTGGTCGCTGCATCCAGCTAGTGCCGCCAACCCGGAAACTACCGCGACTATGTATCGCATTGATCTGCCATTGTAGAGTCGGTGCATTACACGCGCAACTGCACGCGGTATCGCAATCAGGTATCGGTTATCGGATTGACGGAGGGAGAGGGACTCGAACCCCCAAGCGCTTGCGCGCGGCGGTTTTCAAGACCGCTGCCTTACCAATTAGGACTATCCCTCCAGAGACCCCCGCAAATTATTTGGTCCGACAGCCGTACTCAACCTTTTGAATACCAAATACGGGTTGCATTTTTGTCGCAACGAAAATTCCTGGAGATTTGATGAGCGCTCGCACCAAGCTGTCGGTGATGATGTTCCTCCAGTACTTCGTCTGGGGCGCGTGGTACGTGACCATGGGCACGTATCTCCTCACGACACTAAAGTTCGACGGAACTCAGGTCGGACTCGCATACGGAAGCACCGCAATTGCAGCGATCGTTTCGCCTTTCTTCGTCGGCATGATTGCCGACCGTTTTTTTCCGACCGAAAAGATCATTGCGCTGCTTCATATCGCAGGCGCTGTCGTGATGTACTTCGTTTCGACGCTGACGGCGTTCTCGACATTCTATCCGCTTCTTATTGTGTACGCGCTTCTGTTCATGCCGACGCTCGCGCTCACCAATTCGATTTCCTTCGACAACATCGCGGACTCAGCGAAAGAATTTCCGAAGATTCGTGTGCTTGGGACGTTCGGGTGGATCGTCGCCACTGTGATCGTCGGCCAGCTCAAGTGGGAAGCGACCGCAATTCCAATGAAGCTTGCGGCAGGAGCCTCACTGCTGCTCGGGTTGTATTCACTGACGCTCCCGCACACGCCGCCCCACGCGACAGGCAAGAAGATCAGTGCTCGTGATGTGCTCGGACTCGATGCATTGTCGCTCTTAAAGGATCGATCGTTCCTGATATTCGTCATCGGGTCGTTTGTGCTTTGCATTCCCCTTCAGTTCTACTACGCGTTCGCGAATCCTTTCTTGAATGAAATCGGCGTAGTCAACGCGGCTACGAAAATGTCGCTCGGGCAAGCGTCTGAAGTCGGATTCATGCTTCTTCTGCCAATCGCTTTGGTGAGGTTAGGGGTCAAGAAAATCATGCTCGTCGGAATGGCAGCGTGGACTCTTCGCTATCTCATGTTTGCGATGGGCAACACGAGCGCGCTCATGTGGATGCTTTACCTGGGCATTTTGCTTCACGGCGTCTGTTACGATTTCTTCTTCGTCACGGGACAGATTTACGTCGATCAGACTGCCGAGCTGAAGATTCGCGCCGCGGCGCAGGGCTTCATCGCGTTCGTGACGCTCGGCGTCGGATTGTATATCGGATCGTGGGTATCGGGAAAAGTCGTGGACGCGTACGCGATCACCGGCGCGAACGGAGTGGTGACGCACGATTGGCGGTCGATATGGCTCGTGCCGGCGATTGGCGCGGGAATTATTCTTGTCGTGTTCGCTCTATTGTTCAGGCCGACGACGACTGCGCCGGAGGTTTCTGCTACAGCGGTACCGGAACCGATTCCTCTATAGACAGACTGCGTAAGTACAGGTCCGAGGTCTCAGGCCTCGAGGCTTCCAGGCGTGAGGCGAGGCGCCAGGTGCGATGCGGAGATCTGGCACCTCACCTGACTACCTGATGCCTCGCCGCCCGAGACCTCGGATCTTCAGTTACGTAGTCTATGCTACGGCTTCCAAGTACCCTTTGCGACGTCCGGCACGAATCGGTCGAGGCCAGGAGGAGGAAAGGGAAGCGTCTTTCCCTTCGCCGCGCTCATGTAAGCCGTCATGAGAATTTTCATCACCTCGACTCCGTCGTCGAAGGTGAGCATCGGCTTCTCGTCATTCAGGAATGCCTGAACGAAGTGACGATCTTCCGCGGTGTAGCCGTACGCCGCGGGTTCCTCGGAAATCACGGGCATCTGGCCCATCTCGGCATTTTGTTTTTCGACGAGGTCTTCGCCGGTTTTCCCTTTCACCTCCCGGCTGAAGAAAAGCTTCAGACCGGTGTCGAGCGTATTCCACGACAGCGAATACTCAGGGCCGAGGAGCTCAGCTGATAAACGAAGTCCAGCGCCGACAAAACTCCACGACGTAGTGACCTCGCCGATCATTCTTTCTCCACTATCGGCTTCGTACTCAATCGTCGCGCGGGCGAAATCCTCAGACGGTCGTTTCGTGTAATCGACGTCCTTTCCCATCGCGGCTGATAATCGCTTCGCGTACTCGGGGCGGGACCACTTGAGCGACGCGACATGTCCGGTGATTCGAACAGGTTTGATCGATGATCGAGGTGCACCTGGCGCAGTGAGCAGATGTCGCACGACTTCGACCGAATGACACATCATGTCGTTGAGAACACCGCCGCCCTGCTGCGTGCCTTGCCAGAACCACGGCATGTGCGGACCACTGTGCTCTTCTGCAGCGCGCGCGAGGTACGGCCGTCCGGTGAGCGCGGCGCCTCTCGCCCAGATCAGCTCTTTGCCGCGCGTGATATCCGGGGCAAAGAGTTGATTCTCCATATAACCCGTATTGAGTCCCGCACTTTTTGCGAGACGCGCAACCGTTTTCGCCTCTGCGACGTTTCGCGCGAGCGGCTTCTCGCATGCGAGACCACGCAACTTCCCACCACCGTCGCGAACTGCGGCGACGATTTCTTCCATGTTGGAGATCCGCGAAGAGTTTGGTCCGCAAAGCCAGATGGCATCGATGCGCGGATCCGCGACCATGTCGCGAATCGAGCTATACGCTTTCGCGTCACCAACTCCGAGCTGCCGCGCGAATGTCGCAGTCGCCGCTGCATTCTTCGCATTCGGACTCCACACGCCGAGGACGTCCGCATCGCGAACGCCGGTGAAGCCCATGATGTGGAAGCGGGCGTTGAATCCGCTTCCGACGAATCCGACACCGAGTCGGCCGCCGCTCACTCGACTGCCACCCGGGTTTTCATTTCGTTTCCGGTGACACCGAGCTTTGTGAGCGCCTCAGGCGGACAGCCGGCAAAATTCGGGTTGAAGACGTTCCCAACGTATCGCACGTCTTTCCATCCCATCTCACTCGAGAAAAATCCGCTAGCGGTGAGATCACGGAAGCGATTGAAGAACGCGACGCCGTGACTCATGTCGGGGCGAGCTTTCTTCGGCCACGCGATGTCCTCCAGTATCTGCCGGCGCTGAGCATCATTCGCATTGACGAATGTTTTGCCAAAGCGCTCGAGGGACTCGAAATTGAGCCAACCGAGTCCGCCTCGCATCGCGATTCTGCTCTGGTCGGATGCGTCCTTGTCGGCCATCAGGAAGTCCATGTACTCCGGAACTTTTGCATCGGTGGCACTTCCAGATCGCTCGTCCGCGGGGATGATGTAGTCAACGAGCATGCGCACTGTCTTCCACTCGTTCGCGTTGAAGAATTTCGGCGCGTAGGTCGTTGGAACGCTGCCCGCTTGTGTCATCGCCTGCGAAACGCGTGCGCGCTGCGCTGCGGAAAGATCGAATGAAAACGCGAATGGAATCAGCGACAGCGCTTTCACCGCTTCGCGGCGATCGATGGTCGTTTTTTTCGCGGTCATAGCGCGTTCCTCTTCATCTGATCGGCAATGTAGTCCGATGTGCGCCACGACAACGCCATGATTGTCCAGGTGGGATTCTTGTCCGCCTGCGAAACGAACGGGCCGCCGTCGGCGACGAACAAATTCTTCACCTCGTGCGCCTGAGAGTGTTCATTGAGGACCGAAGTTCCTGGATCATGCCCCATTCGGGTGCCACCGAGCTCGTGGATGATCTGCCCGCCGGTTGCGATGTTGTAGTCCTGTTCCTTCGTAGGCATCGGACTGAAAACCGTTCCACCCATTTCCTGGATAAGCGAGCGGAAAGTCTGCTGCATGTGGCGCACCTGATTCAGCTCGTGATCAGTCCATTTCCAATGGAATCTCAGCACGGGAATCCCAAAACGATCGACAACGTTCGGATCGATCTCACAGTAGCTGTCGTCGTTGGGAATCATCTCACCGCGTCCGGAGAATCCGATCGTTGCACCGTAGTATCGGCGATAATCTTCCTTGAGCTGTTTTCCGTAACCGCCGCCCGAGGGATATCGCTGGATGCCGCCCATGAAACCGGCACCGGGTTGCGACAAGCCGCCCCAGACTTCGATGTGATAACCACGCGGGAAATCCAGTTTTTTGTTATCCAGCCACCACGGCATGTACACGTGCATTCCACCTACACCGTCTTCGTTGTGCGTGACGTGGTTTTCCATCGCCGGTATGTAGCCGCCAACGTCTGTGCCGGTCGTGTCCGTTATGTACTTGCCAACTGTCCCGCTCGAATTCGCTAGTCCCTGAGGAAATTTCGAAGTCCGTGAGTTGAGAAGAATCCGCGCAGATTCGAGCGCGCTCGCAGCGAGAACAACCACACGTGCGCGAACCTCTGTCTCTTCTCCAGTGAGCTTGTTGACATAGGAAACTCCCGTCGCACGACCATCTGGCCCGACGAGAACTTCGCGCACCATCGCATTTGTCAGGAGCGTGAGCTTACCGGTCGCTTTGGCCGGCGCGATGAGGACGTCGGGGCTCGAAAAATTCGAGCGAGTTGCGCAGCCGCGATTACACTGGCCGCAGTAGTGGCAAGCCGCGCGTCCATTGAGCGGCTGAGTGATGATCGACAGACGAGCTGGAATGCACGTAATCTTTAACTTGTCGCTGGCTTTTTTTACGAGGAGCTCGTAGCAGCGCGGGGCAGGCGGTGGCTGAAAAAATCCATCGGGCTCGTTGCGAATTCCTTCTTTGCTTCCGTAGAGCCCAACGAGACGATCGAGGCGATCGTAATACGGTGCGACGTCTTCGTATGCTATTGGCCAATCGTCGCCAATGCCGTCGATGCTTGTCCGCTTGAAGTCGTCGGGCCCGAAGCGGAGCGAGATGCGACCCCAGTGATTAGTACGTCCGCCCAGCATTCTTGCGCGCCACCAGAGGAAGCGCGAGCCGGTTGCCGTCGTATAAGGCTCGCCTGCGATTTCCCATCCGCCATCGCAGGCGTCGAATTCTCCAAATGGCCTCGTCTTTATCGAAGCGCCTCGACGCGGACTCGAATAATTAGGAACGAGCATCTTGCTGTCGCGCGACGCGTAAAACTCGCCGCCCGCCTCGAGCAGTGCGACGTTGGCGCCGGCTTTTGTGAGAGCGTACGCTGCGATCCCACCGCCGGCACCAGAGCCGACGACGATCACGTCGTAAACTTTTCTTGGTGGAGAGACTTGAGCCATTGATTACACTCTCAGAGAGCTGAGGTATTGATAGCTCGCGCGAATCGACGCGAAAGCATCGCCCGGCTGATCGTGCTCGACGAAGATGTGCTTCACGCCTTCTTCTCTGCCCTCCTCGAGAACTTTCTTCCAGGGAATGATTCCTTTCCCGACGTCCGCCATGTTTCGCGACGTATCCATGTCCTTGATGTGGAGCAATGGGAAGCGGCCGTGATACTTCTTCATGAGAGCAACCGGATCGGCGCCGCCGTGTCGAACCCAGTACACGTCCATCTCGAACACGACGAGCTTCGGATCTGTGTTCTTGATCAGCAGATCGAGTGGCACTTGTCCGTCGACCGGGGGAAACTCGTAGTCATGATTGTGGAATCCGAATTGAAGACCCGCTTTCTTCGCCTGCTCACCCGCCTTATTGAACAGATCGGCAACTTGCTTATAACCGTCGAGTGTTCTGTACTTCTCGTCGATCCACGGGCAGATGACGTACTTCTGCCCGATTGTCTGGGCGTCTGCCAGAATCTTGTCCCATCTCGCCCCGAGCTCAGGAAAGCCAATATGCGAAGAGGGCGAGGTGAGCCCGTCCATTCTTAGCGCGGCGCGCACTGCATTGGCGTCGTTGCCGAAGTAGCCGGCGAATTCCACTTCCTTGTATCCGATCTGCGCGACCTTCGCGAGAGTCCCGAAGAAATCTTTTTTCATTTCGTCGCGAACGGTGTACAGCTGAAGACCGATGGGGCCGACTCCTTTCGCACGAAAGTCTCCGAACGCCATCATCGCGGCGGCAGAGCCGACGGCACCAACAAACTCTCGGCGATCAAGTGATGCAGGTTTTTTTTTCATCGTGCCCTCGAGCGGCGGGTAGCCGGTAGCAGGTAGCTGGTAGCCTTGTAAATCATATATCCGTCAATCCGTCAATCCGTCAATCTCTCGATCCCATCTAGTGCCTGAATTGGCGTTGTCCCGTGAACACCATTGCGATGTCGTGCTCGTCTGCGGCGGCGATAACATCGGCATCGCGCACTGATCCCCCAGGCTGCACGATCGCCGTTATTCCAGCTTCGGCCGCCTGATCGACTCCATCGCGGAAAGGGAAAAATGCGTCGGACCCGAGCACTGCGCCTTTCGTGTCATGCCCTGCGGCATGCGCTTTGTGAACCGAAAGAAACGCTGCGTCGACACGTGACATCTGGCCCGCTCCGATTCCAATGGTCGCGCCATCCCGAGCGAGCACTATCGCATTGGACTTCACAGTTCCTACGGCTCGCCAGACGAACATGAGGTTCTTTCGCTCATCATCTGTTGGCTGGCGCTTCGTGACGACCGTCCAGTCTGCGAGCTCGACCGGTGGCGTAGCGCGCTCCTGAAGCAACAATCCGCCGCGCACGCGTTTGTAATCGAGAGCGTGTTGACTCCATTGAGCGCGTCCTTCGAGGACTCGAAGATTTTTCTTTCGCCCCAGAATCTCCAATGCCTCGGCGCTGAACTCAGGTGCCACGATGCATTCGACAAAGAGACTCGAAACCGCTTCCGCTGTTTCCGCGTCCACCGGAACGGTGAACGAGATGACCGATCCGAATGCAGACACCGGATCGCACGCGAGTGCTTTTCGATACGCCTCGACTGCACTCGTTCCCGTCGCGAGACCGCACGGAGTAGTGTGCTTCACGATTGCGCATACAGGCTCCGAATCGAAAGCGTCGGTCGCGAGCAGCGCTCCTTCGAGGTCGAGCAGATTGTTGAACGAGAGCTCCTTGCCACCCTTCTGTGCGAGTCCCGCCAGACCATTGCCTTTTTTCTCGACGTAAAACGCGGCGCGCTGACCGGGATTCTCTCCGTAGCGCAGCGTTTGCTGGCGCGTGAGCGCGAACGTCTGCTTCTCCGGAAAATCGTCCAACCTCTCACACGCGAACCAGTGCGTGATTGCAGCGTCATAGGCGGCCGTATGTGCAAAAACTTTCTCCGCGAGCAAACGGCGCAGGTCGAGATCGTCATCGTTGGCCTCGAGGCCCGCAAGAACGCGCGTGTAATCGGCCGGATCAACGACAGCAGTGACGGCCGCAAAATTCTTCGCCGCCGAGCGAAGCATTGACGGACCGCCGATGTCGATGTTCTCGATGACCTCGTCCTTGGTGACGCCGGCACGAGCGGCAGCAGCTTCGAATGGATAGAGATTCACGGCGACGAGCGAGATCGGCTCGATTCCTTTTTCGCTGAGTGCGTCCATGTGCTCAGCGATATCCCGGCGCGCGAGAAGACCGCCGTGTACCGCTGGATGAAGCGTTTTTACGCGACCCTCGAGCATTTCGGGAAATCCGGTGAGATCGCTGACCTCGCGCACAGTGAGTCCCGCCGCGCGCAATGACTTCGCGGTTCCACCGGTTGACACCAAATCCCATCCCAGTCGCGCCAATCCCTCCGCAAACTCGACGATACCGGTTTTATCGGAGACAGATATCAGCGCTAAAGGCATTTCAGAAATCCGCGGCCAGGCCGGAGCTCGTCAGCGCTGCCACCATTTCCACAACTCGCGGATAAACGATGTGTTCAGCCGCGAGAACCCGGTGTGCGAGCGAGTCCGGCGTATCGTCGATTTTCACTCGCACGCGCCATTGTGCGATTACCGCGCCATGATCGTATTCGTCGTCGACAAAATGGATCGTCAGCCCTGTGCTCGTTGCGCCTGACGCGAGCACAGCTGCGTGAACGCGCGAGCCGTACATGCCCGGTCCGCCGAAATCCGGAAGGAGTCCAGGATGAATGTTGATGATCCGGCCGTGAAAATCCTCGATGATGGAAGGAGGGACCTGCTTCAGATATCCGGCGAGAATGATGAGATCGATTTTGTAGCGATGGAGAACCTCACGCAACGAGGAGCCGTCGTCTGTGCTATCAAAAACCTCAGCAGGTATTTGTGCAGCCCGCGCCCGCTCGAGTGCGCCGGCGGCGGCTTTGTTCGACGCGACGAGAGCGATCGTGGCGGAAGGTTTCTCGAGCGCGCCGAAGTAGTCGATGATGGCCTGGAGATTTGTGCCTCCACCAGAAGCGAGAACGGCGAGCCGCGGATTCATGCGGCGATTTTAGCTCTCTGAGACCTTCGGAGTAAGAGCGGGACAAACGGGAAAAGCAATTTGGTGAGACCGTGAGATGGTGAGGAAAAACGGGCAACCATCCATGGGTTGCCCGTTTTTCCTCATCATCTCACGGTCTCCCAAAATTGCTTTTCCTGGTTGTCAATTGGTGCAGAGATACCAATCGAGTGCTTCGCCAAGTGAAACTGCAACTCGCGCAGATTTTTCAGCGGTGACTATCTCAGCTGTCGGAGTCGACTTCGTCGGGACAAGTACTCCTCTCGCTCCGAATTTCTCGGCAGGCTCGACATCTCTCAATCGATCCCCGACAAAAAGCGCGGACGAAAGATCGATATCCAGATCGTCTCTCGCCCACTCGAACATCAGCGTGTCCGGTTTCCGGCAGCGACAGCCGTCCTCGGGTCCATGCGGACAGAAATACGTCGCGTCGATTCGGGCACCACGCTGGGCGAGCAGCTCCTTCATGCGCGCGTCGACTCGCTCGTAGTCAGCCTGCGAGAAGAATCCGCGGCCAATCCCCGACTGATTCGTTGCGACAACGACTGGTACGAGCGCCGCATTTATTCTTGCGATCGCTTCCGCGGCGCCATCGATCAACTTGACCTGCTCGGGCCGAGATATGAATTCGACGTCCCTGATGATCGTGCCGTCGCGGTCGAGAAAGACGGCGCTCGGCAGCGCGTTCACGGGAGTGAAGCGAGTATCGCTCGAGTCAATTTTGCATCGTCTGATCGGGGGACGCTTCGTAGATCGAGAATCAAACGATCGTCTGTGATGTGTCCGATAACGGGCGGGTCGCCGGCGCGCAGCGCTCGCTCGATCGTCGGAGAATCATCGGCGAAAGCGAACCCACAGGATGGAATATCATGCGTCGGAAATGCGCCCGCTCCTACGCTCGCAATCGTGTCGATAACTTCAACTTTTTTTCCGGCGCGAAGAATTTCGCCGGCGATTCGATCGCAGCGCTCGCGGATTGTTCGTACGGAAGCTGTGATCATCGCGAGCGTCGGAATCTCTCTGAGCGCTATCGCGGGGTCACGATAAATCGCGAGCGTTGCCCCGAGCGCTGCGATCGTCATCTTGTCCACTCGCATCGCACGCGCGAAGGGGTCCTTCTTGAGTCGCGCGATTGCATGTGACTTTCCGACGATGATGCCGGCTTGCGGACCGCCGAGCAATTTGTCGCCGCTCATCATGACGACGGTCGCACCCGCCGCAAGTGCGTGGCTCGCGGTTGGCTCGCCGGATAATCCGTATTCATCGAGTGAAATGAGAAGGCCACTGCCCAGATCGTGAATTATCGGAATGCCGTGTTCGGCGGCAATCGGAGCGAGCTGCGAAACCGAAACGTCTGCGACAAATCCTTCGATGGAAAAATTGCTGCGATGGACTTTCGCAATCGCGCCGGTGCGCGAGCTGATTGCGCGCGCATAATCGTCGAGGTGCGTGCGATTGGTAGTTCCAACCTCGACGAGAGTCGCGCCGCTGCGACCCATGATGTCGGGAACGCGAAAACTTCCGCCAATTTCGACTAGCTCGCCCCGCGAAACGATTACTTCACGTCCGCGAGCGAGAGCGCTGAGCGTGAGTACCAACGCCGCAGCGCAATTGTTTACGACAATCGCGTCCTCAGCCTCCGTCAGCTCGCGCAGCAGCGAGACACAGTGTGAATAGCGGGAGCCCCGTCGTCCAATGTCGACGTCGTATTCGAGATTGCTGTACCCGGTGGCAATCTCATTTACCGCCGCAATTGCCGCCGCCGCAAGCGGAGCACGGCCGAGGTTCGTATGAAGCACGATGCCGGTTGCGTTGATCAGGGGGCGCAGCGATGGACGCGCCGCCTGGTCCACCCGTTCCATAATGCTGTCTAGAATCTGGTCTGAATCGGTCGATTCGCCCGATGTGCGAATTTCATCGATGGTTTGGCGAATTGCATCGACAACCAGCGTTCGCGGATGGCGAAGCAACAGATCCCTGACCTCCGGCCTCTCGAGAAGTCCGCTCACACTCGGCAGGTTCCGTCGTGGGTCGGCGCTCATTTGGGTGTCGGTTGCGACGGCGGTGGTGGAGGAGGCGGCGGTGGAGGTGGTGGCGTCGGTCGCGGTGTCGTCGGCGGGCGCGTCGTTGGCGGAGGAACCGTGGGAGGACTCTTGGGTGGATTAGGATCTAGCAGCACAGTTCGGTCGCTTGATCGTACAATCCCATCGAGACTGCGAATCCCGACTGCACGCACTCGCAGAGTGGTCGCCTGTCGCAGAGGGACCGCGAGTTTGACCAGCAAGCTGCTTGACGGAGTCGGCCGGGATAGCCGGGGTTCAGTGCGTGGCGCGGCGGTCGTGTCGCGCCGTTTCGTCGCGGCCGCGGTCGTATCGCGCGGTTTCGTTATGGCGGTCGTATCTACCGTTCCACCGCCTTTCGTAACAGCCACCACTGAAACCTGACTCGAGTCGGAGCGCTTGATATCGATTAACTCCGGCGTCAGTCGCTGATTCGGATCGATCGCCCGATCAAAGAGCAACTCGAGCGTTGCGGAATCTCGGATCGCTACCTCTGTCAATCGAGGTGCGACGGAATCATGCGGAAATGCGTATAGCTCGACGTGCGCCGAGTCGGTGAGCGAAACCGTCGTCGTGTCCCACGCCTCGTGCGCATCGAGTCCCTTGTTGTTGTTGTCGTCGGTGAATCCACGAACCTTGTACGGGCCCGGCGGAAGATTCGCGAAGACAAATGCGCCGGCAGAATCCCCGACCGCCACAAAATCGACGCTCGTATCAGCTGCCGGCCGGGCTTCGATGAATGGGCGTTGAGCAACGCTGCCGGAAACCCAATTGAAAACGACACCACTTAGACGCGACGCTGGAATCTGAGGTCCGGTAGAAAACACGATCATCTTGCCCGTATTTCGAACATTCCCCCGAAGATCAGTTATGCCGGGAAGCATTGTGATTGTATAAACGGTGTTCGGCCGGAATCCGCGATTAGGCTTTACGTCGACCGAGCCTCGATGCCACGCGACGTTGGGCACGCCGTCTCGTGGAGAGATGAGAAACAAATCGCCCAGCGTCGGCACACCCGATGGACGCTCGGCAACGGTCTCGTCGAGGAGGCCGGGCTGCACGTCGGCGATCACGATGTTCATGCCCTCGGCGAGGAGCTCCTCGGCCAGCGCCCGGCCGATCCCACCGGCGGCACCGGTGACGACCGCGACCTTCCCGTTGAGCTCCCTCACGC
>JBHELX010000035.1:0-36149 GCA_046262875.1 Gemmatimonadaceae bacterium | reverse complement strand
GACCCGGAGTATGCGCGCGCCCACGCCGGCGTCGCCGATTGCTATTCCCTTCTCTACACGTACTTCGATGCGCGCGAGTTCAACTTGCGGCAGGCGGATAAAGCGAGCAGCAAAGCACTCGAGCTCGAGCCGGAGCTCGCCGAGGCGCACGTTGCGAAGGGACTGGCGGTGTCGCTCAGCAAACGCTTCGATGAAGCAGAGGCAGAGTTCGACACGGCAATGCGCCTCGACCCGAAATTGTTCGAGGCCGCTTACTGGTATGGCCGCGCGCGACTTTCACAGGGCGAATACGATGAGGCAATCAAACTTTTCGAGCGCGCTGCTACGCTCCGGCCCGAAGACTACGAGACTCCGGGATTCCATGCACAGGCGCTGGCCGCACTGAATCGGCCGGACGAATCTCTGGCAGCTCGACGAAAAGCCATGAAGATCATCGATGAGCGGCTCGAGCTAAATCCCGATGATCCGCGCGCGCTGATACTGGGCGCGGTGAACACTGCGAACCTGCACGAAACAGATCGTGCGATGGGATTCGCGGAACGAGCGTTAGTCGCCGATCCCGAAGATCCGATGTTGCTGTACAACGTGGCGTGCACGTACGCCCGGCTCGACAAAAACGAGGAGGCTCTGTCAGCTCTCGAGCGCGCAGCGGAGAAAGGCTGGGGCGACAGAAACTGGATCGAGCACGATTCCGATTGGGCGGGGCTCAGAGATACGCCGAGGTTCCGGGCAATCGTCGAGTCGATGTAGAACAGCGCACGAACAGGTCCGAGGTCTCGGGGGCCGAGAAATTCAGGTCCGAGGCGAGGCTTCAGGATTGTTCCAACCCTCGCGGGTCAACACGCGGAGTGCCGCGGGAAAGCATTCGACGGTCAACTCCGACGATGCAGCCTGATGCAGCTCGCCATCGCTCTCGTAGAACGGTTTTTCATCGAAGCGAAATGTCATCCGTGAAGCTTGTTCTACCGTCACTTCACCAAATTGCACGTGCCCGCCACTCGTCGCCGACGCAAGCATCTGCAGTCGCCGCAGACGCGACGCATCGCGGATGAGCACGAGATCCAGCTCACCGTCGGTAGCTGTCGCGGCCGGAGCGATTCGAAGTCCGCCGCCGAAGCGCGACCCATTCGCGATGACAACCAGCAGGTAAAGCGTCCGCTCACGCGCGCTGTTTGGTGATTCGATTTTCATCTCAACGCCGCGAAATCCGAGAATCCCGGTGAGCGCGCTATAAAAGTAGACGAGATTGTTTCCGAGCCACCTCGCCTCCACGAGACCTTGCAGCACGGCCACGTCGAAACCGAAACCGGTTGAGTTGAGAAAGTAGTTCTCTTCGATTCGGCCGACATCAATCCTTTCCTGCGATGGAATGATCGACCGCGCCGCAATCATGTTGATGTCCGCCCGCGTAACTCCGAGCATGCGCGCAAAATCATTTCCGGTGCCGGTGGGAACAATTCCGAGGCGCACATCTGAGCCCGAATGAAGAATTGTGTTTGCGATATTCCCCGCGGTTCCGTCGCCGCCGACGCAAACGATCGTCGTTGCTCCGGCAGACATGGCCTCGAGCGCAAGGCGACGCTCGTCCTTCGATCCGGTGGTGGTAACAAATTGAGTTACACCGCGCCATGCAAAAGCTTCGCGCACCGCGGACAACAATTTTGCGCCACGTCCCCGGCCCGAAGCCGGGTTGACGATGACGCTGACTTTCTCCGTCAGTGATGCGATCCGTTCGCCGCGACGTCTCCAGCAGATTGCTTCCACGGCATCGGCGGAACGGCGGCGACATCGGCAAGCACGGTGCGCGCGAGGACCGGCCATATACCGGCTTGTTCAGCTGCTCCGAACGAGAAAACCGAGAAACCACTCGCGCCCTTCTCTCTCGCGAGCCTGATCTCGCGCACCACTTCGTCGACGCCGATGCTCGCGTCAATTCCGATGTACATCTGATGACCCGTGGCATGCTGTGCTCCCTCGAGATGATCGTTCAAGAGGCACAGCCAATCCGCATGCGCGCAGAGCACAGGCTTTATATGGAAATAGGTCATTGGAACGAGAACGTCCATGTATCCGTTCTTCGCCCACGCGCGCGCATCCTGCAGCAAGTCGCCGAGCCCACGCTCGGTGTGCCAATTCCACATGTCGTCGTACACTCCCCAAACCGCGGCGGAAAAAACCATCGACGGTTTAATCGCGGTCACGCTGTCGTAAACTTCTTTCACCATGCGATTAACGAGCTGAGTTCGATATTCACGCCACTCATCGGGATACAGCGCGGGATCGCGACCGAATTCAGCGAGACTCGGTGCGTCGTACGACCACGCCGTTCCCGGGTAGCGAATCCGGTCGAGATGAATTCCGTCGACGTCGTATCTCCGCGCGATATCGGCGGCGACGATTGCGAGCCGCGTGCGAACGGCGGGAAATCCGGGAGAAAGCCAGACATACTCTTCGCCATTCGGGCACGGCAGACGGCGCCCATTTCGGTCGCTCATCGCATACTCGGGATGCTCTAGCAGCATGTGACGAGGATTTCCGGGTGATGGCTCAGGCATCGGACGACAATGCCCTTCAATTCCTGCGGGACGTCCGCTCAGCGCATTGATATACGCATGAACCTGAAGTCCTCGACGATGTCCTTCGCGAACCGCAACCTCGAGAGGATCATACGACGGTGTCCCGCCGAGCTTGCCACAGAGAAGAACCGCGCAAGGCTCGATCTTCGATCGATAGTACGCATCACCAGCGGCACGCGCCTGGAAGTAGATGATGTTGAAGTGAGCGCGCGCCGCCGTCTCCATGATGTAGGCGATCTTCGCCTCGGAGTCGTAGTCGAAGCGAGTCACCCACAAGGCTCGGCCTTCGGCAGGAGTTTGCGCCGCGGCCGATGTTACGGCGAGAAGAGAAAGAAAAAGAAGAAAAGAAAGACGAATTCGTTGTGTCATCACTGTCGTGACTGCGGGGAATGCTCGCGGGGCACAAGGATAAAATCATTGCTCCCTCGACGCCACGATTTTTTTTGAAGCGTCAGAGTCCTATTTTCTTGACGAGTGCGGCAAACCTTGGGTCACCGCGAATTGGATCCCAGCGACGGTCGGATCTCAGGAGCGCCATGTAGGCAGAACGTGCCTGATACGCTTTCTCTAGCCACGCGAAAGCACCCTCTTTATCACCTAGCGCGACATAAACAGCGGCGATGTTTTCCGGACCGATGTAATGCCGTTGCGACTCCGACTCGAGATTGCGAGCAATTTCCAAAGCTCTGTCGCGATGGCCAACCGCGGCTTCCGCCATCGCAACGCCCGAGCGCATGCGATTTGCCATCTTGGGCGCGCGACTGAATTCGACAACGGCCTCCGCGGGTTTTCCCTTCGCAAGCAACGCATTTCCCATCGCCAGATGCGCGTCCGCATAATTCGGATCCAGATCGAGCGCTTTCTTCGCCTGCCCAATTGCATCGTCGTATCGACCTAGCGTGATGTACATCAGCGCGACGGAATTGGCTCGGCCGGCTGATAAGGGCTCGAGCTCCTCCGCGCGTTGAATTACGGCGAGCGCGGAGTCAAATCGCCCGATCGCTTTCAGGAGATTTCCGTAATAGCGGTACGGATACACGTTATTCGAATCAAGACGAATTGCTTCGGTCAGCTCACGCGCCGCTCCTTTCGCGTTCCAGTCATACCATAGACTCACGGCACCGAGGGCCGCTTCAGCCTCAGAGAGTGTCGAGTCGAGTCTGAGCGCTCTGAGTGCAGCATTCTTTGCGCGAGGATACGCCTCCTTCGGCGCAACGTAATCGTCGGCGAGAGCGATCCAGCCATAGGCCACACCGGCCGATGCCCGGGCAAAGTTCGGATCGAGGGCGAGCGCCTGATCGTAGTAGCCGAGGCCCTGCCGGATATCCGGCTCGGTGTTCTTGTTGACGAAGAACCGGCCCTTCAGGTAAAGGTCGTACGCGTCCACCTGCTCAGTTCCCTTCTTCGTCAATCGCGCCGAGTCTTCTCCTGACAACTTGCCGACAAGAGCGGCAACCACGGACTGAGAGATACTGTCCTGCACAGAGAAAACATCCTTCATCCGCAACCGATACTTGCCGGTCCAAAGTGCAAGATTGTCGGCGACGTTCGTGAGCTGGACGTTCACTCGAAGCTGATCGCCGTCACGTCGCATCGAGCCTTCGAGAAGCGTCGTGACGTTGAGACGCTTTCCGATTTCACGCGCGTCGAGCAATTTTCCTTTGAAAGCGAATGCGGATGTGCGAGATGCCACTCGCAACCCGGGTACTTTGCCGAGTGCCCCCATGATCTCGTCGCTGAACCCATCCGACAAATATTCATTGGCGGGATCAGCATTCACGTTTGCAAGTGGAAGCACCGCGATCGATTTCGGAGCAGGCGCCGCAGGCGGAACGTCAGCAGAAGTTGCATGAGAGCGTCGTGCGCCCAGCGCGCGCCCGACAATCACTCCCAGCACAACTATCACAGCCGCAACAGCGATCGTCAGGTAACGCCTCGCGGACGAGCTGCCGCCTTGGCGCGCAGCTGGCTTTACCGGTTCTGGCTGACTCACCGGAACATTGGATGCATCGCGCTCGTCGGTTGGCGTGCGAGTGTCGTCGCGCGTCAAAACGACTTCATCGAGCATTTTCATAATCTCGTCAGCGGTCTGCGGCCGCCTGTCTGCAGATTTCTCGAGACACTGCATCACCAGGCTCGCTAGCGCAGCCGGAACATCGGGTCGCCGCTCGATTAACGGAGTGGGGCGCTCGCTGATGTGCGCTGCGAGCATCGCCGTCGGCGTCTTAGCGGAGAATGGCGTCTTGCCGCTCAACAACTCGTACGCCATTGCGCCGAACGAATAGAGATCGGCGCGATGATCCGTCGTCGGATCGGCGGTCGCTTGCTCCGGCGCGATGTAGCTTGGTGTGCCGAGCGCCACGCCGAGTGAAGTCAATGCATTTGGATCGCCGTCCCCGGTGGAAACCGACAGCGCCTTTGCAACTCCGAAGTCACTGACCATCGCCGAGCCCGAAACCAGGAGAACATTATCGGGCTTGATGTCACGATGGACAATTGCATTCTGGTGAGCGAATGAGAGTGCAGACGCAACTTCCCTCAGCGTGCGAACTGCTTCGCCAGTTGGAAGAATCCCGCGACGGAGCAGGCGCGCTCGCAGCGACTCTCCCTGCATGAACGGCATCACATAGTACGAGAGAACGCCGTCGCCGCCAGCTGCGAGGAGCGGCACGATGTGAGGGTGATGGAGTCGAGCGAGGAATTGAATCTCGCGCTTGAAGCGCTCGACTTTTACGCCTGCCGCAACCTCCGGCGGCAGCACCTTCACAACGACTTTTCTGCCGAGCGCTGTCTCGGTCGCAATGAACACCCGCGACATTCCCCCACCGCCGAGCTCGCGCTCGATAGTGTACGTCGATCCGAGAAGCTGCTGGAGCTGATCGCGCAGAACTGGCATTACACAGACAAGATTGACGGATTGACCGATAGACGGATAGAGAGATTGACGGATGGACAGATCGACGGATAACCGAAACCTGACCCGAAATCCTGTCTATCTGTCATCCGTCATTCCGTCGATCCGTCTATCCGTCCATCCGTCAATCCGTTCGAGCTAGTCCTCGAAAACGGGCTCGTATCCTGTGTCGGCAGCGGGAGCGAGATGACTGTTCCCGCTCAGCACGCGCACGCACGTGTTCCACCTCAGGATTGCGTCGTCGTTTCCAGGCGGCCTGATCGATTCGGCCTTCCCGTACCACTCCATCGCCTCGCGGAGCGAATCATACGCCATTCCACCTGATCCCATTCCGCCATTTGCGAGAAGCGCCTGTCCTCGCCGTTCAGCAACCACTCCTGAGTAGTAGCTCCGTTGGTAATCGTCTTTGATGCGCGCCAAATAATCTTTCGCGCGCTTCACTCCCGACGCTGCGACGCCGCTGTGGAGATCGGTAAGCGCGAGGACAAGCATAACGAGCACTTGCTGGTTGTCCGGATCTATCTCGAGGATATCGAGACAGATACTTTCAGCCGCCCACGATTGGTTGAGCAGGCGGTAGCGCTCTGCTTTCTGAATCGCGCGAGGAATTGCGTCGCGCGAGATCGGCTTGAGCTCGAGATTGTCGTGCCCGGCGTCGGTCATGCTTTCCGCCGGAAGAGTCTGACGAGTGCATTCAGCGGATCGTAATGCTCGTCCACAATGCGTTCCTTCAGTGGAATGATGGCATTGTCCGTTATCGTTATGCTCTCCGGACACACCTTGGTGCAACACTTCGTGATGTTGCAATAGCCGATTCCCTGCGTTTCACGCAGCTGCTCGGTGCGACTTTCGACGTCGAGGGGATGCATCTCGAGAGCTGCGACATGAACCAGAAATCTCGGACCGATGAAACTGTCGAACTTCCGGTGATCGCGCAGAACATGGCATACGTCCTGACAGAGAAAGCATTCAATGCACTTTCTGAATTCCTGAACGCGATCGACGTCCGCTTGCCCCATGCGCCACGTCCCGTCAGGCGCATCAGGAGGGCGCGGTTTGAATGGTTTGATTCTTTTTTTCTGCTCGAAGTTCCACGACACGTCCGTAACCAGGTCACGCACTGGCGGAAATGCGCGCATTGGCTCAACAGTCACCGGCGTCGTCAGATCGAGATCGCTGAGCCGCGTCATGCACATGAGCTTCGGCATCCCATTCACCTCCGCCGAACACGAGCCACATTTTCCCGCTTTGCAATTCCATCTGACCGCAAGATCGTTCGCGCTTTCCGATTGTATTTGATGAATCGCATCGAGCACGACCATTCCTTCGGAGACTGACGTCGAATAATCCGCGAACGCACCGCCGGACGCGTCTCCGCGCCACACACGAAAGGTCGCGCTCTTCGACTCGCCGCCCGCGCTCTGATTGCTACGCTCGGCCGCGCGTTGGCCGCTCGCGACAATATCTTGCGAGACTGCCGTCACTTGTTCTCCTCGATGATCTGCTTCAAATCGTCACGCATAGGTTGAACCGGAACGCGACTGACAGACATTTTACCGTCCGGCCCCCGAGAGACGACCGTGTTGAAAGTTCCGCCATCCGGACTCTTTTCCGGGTAGTCGTCGCGAAAATGTCCCCCTCGACTTTCCTTTCGCTCCAGCGCGGAACGCGTAATCGCCTCGGACACAGTAAGAAGATTCTCGAGATCGAGCGCAGTATGCCACCCCGGATTGTACTCTCTGTTGCCGGTCACGCTCACCCGTTTCGCTCGCGCCTTCAGAGTTTCGATTCCCTCGAGCGCGCGCCGCATTTCTTCCTCGCGTCGCACGATGCCGACCAGCTCCTGCATCATCTCCTGTAGCGCGTGCTGAACCTGATACGGACCCTCTGTGGATTTTTCGGAAGCAGCGCGCTCGAATGGCTCGAGTGCAGCGCGAGCCGCGGTGTCGACCTGATCCTGAGGAACTTTCGCCGGCGGCGAGTCGGCAGCGTATTTCGCCGCGTGTTCACCGGCGCGTTTTCCGAAAACGAGAAGATCCGACAACGAGTTCCCGCCGAGACGGTTTGCACCGTGAAGTCCCGCGGCTGATTCTCCGGCTGCGAACAAACCCGGAAGAGTCGACATCTGCGTATCGCCGTCGACGCGTATGCCGCCCATCATGTAATGAGTGGTCGGCCCGACCTCCATCGGCTCCGTCGTTATGTCGATGTCCGCGAGCTGCTTGAACTGGTGATACATGCTCGGAAGTTTTTTTCTAATGTGCTCGGGGGCATTCGAGATTTTCGATTTGATCCAGGATATGTCGAGAAAAACGCCGCCGTGCGGACTGCCGCGACCCTCGCGCACTTCCCGCATGATGCATCGCGCAACGTGATCGCGAGTCAGAAGCTCAGGTGGTCGGCGCGCATTTTTGTCGCCTTGAACGTATCGCCATCCCTCTTCTTCGTTGTCCGCCGTTTGATTGCGATAGTTCTCGGGAACGTCGTCGAACATGAAGCGCCGTCCTTCACGATTCACGAGTATTCCGCCTTCGCCTCGCACGCCTTCAGTCACGAGAATCCCTCGCACACTCGGCGGCCATACCATTCCTGTCGGATGGAATTGTACGAACTCCATGTCCTGAAGCGCTGCACCAGCGCGATACGCGAGTGACTGACCGTCGCCGGTGTACTCCCAACTGTTGCTGGTAATCGTGAACGCGCGACCTATGCCTCCAGTCGCAAGAACGACCGCGCGAGAGTCGAAGACTTTGAAACGTCCACGCTCGCGGTCGTACGCAAAGGCTCCAGCGATCCGATCGCCATCTCTGAGCAGCGTAACGACGGTGCACTCCATGTGAACGTCGATTCCGAGATGAACTGCGTGATCCTGGAGCGTGCGAATCATCTCGAGACCAGTGCGATCTCCAACATGCGCGAGTCGCGGATATTTATGGCCACCGAAGTTGCGCTGGAGAATGCGACCGTCGGGCGTACGATCGAACACTGCGCCCCACGCCTCGAGCTCGCGAACTCTGTCGGGCGCCTCCTTGGCGTGAAGCTCGGCCATTCTCCAATTGTTGAGATACTGACCGCCGCGCATCGTGTCGGCGAAATGAACTCGCCAGTTGTCACGATCGTCGACGTTTGCAAGCGAGGCGGCGACGCCCCCCTCAGCCATTACAGTGTGCGCTTTGCCAAGTAGAGACTTGCAGACTAGACCGACCTTGGCTCCGGCATTTGCTGCTTCGATTGCTGCTCTCAGTCCCGCCCCCCCCGCACCGACGACAAGGACGTCGTGCAACAGCGTCTCGTATTCGGCCACCTACAATATTCTCCAGTCGTGCCAGATCCCCATGGAGAGCATTCGAATGTAGATGTCACAGAACGCAACCATCACGAGACTGCACCATGCCCAGCGCATGTGCCCGCGATTGAGACAGCTCACGCAGTCGTACGCTGTTTTGCGAACGGGTGCGCCGGAGAGACGATCGAGATAGCCTCCAACGAGGTGGCGCAGCGAATGACAACCGAATGTGTAGCCGCCGAGAAGAATCACGTTGGCGGCGAGGACGAGTGTGCCGAGTCCGATTCCGAAATGCTCCGCGCCTGTGGCGGGATCCGTGAACCAGAGAGCCTTCCAGACGTCGTGCGAGAGGAAGACGAGAAAGACTAGCGCGACGTAGAGGAAGTAGCGGTGAATGTTCTGGATGATAAGTGGAAACGACCGCTCGCCGCGATATCCCTTGCGCGGCTCGCCGACGGTGCAATTCGGCGGATCAGCCCAGAATGATTTGTAGTACGCGCCGCGATAGTAGTAGCATGTGATTCTGAAGCCGCCTGGAAACGGCAGGATGATGAGGGCCGGCGAAAAAGGGAGCAGTCCGGGCCACCATGATGGCTTTGGCCCGAACCAGCTATCTGCCGAGTCGCCGAAAAGAAGCGGTGAATAAAACGGCGAGAGGTAATTGCCGTATTGGTAATGCGCGTTCTGGAATGCCGCCCAGGTCGCGTAGACGAGAAACGCGGACAGCACGATGAATACCACGAGCGGCTGAATCCACCACGAATCGCGGCGCATCGTCTCGCCCCATCCGCGGCGTCTCAGTTGTACGACCTGCGTCGCCATCAGCTGCTATTTCTTTTCCGCCGGCGTTTTGTCCGCGAGATAGAGCTCGAGGTACCCGCACTCCTCACACACGAAAGGCATCACGATAATGCCGGATCCCGGGTCGATCGTTCCACCGGTGCCCGACGTCGTTGCGCCATCGACGTTCACGAGAGCCTTGAAGCGCTCCGTTCGTCCCATTCGCGTGTTCGTGTGATTGATGCAATATCGCTTGCCGTCCTTGAGTGGCATTTCTCGGTTTCCCTTTTTGAGAGGAATCTGCGTTGCGAGGGAATTTATCGGATGGAGGGATGCGGAGATAGAGCGATGAGCGATGAGCGACACTGCGATGAGCGATAGTGCGATAGTGCGATAGTTAGTGCGATTGTGCGATGAGCGAAAAAAAAAGGGCCGCTCGTTAAAGCGACCCTTTTTCATCTCGAACAGAGCTACTTATCCCTTCTGAGGTGCGGTGCCTCGACTGCGGTTGTAACCGCGTCCGAAACCATCCTTATGCTCGTCCATCCACTTTTTTCTCTGCGCCTGCGCCGCGTCGAATTTCGTGCGCTGGTCAGCGGTGAGAACGTTGCGAATGTCCGCATTCTCCTGATTGCGAATTGCGAGGGACTTGGACTGGATCTCGCCGCGAATCCTGGCGAACGCCGCCCGTGCGCCTGCGGTATCACCCTTCTGGCGCAGTGAACGGATATTCTCGAACTGCGACTTGTACTGGTTGCGAATTGCCTCGAGCTGCGGGCGATACTTCTGATGAATCGTCTTGAACTGCGCCTTCTGCGCGTCAGTCAGATTGAGATCCTTCGCGAGGCGCCCACCAAATTCGCGATCTCGACGAAATCCTCTGCGCCCTTCCGCACGTGGTCCGCGCTGAGCTTGGACCTTTCCGGTTGCAGGCGGCTGAGTACTCTGGGCCTGCGCGCCGGCAACGCCGGCAATACCAATCAGCAATGCGGCTCCGAGAGCCACAGCGTTAATTCTCTGCATTAGAAACCTCCAGTTTCTTCCATATGGAGCGCGCACGATGCGCGCAGTCACAATAGGTAGACGCAGAGATTAAACAGATGTTAATAGAGAAAGTTCCCAGTCCAAACCCAGCGAGGGGAGTCTACCTCGGACGGCGGACTCCGGAAAAAGTACGGACTTCGGAATCAACTGCGGATCCCGGATTGCTTCTGAGCAGTCCACATCCATAGGCCGTCTCGAAATCCGGTGTTAAATCCGCACTCCGCGGTATTACCGCGGTCCGCGGTCCGAAGTCGTTGTTATCCTGCGGCAGCCTCTGGAACTGCCCCGAATCTCCTTTCGCGGGCGTGGAATTCCTCAACCGCCTCACGAAGATCCGTCGCCGAAAAGTCCGGCCACATGCGACGCGTGAAGTAGAGCTCAGCGTACGCGCATTCCCACAAAAGAAAATCACTGAGTCGCTGCTCGCCACCGGTGCGAATCAACAAGTCAACGTCCTTCGAAGTGCCGACGCCGTGATCGACTCGCGAGAGCAACTCGGCAAATTCCTCACGGTCGATGGCGTCGCCGTCGTTCGCGGTTACGCGAATCTTGCGGGCCGCGCGAAGTACCGCATCGCGTGACGAATAATCGACGGCAATTCGAAGATCGAGAGTCCGTCCATGTCGCGTCGCGTGCTCGGCATTTGTTATTGCGCGGAGCAACTCGGCCGGGATCCGGTCGCGACGGCCGATGATTCGCATTCGCACACCGTTCGTCACGCATCGAGCGACTTCGGAAACCAGATAGCGTCGGAAGAGGCGCATCAATAGCGCGACTTCTCTCGATGGCCGACGCCAATTGTCCGCTGAGAAGGCGTACAGCGTCAGCGCTCCTATTCCGCAGTCGGGAGCGGCTTCGACAATTTTTCGGACCGTGCGAGCACCAGCGATATGACCCGCTGTGCGCATCTGTCCACGCGCAGTCGCCCATCTGCCGTTGCCATCCATGATTATCGCGACGTGAATGCCGCGCGGTGATTCGCTGTTCATGTTTGTATATACAGTTGGCCGGAGCTAACGATCGCGCGTCGCGCGAATCAAAGCTTCCATATGGTCCAGGTAGCGCTCGAGCGCGCGACGTCCGGTTGCAGTCAGCCTGTACTGGGTCTTCGGCATGCGGCCCTCGAAAGATTTCGTGCAGGCGATGTAATCCGCCTCTTCGAGCTTGCGCGCATGAACGCTCAGATTCCCGTCCGTCGTGTTCATGAGCTTCTTGAGATCGCTGAACGACAGCGAATCGTTGACCGCGAGCGCACTGACGATCCCGAGACGAAGTCTCTCGTGAATCAGCCGGTCGAGGTCTCCCGGTTTGCGCGAGGGGGCGCGTCTTATGCCGCCTCCGCGAACCGCTTCATGCGTGCGCGCGTCGTCACGCGCCGCTCCGTTTTTAGCCACCATGTCTCCTGGCGATTGGAATTCCGAATGCGATGTGAAGTCCTCCGAACGCCGCGCCCATGATCAATTCATTCCAGGACATCGGTGTGAAGAGGGCAAGAACGCCCGCCGCCATGAAGCACAATCCCATTACCGGCACGATCTGAACTGAAAAAGCCCCACCTGCAACAACGGCTGTTCCATAGAGGAGAAGCCACATCCCCGGAATCGCGTCGATCAATCCGCCTCTATACATCACTACGGTCAACAGTGCGCCGACGATCATCGGCGGCGAAAAGCTGAGCACGAATTTTCTGGCAGGTCCTGAAACGAGCGGCATCTTTGCCCGCCGCGCCTTCTGCACGATCGTCCCGAGCATCACCAGCGGAAGCAGCACCGCCGACGCGAGCCACACCCGCAGGCCGCCCACAGCGGTAGGCTGGCGCTCCGCAATTACAGCGACGAGCGTCGCGAGCACACCGACCGCAACCATTCCCCACCCGGAAACCGCGGTGAATGAGCCGGCAGCTTCCATGGTGTTGCGTATGAAAGCGAGATTGTCCATCGCCCGCGCGTGCAGTGCCGGCGGTTCGCTCGGAGGAGTCGGTCTCAGGGGCCGGACAGACGTCATACGCGTAGTTTATCGTCCGGCCTGGAAGTATGTCAAGTACTTTGCGCTACAAAGTCGGCCGCAGCCCGCAGGCTGCCATATGCCCTCTCAGCCGAGGGAAATCGGGCCTGGCAGTGGATCGCTCGCCGGGAAGCTCTGCTCCACCATCTTGTCGAGACGGCGCTCCTCGATCGCATTGGACAAAAGGCTCACGAGATTCGCGCAAAACGCAGGGAGATCCTCGTGCTTTCTACCCGTGAGCAACTTCTGGTCTATCTGCACTGCCCTGTCGACCCACGAGCCACCAGCGTCGCGAACTTCGTCGGCGATTTCTTCATCGGAAGTGAGAGTACGCCCTTCGACCGCGTCGGCTTCGATGAGCAGTCGAGGGCCATGACAGATCGCGGCGACCGGCTTGTCCGATTCCATGAACGCGCGCACGACCTTGACTGCATCGGGATTCGCGCGAAGTGCTTCGATATTTCGCAGGCCACCGGGAATGACCAGCGCGTCAAAATCCGCCGCCGAAACTGTCTTTGCCAATGCGTCGACTTTGAAGGTGTCGGCTTTCTCGTCGTGAATGAATCCCTGAACCTTGCCTTGTTTTATGGAAATGAGGCATACGTCCGCTCGAGCTTCTTTCAACACATTCCACGGTGCCGTGAGCTCAACCTGCTCTACACCATCGGTTGCAAGCACTGCCACTTTTCGTCCAGTAAGATTTGCCGCCATCCGATCTCCCGCTTATTACATGACACCGATTCGAAGGTCAGAAAACGTGCCAGTTTCGACACCCGCCCTTACTGACAACTTAGCCGAAACGAGCGCCGTAGAGGATAGGCCGGCACATTCCGTTATCGATCGAGCGCGCATCCCGGCACTTGACAGCTTGCGCGGTGTGGCGGTGCTGATGGTTCTTTTCAATCACGGATTTTATTGGGGCAGGAACTACGATGGCGGCGGCTTAGGTGGAGTCCTGGTTAGGGCAAGCCACGCCGGCTGGCTGGGTGTAAATCTTTTTTTCGTCTTGTCGGGATTTCTAATCACGCGAATCCTCATCGAAACGCGTGACTCGCCCCGCTTTTACAGAAGTTTTTACAGTCGGCGAGCGTTGCGCATTCTTCCCGCGTACCTCGGATTGCTCCTGATTCTCCTCGTTGTCGGCGCAATCCAGGCCGGATTCGCCGCACTCTGCATTTTTTTTCTGGCGAACATCGCGCCGATTCTCGGCATGGCAATGCAGTACAGACCGTTGTGGTCGCTTGCCGTCGAGGAGCATTACTATCTCGTGTGGCCGTCGATCGTGCGCAGATTGTCGCTTCGCCAGCTCGCAGCGATCGTGATTTGCGTGGCGATTGCAACACCAATCGTTCGCTGGATTGCGTTCAGAAACGGAATCATTCAAGGGCTGAGCATCTACACGTGGTTCAACCTCGACGGTCTCGCGCTTGGATCATTGCTCGCCATCATTTTCGTATCGACGCAGGGGTCGCGTCGAACGCTCGTGACATTTTCAATCGCAACGATTGTTCTTGGCGTGGGAATCCTGATGGTGGGACGGCCATACGGAATTATGCGAGGCGATTTTCCCCTGGGCGCCGCGCTGCAAATATTTCCGTGGTGCCTCGCCTTCGCGGGACTCATGGCTTGGCTGCTCACCCTTGACTCGCCGCGAGCAAATCGATGGACCGACAACTCAATACTCGTGTTCTTCGGCGACATCAGCTACGGCCTTTACCTGATTCACTGGCTGGTCTTCACTGAATTCGATCGCGTCGCTTCGTGGGCCTGGAACGTTAATGAGAGCGCAGTTCCCGGAATGGGATACGCATTTCTCAGACTTCTGATCGCCGGCGGGATAGCGGTAGGAATCGCGTGGGTCTCGAGGCGTAAATTCGAACAGAGGTACATGCGATTGAAAAATCGGGTCGCTCCTCGCCCGCAGCATTCCATATTTACCTGATGCCACTTGTAGATCTTTACGGACACGAAAGCGTACGCGCACTGCTTTCGGATAGCTTCCAGCGCCGCAAGCTTCCGGGCAGCCTTCTTTTTCACGGGCCGCAGGGAGTGGGAAAGCAGCGCCTCGCGCTTTGGTTGGGGCAGCTTCTTCTCTGCACCGCAGATGAAAAACCGTGCGGGAAATGCAAGGCGTGCTTATATAGTCGGAATCTCACGCACCCTGACCTTCACTGGTACTTTCCGCGACCGAGACCGAAGGATCCCGATCCGACTCTCACCGACGTCATCGATGATTATCGGGATGCAATCGTTGACCGTCTCGCAAATGGCGGACTTTACGCAGCGCCTGCCGGCAGCGAAGGGATTTTCGTAGCCACCGTTCGCGCGATTGTTCAGCAAGCTTCGCTCAGCCCGGCGATGGCCACGCGAAAAGTTTTCATCATTGGTGACGCAGAGCGAATGGTTCCCCAGGAAGGAGCAGAGTTCGCGGCGAATGCATTCTTAAAATTGCTCGAAGAGCCGTCTTCCAAAACGACACTCATTCTCACGTCGAGTGAGCCGGGGGCGCTTCTTCCTACGATCAGATCGCGAGCAGTTTCGATTCGCGTACCGCCGCTGACGGAAACGGCGATGCGCGCTTTTCTCGCGGATCCGCAAGCCGCTCGCGCGCTGGATGAGGCGGGAGCTCCGAAATCGATCAATGAGCGCTTGTCACTTGCGAATGGTTCTCCCGGTCAACTACTCGGCGATGAAGCCAGAGGCAAAGCGATTCGGGCGGCGCGCAAGCTTCTCGATGCCGCGCTCGCTCCCAACGAATCCGCTCGCCATGCAGCTGTTATGGGAGTCGGCGCATCCGGTGCGCGCGGTGCGTTCTCCGATGTTCTCGACGCGATGCTCGTACTTGTCGGTGAGCGTATGCGCGCGGCGCTGCATGATGCGGATGAAGCGCTTGCGTCGAGAGCGAGCCGAGCTGTCGACGCAATTTCCCTCGCGCGAGAGCAGGCGGGCGGCAATGTGAATCCGCAGCTGATTACGGCGCGACTCCTACGCGAATTGGCGACGAGTCTAACATGAGTAAGCTGACACACACAGCCGAAACCGGAGAAGCGCTGATGGTCGACGTCAGCGGCAAGGCCGACACAGCCCGTGTTGCGAGAGCTTCGGGTACGATCGCGATGTCGCGCGAAACGCTCGACGCAATCGCCGAAAACAGAATGAAGAAAGGCGATGTGTTATCGGCGGCGCGGCTGGCGGGCATCATGGCGGCAAAGCGAACCGCCGATCTAATTCCGCTCTGTCACAACATCCCGCTGACTGATGTGAGTATTGACATCGGTGTCGATGATTCCCTGCCCGGGCTGCGTGTGATCGCAACCGCTGCCACAGTCGGCAAGACCGGAGTAGAGATGGAGGCGCTCACTGCGGTTGCAGTAGCGCTCCTCACGGTCTACGACATGGCCAAGTCGATGGATCGCGCCATGACGATTGGCCAAATCGAGCTGCTCGAGAAGAGCGGCGGAAAGTCGGGCGACTGGAAGCGCTAGCGGCTTTCCCCCTGCTTGAGCGTCTGAGCATCGGCGATGATTCGCTCCGTGTAACGCGATATCGGCTCATCCGCGCGTCTCTTCGGTAAAACAAATCGTGCGTCCTGCGGCTCGCTCGACGAAAGACTATTGACGAAGAGATCGCCACCTGCTGCTTCGACCGCGCGCTCGAATCCCTCCACTGCGCTCAGTAGATCGGCGAGGTGCCCCGGATCTTCGTCTGATCCAACTTCGATCCCCTTCTGAGCGAGACGCCCGCTGAGCTCCATTGCCGCCGCTTCGCGCTCTTCTTCCCGATGCGGATCGAGCATGTCGTTCAGGTCGTCCGATCTCTCCCGTGTACTTGCCATCCAGCCTCCCCTGTCGAATGTTCGCGCAATCAACACGCAAATCGCGTGACGCTGGCTCCCTTGCCGAATACTTGCCGAGTGGATGCGAGAACGGCTACATACTCTTTCCAATAAATGGCGCCAGTCTCACCCCGGAGAAAAGACAGTGAATAGATCGCTTCGTCCAGTCATGGCTTCCCTTCTTGCTTTCGCTTCAATCTCATCATCGAGCGTCAGCGCGCAATCGCCTCAGACGTATGATTCGAGCGCATTTTCCGGAATCCGATGGCGCGAGATCGGACCGTATCGTGGCGGACGATCGGTTGCAGTCGCGGGCTCTGCTGCTCGCCCGATGGAATACTACTTCGGAACGACTGGCGGCGGAGTCTTCAAGACCACCGACGGAGGAATGACCTGGGCTCCCGTCACCGACAAATATTTTGGCGGAACGATCGGCGCGATCGCGGTGAGTGAATCGAATCCCGACATTGTTTACGTCGGAACCGGCGAGTCGCCGATTCGCGGCAACGTTTCGCACGGCGACGGCGTGTTCAAATCGACCGACGCCGGGAAGACATGGAGGTACGTCGGCCTCGCCGAAAGTCAGCAGATCGGTCGGGTCAGAATCGATCCGAAGAATCCGGATGTCGTTTACGTGTCGGCGCTCGGCCACGTTTTCGGGCCGAATCCCGAGCGCGGGGTTTTCAAAACTATCGACGGCGGAAAGAGCTGGAAGAAAGTTCTCTTCCGCAGCGACTCTGCGGGCGCTTTCGATTTGGTTATCGATCCATCGAATTCGGAAATCGTTTACGCAACGATATGGCACGCGTACCGGACGCCATGGACACTTGTGTCGGGTGGCACTCAGAGCGGAATCTTCAAATCCACCGACGGCGGCGAGCACTGGAGTGACCTCACGCGAAACGCGGGTCTTCTTTCGGGCGTGATCGGAAAAGTTGGAATAGCCGTATCACCGGCAAAACCAAATCGCGTGTGGGCGCTCGTCGAAGCAGACTCGGGTGGCGTTTTTCGCTCCGACGACGGCGGCACAACGTGGACGCGGACAAACTCCGAGCGGAATCTCAGGCAGCGCGCGTGGTACTACACGCAGATCTACGCCGATCCGAAAGATGCCGAAACTGTGTACGCCCTCAACACGGGGATGTATCGCTCGACAAATGGTGGAAAAACTTTCCGCGGGATCCAGGTTCCGCACGGCGACAATCACGATCTCTGGATTGCGTCGAACGATCCGCAGCGAATGATCGAAGCGAATGACGGTGGCGCGAATGTCTCATTCAACGGCGGTCGTACCTGGACCGAGCAGGATCAGGCGACTGCGCAATTCTATCATGTGGTCACGACCAATCATTTCCCGTATCGGGTCTGCGGTGCGCAGCAGGACAACTCGACCCTCTGCGGCCCGAGTCGATCCAGCGGTGGCATCGACATCAGTGATTGGTACGCAGTAGGTGGCGGCGAGAGCGGATACATTGCCGTCCGTCCCGATAATCCTGAAATCATCTATGCAGGATCATACGGCGGATATCTCTCCCGATACGACCACCGGACTGGCTCCGAGCGCGACGTCAATCCGTGGCCAGACAATCCGATGGGACACGACGCAGCTGATCCCAAGTATCGATTCCAGTGGACATATCCGATCGTGATTTCGCCTCACGATCCGAACACGCTCTATGTCGGAAGCAGCGTCATTTTCAAATCGACGAATGACGGCCAAAGCTTCGCACCGATAAGTCCCGATCTGACGCGACACGATCCGCGAACGCTGGGACCATCGGGTGGTCCAATCACGAAGGACCAAACATCGGTCGAGTACTACGGAACCGTTTTCACGATCGCAGAGTCTCCGGTGAAAGCGGGAGTGATTTGGGCCGGATCGGACGACGGTCTCGTGAACGTCACGCGCGACGGGGGAAAGAGCTGGACAAATGTCACGCCGAAGGGAATTCCGGAGTGGAGTCGAATCTCGATGATCGAGGCTTCGCATTTTTCTCCGGGCACGGCGTATGTCGCATCGAATCACTATCAGATGGACGATATGCGGCCGTACATCTATAAGACGACGGACTACGGCGCGACCTGGCAGCTCATCACCAACGGAATTCCCGCGACTGAATTCTTGCGCGTAGTGCGTGAGGATCCGGAGCGCGCCGGACTTCTCTACGCGGGGACGGAGCGCGGCGTGTGGGTGAGCTTCGACAACGGCGCGAGCTGGCAGACGCTGCGCAGAAATCTTCCGATCGTGCCGGTTCACGATCTCGCGATAAAAGAAGGTGATCTGATTGCCGCAACGCACGGGCGAGGTTTCTGGATCCTCGATGATCTCTCTGCCCTACGCCAGATGTCGCCCGCGATTGTGAGCAGCCAGGCGCATCTCTTCAAGCCGAGAAACGTTTATCGCGCGGGCTTCGGCGGCGGTGGTGGAACCGGAGCGGCGGGCGGTCATCCTACGGGTCAGAATCCGGCGTCAGGTGCCGTCATCTACTATTGGCTAAAGTCACCGCGTCAGGTTGTCACGATGGATTTTCTCGACGCAAAAGGAGCCGTGATAAAAAGCTTCAGCAGCAATCAGGATCCGACTGTTGCTACCGATTCAGTTAGGTCCGACAGTGTTCGCCGCGTGCGGGCGGACAGTCTTCGCAGAGCGGGAGTAAAAGAGGATTCGACTCAGCGCACTGAAGCGCGGAGTGAAGAGGCGCCTCCTGATGACACTCCGCGACGCGCACCACCGCCCCCGCGTGTGTCCAACAAAGCCGGACTCAACACATTCTCCTGGAATCTTCGATATCCGGATGCGGTGACCTTCCAGAATTTGATCATGTGGGCAGCGGGAACTCAGGGGCCTGTTGCCCCGCCCGGTGCGTACTCGGTACGCATGACCGTCGCAGGTCAGCCGGCGCAAACGCAGCGATTCACTTTAGTCAAAGATCCACGGTCGACGGCATCGCAAGCAGCGCTCGAGGAACAGTTCGCATTTCTCATCGCAGTTCGCGACAAGACGAGCGAAGCGAACAACGCCGTGAGAAAAATTCGTAACGTGAAATCGCAGCTGAACGACCGCGTTTCGAAAATGCCCGCGACGCAGAAGGCTGCGTTCAAAGCGAAGGCAGACGCATTTGCTTCACAGCTCTCTGCAGTCGAATCCGAGATTTACCAGGTGAAGAATCAGTCTGGTCAGGATCCGCTCAATTATCCGATCAGGCTCAACAACAAGATCGCGGCGCTGTCCGGCGTGGCTGGGAGTGCAGACGCTCGTCCGACGGATCAGACGCGCGCAGTGTTCAAGATTCTCTCGGTCCAACTGGATGTACAGCTCGCTCGGCTCAATACGGCGATGCAAGGATTGTCTTCGATCAACGCCGATTTGCAGAGAGCCGGAGTAGCGGAGATAGTTCCGAGCACCGACGAGCCAAAAAATGTTGCTCCAACATCAGCGCGCGGCAACGATGACGACACACATTGAACTGCGTAAGGACAGGTCCGAGGTCACAGGGGCCGAGGCGGTGAGGTCCGAGGTGAGGTTCGAGGGGCCTGGCACCTCACCTCACCCCTCGTCACCTCGGCCCCTGTTGCCTCGGACCAGTCCTTACGTAGTTGCCCGTCAGTGAATGACTCTATCGAACCTGACAGGATTTTCGACATCATAACTGAAGTGCCACCACTCGTTCTCGTAATTCTGGAAGCCGTGACGCTCTAAGGCTTTCTTGAGACGCTGGCGATTCATCGCGAAGCCGCCTCTCGCATTCGCGGTGTGGGCCGCGACAGAGAATGTGTCGAACGCTGTGCCCATGGGCACTTCGTTTCCTGTCCGCATGTCAATCAGCGTGACATCCACCGCGGCGCCGAGGTTGTGGCGGCTGCGCGCCGCGATGTATCCATCGCGAAGCAGATCCGTTCGATTCGTCCGCTGTGCCCACGCGACCATTGCTTCGCTCGCTCGCACCGGGCGATACGCGTCGAAGATCTTTATTCGAAATCCTTCGCGCTGAAGATCTTCATTCGCCAATGCGAGTGCAGCGGCGGCTTCATCTCGAAGGTACGCGTGCTTGCCTTCGTACCCGGGAATTGGTGCGCCGGTAAAGTTGTTCGAGGTTGCGTACCGCAGGTCGACGACCAGACTCGTATCGACTCGCTGGACGTCCACGAGCAGCGAGTCAGCTGCTTCGTCGCTCACAGTCGGGAGCTCCGGGGTGTTTACCGGTGTGGGCGGCGTTTTTCGGAAATGTGCGCACGATCCGAGCGAGACAACGAGCATTGATGCTCGCAAAAACCTCACACCGCGATTCATATTCTGCCCGCGATGAATCCACTCGAAAGCCTTGCCGCTCTTTTTGGAATAGTCAGCGTCTACCTCAGCGTGCGGCAGAATATCTGGAGCTGGCCGACCGCCATCATAAATGTTGGCCTTTACACCATTGTGTTTTTTCAATCGCGCCTGTACGCCGACATGGGCCTGCAAGTGGTGTACGTGGTCATATCGTTTTATGGATGGTATCAATGGCTCTACGGTGGAAAAGGTCATACCGAGCTCAAGGTTTCGCGAACTTCACGCCAGCTTGGACTGCTCCTCGCCGGAATTGCCGTTGTTTCCGCCTTCCTTCTCGGAACGCTCCTCCATCGCACGACGAATGCCGCTCTGCCTTATCTAGACTCCACTACCACGAGCGTTAGCCTCGTCGCGCAGTGGATGATGACGAAAAAGCTGCTCGAGAATTGGGCGGTCTGGGTGGCGGTGGACGTCGTTTACATCGGAATGTTCATCTACAAGTCGCTTTACGTCACATCGCTTCTCTATCTCGGGTTCCTGATTCTTTCGGTAATGGGCTACCGGCAATGGAAGGCATCGCTTCGTGAGCCGGAGCTCGTGATCGCACCAGCCGCCTGACCGCCCAGATTCCCGCGGCGGGACCAATCGAAAGAATGGCGAACGCCCACCGCCATCCGCTCGCGCGAGCAAGCGCCGGAACGAGCTGCATCGGGAGCATCGTCAAAAGAAAGCCGAGCGACGTTTGAATCGTTAGCGCAGTTCCCACCGCGTGCGACGGCACGGACTCGGTAACGAGCGCACTGAATTGCGCACTGTCTGCGACCACGAAAAATCCCCAGACGAGTGCGAGAGGCGCAAGCAGCCAGAGTGATTGGCCAAAAAGAAAACCCACGATCAGGCAACACGTCCCGCTGGCGGCGAGTGCTATCGTAACCAGCCGCTCGCGGCCGAGTCGATCGGCGGTGAGTCCGCCCCATACACAACCGGCTCCGCCGACCGCGATTGTTCCGAATGCAACAAGCGAGATCAATTGACTGCCGGGCCGCGTCTCAGCGACTGATGCCGCGACGCTCGCGGCCAGAAAAACCGGAATCCATGTCCAGAACGCGTAGAGCTCGAACATGTGACCGAGGTAGCCACCCGTGGAAAGCCGCCACTCACGGACGCCCACGACATCCGCAGCGAGCTTCCACGAGAATGGTCTCGCCGCGAACGGGTAAGGTCCCTCGCGATAACCAATCAGTACGAGAAGCGCAGCGGTCAGCGCGCCGAGTGAGGCAGTGGCAACGACTGGGCGCACGCCCGCGCCGGGCAAAGCATGAACGAGATACGGAGTTGCCTTTCCAACTGTGAGCGCGCCGACAACGGTTCCAATCGCCAGACCGCGCTGAGCACGGAACCACGTCGCGATCATCTTCATCGCCGGTGGATACACTCCGGCGAGACAAAGTCCGGTGAGAAAACGAAGAACGAGCGCGCCCCGAAACTCGCCAACGAGAAGAAGCCCGATGTTGGCAACTGCGCCAGAGAGCGCAGCGGCAGCGAAGAGAGTGCGTGATGGTATGACGTCAGCGAGGTTGAGTGTGGCGCTGAGTGCAGTGCCAGCGACGAAACCGAGCTGAACGATTGTCGTGAGCCACGCAGTTTGCGCGGGCTCGAGATTCCACATGACGCTCAGCTGCGGCGCAACAGCACTTGCCGCAAACCAGAGCGACATTCCAAGCAGCTCGGCAGCAGAAAGAAGTGCGAGCAGCCGCCAGCGATGCGGGTGTGCGTCGCGATGCATTAATTACCCGCCTGCGGGCTGAACGCGTAGCCAGTCTTGGTTCAATTCGCGGCAAGCTAATCGATCGTACCTCGCGAGATTCAGTGTGGCGGCCGCTGGCTGTATGTGATGAACTCAGTGCGCGCCTTGCCATCCGAGGCCGAGGTGTCGGGAATGAAAAGCGGCAGCGAGGCGATGTCTTTCTTGAAAGTCGGATCCTCAGGGTCGATCGTCGGCCACTGCGATCGTGAATCAGGAGCATATACGCCCAAAATGTTGGCCATCGCGCCTTGGACGATCGTGGAATGAAGGGGGCTGTCGTATTCCGCGACAATTCGATAGTGATGGCCCGCGCGCATTCTGACTGGTCGCAGAAGAAAGAATTTCCGCGGGATCTCGACGATCTTTCCTGCTGCATCCGTTTTGGCATCGAGGCTGACCATCACCTTTCCGGTTTCCGCGTCCTCGAGTCGCACGGAACGACCATAGTCGTGAAGGTGACCGGTTACAGCGATCAGGTAGCCACTCGCCGGCACTGTGAAGTCGAAAGCCTTCGAAGATTTTCCCGGCGGAACATCGAAAGTGTTGGTATTACCCACGTCGTTGTTCACATCGAAATAGACTGGAAGCACTGGCGTGTATGCGTGCGCCACCTCGCGAGGTATCCAGCTGATGACAATCCGCACGGTCGCGCCGTGAAGGTCGTGGCCGGTATCGTTATGCCACGCGACATAAAAACCGAGCCGCTGTCCGCGCTCGAGCGGCACGACGAGAGTTCCCGGCAGCGTCACATCCTTGGCTTCTCTGCCAATGCCGAACAGCCGCTCCGCCTGCTGATAGATGAACTGACGGCGGTCAAAGTTGATCGCAATGAGATGATGCAGCATGGAGCGAGGCACGACCGCGCCGGCCGCATCGCGAATCTCGATTTTGAAGGCGCGCCCTGGACCATCTACCGGCCAGTCGAAGCGGAACACACGCGCTTCCTCGTCGTGGTGCATCATGGATTGGTCCATCTCCATCTCTTTCACCATCTCGGGATCCATCGCAGGGACCTCGAACGGTCCCGCTTCAATCACTACTTCGTGACGCGCTGAATCGACTCGCGTCTCAACGGATTGCGCGCCGAGGCGGGGCGACGGAGTGGCGAGCCACACCAACGACAAAATGAGGGTGAACTTCATTGAAAGGCGCGTGGTCAATTTCTCTCTCTCCTTTGCCCTGCGATCAATCGGTATCACGATACAAAGAAACTGGTGGGGCATCCATACTATTTATATACGTACTAATACGTAGCGAGAACGCACAGGGGTCAGCCACAGTTTCGGCCGTGACCATCTAGATTCCGTCATGACTTCGCCAAGCGCGTCGAAGCTCTTGGGGCGGGGCCTCCTACTCCGTTGCCCGAACTGCGGCGCAAAGGGAATATTCGCATCCTGGGGAAAGCTGAAAAAGCGGTGTCCCGAATGCGGATTGTGGCTCGAGCGCGGCGAAGGGGATTATTACCTGGGCGCTTATACGGTTGCCCTGATGGCAATCGAGGCGTTTTTCGGCATTGGGTTTGTCATCGCCCTGGTCGTAACGTGGCCGGATCCACCATGGGACGCGATACAATGGGGAGGAGCAGTAGTTCTTTTCGCCGGAGTGATCATCGCTTATCCGTTTTCCAAGACCGTCTGGCTCGCGATTGACTTGATGTTCCGTCCAATTACGCCCGACGATCTCTCGGCCGACGGTCCTATCGAAACTCACGGACCGGGAGGCTAATCGATGCGGGATCGTGCGCTCACAATCGGCGAAGAAATCGCAAACAGCCTTACCCACGGAGTGGGGCTACTCGCGAGCGTGATCGCTTTTCCCGTGCTTCTCATCCGAGCGCAATCGAGCAGCGACTCGGCGGCAGTTGCAGGCGCTGCGATCTTCGGTGCAACATTGATTCTGGCCTATGCGACGTCGACGATTTATCACGCACTGCCCATATCGAAGGGAAAGCAGCTATTTCGCGTCCTCGACCACTCGGCAATTTACCTGCTTATTGCGGGCACATACACGCCATTTGCGCTCGGTCCGTTGCGCGGACCATGGGGCTGGACGCTCCTCGGTGTCATCTGGGCGCTCGCCTTGATCGGAATTGTCTCGAAGCTCACGATTGGATTCCGCTTACCTCGCCTCTCCACTGGACTCTATCTCTTGATGGGCTGGCTGATTGTAGTTGCGATCAAGCCGCTGGTTGAGACAATTCCTCGCGAGGGTCTTCTGTGGCTGGCCGCAGGAGGACTGGCGTATACCGGCGGAGTCGTTTTCTACCACATGAAACACGTTAGGTACGCACACATGATCTGGCATTTGTGCGTAGCTGCAGGAAGCTTGTGTCATTTCATCGCCGTGCTTCGCTACGCAATAAAGGCCTGAATAAGTGCGCATTCAGCTCGATGCGATTCGTGAGGCGGCCACGCGAATTGGATCTCACCTGCATCGCACCCCGACGCTCTCGTCGCGCACACTCGGTGATCGCGCCGGCGTGCAACTCGATCTGAAGTGCGAAAGTTTTCAGAAAACCGGTTCGTTCAAGCCTCGCGGCGCTCTCAATATTGTATTGTCGCTTTCTCCTGAGCAGCGCGCGAGAGGTCTCGTGACTGTGTCTGCGGGAAACCACGCACAGGCGGTAGCGTGGGCGGCTCAGGTTGTCGGAATTCCCTGCACTGTCGTCATGCCCGCTGATGCGCCACGATCGAAAATGGATGCGGTGCGCGGATACGGTGCCACGATCATCGCCCATCCGGAGCGCGCGACACTTTTCGACCGGCTTCGCGAAGAAGAGTCACGCACCGGTGCGACTTTCGTGCATCCCTTCGACGATCCAATTGGACTTGCCGGAGCGGGCACCGTCGGATTGGAAATCGTCGAGCAAGTTCCTGACGTTGAGTGCGTTCTAGTCCCGATTGGCGGCGGCGGTTTGATTTCGGGCGTCGCGTGCGCAGTTAAGGCACTGCGACCGGAATGTCGAATTGTCGGCGTGGAGCTCGAGGCTGGCGCAGGCATGACTCCCGCTCTTGCTGCGGGAAAACCCGTACCTGTGAAACGGCCGGCGACGCTCGCCGATGGACTGACACCACCATTTGTCGGCGAGATCGCGGTCGAAGTCTGCCAACAGGCACTCGATGATCTGGTGCTGGTGTCCGAAGAGGCAATCATCGAGGGAATGCGCGAGCTTCTCGTCCGCGCGAAACTGTTCGTTGAAGGATCGGGCGCTGCGGCGACAGCGGCGCTACTCGCGGGAAAAGTGAAGGTTCGCAACGGTGAGCGAGTAGTCTCGATTGTTTCCGGCGGCAATGCGGATCCCGATCGCGTGTTAGGATTGTTCGCATGAAAGTTTTGTTCGTCAACGAGAGTGGCGTGCACGAACTACTGACGATGAAGGCGTGTATTCCGCTAATGCGCGACGCATTGATGTCGTTTGCAAAGCGCGACGTCGTGATGCCACTGCGAAGCAAGGTCGGATTGCCCGATGGATCAGGATTGTTGGGATTGATGCCCGGCTACCTCGGCAACCCTGAAAGTTTTGGTCTCAAGGTTGTGAGTGTGATGCCCAAGAATCACGGAACCGGTTACGAGTCACATCAGGGAGTCGTGATGCTGTTCGGCGTCGAGCACGGAGAGCCGTTGGCAATTCTCGATGCAACGGCGATTACCGAGATCAGAACCGCAGCCGCTTCTGGCGCGGCGACTGATGCGCTCGCGAACTCTGACGCTGGTGATCTCGCGCTGCTTGGGTCGGGAGCGCAGGCGCGATCTCATTTGTCGGCGATGAAATCCGTGCGCAAATTGCGACGAGTGCGCGTGTGGAGTCGCGCGCAGGCGAACGCTGAGCGATTCGCACGCGACGAACGCGAGCGTCACGGGATCGAGATCGAAGTTTGCTCGTCCGCAAGAGACGCAGTGCGAGATGCAGATCTCATTTGCACCACGACGGCAGCACGCGAGCCGGTTCTGCACGGAGAGTGGCTCGCGCAAGGTGCGCATGTGAACGCAGTCGGCGCGTGTTTCTCGCAACATCGGGAGCTCGACACCGAAACGGCTCGCCGCGCGCGGTTCTTCGCAGATTCTCGCGAATCGTGTCTGAACGAAGCCGGTGATTTCATCATCGCGCGCAATGAAGGCGCAATTCGCGATGATCATTTGCTCGGCGAGATCGGCGAAGTTTTTCTCGAGAAAATCCCCGGTCGTTTATCGTCCAATGACGTAACTGTCTATGAATCACTCGGTATCGCAATCGAAGATCTCGCGGCAGCGCACTTCATTCATCAGCGCGCGAAAGAAACCGATGCCGGGACGTGGCTCGATTGGAAGTAGTTGTCGCGTGCGCAGCAAACTCATCGTACGCGATGCCGCTTGCGGTTATGCTTCGATCAGCCCTGAATCACCTGGATCGCGAGCGCCGGCTCGTGGCGTACGTCGTGGATGACAGTATCTCCTCAGATGACAAGCGACGGGTAATCGAGTCACTAACCAGGGGCGCCTCCGTCAATTGGATCGAACCCCGACGCGAGAATTTCGACCGTCTTCCGTTGTGGGGACGCATGCCGATAACGACCTACGACAAGATCATGGTCGCCGACTTTCTTCCCCCCCACGTACATCGCGCGATCTGGCTCGATTGTGACATGCTCGTCCTCGCCGATCTCGCCACGCTCTGGGATCGGCCGTTCTCTGGGGCCACGACGATGGCAGTTCAGGATTCTCTGGTGCCCTTCGTCTCCTCGCGATTTGGTGTCGGAGGTTACGAAGAGCTTCGGATGGATCCGAAGACTCCGTACTTCAACGCCGGCATGATGGTGATCGATGTCGACGCGTGGCGAACGAGTCGCATATCCGGACTCGCGCTGGAATATCTGAAGAAGTACCACGAACGCGTGTGCTTCTGGGATCAGGAAGCACTCAATGCCGTTCTCGCCGCGAAGTGGAATCTGCTGGAGGCGCACTGGAACTGGAGCGCGAATCTCGACCGTCTTGCTGGCAGCTCAGCAAACCACAGTCACGCGAATTCGTCACAAGCACGCCTCGTACACTTCAGCGGAAGGATCAAACCGTGGCTGATCAACGATGGAAGTAGTCTCGACACTGCTTATTTCGAGATGCTCGATGAAACGGCGTGGGCTGGCTGGAGGCCCGCACGAACTATGCGCACCAGGTTTCTGGGTTGGTATGGTTCATCCCGTGTGCGCCGACTATTGTATCCGGCCGAGCAGTGGGGAGTACAGCTGCTTCGTCGTTTCACAAAGAGGAATTCGTAGGACATGACGAGCGTTTCTGAAACCCCCCTCCTGTCGGTCATTCTGGCGATAGATACGTTCGAGCGCGGCCGAAAAGTCATTGAAAGTCTGAGCCGTCAGACAATCGCCGATCGCATCGAGCTGATTCTCGTTACAACATCCCCGGACGATGTCCGAACAGCGGCTCGCAGCTTCGCCGACTTTCACTCGATTGTGATCGTGTCTGCAGACTCGATCGTTCCACTCTCTGTCCCTCGCGCAATTGGGGTACGTACCGCGACTGCCCCGTACGTGTTTATCGCAGAGACACACGCGTATCCGGATTCCGATACCGCGGCAAAGCTGGTCGACCTCCTCACGCAAGGATGGAGTCTTGTCGTTCCGGGGTTCCGCAACGCAAATCCGCGTAATGGAATTAGCTGGTCGGGATTCCTCAGCGATTACGGCGCGTGGTCGCGCGTGTTGCCTGCCGGTGAGACCCAGCGCGCCCCAGCGCACGACACTGCGTTCCGCCGCTCCGTCCTGTTGGACTTCAGCGACCGGTTGGAGCAAGCGCTCGGCTTTGGCGATGAGCTTTATCTCGGAATGCGTGCGCGCGGACAACGTGTGTGGTTCGACCCGACAGCGGGCATACAGCATGTGAATCTGGACAGCGTGAGACACTGGATGAGGGAGAGATATGTCGCAGGAGTTCTTGTAGGCGGCAATCGCAGCAGCAGATGGACGTGGACCAGGCGCCTGATGTATGTCTGCGCCTCGCCACTGATTCCATTCGTTGTACTATCACGGGTCCGACGCGGCGTACGCGAAGTATCTCGACGGGAGCACCTGCCGATCGGCACAATTCCGGCGCTCGTAGCTGGGACGATCCTCAAGGCGGCGGGTGAAGTCAGGGGATACTTGCTCGGCTCCAGGCAAAAGCACGAAACCGGGATGACAGCGTTCGAGGTCAGAAAACTCGCCTTCAATTCGGGCGAAGAAATTTGAGCGACGCGAATAAGTCATGCGTGTACTGATCGTCGGTGACTGGAACCGCGGGCAAGGGGGAGCAGAAGCGTACCTGAGCTGGCTGCGAGCCGATCTCATCGCGTGCGGCGACCAGGTTCGCCTTATGACGAGCAGCGCTGGAACGAGGGGCGACGGCGCGGCGGAATATGTCGCGTATGGAACGGAGCGTGTTGCGTTACAGGCATTTCTCCAGATCGCCAATCCGCTCGCCGTCCGCAGTCTTCGCCGCGCATTGAGTGAATTCCGTCCAACCGTCGTGCTCGTAAACATGTTCGCACAGCATTTGTCGCCGGCAATCCTTCATGCGCTCAGGGGTGTCCCCACGATTCTGGCTGTCTCTGACTACAAGTGCGTCTGCCCAATCGGGTCGAAGCTGCGGCCCGACGACAGCCTCTGCGAATCACACCCGGGTTGGGAATGTCACACGGCGGGTTGCGTGAGTCTTCCCCACTGGATTCGAGATTTGCCGCGTTACGCACTGCTTCGTTCAGGCGTGGCGAAGGTGGACGCCGTGCTTGCCTGTAGCGACTGGGTACAACGCGCCTTGGCCGCCGAAGAAATCGAATCCGAGTGCGTGTATCTTCCGGTGCCCGCGCCTGGCGCGAGTTATCGCCGCAATCCGTCAGCCTATCCGAGTTTCCTTTTTTGCGGGCGCCTCGACATCGAAAAAGGCGTGGAGCACCTCATCCGCGCGTTCGTAGACGTAGTGCGTGAAACTCCTCGTGCACGGTTGCGCATTGCGGGCCGCGGTCCCGAGCGCGAAAGACTCGTTGCACTTGCACGAGAACTTGGCGTCGAGGATTACATCTCCTTTCTTGGTTGGCTTCCGCCAAACGACATCGAAGCAGAGCTCGCGCGCGCATGGGTGCTCGTCGCGCCGTCGTTGTGGGCCGAGCCGCTTGGACTTGTCGCGCTCGAGGCGATCGTCCGCGGTGTGCCGGTCATTGCAACATCCAGTGGTGGATTCGCCGAGACAGTCGAGGATGGGGTTAGCGGCTTTCTCGTTGCCAATGGCGACGTCGAAGAGCTGGCCAGGCGAATGGCGGCGATCGCGGAAGGGAGTGAATTCCCTGACCACCGCGTTGCTGACGATGTGATCGCTCGCGTCTCGATGCGTCACGACGTCCGCCGTCACACTAACCGGATGCGAGCGATTTTTAGGCGAACCATAAGTGCGCATAATGCCGCCTGAAAGGACAAACGATTTCTCTGGACGAGTAGCGATCGTCACGGGCGCCGCGCGCGGACTTGGTCGCGCCACAGCGGAGCGACTTTACGAACGAGGCGCATCGGTCGCGGTCAATGTTCGCGATGCGGAACGCGCAGGAGAAGTTGCTGCCTCACTTGGAGATCGGGCATTGGCAATTCCCGGTGATGTCGCGGCGGACGGAATGCCGGAGGAAATCGCGCGTCGCACCATCGAACGCTTTGGCCGAGTGGACATCCTCGTGAACAACGCAGCATTTGCTCGATCTACTCGTTTTCCCGATCTCACCCCCGACGAATGGCGTGAAGCAATCGAAGTGAATCTCACAGCGCCCTTTCGTCTCACGAAGGCAGTCCTTCCGCAGATGACCAAGCAACGCTACGGTCGAATCATCAACGTCTCATCATCGGCGGGACGAACGGTCAGCACGTTGGGCGGCGCCCATTACACAGCCTCCAAAGCTGGCCTCCTTGGACTCACTCGCGCTTCGGCGAAAGAGCTCGGAAAGTTTGGCATCACGGTCAACGCGATCTGTCCGGGAATGATCGACACCGAATTGACACGCGAAACCGCCTCGCCAGAATTGCTCGAGCGTCTTGCATCCGGATATCCGGTCCCGAGGCTGGGTACGCCCCTCGAGGTCGCGGATTTGATATGCTTTACGGCGTCGGAAGCGGCAGGATATCTCACCGGCACGTCGCTCGATATCAACGGTGGCGATTTGATGATGTAGCACTGCAATCAGCGACAGCGACGCTGCGACGGCTGCGAGATTGGACCGTCACGTTCAAACTTTCGCCGCCCAGCGGCGGGCCGACGTCAGCGCCAGACGCAGCGCCGGCGTCGACTCATCCAGCCAGGGAAAATCAGGGCCCGCTGCTACATCAGCACGTCACGTTCGGATTCCACGGGCCGAACGTTCCACGCGGATTGTCCTTCCATATCCATGCGTGCAGCTCGTAATGCGGAATCAGAGGCCCACCCGAAACGAACGTGTGCTCGCTCGCAAGCAGCGGCTGGCCCAGAACGGTCGGCGGAGCGGCACCCACTCCCTTTGCTTTTTCCCACGCGGCCTTGAAAACGATCCACTCGACTCCCACCAGATTCATCGTTCCGTCGGACCGCTTTTCATATAGAAGCATTTCGGGTTTGGTGGGGTCGAGCACTATGTCACCGGTCTCAGGCGTGGATGCGGCTCCCCTTAAAGGCACATTCACGAGATGGTATCCCATCTTTCCCGCAGGATCGCTCGGACACGTCGCCCCCGCAGCAAACGGGTCGGGAGACCAGACTGTATATCCCGCCGCCTGCGCCTTCGACAAGTCCGCGTACGACGCATAACTTTCACGAAGCGCGTTGATTCCCGCTTCAGAGTCGGCGACCTTGTCCGAGTCGCAGCGAGCCGCGACCGCCAGAATTACGAATGGTATGAGCCTCTTGTGCATTTGCCCCCTCTCCCCTGCATGGGTCCACCCGCGCAGCCCCGTGCTGCCGCGGTTCTTGCGTTGACCGAACAGTAGAGACCACCTCTCACGCCGATCTCAAAAAAATCTCACAAGTAGCATCGATTCGAGAAATGTTCAGGCTGAATGTGCTTGGTCCCCCCTCTCTCCACGAAGAACACCGGACACCTCCGCCCGGCGCGCAGCAAAAAAGGCGTCTTGGACTGCTCGCTCTTGTCACTATCGCAGGTGACCGCGGCATCTCCCGCGATCAGCTTCAATGCTTCCTCTGGCCGGAAAGCACGACCGCGCAGGCCCGCCACGCCCTCGACCAGCTCGTTTATTCCACTCGACGATCGTTGCACACCGACCCGTTCATATCAGAGGGCGGGATGCTGCGGCTCGATGATTCAACAGTCACGACCGATCTTCACTGCTTCGAAAAAGCGCTGGCTGAAGAAAGGCCGGCCGAGGCGGCCGCATTGTACAAGGGTCCATTGCTCGACGGATTTCACATTGCCGAGAGTCGGGATCTTGAAGACTGGATCGACGCGGCGCGAGCGAAAGTCGCGAGGGAATTCCAGAAGGCAGTGGAATGCCTCGCTCGTGCCGCGGCGGTAAGGGGTGATCACGCAGAGGCCGCCTCATGGTGGCTCAACCTCGGCGCTCATGATCGACTCTCGTCGCGCGTTGCCCTGGAGATTATCACGTCGCTGGCCGCATCAGGCGACAGTACGCGCGCAATCAATTACGCACGCGCTTACCAGCAGCGTGTGAGATTGGACCTGGAGAGCGAGCCAGACCCGCGCGTCGAGCAGGTCATTACGAGTCTCAAGCAACCGCCTGCGCCGGTTCATCCGCGTGCACACCGGCCACGGTCGCAGGTGATTGCACCGCCGGAGCAACCGCTCCAACCCGAAGCGGTGCCCGCCGAGCATACGGGCCGCCTGCGCCCGGCAAAGTTGCGACGGATACTCGGAATTCCCGCCCTCACAGCGGTACTCGCAGCCCTTCTGCTTTTTTTGAAAGGCGAGTCGAACGCAAACCCGCCAGCGCCGCGCAATGATTCCGCGCCGCATTCACCGGAGGCGCGCGAGCTTTATCTGCGCGGCATGAATGCTTGGAGCGATCGTTCAAAGGAGGGACTCGACACCGCCGTTGTGTATTTTCACCGCGCAATCGAGCTTGATCCAGCGTACGCTGAAGCGTACGCTGGACTCGGCAACTCTTACGTACTGCTCGGTTACTCGGGTTATCGCCCCGCCGAAGCAATGTTTCCAAAAGCAAAAGCGGCGGCACTTCGCGCGATCGACCTCGACAGCACTCTTGCGTCGCCGTACGCCACGCTCGGCATGGAGCTCACCGGCGAGCGCTACTTCAACGGTGCCGAGTCAGCGTTCCGCACCGCGATTGCGCGCGATCCCAGGTATGCCACAGCACATCAGTGGTACGGAATTCTGCTTATGATTCTCGGACGAGTTGATGAGGCCGTACGAGAAACCGGACGCGCTGCGGAGCTGGACCCGCTGTCGCTTCAAATACAGAACACGTACGCAACATTTCTGTCTGACGCCGGAAACCATCGCGCGGCGCTCGAGCAATATCAAAAGGTTGTCGGTGAGGAACCCGACTCCGCGTGGGTGCGCCGGAACCCCTGGCTGCTGACGAACATGGCCGCGGTTTACCGGGAGAACGGGCAGTACGAGAAGGCACTGCGTTTAGCGCAGCAGTCGGTGAGTGTCGCTCCTCATCACCCGCGCGCGCTGCTCGCGCTTGCGTCGGTGTACCTGGCGATGCACCGGCCGGAAACCGCACGTGAAGTTTTCTCGCACGCAGACACGACCAACGAGCAGTTTCCCTCTTACCGCGCGTTCATGTACCTCGCGGAAAAGAAACCCGACTCAGCCTTTATCTGGTTCGATCGAGTGAAGAAGTGGGGGATTCCCGTTCTCGTGTCGCTTCAGGACTCTCCCGAACTGAACGACTTGGGAGCCGATCCCCGGCGCCGCGAACTGTTCAGGCGAGTTGGTCTCGCACATTGACCCATATGACGGATTCCAGACGGTGACGAGCCGGCTGCCATAAGGATACCAGGCCGTTGACAAGGCTGTATACGAAATCGTATACTCAGGCGTAACCAAGGAGTGGCTATGCCAACGACCCGAATATCAGAAGACGATCACCGCGTCCTTCAAACCCTCGCGGCCCAGACCGGTAAACAACACCAGGAAATCCTTCACGAAGCTCTCGACACCTACCGGCGTGACCGCCTCCTCGACAACATCAACTCGGCATTTGAACGCTTGCGCGCCAACGAAAAGGATTGGGCTCAGGAAAAGAAAGAACGCGAGCTTTGGGAAGCGACACTCTCTGACTGAGCCGACCACATGAAGCCTGGTAGCCAACCGCCGCATCAACCCTCACGAGGCGAAGTGTGGCAAGTGGCGCTCAACCCAACACGCGGTCGAGAACAAAGTGGTGAACGGCCCGCAATGATTATTTCGGTCGACAAGTTTGATCACGGCCCCGCCGATCTGGTCATCGTCATTCCAATCACGAAGACAAACAAGAACATCCCATCGCATATATTCGTGCCAAAAGGTGAGGGAGGGTTAGACGTCGACAGCTACATCAAGGTCGAGGATATTCGCTCAATCTCGAAGGAGCGGCTTATCAGGTTTCGTGGCGATCTCTCATATCCGCGCATCGAGGCGGTGCAGCAAATTCTTCGGGTATTGCTGAAGTTATAGTGAAAGAAAGCAACCGAGTTCTTGTCGCGCTCATTGCGGCCATCCTGCTCGGCATCCTCATCAGCGCGTCGGGAAGCGTACCGCTCGCAAATGCCGCGGACGCAATCGCTCCGGTCGGTACGCTGTGGGTGAACGCGGTTCGCATGACGGTCATTCCGCTGGTCGTTTCACTGCTCATAACCGGCGTTGCATCGGCGAGCGATGTGAGGGCGATCGGTCGCATCGGCGGAAAATCGCTGCTCGTGTTCGTGTTGCTGAGCGCTTCAGTTGCGATAGTTGTGATTCCACTCGCTGCGGCAGTGTTCGCATTGTTGCCTCGGAGTATTGGAGCGCGGCCGTCACTTCCGGCAGGAGCGGCGGAAGCCGCGGGGCAAATCGCGTCGAGTGGTCAGCAGCAGACTGTGAGCAGCTGGATCACGTCGCTGATCCCCAGCAATCCCATCGCGGCGGCGGCGAATGGAGCGATGCTTCCGCTCATCATCTTCGCATTGCTGCTCGCCGTTGCCATCGCGCGAAGCGCGCCTGAGGCGCGGACTACTTTACTTGCATTCTTTCGCGCGCTCGGCGACGCAATGCTTTTGTTGGTGAGATGGATCATCATGCTCGCGCCGATCGGTGTGTTTGCTTTGGTTCTTCCGCTCGCTGTGCATGCCGGCGCCGCAATGGCGGGAGGAATCGGGTTCTACGTCGTCGCGTATTCAATCGCGTGCATCCTCGTGATTCTTCTGCTGTATCCGGTCGTCGCGATTTTTGGACGGATTCCAATTCGCCGTTTCGCGCGTGCAGCACTTCCATCGCAATTGATTGCGTTCAGCTCCAGCTCATCGCTTGCATCACTGCCTGCATTGGTTGAAAGCGCCGAAGATGGACTTGGTTTACCGAAAACGATCACGGGTTTCGTCCTGCCGCTCGCCGTTTCCACCTTCAAGATCGCAGCGCCCGTATCGTGGACGATGGGGGCGTTGTTCGTCGGCTGGTTTTATGGGGTGCCGTTGCACGCGCGCGAGCTTGGGACAGTCGCATTCGCCACGGTGTTTCTCACATTTGGAGTTCCCGGAATCCCGCGTGGCGCGTTCATAATGCTCGCGCCACTTTTTACTGCAATCGGTCTTCCTGTGGAAGGCATCGGCATTTTGATCGCCGTTGATGCATTGCCAGATCTATTCGCTACGACGCTCAACGTGACCGGCGATCTCGCGGCGGCCGCTTTGGTGTCAAGAGGAGTAACAACTGAATGACCGACGTACCGATTCCTGAAGCGACTTCCTCGGGGACAATCGATTTTGGCGAGTGGCAAACGTGGTTTCGGATCACCGGCGATCTCCAGTCAGGCATGATCCCGCTCGTCACTCTTCACGGCGGGCCGGGTGCGGCGCATTACTACCTTTTGTCGATTGCCGACATCGCGAGGACCGGTCGCGGGGTAATTCACTACGATCAGCTTGGAATTGGCCAATCGACCCATCTCCCTGACCGTGGAGAAGACTTCTGGACTGTCGAGCTGTTTCTACGCGAGCTCGACAATCTCCTCGAGAAGCTTGGCATCTCGAGCGCGTATCATCTTCTCGGTCAGTCGTGGGGCGGGATGCTGGCGGCGGAGCATGCCATCCGAAGACCAGCAGGGCTTCGCAGCCTCATCATTTCTGATTCGCCGGCGTCGATGACACTTTGGCTAGCAGCCGCCAACGAGTTGCGGTCTCAGCTTCCCGCCGAAGTTCAGGAAGTGTTGGCGCAACACGAAACAGCCGGAACAACCGACTCAGCCGAGTACGCCAACGCGACGAACGTTTTTTACGAGAGGCACGTATGTAGAGTCGTTCCTCGTCCACCGGAAGTCGATCGAACGTTCGCCGCCATTGAAGAGGATCCAACTGTCTACCATACGATGAATGGACCGAGCGAATTCCACGTGATCGGATCGCTCAAATCGTGGGACATCGTCGACCAGCTCGACAAGATTCAGGCTCCGACCCTCGTGATATCAGGCCGCTACGA
>JBHELX010000034.1:14416-37695 GCA_046262875.1 Gemmatimonadaceae bacterium | reverse complement strand
CGAACTGAGCGTCAGCTTCTGCGCCAGCTTTCCGGAATTCCCGGAAGATCCAAAAAAGAAAACATCTCTCGAGCCTCAGATTTCCTAATAACTGGCTCTAGCGACGCCGTCGATCGCTTGTGATTATCGGAAGCCCTACAGATTTCTGTCATTCATCAGCAACAAACGAGTGTGTCAATGCGTGCGAGTTCTCTCCTATTGCTTATCGGAGCCGTCGCTCTCGCCATTCCATGCGCCACTCCGGCGCAAGCGCGCGACCGGCAGGCAGCCGTTCCAGCAACCACCACCCTGCTCGTTCCCGACCGCGTATGGGACGGGGTGGAAGACTCGCCACATTCCGGCTGGGTGGTGCTCGTAACCGGCAACAAGATCGTCGCCGCCGGCCAGCGCGGTCAGATCAACGCGCCCGCCGGCGCGACGACAATCAATCTCCCGGGCACGACACTGATGCCGGGACTGATCGACGCGCATTCGCACGTAATGCTCCACCCGTACAACGAAACTTCCTGGAACGACCAGGTGCTCCACGAATCGCTGGCGCTCCGCACAGCCCGCGCGGTCAATCACTTGAAAGCGACACTGATGGCGGGCTTCACGACCTTGCGCGATTTGGGCACCGAAGGCGCCGGCTATGCCGACGTTGGACTCAAGCAGGCAGTCAATCAGGGAATCATTCCTGGCCCGCGGATGTTCGTCTCTACCCGCGCGATCGTCGCAACCGGTGCGTACGGACCGGCTGGTTTCACTCCGGAGTATGCGAGCGAGATTCCGCAGGGAGGGGAAGAGGCAAGTGGGCTCGAGCAGATGGCGCAGGTGGTGCGCAGTCAGATCAAGCACGGCGCGGATTGGGTGAAGATCTACGCGGATTACCGATGGGGACCGAACGGCGAGAACGAGCCGACATTCACGCTCGACGAGCTCAAGGAAGCTGTCGACATCGCGAGCAGCTCGGGGCGGCCGGTGACAGTGCACGCGACGACAGCCGAAGGAATGCGTCGCGCAATTCTCGCCGGAGTCACTACGGTCGAGCACGGCGACAATGGCACGCCGGAAGTTTTCAAAATGATGGCGGACCGCGGCATCTGTCTGGTTCCGACGCTCGCCGCCGGCGATGCGATCCAGCAGTACAACGGCTGGCGCAAAGGCGTCGAGCCTGATCGCCCGTCAATCGTCGCCAAGAAGAAGAGTTTTAAAGCTGCGCTCGACGCTGGTGTGACGATCTGCAACGGCAGCGACGTCGGCGTATTCACGCATGGCGACAACGCCAGAGAAATTGAGATGCTGGTCGCCTACGGGATGACGCCCGTCGCCGCTCTACGCTCGGCGACGTCGATCGACGCGAAGATGCTGCGCATGGGAGACCAGCTGGGACAGGTGAAGGAGGGCTATCTGGCGGATCTGATCGCAGTGAAGGGCGACCCGACCAAAAACATCTCGGCCATTCGAGCGGTGCAGCTGGTGATGAAGAATGGGACTGTGTACAAGCAGTGACCATTGCCTTGATTATTCAGATAAAACCCATTCAGTTTGCGCGTTCGGAGCGATCAGTTTTTCGGTTTAGCGTTTCGAGTCGCATTGCCGAGATGACACATCGAAGTGCGAATCCGAAGAACTGCGCCCGGATCTGTCGCCACGGCAATCCTACTCGAAACGCTAAACCGAAAAACTGATCCCTCCGAACGCGCAAACTGAGAGGAATTACTGCCTGCATGGGCCGCGCAGATCCGGCTTTGGCTTATCGATCACCAATCGTGCGTCTCGATTCGCAAGCTCGACTGCAACATCCCTCACGAATCCCGCAACTCGCGCGAGTCCTCCATAGTTGATGTACTGCGGCTCGTCCGTCACGACGTGATAGTCGATGTGATACCCGCGAGAAAAAAACGCGATCGGAATTCCGTATCTCGCATACATATAATGATCGCTTCGACAGAATCGATTGAGCGGATGCCTCGGCGCATCGAACGTGTAGTCGATCAGATAGGGCTCCGCACGTCGCGCGTTCACTTGCTCGATAACATTGCCAAGCTCTGTCGAGCGTCGTCGCGCACCAATCACCTGAATATTTCGCGGACCGCCGCGGAGAACATCTTCGGCCGTTCCGCGACCGACCATGTCCATGTTGAGCTGCGCGACGATCGAGTCGCGCGGTACCGTCGGATTATCCGTGAACCACGAAGAGCCGAGTAGCCCCGCTTCTTCGCCTGTGTGCCAGACGAAGAGGATCGATCTTCGCGGCCTTGGCGATGACGCAAGCGATTCGGCGATCTCCAGCTCCGCAACCGAACCCGACCCATCGTCATCAGCTCCATTGTAAATCGAATCGAGCCTCGGCCGATTCACGCGGCGGAGACTGTCGAGAATCAGGCGGATGCGAGACAACTGCGCGGGTGTCGGCGTTGCGGCGACACTCTGCGCGCCTTCAGGTCGCATCACTCGGTTGAATGCGCGAAGTGAATCGTGATCGACCGCGACAGCTGCTAATCCGAGATGATCGCTGTGCGCGCCGATGGCGATGATCTGTCCGCGAAGCTTGGGATCTGACCCGCGTATCATCGCAATGACATTTCGCGCGGGCGCTTCTATTGAACGATCAACGAATGAAATCCTCGCGGTCACCGGATTACCGAGAGCTCCCGCGCGCAGACTGTCGATCGGTACGCCGAAGATTTTCGATGCCGCCCGGAGCGAGAACAAAACACCGGCGGGCCGCGGACCGATCGAGTCGCGAACCGTGACGATCGCCACCGCGTGCGACCGCATCGAGTTTGCAGTCGCCTGAGTTAGAAAATCCAGATTGACGATTGCAATCGCTGTCGCGGTGGGAAAGCGCGTAAGAGCATCGGCGGCAACCGTCGCGTACGTCCCGCTCGGTCTTCCATTGGTTCCGAGTGGCGCGCTGAAGACCACGATGTGTCCGGTTGCTTGCTCGGCAGAAATCGAGAATGCGCTGTCGCCTGCGCGTCCTGCATAAATGGGAACCACACCGGTAACCGCGAGGGAGCGACCCGCGCGAAGCGTCGGCGTCGGGCGCATCAGTGCGAAATCAGTGAACAGTTCCAGTGAATCCCTTCCAACAACAAATGATGACGTTGAATCAAGCGATCGTTGCGCCAACGGTACGGTCTGAAAAAACGATCCGTTTTCACCTGCTGGCTCGAGGCCAAGTCGCGCTGCTTCCCTCGCGAGGTAGCTCGTCATCATGAAGTTTCCGAGCTTGCCCGCCTGGCGCCCACGCATCGAATCGTCCGCGATCAAATAAATGCGCGACCGAACGTCGGCCTCCGTGATTCCCGCTTCAGTTCGGGCCGCGCTCGGCGCACTTCCATGTGAAGTGCATGCCGCGAGAAGGAATGTCGCGGCGAATGAAATCCGTTTCAGGGAAGTGCTCGCAGGTCGGGCTCTACCCATTCGGTGCGAGCTCTCTGGCCGTTCAGTAACTCGTCGGAATAGAAATGAAGAAGCAACTGCTTATCGAGAAGGCTCGGATGATGGTTGGCAAACTCGTCGAAGTTGTCGATGTCGGGAGTCATTCTGATATGCACATCAACCAGATGCATGAATGCCCTCGTCAGCGTGTCGTGATAACGACTGAGATCGCCACGATGGTGCAGGCCGAAGCGTTTCAGAGTTACTACCATTCTCTCTGTCGCAGGACCGAGCGACCCGGCGCGCAGAAATATCCACGCGAGACGCACGTGATCGTAATGACGAAAGCGCTCGTTCGGCAGCGACAGCGAAGACATCATCGACACCAATTGATCATCAGAAAGATCACGAGTGCCCGTGGCTCTTTCGAATTTTTCGTCTGACGACAAATTCCTGACCTCGCTCTCTGGACATCGAAGATAAGGAGCAGCACCGCAGAATTGTGTACGGGTTGCGTAATCCATCAGGGGTCAGGAACCGCTCTTGCTTGACACATCGCTTGCCGGCGGTATAGTGGGGCTCGATTAATTGACTGCTCAATCCATCACAGCGGGTGACGTGACGAAATCAATGATCAACGCATTCAAGGTCGCGCCCGCGGTTTTGCTGCTCGGCTACATCGCCTGCTCAGGAGGCGATAAGCCCGTCGATCCGTTAGTCGCAACGACTATCGTAGCGTTCTCATCGACAACCCTCACTGGAGTTGCCGGAGCCGCCACGACGCCGGCGCCTTCAGTTCTGGTCAAAGACCAAAACGGCGCACCGCTGGCGGGCGCGGTTGTGAATTTCCTGGTATTGAGCGGCGGCGGCTCCGTAAGCGCAGCGTCCGCGACGACAAGCGCGTCCGGAGTCGCGACCGTTAACTGGACGCTCGGCGCAGCGGTTGGCGCGAACGCTCTGAATGCCTCGGTCGGAACGTTGACCGCAGTCACATTTACCGCGACGAGCACTGCCGGCGCAGCGTCGTCAGTCGCGAAAACCGCAGGCGACAATCAAACCGGGTCAGAGGGACACGTCGTCTCTGTCGCACCCTCGATAACAGTCAAAGATGCCAACGGAAATCCAACCGCAGCGGTCCCTGTAACGTTCGCCGTGGCGACCGGCGGTGGATCCGTAACGGGCGGGACGACCACGACCAATACTTTGGGCATCGCGACCGTCGGGAGCTGGACGCTCGGCTCCGCGGGAACGAATACCCTGACGGCAACTGCTCAGGGCCTCCCGGCGGTAACGTTCACCGCGACCGCGCAGCCAAATCTTTGCTCTGTAACGACGCCACACACGTTCGGGGGCACAACGAATGGTGCGCTTGCGACCACCGACTGCCAGCTCTCTGACGGCACGTTCATCGATTTTTACAGCGTGGTTCTGCCGCAGGCGGACGCCTACATATTCCGCCAGACCGCGTCCTTCGACACGTATATGTATCTCGATGCAGCCGACGGAACACCGATCGCCGAGAACGACGACGAAAACGATAACGTCACAAATTCTGCGATCAAGGCGCTTCTACCGCCGGGCACGTACGTGATTGGCGCAAACTCATTCGATGCGAATGTCTTTGGCAACTACTCGGTATCGTCCAGCACGACTCCAACCAACGTTGGCAATTGCGAGGTCGTGTTCGCCGTGAAGGGTATCTCGACGAATCAGAACATCGAGCCGACCGATTGTCCATGGCCCTCGACGTCGCCCACGATGTATGCGGACATCTATTACATCTTCCTAAAGACAGGCCAGCAGCTGACGATCACGATGTCCTCGGCAACGATCGATTCTGGTCTGGAGCTGTTCAGACTCGACAACCCCGCAACGCGCGTCGGTGTGAATGAGGACAAGGACGCGACGACGAAAGACGCACAGATCGTGTATACCGCGACGGCGACGAATTACTACGCCATCGTTGCGAGGACTGGTGTCAATCTGCAAACCGGCGCGTACACACTTCAAATTCAGTAGACGACGATGACTATTCGATTTTGCGCGATGATTTCTTTAGCGGTGGTCCTCGGCGCGGCGCCGGCGGGAGCGCAAGGCAAGCAGCCGGAAAAAGTCGTTTTTTCACCGGCAGTGCTGAAAGCGATGACGGCTCAAAAGCCGAAATCGAAAACCCCACTCAGTGCGCGCCTGGGAATACGTCGTATTCCATCGTCGAATATTTCTACTGCGCATGCATCTCATGCAGCGACAACTTCGGTGAGCCAGATCAAGAAGATTCCGGCTCACCGATAACCGTCGTTATCTCGAAAGGGGCCATCCCAAACCCACGGTTACCGCGAAAGCGCGGTTCTTGATTTCTCTGTTGTCGCTGGCCGCGCTCGAGTCGTTGATGTCCGTAAGTCCGAACGTGTAGCGCGCGTCGACCCTCAAATCCTGGCCACCGGCTCTGAATTGAACTCCTGCACCGCCGGTCACACCGAAATCGGTGCTCTTGAGATTGATCTCATTGTCTGTTTTGTCGCAGTCTTCGGAGCCCGTGACCGCGAGGATTGCGCCCTCCGCAGTGCAGCTCACTTTAAACTCGACCTCGGGCCCTCCAAAAATGAACGGCTTCACCCCAGGGTTCGACACCGGAAACCAGAACTTGGCGAGCACCGGGATTTCGATGTAGTTGATCCGTACGCTGCCCTCGAGCGCGGAATTGTTTCCTTTGCCCTTGACCTTCGATCCTTTCTGACTGAACAGCACCTCTGGCTCGATGCTGAACCAGTCGTTCACCTGGATTCCGAGGAACACTCCGCCAACAAATCCCGGCTTGTATTCAAACGAGACGTCACTCGATTCGGGGTCCTGACTGACCTTCGAATAATTCACTCCGGCCATAACTCCGATCGTCATATCGCCTGCTCTTTGCGCGGTTGCGATACACGGAATGAATGCGCCACCCAACACCACTATACTGACTGCGGCTCTCGCGATTCTTGACATGCTCAGCCTCCTTGTTTGCGTTTCCAATGGCTCATCGGACGCAGCAATGAATGGGCCTCCACGTTTAGGTACGCTGCTGTTCGCTGATGTGCTGTTGTTTTTTACGTAAACAATTGGACGCCAGCGTGTCTTACTGCTGAGAGCCAATTCGCCCGGCTGCGATGGGCTCTCGCGTTTCGGAAAGCAGCTTGGTTACGAAGCGCTGTCCTTCGGAAATTCGTTCGACTTCAATGGCTATGGCTTCCACGCCTTGCTCGAGTCGCTCGAGTCTATCATTTGAATCGCGTGCGAGCTGTGGTTGCGGCTCCGTGCGATTGCGCTTTCTGCGAAAGCGGCGCCAGGCGTAAACAACGCCGAATACCACCAGGATGGAAACGCCGCCGGTCGCGAGACCCGCTTCAAAGTCGTCACCGGGCGACTGGTTTGACGCCCGCTCCGAGAAAGTTACGAGATACGCGGGAGCAGCCGCGAGCTGCTGGCCGGTTGTGCTGAGGTCCCCCTCGAGTTGGAGGATGCGCTGGTCGAGAACGCGAACGCGGTCCTCCAATCCAGTGCGCGCGACACCATCCGGTGCGTTTCGTATTTCACTCACCAGGGCGCTGCGCCGCCGACTGACACTCGATATCTGATCGGAGAGCTCATTGCGACGGCTGATAAGCGCGTCCACTTCCCGTTGCGTTTTTGGAATCTGGATTATTTGAGATTTTCCGTCGGCGCCAGTTATGGTCACCGCCGTCGGCGTTGGCGCGCCGGGAGCGAGCGGGGCGCTCGGAGGAGTTTGTGTCGAAGCTTGCATAATTGCTCTACGCCCCGAGCAGCAACTGAGTTACACAGTTAGCTGGCAGGATTGTCGCCGGTGAGGAGTGCCGCGAATCTGGGATCATCTCGAATTGAGGCGAGGTCTGGATCAGTCATCAGCCAGTCGCGATTTCTCATTCCAAGCTCCATCGCGCGCTCGAGATGATCGAGTGCAAGTCCACGTTTCCCGCCAACGGCGTAGAGACAGCCGACGTTGTACAGCATCAACGGGTTTGTGGGATCGGATTGAATCGCGCGCCGTGCCCACTCGTCGCTTTGCGTGGCATCGCCCCTGACTTGAAGCTCCATCGCTCCGAGGTAGAGAGCGCGTGAATCTCCTGGATTCAGCGCAAGTGCGCGCTCTGCCGCGGCGAGGCCTCGCTCCGACGCCGCTCGTGCTTCTTCGTTGCGACCGAGATTCCGATATGCAGCTGCCGCGAAAATCGGGGCCTGATAGTCGTCAACGCGCAGCTCGGCGGCGCGCTCATAAAGGTCGACTGCTTGCTCGAGCTTTCCCTGCGCCTGAAGCGATCGCGCATAGTACCACGGAGCTTCGTAGAGAACAGAATCGAGCTCCATTGCGCGCCCGAATTCTTCCGAGGCTTCGTCGAAGCGGCGCTGGTATGTCAATGCAAGCCCGCGCGATGCATGCGCCTCCGCGAGCTCGGGATCGAGCTTGAGTGCGCGCCGGCTCGCTGACTCCGCCTGCGCAAGTGCCTCGTCACCACCGGCATGCTCGAAGAATCTGAAGCAAGAGCAATCCGCGAGGCCTGAGAACGCGAGCGCGTAGTCCGGATCGAGCGCAATCGCGCGGCGATACAAATCTTCCGCGGCGTCCAGCGTCTCCGCTCTCCGCTGATGGAAGAGCTGGCGTCCTCTCAAATAGTATTCGTATGCGCGAACACTTTGAGTGTGAACCTTCTTGATTGCCGCTTCTTCTTTCGCGGTTAGCACTACCTTGAGCGCGTTTACGATGCTCGTTGCAATTTCATCCTGGATCGCGAACACATCCTCCATCTCGCGGTCGTATCGCTCCGACCAAAGCTGAAAGCTCGTTGCAACATCGATGAGCTGAGTGGAGATGCGAAGGCGATTGCCCGCTTTGCGAACGCTTCCCTCGAGTACAGTATGAACTTTCAGCTTCCGCCCAATCGCGCTGATGTCTTCCTTGTTTCCCTTGAACGCAAACGCCGAAGTCCGCGAGGCAACGTCCAGCGCGCGGACTTTCGTCAACGCGTTGATAATCTCTTCGCTGATGCCATCAGTGAAGAATTCGTTTTCGGCATCTGCGCTCATGTTCGTGAACGGCAAGACTGCAATCGACCGCCGGCTGCTCTCCGCTGCTTCGGCTGGAATCGCCGCGGCGAGAGCTCTCGCGAACTCCGAGGCGGTTGGGAATCGGTCTGCCGGATCGAGCGACAGCGCGCGCAGTACAACATCGGAAGCGGCAGCAGGAACGTTCGCGCTTGACGATAATGGTTGAGGCGGCGCGCTGAATCGCTTCGCAATTACTCCTTGAGCAGTACTCGCAATGAAAGGCGGCTGACCCGACAACATCTCGTACACAACGCAGGCGAGACTGTATTGATCGCTTCTGCCATCGAGCTGTGTCTCACCGCTCGCTTGTTCGGGACTCAGATACGCGGGCGTTCCAATTGCGATTCCTGTTCGAGTGAGCGTCTCTCCACCGGCAGCACTGATTGCTTTCGCGATTCCAAAATCGAGAATCAGCGGCTCACCCTCGAACAACATCACGTTCTCGGGTTTTATGTCGCGGTGAACGACGCCGTGCCGATGCGCGAAATCCAAAGCGGACGCAAGCGTGCGCGTGAGACGAACTGTATCCGCCGGCGACAGATGCTTATCGCGATTGATTTTGTCTCGCAGCGTCTCGCCTTCGATATGCGGCATGACGTAGAACAGGACGCCGCCCGTTTCGCCGGAGTCGTGTACCGGAACGATGTGCGGATGGGTGAGGCTCGCTACCGTTTTGATTTCCTGAAGAAATCTTTCCGTGCCCAGCGCAGCGGCAACATCCGCGTTGAGAACTTTTACGGCAACACTGCGATCATGCCTCGGATCGCGCGCGCGATAGACGGTTGCCATTCCGCCTCGGCCGATTTCGTTCTCGATTGTGTAGCGGTCGCCGAGTGCTTTCTGGGGAGCAGTTGCTGTCAAATTTCGGGGTGGGAGACTCAGTGATATTCTGCCCCTGTAAGAGCGAAGTCAACCTTTTTGGCTCGTGGATTGCACGATCGACGCAGCATGAAGCGCGCAATGACTGCGATCGCAGGTTTGATCGCTTTGGGTTTGGTAGTTGGATGCGAGGGTGGCGGTTCGAATCTGAGCCTGGGGACCGCTGGCGAAGTAACTGTACTCCTTACCGATGCCCCATTCCCGTTCTCCGACGTACAAAGGGTCGACGTGTTCGTCGTTCGCATCGACGGAAAAACTGGAGAGGTGAGTGACGCCCAGGCTGAAAACGCATCGGACATGACCGGATGGACAACGCTCGTCTCGCCGAACACTTCGATCAATCTTCTCGATCTTACCAACGGTCAGACTTCGAATCTCGGCGTTGCTGCACTTCCCGCGGGTACATATCAGGGCTTTCGACTCATCATCGATACCGATAAATCGAGCGTCACCCTCAACGACGGTACGAAACCGAATGTGAAATGGCCGAGCGCGGGGCAGACCGGCCTCAAGATCAATCTCGACGCTCCGTTCACTCTCGGTCCCGACGCGAGCTCGACTCTTCTAATCGATTTCGATATAGGCCGCAGCTTCGTGATGCGTGGCAATTCGATCTCGCAAAACGGGCTGCTCTTCAAGTCGGCGATCCGGGCAACGACGCAAGAGAGCACGGGGAGCGTCAGCGGCACTGTACTCGGCGACAACGCGACCGGCGCGCCTGTTGTAAGTGCGACGATCGAAGTGTTGAAAGACGGAACCGGGCTGAATGACACCAACAGCGACAACATCGTGCGCTCGGGCATGGCCGACGCGAACGGAAATTTCAGAATCGCTTTTCTGAAACCGGGGACTTACGTCCTTCGCGCGACTCCGCCGGTGGCTTCCGGATACAAACCCGCGATTCTTACTGGTGTGGTGATCACCGCGGGAGCTGAGACAAGCGGGAAGTTGATCGTTGTAACAAAGTAAAGTCCTCGCCCCCATCCTCTGCCCCCTTGCGGCAAAGGCGTCCCTGAGCCATTGATACAACTGTATCATTCGATTTTCTTGCAGGCATGGACGCCCAATGGAACAAGCGGTCCTGTTATCGAAATCTGAGGTCGAACGTCTGCTCGACGTTCGTTCGTGCATCACAGCAGTCGAGCAGGCGTTCCGCCAAAGAGGTGAAGGACGGCTGGCTTCGTCCGGAGTTCTCGCGTTACACGTGGACGGCGGTGGGTTTCACGCCAAGGCGGCAGTTCTCGAGCTGGCACGCCGATATCTCGCAGTAAAGATCAACGCAAATTTTCCCGACAATCCGTCTGCTCGCGGCCTGCCAACGATTCAGGGAGTACTAGTCTTGTTTGACGCGACGACTGGAGTCCCACTCGCAATTATGGATTCGATGGCGATCACTACTCTTCGCACAGCAGCAGCGAGCGCGGTGGCGGCGAGGTTTCTCGCGCGTCCGAGCGCACGCACCGCAACATTCGTCGGTTGCGGAGTCCAAGGTCGCACGCACGTTGCAGCTATCTCGGCAGTTGTCGACTTGCATCGTGCGTACGTCTCGGATCAGAACAAACTCAAAGCCGCGGCGTTCGTAAAAGAGATGCAGTCGCTCTATCCATTCGAGATTCTTCTTGCCGAGGACATTCGGGCTGCTACGAGTGCGAGCGATATCATTGTGACGATGACAAGCGCGGAACGGGCCTTCATTGGAATCGACGACGTTTCACCCGGAGCGTTCATAGCGGCAGTCGGTGCAGACAACGAGCACAAACAGGAGATCGACGAGGCGTTGTTCGCGCAGAGCGCTGTAATCGTCGACGATCTCGAGCAGTGCGCTGCAATTGGAGATCTACATCACGCGATTAACGCTGGTGTCGTGACAAAAATTCATGTTCGCGCGACGCTGGACGAAGTTGTTGCGGGCCGAAAACCCGGACGGATGTCGAACGACGAGATCATCGTGTTCGACAGCACCGGGGTAGCGATAGAAGACGTGGCGGCCGCGTCAGTGGTTTACGAGCGCGCTCTCGGAGAAAAATCAGGTCGACGAATCGACCTGGCGTCCTAACACCCCTGCAACAGGCAGAACACGGGCCCTTTTGCCGGTGTTTTCCTCACGACAGCATTTCTCATTGAGACAGTATTGCTAAATGACGACCAGGCGGCCTGACCAAGCGCGTTGTAGTAACGAACGCGCCCTTTTACGATATCGCCGGGGTTGAATGCGACTTGAGCCGTTTCATTACCGCCGGGACTGAGCAGCTCGGTCGTGCGATAGACGAAGGAATTGGAAGCTGGCGCCTGCACCCAGAACTCGGCCTCGACCGGCCACGCTGACGTCGTGTTATTCCATCGAAGCGCTGCGACTCGGGCCGGCGAACCAACTATTTCGAGGCCAGTCGGTATGTCCGCCAGCGGGTCGGCGTACGTTTGTCCTTCCGGGGTCAGGCTTCCATCATCATTCGTCAGAAAGTGATGCTCGCCGGCCCAACTCTGATACGCCCAATAGGCAGCGCCGGTAATTCTCTTGTCGTTCAAAATGAGGTTCATCCCGCGCTTTATGTGCTCTGAATAATCTGCGTCGGATTCTCTCCACCCGAGAAATCCCCAAGCGCCGAGGAACATGTTCGCGCCGTGAGCGACGGACCATGATGCTTCCTGGTCGACTCTTGCCCACCAGCCCGCGATATCTCCCGCGGCGAACTTCAGGGCAAAGTCATGAAATCGCCATTCGTTAACGGGCGGAGGTGCTCCATACCGTTGCGTATACGCGTCGTAAAACTGCTGCATATAGCCGATCGAGTGGGACGCCGACCAGCACGGCGCCGGCACATCGTCCGGAAGCGGACAACAATGCCAATTTGGTTCTGCAACCCCGGCGGGAGAGACGCGTGCTGTTGGATCTGCGCTCCGTAGTGCCGCAGCCCAGTCGTGATAGATATTCGCGTAGTCGGAGGGAGCGATGCACCATTGGTCAGGCTCATCGCTGTCGATATAGAGCCGGCCGGGGTTGGCCCTCGCAAAGGCTAGAAGGTTTTCACTGGGATATAAATCCGAGTATTGCCGGTCTTGTCGAGGGTCGAGTGCGAATACTTGCGGCTGGATCGGACCGGCAACGTAACTATGCGACCAGGCGATGAAAAATCTGTTGAGTGAGACGTCACTGCTCCGCGCGACGACGCGCGGGAGCACGGGGCCCGCCGGTTCTTGCTCGGCGCAGCCGGATGCGATTACGCAAAGAAGTCCAGCGGGGATTATCGCGGATCGAAGGGATTTCGACCGCAATAACTTCACGTGATGCATAGCTATCCTTCTGAGGGTGCGCCCAACCTAAGAGGGATTCTCGAACTTTCAATAGCGGAAGAGCGATCGCGCCTTTCCTGAATGCGCTCGAGGGGTATGTGGGAAATCGTCTGACGCAACAAATTGTGACAACTGCGGACAGTTCCGTGCAATCCCCTTTTGCGAGATTGCCTAAGCAGTCGAGCTTGCGACTGCCTGGCAGCGGCCGGATATTCGCTCTCCGAGCGTGGCCTGTTTGACCATGCGAAAATTGGCGCATTCAACCGTCGGTGAACCGCATGCTGCTTCGCCAGGTCGCCCTGATCTCTGACACGAAAAAGGTTCGCGCGAAGGATTTGAATCACGTCAGCGCCGCGTTACAGAAGCAGGTGACTCGAGATTTCGCGCCCATCTGGGACGTTTCTGCGACGGTCGATTCGTTTCCGACGCTCGAGGACATGCCGGTTGGATACTGGCCCGTCATCATCATGGAGGACATCAGAACCGATGGCGCGGGGGGTGTCCACGAAGACAAGAACGGCCAACCGTTCGCCCTTGTGCAGCTCGACGACGACTGGGCACTCACCGCGAGCCATGAATGTCTCGAGATGCTGGCCGATCCTTCAGGCAACCGACTGACTCCGTCGGCATCTCTCAAGAAAAACCAGGGGAAGGTCAGTTACCTGGTAGAGGTGTGCGACCCATGCGAAGATGCAATGAATGCTTACACAGTGAACGGAATCAGCATGTCCGACTTCTACACTCCGCAGTACTTCGATCCGAAGAAAGTCGCTGGCGTTCGGTACTCGTACACGGGAGCAATCACGGCACCTCGGCAAGTTCTTCCCGGTGGCTATCTCAGCTGGACCGATCCCGCTACCGACAGCTGGTGGCAGGCGCGCTATTTCACCGACAAGCTGGAGATCGTCAAACTTCGGATCACCAATCGCCATGGGCGGAGCCTGCGCTCGATGGTTGACGCTGTCACGGGACTTCATCTCCACGACGCGAAAGCGGTTGTGACAAGGCCCGATGTCAATTTCGCCGTCAGGGCGTCCGTCGCGCATCAGCAACAGGCGGCTCATCGGTATACGTCCTCGGTCGCGGAGCTGCGGGATCGGTTCGCAATTCAGCCGGCGTCTCATTTGCGCGGCGAGATTCAACGATTGCGTCAGGCCGGACGCGCCGCGAGAAAATCCAGCGATCGTCGGACGCGATGAATTGTTGCAGATGATTATGCGAACGGTGCACTGGGCATATCGCCGATGACGCGGGACAATAGAACGAATCGAATGAAGCGAGCAAAGCGAATCCGCGCCGAAATCGACAAGCTGATGAACACGGAGGCAACGCGCGCATCAGCCGAAGACGAATCGGCCGCGACGCCGTCGCTGAGGGAACTAACGGACGCAGAGGCCGCCGCAGCTCAGGCGCAAGCCAAATCGAAGTCGGCGGAACACCCGGAAGACCACGCCGACTTCGACCGCGATTGAGTGATGCTTAGGGCCGCCTTCTCAACTCATCCGGAGACAGGAGGCGTACAATTCTTTCACGATGGTCTTCGACGCAGTCGGCCGTGAGCGGATTTGGTTCTTGCGCGGTGTCCGTGGCACGAATCGTGTCTCATTCTAATCGGAATTTCGATCTGATTTTTCTCTGACGCTGTGCACAGCGGATCAAAGGTTGAGAACTCAGGAGCAAATGGAGGCATTCGGTGATGTGGAAATTCGCGAGTGCATTGGCAATTCTGTTCACGGCGTGCAGCGGTCATTCTTCCGAGCCGGCCACCGCGCCGATGCCGGTGCGTGTCAGCAACACCGGTCAGGCACCAGCTCCGCAAGTTGGTGCGATGACGAGGACTACTCTTTCCGAGACAGCACGATCCGTCGTTCAGGTTCTCCGTCTCGCGCCTGATGCGGAAATCGCGGAGCACTATCATCCTTTCTTCGACGAGAATTTTGTCGTTGAGCAGGGAAGCGTGCGCGCGATTTTAAATGGTACTACTTACGAGCTGCACGCAGGCGACGTGGTGGTGATTCCCGCGAGCACAGTGATACGGGGAAGGAACACGGGGAATCAGGAGGCACGGGTGGTTGTGGTGTTCACGAATATCGGCAAGACTGGACCCCTTTCAGTTTCCGGTGCGCCTAAGCACTGATTGCATTCTGCCGGCCTAGCGCCCGGGACTTATGGGGTTGCAGGCCGGCGCAGCCGGCGATGATCACCCAGAGGAGTTGCGGGGGATCATCGCGGATCGAACGCATTTCGACCGCAATAATTTCGGCTGACGCATAACTGTCCTTCAGGAGGGTCCTAATCCGATAGGCTGCGTCACGGGTTCTGACGGCAGCCAAATAGAAAATGTGGTTCCCTTTCCGACTTCGCTTTTGACAGTGATGTCTCCGCCCATGCCACGGGCAAGATTCCTGGAGATGGCTAGCCCCAGCCCGGCTCCCTGACCCGGTTTGCTGAGTCCGCGATCGATCTGAACGAATGGCTCGAAGATCTGGGCGAACATTTCCTTCTCAATGCCGATTCCGGAATCTTCAATGTCGATCCGGACGCCGGTGGAATCCGGCACGCACGCAACCCGGACAACGCCGCCGGCCGGCGTGAACTTGATCGCGTTTCCGAGAAGGTTCAGCAGGATCTGCCGCAATTTCTCGTTATCGGCAGAGAACGTCAGATCGGGACTGCACGCTTCGCGTATGTAGCTCAGGCCAACACTCTCCACTTGCGGGGCAATCATGGTGTCCGCCTCTGCTACCACAGCTTCAGCCGACAGTTTTTCAATTCTGTACTCGACAGTTCCGGCTTCGAGCTTGGCGTAGTTGAGGACGTCATTGATCAGGCCGAGCAGGTGACGCTCGCTTGATTTTATTCGATCGAGATCGGCCGCCTGCTCTGTTGTGAGCGGACCACGGAGGCCGAGCTGTAGTAGCTCGACATAACCTCCGATGGCATTAAGCGGTGTGCGCAGCTCGTGGCTCATAGTCGCCAGAAACTCTGATTTCGCCCGATTCGCCGTCTCGGCTTCAGCCGTCTTCCGTTCCAGATCGCGGGTAGCAGCCAGTAATTCTGCGGTTTGCGCTTCGAGCTCTTCCGCCAGAGCCTGAGCTTCTTCGGACTGCTGTTCAAGTTCGATTTTTTGTTCTTCGAGAGTATGGTTGGCCTCGATGGCCCGGCGATAGAGATTGGCATTGTGTATTGCCAATGCCGCGCGACGCCCCAAATCCTCGATCAGGGGAAGGTCGGATTCCGCAAACTTCCGCCTTGATTCGGCCTGAACGAGCGTGAGCGCCCCATACGTCTTGCCTTGTGCGATCAGCGGAACAATGACGTAGGACTTGAGCCCGAGCGAGAGGATCGCGTCTAAGTGTTCGGTGTCCTCCGCGAGTGATTTCAGGAGATCGGGCGGAATCTCCTCAACGAGCTCGCTATTTCCAGTTCGCAAGACGGCTGGAACTCCGACGGGCGAATCGGACCTGGTTGGGTAGCGCTTTTCGAGATCCCCGGCGAGGTGGATCAGAGCTGGGTCAGAGTGCGCGACTGCGAGCCGCGCAATCGTTCCGTCCTCTCCTAGAATGTCAATCGCGCACCAGTCTGCGAGATGCGGCACAGCGAGCCGCGTCAACGCTCGCAATGTCTCTTCGTAGTCGAGTGACGAGGCAGCGAGTGCCGGCCCTATGCGCGCCAGAAACTCGAGAGTGTCGTCCGATTTTTTTCGCGCCCGCGCATCGCGCATTATCCCCGTGAAATAGCGGCTCCCGTTCTCCATGAATTCGCCGAACGAGATATCGACGGGAATTTCACACCCCTCATGATCGAGAGCAGAGAGTTGGATCGAGGTCCAGTCGAGGTGTCGCTTTCCAGTCTCGAGGTATCGCCTGAGACCGGCGCTATGCTGCGCGCGAAGACGCTCCGGCATCAAGCGCGTGAGTGGGTGCCCGATCAGGGACTCGGCCGAATGCCCGAGAATGCGCTGGACAGCCGGATTGATAGCCAGGATGAGACCATTGTGATCGATGATCACAACAATATCCGAGGTTGTTTCGATGACGCTTAGATAGCTGAGATTGGCGCTTGGCACCGGTGACACGGATTGGCCCCATTGTCGGCGCGAAATGAAATTCTCAGCCGGTATGCAAATATCGTTCGCAGATCGCTTCCGTGAGCGGCGAATACCATCGCCACCAAAGCACGGAGCCAGGGTCATCTCTTTCCCGCACCCGACATGGGAAAAATCTTGGAATACGCGCCCGGAGGAATTCGAATCCCCAACCTTCTGATCCGTAGTCAGATGCTCTATCCAATTGAGCTACGGGCGCAAGAAAACGAAAAGTGATAAGCCCACTCTGCTCGCGATCGAATGGGCGGTACAAGACTCGAACTTGTGACCTCCACGATGTCAACGTGGCGCTCTAACCAACTGAGCTAACCGCCCAAAAAACAACGCCCCGCCACCTCGCAATAACGGAGCGCCAAGCGGGAAACGGGACTCGAACCCGCGACCCCAACCTTGGCAAGGTTGTGCTCTACCAACTGAGCTATTCCCGCGAAACAATCACCAATCCGACAACCGACACGAGGAATCTAACGATCAGCTACCGGCTATCGGCCGCCGGCATTTATTCCTTACTTTCGCAGTCCGCGGTTCTTCCGCAGTCCGCGTTCCGCGGTTGCCGTTATGGAGGTGAGGGGAATCGAACCCCTGACCTCTTGAATGCCATTCAAGCGCTCTCCCAACTGAGCTACACCCCCGGCACTTTCCCCCTCTCTCACACTCGAAAAAAGGAGGAACCGCGAAGGATATCCGGGGGTAGAAGCGAAGTCAAGAAAATGCACTAGTAATTTCCTCCGCGGCCGGTATCTTGCAGCGCCCGAAACACCACGAAAACATTCCGTAGCATCACAGATGTTTCGGAGCAATTTTAGGATCGCATCACCGCTGGATCATCGCTACCTGCAACATTTCGATGTCTCCTGCGTCATTCTCGCTGCAATCGGCAAGTCGCCGCTGCTTATAAATACTTTTTTCGCTGAAGCACCTGAGGTTTTCGAATAATGGCTGAAGTAAAGCGCCGCAAAAGAGCGGCCGCACCGGGCATCGCACCCTCCGAACCGGAGCGCGATATCCTCGATCAGTATCTCTATGAGGTAAGCACTTACCCGCTCCTCAAGGGAAACGAAGAGATCGAAGTCGCCCGGAAAATCCGCGCTGGAGACCAGGACGCACTACAGGAGCTCGTCAAGAGAAACCTGCGCTTCGTCATCTCCGTCGCAAAGAAATACCAGAACCGAGGACTTCCACTCATCGATCTCATCGGTGAGGGAAACGTCGGGCTGCTCACGGCTGCCCGAAAGTTCGACCCGGACCAGGGAGTGAAATTCATCTCCTACGCGGTGTGGTGGATTCGACAGGCAATCCTGAGCTCGCTCGCGCGACAGGGAAGAACCGTCCGAGTTCCGCTCAACCGCACGGCAGATCTCTCGCGCATCATCAAGGCGTCTGAAATTCTTCGCCAAAAGATGCGACGCGAGCCAACTCCCGAAGAGCTGTCGCACCTGACGGGACTCTCCGTTGACGTCGTGCAATCACTCGCCGCACTGAACACGGGCGACGTGAGACTCGACGCACCAATGGATCCCGAAGGCGATCGCTCGCTGATCGAGCGCTTCGTCGCCGACGAAATGCCGGATACCGAGGAAGAGGCGATGAACCGCTTCCTCAACGACGAGATCGAAACAGCACTTTCGACATTGCCGCCCCGCGATGCAAAAGTCCTCCGTCTTTACTTCGGACTGGAAGGCGGGCGCGAGCACACACTCGAGGAAATCGGGTCGATGCTCGGCGTCACACGCGAGCGCGTACGTCAGCTTCGAGATCGTGCATTGAAGCGACTCCGAGAAGGAGACGTTGGTCGCGCACTCGGGAGTTTTGCGGCATAGCCAAAGGAAGCGACCACGAAGAACACGAAGGACACGAAGAAAAACGAGCGGCGCCCAACCTCGGCGCCGCTCGTTTTCTTCGTGTCCTTCGTGTTCTTCGTGGTCGCTTCCTTCGAATGGCGCTCGCATCGATTTTCCGAATTAGATTCTCCGAATGATCAAGCTCGTCGACGTATACAAATCCTTTGGCTCAAAGAAAGTTCTCCAGGGATTCACGCTCGACGTCGACGAAGGCGAGACGATGGTCATCATCGGTTATTCGGGCTCCGGAAAATCGGTTGCCATCAAGCACATTGTCGGTCTCCTCGAGCCGGACTCGGGAACGGTTTTCGTGGACAACAAGGAAGTCCCGAAGCTGAGCCGCCCAGAGCTATACGACCTTCGATCGAAAGTCGGCTACGTTTTCCAGTTCGCGGCTCTGTTCGACTCGATGAGCATCGGCGATAACGTTGCGATGGGGCTCCGCAAAGAGCACAAGCTGAGCGAACAGGACATCGCAACCCGGGTGAGTGAGTCACTCGCACTTGTCGACTTGCCGGGGGTCGAGTCTAAAATGCCCGCGGAGCTCTCCGGTGGTATGCGAAAACGCGTCGGGATCGCGCGCGCCATCGCTCGTCGCCCGAAGTACATACTATATGATGAGCCCACGACCGGTCTCGATCCGGTGACCAGCGCCGTCATCGATCAACTGATGGTACGCACGCGAGAAAAGCTTGGTGTCACCAGCATCGTCATCACCCACGACATGCGAAGCGCGTACACGGTGGGCTCGCGGATTGCGATGCTTTACGAAGGAAAAGTTCGTCAGGTCGGTACAGTGGAAGAGATCCAGCACACGACAGACCCTATCGTCTGCCAGTTCATAGAGGGACGACCGAGTCTAGACATGGCTGCAACTGGTGTCTAAGACAGTCCCGGCCGAAGCGACCGATCTCCGAACGATTGTTGCTTTCGCTCCCCGCGAGCGTGCGCGATCGCTTGTTCGTTCAGCATTTCCAAAACGCAAATGGCGCGTGATTGCAACGCGCGATGCAGCCGAATTCTCTGCGACGATGCGGCGAATCCTGGTCGACGCAGCACTTGTCGATGTCGGCTCACCGCTCGCATTGGCCGCTCTCAGCACAGGCGGCAATGGGGGCTCTGCAAGTCCCAACGGCGACGATACCTGGAAGATTGCCGCGCTCGCACACGAATTTCCGAGCGCACCGTTCTTCGGTATCACTCCACTGAGAGCAACCGATGCACCGGCGGTTGCGCGGTGCGCCGCTCTCGAGTTTTGCGATATTCTTGCGGACGGCATCGACGATCCCGTAGCACGTGACCTGGTCGGACCACAAACATTTTCGGCTCGATTCTACGCTGCTCTTGTCGAGCCCCCACCGCCGCTTCGCCTCGAGAGTCCGATGCAATTGAAAACGTGGCGCGCGATTCTCATCGGCGCAGGCCGCCCGGTCCGCACCAGCTCACTCGCGAAAGCGGCGGGCGTGAGCCGAGAGCATCTCAGCAGAAACTTCTCGGTACCGGGCTCGCCCAATCTCAAGCGGGTGATCGACCTGGTGCGCATGATCGGAGCGGCGGAGCTTGCTAAGAATCCGGGTCTCGATATCCGCGACGTGGCGAAGATCCTGGGCTTCGCATCATCATCGCACCTGGCGGTCACCGCTCAGCGCCTGCTTGGCACTCGTCCCGCCTCATTGTCGCGACTGCGAACCGTCGATTTGATCGATCGATTCATGCAAGGAAGGACTCGTAGTCGAGGCTAGTTGGGTCGACAGATTGCCTGTGTTTGCCACAGAAACACAGAAACACAGAAGCTTTTATAGGGAAACGCGGACTATTCCGTCCGGAAGCTTTTCGCAATTGAAGTTCATGATGAGTCCGACATGAAGGCCGGTGTGCCTCAGATAACTGAGCATCTGAGCGAGGTGAACGCGCATCAGTTTGTCGACTGCCTTTACTTCGATGATGACGCACTCCTCGACAATCAGGTCCAGCCTGTAGATCGATGCGAGCGGTTTGCCTTTGTACATGAGAGGAACGACCACTTGTCGTGAAAAGGCGATGTCCCGGTCGCGAAGTTCCAGATCGAGGCAATCTTCATAGCTCGACTCGAGCAGTCCCGGTCCCATTTCACGATGAACCTCGATCCCCGCCCCAATAATCTTTTCGGTTATTTCGCGGTGTAACCCGTCGTGTGAATGTTTCTTCATTCGTCACGAAAACTCTATTCATCGCATGAAGTGCCATCATTGGGTTGCGCGCCGATTGATTTCGCCGCATTCCCAACAAAAACTTCTGTGTTTCTGTGTTTCTGTGGCGAATCCAGAGAAATCTCGAATGATGACGCGGCTTGCAGTCGAGAGAGGCTTGTGATATTTTTCACAAGCAACAAACGGCCCGAAGTTTGGCCAACTTTCCCGACCGCTGCTCCCGAAAAAAACCGCCTTCTTTTCTTCAATCCATATGGCTACAGCAACCACTCTGCGTCCGGGCGAAATCAAGGACATCCTCCTGCGCGAAATCGAAGCCGCCGACCTCAGCGAGCTCGACGTAGAAGAGGTTGGATCGGTCCTCGAAGTCAAAGACGGCATCGCTCGCATTTACGGTCTCGCCAAAGCCATGGCGGGAGAGATGCTCGAGGTCACTTCCTCCGAAACCGGCGAGAAAATCGTCGCGCTCGCACTGAACCTCGAAGAAGACAACATCGGCGCCGTCATCCTCGGTGATTACCTCAAGCTGAAAGAAGGCGACGAAGTCCGCCGCACAGCTCGAGTGCTCGAGGTGCCGGTTGGACCTGAGCTCATCGGCCGCGTTGTTGATCCGCTCGGCCGTCCACTAGATGATCGGGGCCCCATCAGCACGAGCCACACGCGAAAAGTCGAAGTCAAAGCCCCGGGAATCATCGTTCGCCAGCCCGTGAACGAGCCGCTTCAAACCGGAATCAAAGCAATCGATTCGATGATCCCGATCGGTCGCGGACAGCGCGAGCTGATCATCGGCGACCGCGGTACGGGCAAAACCGCAATCGCAATCGACACGATCATCAATCAGAAAGGCACTGGCGTCATCTGCGTCTACATCGCAATCGGGCAGAAGAATTCAACCGTTGCCTCGGTCGTCGAAAAACTTCGACAAGCCGGCGCGATGGATTACTCGATCATCGTCGTCGCGAGCGCGTCCGATCCAGCACCAATGCAGTACATCGCGCCGTACTCCGGCTGCACGATGGCCGAGTACTTCATGTACGACGAAGGAAAACCGACGCTCTGCGTGTACGACGATCTAACGAAGCAGGCTGCTGCGTACCGGCAGCTGTCGCTCGTGCTGCGTCGTCCGCCGGGACGCGAAGCATTTCCCGGAGACGTCTTCTATCTGCACTCGAGACTTCTCGAGCGCGCCGCGAAAATTCGAAACGACAATGACGTCGTTGACGGGAAGGAAATCAAAAAGCCGGGTGGGTCGCTCACCGCTTTGCCGGTAATCGAAACGCAGGCCGGCGACGTTTCCGCTTATATCCCGACGAACGTCATCTCCATCACTGACGGACAGATCTTCCTCGAGGCAGATCTTTTCTACGCCGGAGTTCGTCCCGCGGTGAACGTTGGTATCTCAGTGTCACGCGTTGGTGGAAATGCGCAGATCAAAGCGATGAAATCGGTTGCCGGCCGACTTCGCCTCGATCTCGCTCAGTATCGGGAGCTCGAAGCTTTCTCATCGTTTGCGTCGGATCTCGATGCAGCAACAAAGAAGCAGCTCGAGCGCGGCGCGCGCACCGTTGAGATTCTGAAGCAACCGCAGTTCCAGCCAATGCCTGTGGAGCAGCAGGTCGTAATCATCTTCGCTGTGACGAACGGATATGTCGATGCGGTACCCGTCTCTGACATCAAGGAGTGGGAGCGCGGCTTCCGAGAGTACATCGTCGCCGAGTATCCGCAGGTTACCGAAGGCATCAAGAAGGAAAAAGTTCTTTCCAAGGAAATCGAAGCCGATTTGCGGCGCGCCATCGACGCGTTCAACCAAATGCGCGGAACAGAGAAGCAAGCTTAACCCATGGCCAAGGGTCGCGAGCTCAAGGGGCGAATCCGCTCAGTAGAAAACACGCGAAAGATCACGCGGACGATGGAGATGGTTGCCACCTCCAAGATGAAGCGCGCGCAGGATCGCGTCATCGCCGCGCGGCCATACGCGAACTCGCTCGCGGAAGTCATCTCGAGTCTTTATTCGCCGGAGCTTGCCGAGCAATTTCGTTTGCTTCGCCAGCCAAATGAGTTAAGAAAAGCAGTCGTGATTCTTTTGACTTCCAATCGAGGCCTCGCCGGCGGATTCAACGCGAACCTGATCAAGGAAGCACGCAACCTGCTCGCCCGTCTCGACAAGGAAGGCGCGCAAACGATTCTGAGAATCGTCGGACGAAAAGGGCTCGGCTACTTCAAGTATGTTGGCCGTCCGATCGAATCGAGTCGAACGGATTTCACGGATCGCCCCACGGCAGACAACGCTGCCGAGCTCGTGAATGATTTCATCGGACAGTTCGAGCGCGGCGAAGTCGATGCGGTGTACGTCGTGTACGCGAACGGCAACTTCGACAAGACGGGCGACTACCTGGTCGACCGCTACGGCCTCTCCGGACCCGCGGTCGCGGACGCGGCCCGCGGACTGCTCGAAAGGAGCCCTGCGTGCCCGACGACGTGACCCGCAGGCTCCAGACC
>JBHELX010000034.1:0-14406 GCA_046262875.1 Gemmatimonadaceae bacterium | reverse complement strand
CTCTACGCCGCCGACAACTTTGAAAGTCCTACCTGTCACGCCGCCGGAAAAAAAGTCGGGCGAGCAGGGACTTAGACACGACTATCTGCTTTTTCCATCTGCCGAGGCAATTCTCGCGCAGCTTTTGCCGCTGTACGTTCGCAACTCCGTTTATCGCGCGCTCGTGGAAACTGCCGCGGCAGAGCAGGGCGCGCGCCGCACGGCAATGAAAAACGCAACCGACAACGCCGGCGACATCATCAACGTGCTTCGCCGAACATATAACCGCGCCCGTCAGGCGCAGATCACGCAGGAGATCGCCGAAATTGTCGGCGGCTCTGCGGCTCTCGAGGGATAAAATGGCAACAACAGCCGCTCCGACGCGGAACATGGGAAAGGTCGTCCAGGTGATTGGGCCAGTGCTCGACGTCGAGTTCGAGGCGGAGAAGCTGCCGGAGCTTTACAATGCTCTGCGCATCAACGCGAAATCGGATTCCGGCGAAGACATCAACGTCACGTCGGAAGTGCAGCAGCACATCGGGCGCAATCAGGTTCGCGCCGTCGCGATGTCGTCGACTGATTCCGTTGTGCGCGGAATGGAAGTCCTCGATACCGGCGGGCCGATCACGGTGCCGGTTGGTGAAGCCGCGCTCGGCAGAATCCTGAATGTGCTCGGTGATCCGGTCGACAACGGTCCCGCGATTCCGGAAAACGTCGAGCGGTGGCCGATTCATCGCGCACCGCCGAAGTTCGCGAATCTCGAGCCGAAGACTGAAATCTTCGAGACCGGAATCAAGGTCATCGATCTTCTCGCGCCGTTCGTCAAAGGTGGAAAGATCGGATTGTTCGGCGGTGCAGGAGTCGGAAAAACAGTCGTCATTCAGGAGCTGATCAACAACGTCGCCAAGGGACACGGCGGTCGATCTGTTTTCTGCGGCGTAGGCGAGCGGACTCGCGAGGGAAACGACCTCTATCTCGAGTTCAAGGAAGCAGGAATCCTCAAGGATGTCGCGCTGATCTACGGACAGATGAATGAGCCACCTGGAGCGAGACTTCGCGTTGGACTGTCAGGACTGACCGTCGCTGAGTATTTCCGCGACGTGCAGAACCAGGACGTGCTCGTTTTCATCGATAACATTTTCCGCTTCACGCAAGCGGGATCCGAGGTGTCCGCGCTGCTCGGAAGAATGCCGAGTGCCGTTGGTTATCAGCCGACACTGGCAACCGAGATGGGTGACCTTCAGGAGCGCATCACGTCGACGAAGACGGGATCGATCACGTCAGTGCAGGCGATTTACGTTCCTGCAGACGATATCACTGATCCGGCGCCTGCAACTGCGTTCGCGCACCTCGACGCCACCGTCGTTCTTTCGCGCGCGATCACCGAGCTCGGGATTTATCCGGCGGTCGATCCGCTTGCCTCATCGTCCAGAATTCTCGACGCGCAATTCATCGGCGACCGTCACTACAAAGTTGCGACCGACGTCCAGCGGATTCTCCAGCGCTACAAGGAGCTGCAGGACATTATCGCGATTCTCGGAATGGACGAGCTTTCCGAGGAAGACAAACTCGTCGTGGGACGCGCGCGTCGCTTGCAGCGATTCATGTCGCAGCCGTTCGCGGTTGCCGAGCAATTCACCGGTATTCCAGGAAAGTACGTGAAGCTCGAGGACACGATCTCTTCGTTCGAGCGAGTGGTGGCGGGCGAATTCGATCAGCTGCCCGAGCAGGCGTTCTATATGGCGGGAGCGATCGATGATGTAGTCGAGCAGGCCAACAAGATGTCGAAGGAAGCGTAAGCCGCGTGCTCAAGATCTCACTGATTTCCCCTGAGGCGGTGCTCTTCGAGGGTGAGGCCCAGATGGTTGTCGCGCCCGCGCACGACGGCGAAGTCGGCATTCTCGAGAGACATGCGCCGATGATGACTCTCCTCGGGACAGGTGTGCTTCGCCTGGGGGGAGGCGGCGCAGACCGAAGCTTCAATATCGAGGGCGGATTTCTCCAGGTCGTTGATGACGTTGTTCGTATCGTGACGGAGAAAGCGAGCGCCGCGTAGCGTACACCTGGGCTACGTATTTCCTTACAGTTTCTTGACATAGCGGTAACCGCCGGATAATCTCCCAAAAACCGGTCGCAGGAATTGTATCTGGCCTTCACTCCGCCACGCGCCCGTACGAAAGGCGTCGCCTTCAGCGAGCTTCCCTCAGTCGCTGACCGTGAGAACGTATGTGCTCACCGCCCAGTGAGCCGAGCTCTTCGCGACCAGAATTCCTCTCCTCTTTCTTCCATCACATGGGGGGTACCAGATGAAGAACGGTAGTCGACTAACTCGGCTTGCCGCGGGATGCATCATTGCCGGATTACTTCCGGCGATTGCTGCCGCGCAAGGCGTCACTCTGAGCGGACGCGTGACGAACGCGACGAGCGGTACTCCGCTCGCTAACGCGTCGGTGAGTATACCGACGATGCGAGCTGGAGCCACCACCGACGCCGAAGGGCGTTACAACTTTACGATCCCGGCGGCAAACGCTACGGGGCAGACGGTCACCGTGAGTGCTCGCCGCCTCGGGTATCTGGTAAGCTCGGTTCAAGTGCAACTGTCCGGCACGGGTATCATCACCGATTTTCGTCTCACCCCCGTCGCCGCCGAGCTTGTGGGAGTTGTCATAACCGGACTCGGAACCGAGCGCGAGAAAAGCCAGCTCGGTACAGCGCAACAGGAGCTCAGCTCGAGACAGCTGAATCAGACGAAGACACAAAGCATCCTGAACAGTATTCAGGGAAAAGTCTCGGGTGTATCGATCACCGCGTCCGGAACGCAAGGCGGATCGAACCGCATACTTCTGCGCGGTGCCAACTCGATCAGCGGCAATAACAGCCCGCTATTCATCGTCGATGGTGTGCCGGTCTCGAATGATTCGCACGGCACGACATATGTCGGCGGATGGGACTACGGCAGCGCGATCGCCGATATCAATCCGGAAGACATCGCGTCGATGACGATCCTCAAGGGTCCGAACGCCGCGGCTATTTACGGATCGCGCGCAGCGAACGGTGTCATCATTCTGACGACAAAGAAGGGCAACGCTAACGGTGGCAGAATGCGCACCGAGCTGAGTAGCACGATCACGTTCGACAGGCCCGACATCATTGCCGATTATCAGAACCTTTATGGGCAAGGGTCGCAGGGAGAATTCATGTGGGTGGACGGCACGGGCAATGGAGTTCAGGATTTCAACGACCAAAGCTTCGGGCCGAGGCTCGACGGACGCACGCACGGCTGCACCTTCATCCCACACACGCAGACATACGATCAGACGGCGCCGTGTCTGCAGTTCACCAGCCCGACTGAAGCTTCGCCGTGGATCGCGCATCCTGACAACGTCTCGAGCTTCTACCAGACCGGCCACACGCTTTCCAACTCGATCGCAATGAGTGGCGGCACCGATCATGTGAATGCTCGTATTTCATTCGGTTCGGATCAGCAACTTGGCTACATCCCAAACAACACGTTTCACAAGACAAACGGCTCTCTGAACGCAACCGTTCGAGTCAACGACAAACTGAGCGCCGATGCTAGTCTTCAGTTCATTCGCAACACTGGACAGAACCGTCCGGGTACCGGCTACACCCAGAGTGTCGTGGAGCAATTCATCTGGTTCGGCCGACAGGTTGACATGGCGGCGCTCAAGGCGGGTTACTTCGGCAATCTCGGCTCAGGCCCGGCCAACGGTCCGGAAGGGCGCGAGTACAACTGGAACTACAGCTATCACAACAATCCGTACTGGCTGCAGTACTCGAACCCGTTCTTCGATGCGCGCGACCATTTCATCGGCAGCATCGCGATGAACTACAACATCGCTCCCGGTCTCGCAGCGAGTATTCACACAGGATCCGACATCTACCGCTTCAACATCGACCAGCGGTTCGCTCCCGGTGATACTCGGCAGGGAACGATCGTCGACCCGAAGTACTTTGGCGGATTCAGATTCATCAATGACGATAGCAACGACAACGGAGTGGACGGCACACTCAAGCTCAACCGGAGTCTCGGCTCGCACCTTCAGGTGAATGGACTCGTCGGCGGCACAACGCGTCGCGTAACATTCAACACGGGCTCGGTGCAGACAGGCGGGTTGACAGTACCGGACATCTATAACGTGTCGAATGCAGCAATTCCGCCGACTCTCGGTCAGGCCCTGTCACGTCGTCGCACTGACAGCTTTTACGGGTCGGCTGCTTTCACGCTGAACAACTGGTGGACCGTGGAAGGAACAGCACGTAACGACTGGTCATCCACGCTGCCGAAGGAAAACAATTCGTACTTCTATCCTTCGGTGAACACGTCGATCGTGCTAAGCGACATGATTCCGTCGCTGAAGGGAAACATTCTCAACTACCTCAAGGTTCGGGGGTCGGTCGCGCAGGTCGGCGCCGATGCTGATCCTTATCTCCTGCGCACGACGTACTCTGGTCTCTCGACAAAGTTCAACGGACTTGCGCAATTCACTCTTGGTGACGCGTTGGCTAACGGCGCGTTGAAACCAGAGATCACTCACTCGGACGAATTCGGTCTCGAGCTGGGACTGTTCGACAGTCGAGTCACATTCGACGGAAGCCTGTACAACAAGTATACGAAGAATCAGATCTTCAATGCGCCGGTTTCGAATACGACTGGATTTACAGTCAAGTCGATCAACGCCGGTAGGATCACGAACAAGGGAATCGATTTCCTGTTCGGTGTGACGCCCATTCAGTCCGACAATGGCATTACATGGAACACGACGTTCAACTATGGCCGCAACAAGAGCAGGATCACCGAGCTCGCTCCGGGAGTCACCACGCTCCTGCTCGGCAGTCTTTTTTCGTCACGAGTTGAGGCGCGTCTCGACGAACCTTACGGTGCGCTCATGGGGCGTGCCTGGGCACGCGACAGCGCAACGGGAAAACTTCTTCTCGACGGCGGGCTTCCGTACGCTGCTACCAGTGCGCCGACGCATTACTTCGGTACGGTTCAGCCGACGTGGACCGGCGGTCTGGCGAACACATTGACGTTCAAGAACCTCAGACTTTACGGACTGCTGGATTTCCGTCGAGGCGGAAAGATCGCCAGCATCACGAACATGTGGGGCACCTACACCGGCGTTCTCGCATCCACCGTCGCAGGTCGTGATGCCGACTGGAACAAACCGGGAATCGTTGTCGACGGAATCGACGTCGCAACCGGGAAACCCAACACGGTGAGCGTCGACGCTGAGACTTACTATCAGTGTCGGGCATACAATTGCGGGCAGGTCATCGAGGATTGGATTTACGATGCGAGCTACACCAAGCTCCGCGAGCTGACGCTGACTCTCGATTTACCGCGATCGCTTGTCAGCAGGCTGAACGTCAGCGCCATCACGCTCGGATTGACTGGTCGCAACCTCGCGATGTGGACGAAAGTGCCGAACATCGATCCCGAGTTCTCTTATCAAACGGGGAACAACCAGGGCATCGAGTCGATGGTGCTTCCGAACACCAGGTCGTGGGGCTTCAACGTTCGCATCACCCAATAATCCTCTAACGGAAATCAACGACAATGATCAATAAAAAATTTCTGAGAGTGGGAGCGGGGGTTGCGCTGACGCTTGCTGTAGCGGGGTGCAACAACGACAAGCTCACTGCTCTAAACACGAATCCAAACAGTCCTGAACAGGTTCCTCCGGGACCACTGTTCACGAATGCTGTGCGTCTAAGTGTCGCTCGATGGTTCGGCGGGTATGATCTGCGAACGGCGGAGTGGGTCACGCAGCAGCTGTCGGAAATTCAGTACACCGACGAAGATCGCTACGTCCGAATGCACGCAGCAGACACGGAAGGATCTTTCAACGGCGCGTATTCGGGAGAGCTAAAAGATCTCACGCAGATCGTCATTGGAGGCGAGGCGGCTAAAGAGCCCGGTACGTACGGTCCCGCGCTGGCAATGCGTGTATGGGGCTTCTCCTATCTCACTGACTCCTGGGGAGACGTTCCTTACACCAACGCGTTAAAGGGAGATAGCGTTGGATCATCGCTCGCTCCAGCGTACGACAAGCAGGCCGATATTTACAACGACTTCTTCGCTAGTCTCGACAAAGCGGCGAAGGATCTCGCGGGTGCATCCAATACGCTGGGAAGCGCAGATCCCATTTACGGCGGCAGTCCCGCGAAATGGCAGAAGTTCATCAACTCTCTGCGTGCGCGTCTCGCAATGCGCATCGTGAACGTCAACCCGACGTTGGCTAACACGCAGCTCACTGCGGCGATCAACGGACCCGGCGGATTGATTCTTACCAACGCCGACAATGCGCAGCTGACTTGGCCCGGTGACGGTGTGTATAACAATCCGTGGTCGGACAACCTTGGCGCTCGTGACGACTGGCGCGTGTCGAACCGGTTGACGGATCTCATGAATGCGAACAGCGATCCACGTCTTCCGATTTTTGTGCAGCCAACGCCGTCCGGTACCTATCAGGGCTCGCCGAATGGAATTTCGACGACGAGAGCGGTACCTCTATTCAACGCGACGTCTCGCCCAGGCACAATTTTCTACAAGGGCAAGACGACGTACGGTCCGACGTTTGGCGGTGCAGGTGCGCGACTTCCCACTTTCATCCTGAGCGCGGCCGACGTGAATTTCATTCTAGCGGAAGCGGCTCAACGGGGGATGGGTGGACTGAACGCCGGTCAGGCTGCGGGCTACTACACAACGGGTGTATCTCTGTCGCTCGCGCAGTGGAGTGCAGTTGCCCCAGCCGCTCAGACAATTTCAGCGGCGGCGACGGCATCGTATCTGGCTCAGCCGGGAGTTGTCTACAAGGGTGGCACTCCCGGACTGATTCAAATCGCCGAGCGACGGTGGCTTGCGTTGTTCACCGACGGCGGGCAGGCATGGTTTGAATGGCGTCGCACCTGCCGCCCGGCGACTGTCGTCGCAGGTATCGACGCAACCCTGAATGACGTTCCGCGGAGACTCGAGTACGCAACGTTAGAGACTCAGGTGAATCTGGAATCCGTTACGGCCGCGGTTAACGACCAGGGTCCGGATCTACTCACTACACGTGTCTATTGGGACAAGAGTCCAACTGCGGCTCCGACGTACTTTGTCGGCTGTGGAGTCAAGAACGGCACCTGATCCACAAGCACATGGCTCGACAAAAAACCCCTCGAGAAATCGAGGGGTTTTTTTTGGGCGGTTCGAAGAATTTCTTATTGGCTCTTGGACCACACGACGATAATGCCGCACGCTCCATTGTCGCGGTCCATGTACTCGGCGGGAATTCCCGCATTCGACGGATAGAACTCGAGACCAGCAATGTCCGACGGTCTTGCAACGTCATCGAGCTCTGTTGCCGGAACGCGCTGACCGTCGACCCACAAAAGTGGCCTGCAACCGCGGACGCGAACTGTGTTGCCTCCGAAGTTCGAAGCCTGAACCTGCACGCCCGGAATCGTGCGAAACATCTCGCTCGCATATGCAGGGTTACGCTTTCTGATATCCGCGCGGTCGAAATACCGACCGAAGTTGTTCGGCACGCCTCTGTGCTCGGCGAACTGTCGCAGACGTCCACGCTCGTCGGATTTTACCATCACTTCTTCCAGCTTTTGCGGAAGCTCCTTCAATACGACGGCAACACTGGTCGGCCTGCTATCGGCGCCGACATCGATGTTGATGTTTCGCTGCTCGTATCCTAGCCGCCGAATTTGAAGCATGGCTTTGCCGGCTGGATATTCAGCGAGCGTGAATCGTCCGTCGGTGCCGCTCGCGCTCACCAGTTTGATCACTCCGCCTGCAATCAGCGACACCTCGGCATTGTCGATAGGTTCACCGCCCGAGTTCGTGACGATGCCGATGATCCGGTAGTTGATCGTTGCAGCAGACGCAACGCTCTGTGCAACGGCTGCAGGTGCTACTGCGCATAGCGATGCGCAAAGCAGCGGACGAATAAGCGACATGATGCCTCTCACTGGCTGACACAATGATGGTGCTCTTAAGACCAACGTCTGTCAAGCTCAGACGTTTACGGCAGGACTCATGCACTTGATATGTGCCTCCCTCCACCCCAAAGTAAGAAGAATGCCTGACTCCAAGCTTCCCTCGGTTCTCGTTGTAGACGACAATCACGACAACGCCGACATAATCCGCGATTACCTCGAAGCGCGAGGCTATCCGATTTCCGTCGCTTACGACGGCGATGAGGCAATGAGACTCTTCCAGAGGGAAAAGCCCTCGATCATTCTCCTCGACGTCATGATGCCCGGCCGTGACGGCTGGCAGGTCTGCCGTGAGATGAAGGACCATCCGACACTCGGCTCATCGATTCGCGTGATCATGGTGACGGCGCTTCAGGACTGGATGAACAAGCGTCAGGCGCTCGAGACGGGCGCCGATGACTTCGTCGAGAAACCTTTCGAGCTGGCTGCTCTCGCAAGAGTAGTCGAGCGCAACGCGGCGCGACTCGCTCCAACGAGCTGAATTTGCCAAGCTACCGGCAACTGTTCCGCGCTGCACAGGAAAAGGTCCCGACAGTCTCAGCTTCGATCGAAGTGCTTCGTAAGCCGATTCAGGAACGAGGCGAGCTAGTCATTCTCTATTTCAATTTCGATCGCTACGCGAAGGTCGAAGAGATTTACGGATGGGAGAAGCTCGACGAGATTCTCGAAACGACGACGGCCGCGATGCGCGATTTCTTTCGCAATGGACCGTTCGCGAATTCGCAGGTGATGGTGAGCTTCAACAACGACGATGATTTCATACTCTTTCATGTTCCGGAGCCCGACGCGGCGGTGCCGTCGGACGAAGAGATTACGGAGCTCACCGTGCGCCTGCACCAATTCATATCGACACGCGTAGAAGAACAGCACGGCGAATCTGTCGCGGCACTTTTCGATACGTACGTCGGACGCGCACACGTCTATTACGATCCGAAGATCAGACTCGAGCGGCAGATATATCGGGGTATTCGCGAAGCAGCTGCATCATCGGTCAGCGTCGAGCAGCGTGAGCTCGCGCGTAAAAGCGCCGATCTTCGAGAGACGTTGCGTACGGGCGCGCTCTACATCGATTATCACCCGATTGTGATAACGGACACCCAGGAGATTTTCGGATACGAAGCGCTCGCGCGTGGAAAAATGCGGAGCATGCGCCGCCCCGAAGTCATGTTCGAAGTCGCCGCTCAGTCGGACATGATCTGGGAGCTGAGCCGTCTTTGCCGAAACACTGCGATACTGGGAATGAAAGACAAGCTCGAGAAGGGTCAGCTTCTTTTTATCAATGTCGATCCACACGACTTCACAGATCCGGCGTTCACGGAAATGGATCTCGACGTTCCCGATCCATCGCGCGTGGTGCTGGAGATTACCGAGCGCACTGCGATCAAGGACTATCCGAAATTTCGCGGACGTCTAAAGGATTTTCGCGATCGCGGATATCGATTCGCAGTCGACGACGCAGGCAGTGGTTACGCCGGACTCGGATCGATCGCCAACCTCGAGCCCGATTTCATCAAGCTCGATATCTCGCTGATCAATTGCATCGACGAGAACTTCATCAAGCAGAACCTCGTCGAGACGATGGTGCGTTTCGCGAATGACCAGAACGCGAAAGTGATTGCCGAAGGCGTCGAGCGGGCGGAAGAGTACGAGACTGTGAAGCAGCTTGGCGTTCATTTCGTGCAGGGATTCTTTTTGCATCCACCAACTGATGGGCCGAGTGCTCCGCCTGTGGCGTCAGTCCAGGTGTCGTAAAGCGATTGAGCGGTAGAGCGATTGAGCGATGGAGGGATAGAGCGCTAGAAGATTGAGCGATGAGCGATTCGCCGACCGCCTATCGCCGAATCGCTCCATCGCCCAATCGCTCTATCCCCGAATCACTCTATCGCTCTCGCTCCGACTAGCCCCTCGACGAGCTCGAATGATCTCTCCGCCGCACCGAGTCCAGCCCGCACAGTCTCGCGCGCAGCATCTCGTGCTCTTGAAAGAGCAACTGGCGAATCGACCCATCGCATGATCTGACTAGCGATCGCACCGGAGTCACGGCAACGGAATGCGCCGCCGGCAACGACGAGCAGGCGAGCATCGCGATTGTCTGCGTGTCTCGGTCCAATAATTACAGGTACGCCGAACGCAGCTGGCTCGAGAAGAGAATGGAGGCCCGCGCGTCTGAATCCCCCGCCGACATATGCAATGTCCGCAAGCGCATAGAGATCGCCGAGTGCGCCGTAACGACTCACGATTATCACGTCGGCGCTCGACACAGATGCGTCATCCAGTCGAGCGGCGCTGAGGGCATTGTCGCGCGCCCACACCTGGATCGAATCGAGATGCTTTTCGGAAATTTCGTGCGGCGCGATAACCAGTCGCACGTTCGGGTGTCTCTTCCTCACATCATTCCACGCCGGAAGAAGGCGTTTCTCGTCGCTCGGCCAGGTTGACCCGGCTACCATAGTGAAGCGACCCGTTCGGAGCGGACGAAGTAACGCACTTCGTTCAGGCGTCTCGGATTCAGCCTTGATCCACGCCTGATCGTAGCGCGTGTCGCCGGTGACTATGATTCTCTCCGGCTGAACACCAGCCTCCATCAGTCTGAGAGCGTCGGGATCGGAAACCGCACCGACTACATTCAGCGATGCGTACGCGTCGTGGAGAACGAGACGCGCGAACGCCGAGTGTCTTAGTGATGATGCAGGCATCGTGGCGCTTAACATTCCGAGTTTTACAATCCGCCGCGCGGCGCACTCGACGAGGACTGGCCACACGTCGAGCTTGCTGAATACGATTGCGCTCGGCGAAAGCGCGGCGACGGCCCGTTTCATTTCGTGCGCCGAATCGAACGGCAGGTAGTCGTGAAAGTCGGCGTTCACACCATTCGCGAATCTTTCCGCACTGGGCGAAAAGAAAGTGTAGACGACTTGGGTTTCGGGATGTCGAGCGCGATACAGCTCGATTACAGGCTCAGCCTGGAGTCCTTCTCCTACCGACGGCGCGTGGATCCAGAGGAGCGGCCGCGACGAGTCACGGTGCCGCGAGCCCCACGCTTCATACCGCCGAACAATTCCACGGCGCGCTCGCAACGCGCGCGAAGTTTTTCCATTGCCCGCCGGCGCGACAGCGGCCACTGCACGCGCAACGGTAGCGACCGCGGCGTAGGGAATTCTCGCTAAGCGATTCAGTGCGTAGCGCCGTTCTTCGCTATCTCGGAATCGAGTGCTGCGCGCATGACGTTGATCGGCTGAACGCCCAGCATCACACGGTCACCGAGAATGAAACTCGGCGTCGACTGAACGCCCGCGTTTGCAGCGCGATCGCGGTCTGCATCTATCAGCGGCTTCATCTTTCCGGATTCAACACACTGTTTCCACGCCGCTTTGTCGAGACCGACTGCGCCGGCAATTGAATCGAGAACAGCTGTCGGCGTGGCGGGGAGTGAATCCCACTGGTGCTGCGTTGCGAACAAAGCTTCGTGATATGGCCAGAATTTTCCCTGCGCAGACGCGCACATCGCGGCTTCTGCGGTTGCAACGGCGTGCTGGTGCTGCTGAAGCGGATAATTCACGTACGCAACTTTGATCTTTCCCGGCCGTACGTACTCGTCGTAAATGGTCTTGTAACTCTCGTCGTGCCATTGCTTGCAGAACGGACACTGAAAATCGCTGGCGACAATGAGCCAGGTTTTTGCATTTGCATCGCCTTCGATTCGGCCGTGGTCCGCGGCAGCGACCATTGGATCTTCGGGCGTCTTCGCGGTCGCAGAAGTGTTCTGCGCCGGCGCGGTGTCGTTGGCGGGCGGCGGTGCGGATTGCGACGGACTGCACGCAATGATTGCGAGAATCGCTGCGGCCGAGGTCACGTTGACTAAGTTTGGCATGGTCTCGTAAATAGGTGCCGAAGATGGCCTTGAAATCAAGGGTTGGGATCGCTGTTCTTTTCCTCGGCACATCTCTGGCCGCGGCGGCGCAGCAGCCGCTAACTATCCCGCCCCCCACCGGCGTCGTCAACGACTTCGCACACGTTCTCGATCCAGCGACGATCGAAAGGATGACGCGTGTTGCCGAAGACGTCCGAAATAAATCGCGTGGCGAGATTGCCGTTGTTACGCTGCCTGACATCGGACAGCGCGCGCCTGCAGACGTTGCGCTGCAAATAGGTCGCCAGTGGAAGGTGGGGAAGATCGGGAACCCCGGTGATCCGACGAGAAATGCGGGCGCGGTGATCTTGCTGGTGCCGAAGGAAACGAGCTCGACCGGACACGGTCAATGCTTCATCGCAACGGGGCAGGGCACAGAAGGGTTTATCACCGATGCGACTGCCGGCGAGATTTGCCGAGAAGCAACTCCGGCGTTCGCGGCGAAGGATTATTCGACCGGACTCGAGCTCGTCACCTTGCGCACCGCGCAGAGATTCGCAAACGAATTCAATTTTTCTCTCGACAGCTCACTCGCACCGCCTGAGCCGATACAAAGCGCGAACCGGAGCAACTATCGCGGAATCCCACCATTCGTCTACTTCCTTCTCTTCTTTTTTCTTCTGTCGGCCTTGTCGAATGCAGCGCGGCGATTGCAGGGAAGAGGGCGACCGAGCGGCTGTGGTGGATGCATCTGGCCGATTCTAATGTCGATGCCCAGGGGTGGCGGCGGTTGGAGCAGCGGCGGGGGTTTCGGTGGCGGGTTCGGCGGAGGTGGCGGGGGAGGTTTCGGCGGCTTTGGCGGCGGCGGTGGATTCAGCGGTGGTGGTGGCGGGTCGAGCTGGTGACATTCAGCACAATGGGGTTTTGGTAATGGCGATGACTCTCGATGAATTGGTGAGGCAGCTTACGGATGCATACGGTGAAACGCTGCGATCGGTGGTGCTGTATGGCTCCGCTGTTGCCGGCGAGCACATCGCAAAGAAATCGGACTACAATGTGCTCGTCATACTCGAGAGAGTTCCTCTCGACAGGCTTGCTGCCGTGGGGGCGGTGCTTCGAGCGTGGAGCGATGCCGGCAATCCACCTCCAATGATGTTCACTGAATCGGAGTGGAAATCTTCGTCGGATGTTTTTCCGATGGAGTACGCAGATATTCTAGAGCGTCACCGCGTGCTGTACGGAGACGATCCGTCAACAGGAATTAGGGTGGCGAAAAGTGATCTGCGTCTTCAGGTCGAGCAGCAAGCGCTCGGAAAGCTTCTGCATTTGAGACGCGGTGCGATGGCGGCGGGAGTAGATCAAAAAGCGCAAGTCTCTCTGCTCGAGGCGAGCCTGAGCACGCTGATGGTAGTGTTTCGCGGAGTTGTGCGGCTGCACGGTGAAACTCCGCCGCAGGATTATGTAGACTTGAGCAAGACCGTTGGGGCGAAGGCGGGATTCGATGCTGCGCCTTTCGAGCGAGTCGTTCGTCACGTCCGCGGTATTTCCAAGCTCGAGCGGGAACAGGCCGGCGGAGTGCTTGCCGGATACCTCGGCGCAATGGAAACGCTGGTCGCGTATCTCGATCGCTACCCGACGTAAACTTTTCACGGCATATTGCGTACGTTACGCCGACTAATCCACCGTGAGGCATTGTACAAAATGAAACGCCGCTCACTCGTCCTGCTGGTTCCAGTCGTCCTATCCGGATGCGGGTACAATCGGATTCAGACGCTCGACGAGCAGGCAGCACAGGCGAAGCAGCAGATTGAAGTTCAGCTGCAGCGCCGCGCCGATCTGGTTCCAAATCTGGTGAACACCGTGAAGGGATATGCGCAGCATGAAGAAGCAGTTTTCACGCAGGTCGCGACCGCGCGCGCCGGACTTGCCGGTGCGATTCGAACCGGCGATCCGCAGCAGCAGGCCGCAGCTGATGCGCAGCTTACCGGGGCACTCGGCCGATTGCTCGCAATATCCGAGGCGTATCCCCAGCTCAAAGCCGATCAGACCTTCCTGAAATTGCAGGACGAGCTGTCGGGTACGGAAAATCGAATTGCTGTTTCGCGCAGCGACTACAACGCGGCGGTGAACGCGTACAACTCCTACATTAGAACGTTCCCGCAGAAAATCACTGCGTCGCTTACAGGTGCGAAGCCACGAGCGTACTACGATGCACCTCCGGGTGCCGAGACTGCACCGACGGTTGACTTCTCGAAACCTGCGACTGCTTCTCCGCCAGGGGCTCCGAAGTAAGAAAGGTTATAAGAAAAGCCCGCCATGAGGCGGGCTTTTCCGTTGCCTTCCTCCTTACAAACGCCTTGCATTCTCTTGACAGAGCGTTTTCCAGGGTCTATCTAGGTACCCACCCACCAGACGAAAGTCTACGGCTTAGTACGGGGGGCTATCGACGCATCTCCACACTTTAGTAGAGGCGCCGCATTCTCATTCATCCACCTGGAGAGAGGCGTGAATAGAATTCGAACGTTAGTTATGACGACCGTGCTTGTCGCGCTGGGAAGCAC
>JBHELX010000033.1:0-37917 GCA_046262875.1 Gemmatimonadaceae bacterium | reverse complement strand
ATAGAGGAAAGAATGGGAAAAGCGAAATTCGAGAGAACCAAGCCGCACGTAAACGTTGGGACGATCGGTCACGTCGACCACGGCAAGACCACCCTCACCGCTGCGATCACTACGATCCAGTCGAAGAAGGGTCTGGCCCAGGTCGTTGCCTTCGACCAGATCGACAAGGCACCCGAGGAGCGCGAGCGAGGAATCACCATCGCCACAGCGCACGTCGAGTACGAGTCGACCAAGCGTCACTACGCCCACGTCGACTGCCCGGGCCACGCCGACTACGTGAAGAACATGATCACCGGTGCCGCCCAGATGGACGGCGCGATACTGGTCGTGTCAGCGGCCGACGGTCCGATGCCCCAGACGAGAGAGCACATCCTCTTGGCGAAGCAGGTGAACGTGCCCTACATCATCGTGTTCATGAACAAGGTGGACATGGTCGATGATCCGGAGCTGCTCGATCTTGTTGAGCTCGAAGTGAGAGAGCTGTTGAGCTCCTACGATTTCCCGGGCGACGATACGCCGATCATTCGGGGCAGCGCGCTCAAGGCTCTGGAGTCAGGCGATCCTGATTCAGAGTGGGGGAAGAAGATCGGCGAGCTGATGGATGCGCTGGACAACTACATCCCGCAGCCGGAGCGCGAGACGGACAAGCCGTTCATCATGCCGGTTGAAGACGTGTTCTCGATCACCGGACGCGGAACGGTTGCGACGGGCAGAATCGAGCGCGGGATCGTGAAGGTTGGAGAGGAAGTGGCACTGGTTGGGTTCAACGCCGACAAGAAGACGGTCGTGACGGGAGTCGAGATGTTCAGAAAGCTTCTCGATGAGGGGAGAGCGGGCGACAACGTTGGCCTGTTGCTTCGTGGAATTGGAAAGGAAGAGGTGGAGCGAGGGATGGTGCTGGCCAAGCCGGGGAGCATCACGCCGCACACGAACTTCCTTGCCGAGGTTTATGTGTTGACCAAAGAAGAGGGTGGACGACACACGCCGTTCTTCAAGGGCTACAGACCGCAGTTCTATTTCAGAACAACGGACGTGACGGGAAGTGTCGAGCTTCCTGAAGGGATGGAGATGGTGATGCCGGGGGACAACGTTCAGATGACGATCGAGCTTATCACACCGATCGCGATGGACGAGGGTTTGAGATTCGCCATTCGAGAAGGCGGCCGCACCGTTGGTGCTGGCGTCGTAACAAAAATTATCAAGTAACCGAGGCTCAAATGGCTGGGAGAATCCGCATCCGTCTCAAGGCGTTCGATCACGCGGTGATCGATCAGGCGTCGGCGGACATCGTCCGCACGGCGGAAAAGACTGGCGCACAAGTGTCGGGTCCGATTCCGCTTCCGACAAAGACGAAGCGGTGGACGGTTCTGCGCTCGCCGCACGTCGACAAGAAATCGCGCGAGCAGTTCGAGCTGAAGACGCACAAGCGATTGATCGACATACTCGACAGCCGAGCAGCAACTGTCGATGCGCTGACGAAGCTCGATCTTCCTGCGGGCGTCGACGTTGAAATCAAAGTCGAGTAGCAATCATCTCAAGCCGAACGAATACCAATGATTGGCATAATCGGAAAAAAGCTGGGAATGACCCAGATCTTCAACGAAGACGGACAACAGATTCCGTGCACCGTTGTCGAGGCTCCGCCAAATCCAGTGGTTCAGGTTCTCACACCTGAAATCGCCGGCATTTCATCGGTGCAGCTCGGCTACGGGGAGCAGCGTCTTCGTCGCGCGTCGGCGAAAGGCGAGAAGAAAATCCTTCGCGGCCGCCGCGCGCACAAAGCAGTCGTGGGTCACGCGGCAAAGGCGGGACTCGGAACTGCGCCGGCGATTCTTCGCAGCTTCAGGCTCGACGACGCGCCGAAGGGAAAAGAATCCCCAGCCTACAACCTCGGCGACACGGTGACGGTTGGAATCTTTGCCGCGGGCGATCAGGTAAAAGTCACCGGCACATCGAAGGGCCGTGGATTTCAGGGTGTAGTAAAGCGCCACGGATTTGGTGGCGGACCGAACACTCACGGAAATACGAAGCACCGCCGTCCAGGCTCGATTGGACCGGGAACAGATCCGTCACGCGTGATCAAAGGCAAGAAGATGCCGGGTCATTACGGCAGCAAGCGACACACGCAAACTCATCTTCGCATCGAGCGCATCGATGCCGAGCGAAATCTGATTTACATCCGCGGCGCGGTTGCCGGTCCGACGAACGGCATCGTCCTCGTGAAGAAGCAGGCATAACGAAATGGCTGAGACAACGACGATGAATGCGGCTGCGTACACGGCAAAGGGAACGGCGCGAGAGAAAGTCGAGCTTCCGGCTGATCTGTTCGATGGAACTGTCAACATGCCGGTGATGCACCAGGCAGTTAAGGCGTATCTCGCGAATCAGCGACAGGGAAACGCGGCGACGAAGACGCGCGGTTTTGTTGTTGGTGGAAACCAGAAGCCATGGAAGCAGAAGGGCACTGGCCGAGCGCGTCAGGGTTCTACGCGGGCACCGAACTGGGTTGGCGGTGGAACTGTTTTCGGTCCGCGTCCCCGTAGCTATGCCGAAGCCGTGCCGAGGAAAGTTCGGGCACTTGCGCGGAAGAGTGCGCTCAATGCGCGCGCACGCGAGGATGCGATCATCGTGATCGATTCACTCGAGTACGAAGCGCCGAAGACATCGCAGCTTGTTGGATTGCTCACGACCCTCGGCATCGCAGGAAAGAAAATTTTGATCCTCACCGATGGTACCAAGCCGAACGTGTACATGAGCGGCCGCAACATTCGCGATACGCAGGTGCTGAACTACTCGGACGTGTCGACATACAACATCCTGTGGTCCGAGGTGGTGGTGATCGAATCATCCGCGCTTGGACAGGGACTCGAGGTCGCTGGTGAGGAAGAAAGCGAGGAAGTGAGCGCCGAAGCGAAGAAGTCGGCGAAGGCATCGAAGAAGCCGGCACGCAAGGCTGCAACAAAAACTGCCGGCAGGAAGAGCGCCGCAAAGAAAACAGTCGCGAAAAAGTCTGCGCCGAAGAGCGCGAAGAAGACTGCAAAGCGCGCGACAAAAAAGAAGGGGAAGTAAAGCATGTCGTCACTTCATAGAACGATTGTCCGCCCGATTGTCACCGAGCAGTCATCCGCAGCGTATCAGGAGCGCGGCGAATACACGTTCCGCGTCGCAAGCGATGCGACGAAGACTTCGATTCGCGGCGCCATTGAAGCGTTGTTCGGCGTCAAAGTCACGAACGTCTGGACGTCGAATCAGCGCGGCAAAGGGCGCAGAGTCGGGGCAGCAATTGGTCGCAGGCCGCACTGGAAGAAAGCGATTGTGAAGCTTCGCCAGGGCGACACCATCGACATCTTCGAGGGTTAAGGAATGGGAGTTCGTCAGTTCAAGCCGGTCACAAAGAGCTCGCGCTTTCGAAGCGTGTCGGATTTCGCGGAGATCACGCGAACGACGCCCGAGAAATCCCTGATCGAGCCGCTCAAGAAATCAGGCGGACGCGATAATCACGGTCACATCGCGATGCGTCGCATCGGTGGTGGCCACAAGCGTCAGTACCGGATCATCGATTTCAAGCGGAACAAGCACGGCCTCACGGCCACGGTCACGTCGATCGAGTACGATCCCAACCGCAGCGCGCGATTGGCGCTGGTGCAATACGAGGATGGGGAGAAGCGCTACATCCTCCATCCGAAAGGACTCGCTGTAGGCGACAAAATCGTTTCCGGTCCGGGCTCGGATACGAGAGTCGGCAACGCCCTGCCGCTGCGCTACATCCCGGTTGGCACCACGGTGCACAACGTCGAGCTCAAGCCGGGCAAGGGCGGACAGATCGCGCGCTCAGCGGGGACTTCGGTTGAAGTTGTCGCGAAGGAAGGAGAGTACGTCACGCTTCGCATGCGATCGACAGAAATGCGTATGGTGCACGGACTCTGCCTTGGGACAATCGGTGTTGTCGGCAATGCAGAGCACGAGCTCATGTCGCACGGCAAGGCTGGAAAATCGCGATGGCTCGGGAAGCGTCCGAAAGTTCGCGGAGAAGTGATGAATCCCGTGGATCATCCGCACGGTGGTCGTACTCGCGGCGGACGCAACGTCGTGGACAAGTGGGGCAACAAGGAAGGCGTGAAGACGCGCCACAAGAAGAAGGCATCGCAGCGCCTGATCGTTCGCGGTCGGAAGCGCGGCAAGGCAACCAAGTAGTCATCGAGTCGGGATAACAAATGGCGAGAAGCGTAAAGAAAGGTCCGTTCATTCAGCAGGCGCTCTTGACGAAAGTCGAGGCGATGAATTCGTCGAACGCGAAGAAGGTCATCAAGACCTGGGCGCGGTCGAGCACGATCATTCCAGATTTTGTCGGACACACCTTCGCGGTGCACAACGGGAACAAGTTCATTCCTGTTTACGTGACGGAAAACATGGTTGGTCACAAGCTCGGTGAGTTTTCGCCGACGCGACTTTTCCGCGGTCACACTGGTCAGAAGGCTGTCGATAAGAAGGCGACGGGCGTTCCGACCGGACCTGGCGCACCAGCGCCTGCTGCTGCCCCTGCTGCTCCAGCAGGCGGTGCGAAGCCGGGAGCTAAGTAATGGCAATTCGGACTGGCGCGAAGACCGCGAAGTCTGCGAAGAGCGCGAAGAAAACTTCAACCGACGAAGGTGCCGAGACAAAAACAGCTGCTCCCGCCACCGCGCGCAAGACGCCAGCTCGGCGTGTTGAGCGCAAGGATGCGCCGGTGCTCGCTGATGCGCGCGCGTTCCAGCGCAGCACGCGACAGTCTCCGTACAAGATGCGGCTGGTCATCGATCAAATTCGCGGGAAAAACGTCAACGACGCGCTCGGACTTTTGAAGTTCTCGAAGAAGCACGCTGCGAAGCAGATCGAGAAAGTTCTCAACAGCGCGGTAGCAAACGCGGAGTACTCTGCTCGTCGCGACAATGAGTCGCTCGATGTCGATACGCTTTACGTGAAGAAGGCGATTGTAAACGAAGGTCCGAAGATCAAACGGTTCATGCCGGCCGCGCAGGGAAGGGCAACACCAATTCAGAAGCGCACGAGTCACGTCGAGATCGTGATCGGCGCAAAGGACGGTAAGTAATGGGACAAAAGACACATCCGATCGGCTTCCGCCTTGGAATTTCCAAGACGTGGAGATCGACGTGGTACGCAAACCGTGATTTCCCCGCGCTGCTGCGCGAGGACGAGCTGCTTCGAAATTATCTCAAGCAGCGTCTCGGTCACGCGGCAATCGCAGACATCCGCATCGAGCGGAAGCCTGGCAAAGTCGTAGTGACGATTCACACGGGACGTCCCGGCGTCGTGATCGGAAAGAAGGGAACTGAAGTCGATCAGCTTCGCGATGAGCTCGCACAGATCTCCGGCAAGGAAGTCGGAATCAATGTCGAGGAGATCAAGCGACCGGAGCTCGATGCGCAGCTTGTCGCGGACAACATCGCAAATCAGCTCGCGCAGCGAATCTCGTTCCGTCGCGCGATGAAGCGCGCCGTGCAGAGCGCAATGCGCATGGGAGCGGGCGGGATCAAGATCAAATGTGGTGGACGGCTCGGCGGTGCTGAAATCGCGCGCGTCGAGGGTTATCACGAGGGTCGTGTGCCGCTGCACACGCTTCGTGCCGACATCGACTACGCAACGTCGACTGCAAAGACGACGTTCGGTACAATCGGCGTCAAAGTCTGGCTGTTCAAGGGCGAGATCGTTGAAGATCGCCGAGGCAAGACTTACTCGACGGGAGTTTGATCGATGTTAAGTCCGAAGAGAGTAAAGTTTCGCAAGATGTTCAAGGGAAGAACTCGCGGTCATGCATCGCGCGGTTCCACCGTCGCGTTCGGCGCGTACGGATTGCAGGCGCTCGAGCCCGGCTGGGTTACCAATAGACAGATCGAGGCTGCTCGCGTCGCGCTTACTCGTCACATCAAGCGCGGGGGAAAAGTCTGGATCAGAATCTTCCCCGACAAACCGATAACGAAGAAGCCGGCCGAGACGCGAATGGGAAAAGGGAAAGGCTCTCCTGAGGGATGGGTCGCGGTCGTGAAGCCAGGTCGAGTGATGTTCGAGCTCGAAGGCGTCACTCCTGAAATCGCGCACAAGGCAATGGCGCTCGCTGCAGCGAAGCTCGGCGTGAAGTCGAAGTTCGTCGCCCGAGAGGAGGCTCACACTGATGCTAAGTAAGGACATTCGCGAATTGAGCGAAGCAGAGATTCGTACCCGCATCGTCGAGCTCGAGGAAGAAAGATTCCGTCTCAAGTTTCGTCAGGGCACGGAGACTCTGGATGATCCGCTGAGACTCCGTGTGCTTCGAAAGGATGTTGCGCGACTCAATACAGTGCTGCGCGAGAAAATCATCGGGATCGTCGAGGCTGGAACGTCGGCGTCACTCCCCAAGGCGAGGAACGCGAAGAAAACGCGTGTGAGTCGCCGAACCAGAACGAGCGCGAGCCGCTCGAGGAAGAGGGCATAGGACAGAATGGCCGAGATACAGGAAAACTCTCAGACCGTAAATCGCAATTCGCGAAAGACGCGAATCGGAACTGTCGTGAGCGACAAGATGGACAAAACCGTGGTCGTCTCGATCGAGCGCCGGGTACAGCATCCGGTGTACGGCAAGATGGTGAGACGCACCAAGCGGCTGAAGGCACATGACGAGAAGAACGACGCGAAGACCGGCGACACAGTGCGGATCATGGAGACCAGGCCATTGTCGAAGGACAAGCGATGGCGTCTAGTCGAAATCGTCGAGCGCGCACGGTAGTCACACATCGAAGCAGAACCAGGAACCAGAAATGATTCAGCAAGAATCGGTGGTCAAAGTCGCGGACAACTCGGGCGCAAAAACAGCGCTCGTGATTCGCGTGCTCGGCGGTACCCGCCGGAGGTACGCGGGCCTGGGCGACGTTGTCATCGTTACCGTAAAGAACGCGCTGCCGAACGGAACCGTGAAGAAATCGGAAGTTGCGCGCGCGGTCGTCGTGCGAACGGCGAAAGAGACGCGACGCAAAGATGGTTCGTACATCCGCTTCGACGAAAACGCGATCGTAATCATCAATGAAGCAGGCGAGCCGAGGGCAACCCGCATCTTCGGTCCCGTGGCGCGTGAGCTCCGCGAGAAGAAGTACATGAAGATCGTCTCGCTGGCGCCGGAGGTTTTGTAGGATGAGGCTGCTCAAATACAAGAAGACTGCGAAGAGGCGAAACACATCGAGGCACGCGATCAATTCCGAGCGCGTGAAGATGCGGGTGTCGAAAGGCGACACCGTTCGCGTGATGCGCGGAGATGATCGCGGCAAGGAAGGAAAAGTGCTTCGCATTTTTCCCAAGACGGGCCGTGTGCTGGTCGAGGGCGTGAACATCGTGAAAAAGCATCGCAAGGCAAGGAACGCCGACGAGCAGAGCGGGATCATAGAAGCTCCAGCGGCGCTGCACGCGTCGAACGTGATGCTGATCGATGCAAAGACCGGCGAAGCGACACGAACGCGCGCGCGAATCGATGCTGATGGAACGAAAGAAAGAGTCGGTGTGCGAACGGGCGAGCCAATTCCCCGAACGCGCTGACGGGAGACAGATCAATGGCAACGAGCGAAAAAGAGAAGAAGTCAGGGAAACCCGAGGGTGGTGCCCCCGGCAGCCGGCAGCCGGCAGCCGGTGGCGACGGAAAAGGGAAAGGAAAGGGAAAGAAGAAAGAAGCCGGTGAGTTCAAGCAGGCAGCTCACGCCGGTGTCGGACTTCCAGTTCCTCCGCCGCGGCTCAAGAAGTATTACGAGGCGACCGTTCGCAATCGTCTGAAGGAACAGTTCGGGTACAAAAACCTGCACGAGATTCCGACGGTTTCGAAAATAGTTCTCAATTGCGGCATGGGCGAGGCGATCAAGAATCCGAAGATTCTCGACAAAGTCGTCGAGGAGCTCGCGATTATCTCAGGACAGCGTCCCGTACGAAGAAAGGCGAAGAAGTCCATCGCCAACTTCGGTCAGCGGGAAGGCCAGGAGATAGGTGCCGCCGTAACGCTGCGTGGCGCGCGGATGTGGGAGTTCATGGATCGCTTCATCACTGTTGCGATTCCACGAATTCGCGATTTTCGCGGGGTAAATACGCGCTCGTTCGACGGTCGCGGGAATTACAGTCTCGGAGTGAAGGAGCAGATGATCTTTCCTGAGATCAACTACGACATGGTCGAGCAGATTCACGGAATGGACATCACCTTCGTCACGACGACGAACAGAGACGACCAGGCGTTCGCGCTATTGCGAGAGCTTGGAATGCCCTTCAAGGGCGACGACAAGCCAATCATTGTAGAGGACTGATGGCACGAAAGGCCATGGTAGAGAAGAGCAAGCGGAAGCCGAAGTTCGGCGTCCGGCAGCACAACCGCTGCGGCAGGTGCGGACGTTCGCGCGCCTTTCTGAGAAAGTTCGGCGTGTGCCGAATCTGTTTCCGTGAGCTCGCGCTTTCGGGAATGATTCCCGGCGTACGCAAGGCGAGCTGGTGAGGAATAATCGATGAGCATGACTGATCCGATTGCCGACATGTTGACGCGCATCCGCAATGCATGCGGAGCGAAGCATCGCCGAGTCGACATGCCCGGCTCGAAAATGAAAATCGAGATCGCGAAGATCCTGAAAGAGAACCATTTCATTCAGGATTACAGAACGCTCGAGGCAGAGACTGGAAGGCAGACGCTGCGTGTCGTACTCAAGTACGCGCAGGGCGGCCAGCCGGTAATCCGCGAGCTCAAGCGCGTCTCTACGCCTGGACTCCGAAAATACGTCGGAGTCACCGAAATTCCGCGTGTCCGCAACGGACTCGGCATGGCGATACTCAGCACGTCGAAGGGTGTGATGTCCGACCGTCAGGCGCGCCAACAGCGCACCGGCGGCGAAATTCTCGCGCTCGTCTGGTAAAGGAAAAAAGAAATGTCACGCATTGGAAAACATCCCGTGATCGTTCCCAACGGTGTGACCGTCACCGTCGAGGGAAATACAGTGAAGGTGAAAGGTCCGAAAGGTGAGCTCACGCGCACGCTTCATCCTGAGATGTCTGTCGCGACTGAGAACGGCAGCGTCACAGTGTCGCGTCCGTCTGATGAGGCGAAACACAAGGCTCTCCACGGACTCAGCAGAACTCTCGTTGCGAACATGATCGAGGGCGTAACCAAGGGATTCACGAAGCAGCTCGAGATTGTAGGCGTTGGCTACAAGGCGGAGAATCGTCCTTACGGCTTGCAGCTCGCGCTCGGGTTCTCGCATCCCATCGAGTATCGCGCGCCGCAGGGAATCAAGCTGAACGCGCCGCAGCCAACACAGATCGTCGTTGAAGGAGCAAACAAGGAAGTCGTCGGTCAGGTCGCGGCAGAGCTGAGAAGTCTCAGGCCACCCGAGCCGTATAAGGGCAAGGGAATCAAGTACCATGGCGAGCAAATCCGCCGGAAGGCCGGCAAGGCCGGGGGCAAGTAATGTCGAAGATGGCAACACGAAACCGGGAAGGGCTGCGCACGCGCCGCCATTTCCGGATTCGAAAAAAAGTGAATGGAACCGCGGAGCGTCCGCGTCTTGTCGTCTATCGATCGCTGAAGCACATCTATGCTCAGCTCGTCGACGACATCACGCAGCGCACGCTGATGACTGCGACGGATCAGGGATTGAACGGAAAGAAAACAGAAAAGGCGACCGGCGTCGGCAAGCGGATCGCGCAGAAGGCGAAGGATGCGGGCGTCACGAGAGTCGTGTTCGACCGTGGTGGATACCTGTATCACGGCCGCGTGAAAGCGGTGGCCGACGGAGCCCGCGAAGGCGGATTGGAGTTCTAGGAAATGGCAGAGAACGAGAATCAGGAAGGCGCGAGCGCAGGCGGATCTGCTCCGGAAGGGCGCTCACCAAGTGAGGAGCGTCCGGCAGCAGAGGAGCGTCCGGCAAGGGGCAGCGGTGGTCGCAGTGCACGAAGCGGCGGCGGAGCCGGTGGTCCTGGAGGACGTGGTGGTCGCGGCGGCGGTGGACGCGGCGGACCCGGTGGCGGTCGCGGTGGACCCGGCGGCGGTGGTGGAGGACGAGGTGGCCCGGGGGGCGGACGCGAGGGCGGCCAGGGTCGCTCGCGCGACGGAAAAGGTAGAGATGGCGGTCGGGGGGATGGTCGCGGCGAAGGCGGTAGCGAGCTCGTCGAGAACGTGATCGCGATCAACCGAGTCGCAAAAGTCGTGAAAGGTGGACGACGCTTCTCCTTCAATGCGCTCGTCGCGGTCGGCGACGGCCAGGGAAAAGTCGGATTCGCCACAGGAAAAGCGAACGAAGTTTCAGAGGCGGTTCGAAAAGCGGTCGACGGTGCGCGTCGCAACATGTCGCGCATTCCGATGACCGGCGGTACGATTCCTCACGAGGTTGTCGGACAACATGGAGCGGGAAAAGTTCTGATGAAGCCGGCTGCACCAGGAGCCGGAGTAATTGCCGGAGGCGCAGTGCGCGCGATCATGGAATGCGCCGGCATCACCGACATTCTCACGAAGAGTCTTGGATCGACAAATCCGCACAACATGGTGCTCGCTGCTCTCGATGGACTGAAGCAGCTGACGACAGTCGAAGAAATCGCGCGCGAGCGCGGCATTGAAGTGAGCTCGCTCGGCTACAAATCACGGGCGAAGGTACGGGAGGCGCAACTTGGCTAGAACTCACGTCTGGTGGAACACGAGGGGTCCGAAGAAAACCGCGAAGTCGGAGCTGACTTCAGGGAAAGTCCGGATCAAGCAGGTTCGCAGCGGAATTGGAAATACATGGCGGATGCGGCAGACCCTCGAAGCGATGGGTCTCAAGCATCACCAACATGAAATCGTAGTGAAGGATTCTCCTTCGCTTCGCGGTCAGATCAAGCGCGTGCGTCATCTCGTCGAAGTGACGCCGGTAGAGGAATAGACAGTGGCGAAAAAGAAATCGGGCGGCGATGGAGCAGTTGAGCGAGTCGAGCGACTCGGCTTGCACAACCTCGTTCCCGCACCCGGCTCAAACAAAGTTCGGAAGCGACTGGGACGCGGTCCGGGGTCGGGAACCGGCAAGACTTCTGGCAAAGGTCACAAGGGAATCAAGGCACGCGCCGGTCATCATGGCCCCGGCGGCGGCAAGCCAAGGTTCGAAGGCGGGCAGATGCCGCTTACTCGACGGCTGCCAAAGCGTGGGTTCACGAATATCTTTCGCGTTGAGCATCAAGTCGTTCGATTGAACGATCTCGCGCGCCTTCCCGAAGGAATGGATGTAACTCAGGAGACGCTCGCCGAGCTCGGATTGATTCACAAAAGAAAGGGTCCGGCGAAAGTGCTGGCGAATGGCGCAGTAAACCGGCCCGTCACAGTTCGCGGCGTGAAGATGAGCGCCGGAGCCAGAGAGAAGATCGAAGCGGCCGGAGGCCGCGTCGAGGAGTAACATGGCAACAAACAACGCGGCCAACGCGGTCCAGAACATTTACCGGACGCCGGAGCTGTGGCAGAAAATCACCTTCACCTTCGTGTGCCTCGTGCTGTATCGCATCGGCGCGCACATCACCGTGCCTGGTGTCGACGTCGTTGCGCTCACTGATTTCTTCAAAAATCGTGGCGGTGGCGGCGGACTTCTAGGACTCTACGATCTCTTCGTAGGCGGCGGACTCTCGCGCGCGACGGTATTCGCGCTCGGCATCATGCCGTACATCTCGTCCAGCATCTTCATGCAGATCGCCGGCGCGGTAGTCCCGACCGTCGAGAAGATGCAGAAGGACGAAGAAGGACGAAAAACCATCACGCAGTGGTCGCGCTATCTGACGGTCATTCTCGCGGCGGTTCAGGGATACGGATTCGCTCTCTTTACGTCGTCGCTCGAGAACGCTGTGGTGAGCCCGGGCTTCGGGTTCAAGGTCCAGATGGTGCTTTTCCTCACGGCCGGCGCGGTTTTCGTCATGTGGCTCGGCGAGCAGATCACTGAGCGCGGACTCGGCAATGGCGCGAGCTTGATCATCTTCTTCTCAATCGTCGAAAGATTCTGGCCGGGTATTTTCACAACTTTCAGCTTCGTCAAGACGCAAGCTGTGGGTCCGTTCTCGCTGGTTGTTCTCGGGATCGTGATGGTAGCGGTGGTGGCCGGGACTATCGCCGTGACGATGGCGGCCCGGCGCGTGATGATTCAGATCCCGCAGCGAACCATGGCGCGCGGAAGAATGCGCGAAGCCGCAAAGAATTTCATTCCGCTTCGGGTGAATGCATCGGGTGTCATGCCGATCATCTTCGCTCAATCGGTAATCGTCGTACCGGGCGCAGTTGCCCAGTTCAGCGGAAGTGAGAAGGCAAAAATCATCGCCGACTACTTCCAGCCGGGCACGTGGCTCTACTATCTGCTCTCGGGAATACTCATCGTTTTCTTCACCTACTTTTACACGTCGATCATCTTCAACCCGATCGATCTCTCTGAGAATCTGAAGAAGCAGGGCGGATTCATTCCCGGCGTGAAGCCCGGATCGAAGACCGCCGAGTACATCGATCACGTCGTTACGCGCATCACGTTCCCGGGTGCTTTGTTCCTGACTTTCATCGCTCTCTTACCGGTGTTCATCATCGACGCGATCAACGTGCCGTTCAGATTTGGTGGAACTTCGTTGCTGATCGTTGTGGGTGTTGCGCTCGATACGATGGCGCAGATACAGCAGCATCTCCTGCTCAGGAAGTACGACGGGTTCATGAAGAAGGGTCGCGTGAGATTCCGCGGCCGCCAGGCGATGGGCGGATATTAACGGCCGCTACCAGCTAACGGCTACCCGCTACCGGCTGAATGATCATCGTATTGCTCGGCCCGCCAGGCGCTGGAAAGGGGACGCAGGGAGAGCGAATAGCTCAGCGTCTCGGGATTCCAAAAATCGCGACTGGCGATGTGCTCCGAGACGCAATTCGAAACGGCACGGAGCAGGGACTCGCCGCGAAGAAGTACATGGATGCCGGAGAGCTCGTACCGGATTCCGTGATTCTCGGAATCATGAAGGACGCGTTGAGCACGCCGGCCGCGGCGAAAGGCGCAATTCTTGACGGAGTCGTCCGCACGGTCCCTCAGGCTGAAGGTTTGGCAAAACTTGCCGGCGAGCTTGGACGTAAGATCGACAAGGTTGTCCTCTTCGACGTTCCCGATGACGAGCTCATTCGACGAATCAGCGCTCGAACCGTGTGTGATAAATGTCAGACCCCCTATACCGGGCGTGAGCCGGGAACCAGCTGTGCGAAGTGCGGGGGTAAGCTCGTACGACGTCCCGATGATGAGCCCGAAGCCGTGAAGAATCGCCTCAATGTGTATCGCGCTCAGACCGAGCCGGTGATACAATGGGCGCTCGACCATGATCTCGACGTCGTCGAGATCGACGCGACCGGCGACATCGATCTGATAACGAAACGCGCAATGAGAGCGCTCGAGCCATGATTCAACTCAAGTCACAGCGCGAGATCGACGTGATGGCGCGCGGCGGACAAATACTTGCCGACACTGTGACGTTGATGGAGCAGTCGGTGAGGCCTGGGATTTCTACCGAGGAGCTCGACAAGATTGCTGATGATTTCATTCGGAGTCATCCCGGTGCGACGCCATCGTTCAAAGGATTGTACAATTTTCCCGCGAGCATCTGCACGTCGATCAACAACGAGATTGTCCACGGAATTCCTTCGCGAAGACGAGTGTTGATAGAGGGCGACATCGTATCTGTCGACGTCGGAGTGAAGTTCGAGGGATACCACACCGACTCGGCGACGACGGTTCCTGTGGGTGAGATTCCGGCGGAATCGAAGAGGCTACTCGAGACTACTCGTACCGCGCTGGACGCCGGCGTGAATGCGGCGCGAAATGGAAATCATCTGGGTGACATTGGCGCGGCGGTGCAGGCAGTCGTGGAGAAAGCCGGATTCAGCGTTGTACGCGATCTGGTTGGCCACGGAATAGGCTCGGGATTTCATGAAGAGCCGCAGGTTCCGAACTACGGAAAACCGAATCGTGGCTTGAGATTGGTTCCCGGTCTGACGATCGCGATCGAGCCGATGGTGAATGTCGGCAGGCCCGGCATTCGGACTATGCCGGATCGGTGGACAGTCGTGACGAGCGATGGAACACGATCCGCCCATTTTGAGCATACGATCGCGATAACAGAGAACGGTCCGCGAGTCTTAACTAAGCCGGCACTCGTTCACGCTACGTAGCAACTCTCTGAGTTCGCGTTCCCGTTGGCGGTGCTAGTCAGCGTGCGCCGCTCTCGCTCCCGGCCCATCCGGCCGCTCGATCAGTGTGTGCTTCTCCGGATCGATCACGAGTGGCGGCGGCTCCGTGCTGATCAAATACTCGAACTGTTTCCGAAATTCTTCGGGCGCCATCTTCACAGTCGCTGCAAACTTCGCGAGCTCGAGCGGGTCCTCGAAGTCGTCTCTCCTCAAACGAATCATGTAGCGACGCGCGATGCTGTAGCGTGTCGAATGAATGTCCAATAGTCGAACGCGCGCTTTGCCATTCGCCGGATCGATCATCTCCGCAAAGGGAATCGGAACGAACTGTCCGGCCTGCATCGACACCATCACACCATTTCCGCCCGCCAGCAAATATTTTGCGGCGCAGTAACCCAGATCGCGCGTGTACTCCATGTCGTACGGAATCGGATCGGCGCAGCGCAATTCGTAGCCAATGTTTTTTGGCACGATCGTCACTTTAATCCCGAGCTGCTTCAGCCGCTCCTGCACTTGAGCCTTGAGAATCTCACCGATGTTCACTTCCGCGATGCGGACGTGGCCGTGCGCATCTCGCTCGACGTCTTTGAGCGCCGCGAGGTCCTCTGTGCTCAGGCTTAGAACCAATCCTTCGGCGATTACCGCAACACCGTCGGATCGGTCATAGCTCAGTCGCTTGATGACGGCACCAGTCAGCGTATCGACGATCGCTTTGAGTTTTACTTCACCCGCAGCGAACTCTTCCGGAATAAGTGTGAGAGTCGCTCCGGCGGACTTTCCGATGCCGAGCGCCAGATGGCCCGCCTTTCGACCCATCGCGATCACGAAATACCATCGTGAAGTCGTCTTGGCGTCGGTCATCAGGTTCTGAACAATCGCCTCGCCGTAATGGCGTGCAGTCTGATATCCGAAAGTATCGACGTAAGCGGGAAGATCGAGATCATTGTCGATCGACTTCGGGACGTGGACGACACGAATGCGGCCTGCTGCCTGAGCTTCGAGTCTCATGGCCGAATGCGCAGTGTCGTCGCCGCCGATGGTTATGAGCTTCGTGACATTCAGGTGGAGAAGGGACCTGACCGCGTTCTCGAGGTATTCGGTTGAAACGGTCGGATTCGCTCGCGAGATCCCGATGTGAGATCCTCCGCGAAAATGAATTCGGCTGACGCGGTCAGTTGTGAGCGGCGTGACGTGATCGGTGTCACCCTCCATGATCCACTTGAATCCGTCACGAATGCCGACGACTTCAATGCCGTCGAGCTCCGCGCGAATTGTCGCCGCGGCAATGACGCTGTTGATCCCCGGCGCCGGGCCGCCGCCAACGAGAATCGCAAGTTTCCTCGACTGATTCACAACCTTTCCCTATGAAAGAGTGTCGCTGATACCAGCGAACCTAATCAACTCAGCGCCTTCTCTACCAGTTCCGTTACAGCTCTCATACGCGATTCGGTTCGTGCGACCAGCTCCTGTGCTTCCTGTACCAGATGTTCTCCGCGGGAGCGATCATCCAATGAGGCGATGTTGATTCGTACGTTGTACGCTGCGGCTTTGCAGCCCGCGTGGGCGAGAAGCGCGGCAACGCCTGCATCGGTAATTGCGTTCGAATTTCCCTTGGCCGCAACATCGCGCGCAAGATCTGCAACTCCCGCGCACGCACGTGCCGTTTCCAATGGAACTTCCGCGGCTGCGAGAAGCGCGGTTGTAATCGCCTGCTTTCGCGCATCGATCTCGCCCTCATTGTTCTTCGGCATCTTGTACGCTGTAGCGACATTCGTGTAAACGACCGCATCGCTCGTGACGAGATCTTTCAATTTCGTCATCAGCGCTGCCGAGCTGGATGCAATCACCGCGATCTCGGATTCGACAGCTGCGTATTTCTTCTTTCCCAGCGTCAGACCCGCGACCATTCGCGTTAGCGCAGCAGCGAGGGCGCCTGCATATGCCGCAACGCTTCCACCTCCGGGGGCCGGCTCCGACGATGCTACCGCATCGAGAAACTCATCCGCCGACGTTGTGGAAACGCTGTCGCCACTGGGTTTCGGACTAGTCTGGCGCGTCGCCCGCGCGACCTGCCGCTCGAGTACCTGGTCATTCGTGAATTGCGTGAGCTTGAGATAGTGCTTCGCTGCATCGAGCAATACGCGTTCGGGGACGAGTCCAACGATCTCACTCCACGTCACCTCAGCACCGCCTGCTCCTGCCTGTTGTGCAATGAAGTCGAACGGAACATGCAACGGCGTCGCCTCGGTATCGACGAGATTCATCGAGACTTGCGCCTGGTGATCAACTTCAAGTCCAAGACCCTTCACGTGCTTGAACCCGCCCGAAGATTCGCGCACGCCTTTCGCGATGCTTTTCGCCAGCGGAAGGTTAGCTGAATCGCCGAGGTAGACGTTGTACGCGACGAGAAACGGGCGCGCGCCGATTGCAATTGCGCCGGCCGATGGATGAATTGCTCGTGGGCCAAAATCCGGATCGCGTTCCGGATTCGTGCCGAGCTCCGTGCTCAGCCCTTCGAACTGACCGCGTCGCACATCGGCGAGATTCACTCGCGCAGGGCGCGTCGCCGCTCGCTCGTAGAGATAAACCGGAATCTTCAGCTCGGTTCCGACGCGTTCGCCGAGCTCGCGCGCGAGCGCAACGCAATCTTCCATCGTCGAATCTTCAAGCGGTACGAACGGCACCACATCAGTTGCGCCAATGCGCGGATGCTCGCCACTGTGTTGTCGTAGATCTATCCGCTGTGCTGCCTCCTTGATTCCTGCGAATGCGGCTTCGACCGCATGCTCCATGGGAACGACAAACGTGATCACCGACCGATTGTGCGACGAATCGGATGACGAATCGAGAACGCTGACTCCTTCGACCGCTGCGATTGCGTCGCGAATTGCCGAGATCACTTCGGAGCGACGGCCTTCGGAGAAATTTGGAACGCACTCGATCAAGTTCATTTCACAGAGTCGATGTCGTTATCGATTGCGCGCTGAACCATTCCGAGAAGGAATGGATGAATTTCGCGGTTGCCCGCAACCACTGCACCATCCGTAATCTGCTTTTGCTTGCCGGAAAGATCGGTGACTATTCCTCCAGCTTCGCGAACCAGCAGGAGACCGGCGGCGATGTCCCACGGTGAAAGCACTAATTCCCAGAATCCATCGAAGCGACCGCACGCGACGTAGCTCAAATCGAGCGCTGCCGACCCCGCGCGGCGAACCCCCGCGGTATGACTGCTCACCTTGATGAACTGCTGCGCGTATTTCTCGAGCAGGTCGTGCCGCTTGAATGGAAATCCGGTGCCGATCAACGCGCGGTAGGGTTCAGTCTCCGTCGACACGTTGATGCGCTCGCCATTCACGAACGCTCCACCGTCCTTGACCGCGGTGAAAATCTCGGGGCGAGTGAGACTCCGAACGACCGCGGCAACAAGCTCACCATCCCGTACCGCCGCGATCGACACAGCATACTCCGGAAATCCGTGCAGGAAGTTCGTCGTCCCATCGAGTGGATCGACAACGAAAGCGAGCCCGTAACGAGCGATCGATGTCGTCGGCGAAAGCTCTTCACCGACTATCATTGCTTCCGGGAATTGCGATGTGACGCATTTCACGATCGCCGCTTCAGCGTCGGTGTCGACGCCGGTAACGAAATCAGACTGGCCTTTTTCCTTCCACACCAGTGTCCCGCGACCGCCGATTGCGGATTCGACAATTTGCGCAGCGTCGGATGCAGCCTCGAGCGCCACATCCAGAAGTTGCTCATTCGATGGTACGGTGTCGGATTCGGACATCGGTTTTGCTTGCAACTTTTTCCTCTCACTCGTTAACTTCGCCCGATGCCCAGAATCTTCAGCGGTATCCAACCATCCGGCGAGCTGCATATCGGCAACTATCTCGGCGCGGTGAAGAACTGGGTGACGCTACAGCGTCAATACGAATCCTTCATTTGCATCGTGGACTATCACGCGATCACCGTGCCGTACGAGCCGGCCGATCTCAGACAACGCACGCGCGACATGGCCATCTCGCTCCTCGCCGCCGGTATCGATCCTTCCGTATGCACTCTCTTCGTACAGTCGATGGTGCCGGAACATACCGAGCTAGCCTGGATATTCAACACGATCACACCACTCGGCGAGCTGGAGCGCCAAACTCAGTTCAAGGAAAAATCCGCCAGACAGGAAAGCGTTTTCGCCGGGATCCTCAATTATCCGGTTCTCCAGGCGGCTGACATACTATTGTATAAGGCCGACATGGTTCCCGTCGGCGAAGATCAGGTCCAGCATCTGGAATTATCGCGCGAAATCGCGCGCAAATGGAATTCACGGTTCGTCCCGGATGCAGCTCCATTTTTCCCTGAACCAAAAGCTCTACTAACTCCCACGCGGCGCGTCATGGGCCTCGACGGTCAGGCCAAGATGTCGAAGTCGCTCGGCAACACCGTCGGGCTGCTCGAGGATCCGAAGGACGTCTGGGAAAAATTGCGGCCTGCAGTCACCGACCCGAAGCGTGTCCGGAGGTCGGATCCGGGGACTCCCGAAGTGTGCAACATCTATCATTTGCACAAGGCGTTTAGTCCCGTCGCGACAGTCGAGCACGTCGCCATTCAATGCAGCACGGCGGGTTGGGGCTGCATCGATTGCAAGAAAGTGTTGTTTGAATCCATGGAAACAGAGCTTGGTCCGATTCGAGAACGAGCTATCGAAGTTCGCGCGCGCGCAAACGAGCTAGCTGAGATCCTCGGCGATGGCGCTGAGCGTGCGCGATCGATTGCACGCGAGACGATGCGAGAAGTAAAAGAGCTGATGGGCATGTCAAACACTCGGTGAAGTGACTGTCGCCGGCGACGACGCCGAGCTCGCACTGCAAGCGCGCAAGCTGTTGGAAAAAATCGCCGCTGCGCCGAGGTTTGCTGGGAGTAGCTCGGAAGCGCGGGCGCGTGCGTTTTGCGCGGAGCTTCTGAGAGCGAATGGATTTGCGGTGATCGAGAACCAGATACAGTTCTCGGAATTCACCGGCAAATGGGCAGTACCGATACTGTCTTTGTTGCTGGCTGCGGCGTCACTCCTCATAAATCAAGTGTATTACCGCCACGGCGGAGCCTTGCCGGCGCTGACGTTCTTTGCATTTACAACCGCGGTGATCATCTATGCCGGACGTTGGCTAGGTGGTCGGGGAACGACAGCAATTCCGTGGCTGAGATCTCACTCCGCAAATCTTGTTGCGACGCGCGGTGAGCCTTCGGTGTGGCTTGTGGCACATCTCGACTCCAAATCGCAGACGCTTCCGATGCTCGCGCGAATAGTGGCGATCGTACTGAGTGCCGTGCTCACGATTTTTATCATGGCGCTCCTGATCGCTGTTGTCGCCGGGGCGGTAGCAGCCATTTCAATTGCAGCGATCGTTGCGAAAATTCTGGCGCTCGCATTGGTGCCTCTCATTTTTTGTTTTACGGGCGATCGCTCACCCGGCGCAGCTGACAACGCGAGTGGGGCGATCACCGTTCTTCTCGCGTTGCGTGCAATGCAATCGCGCGAGAATCTCGGCGTCATTCTAACGACGGGCGAAGAGCTCGCGCTTGTGGGAGCGCGCGCGTTTGTGAGGACGCAAAGTGCGCGCGGAATCGCAATCAACTGCGACACGATCGACGATAACGGACGATTCAGGTGCATGATTCGCGGCGAGCGCGGCGTTGCGGTGGCCAGCATGCTCAGCGCCGCCGAGCGACTTGGATTTGACGTCCCTGTAACGTCGATTCTTCCCGGCATTCTCACCGACGGAATTGCGTTCTCTGATGCCGGGTGGGATTGCGTGACGCTGAGTCATGGAAACATTGCAACTCTCGCTCGCGTACATACTTCGAGAGACACACGTGAAAAGTTGGATGGCACAGGGATCGCAAAGGCAACTCGACTGATCGTTGCGACTATTGAGGAGCTAAGCTGAATGGCACTCGTACTTCTGGTTGGAGCACTGTTGCTGTCGCTCGTTCTCATCGCCCTTGGACTTCCGGGCCTTTGGGTGATGATCGCCAGCGCGGTCATCTACAACATTCTAGTCGGAACCGCGCCAATCGGTTGGTTCACTCTGATCTGTGTCGGAATACTTGCGGGGATTGCAGAGGTTATCGAGTGGACGCTTTCCGGAAAATTCGCGCGGAAATACGGCGGATCACGGCGTGCTGCGTGGGGAGCAGTAATCGGCGGGACTCTGGGAGCGATTCTGGGATTTCCATTACCGATTGTTGGGCCGCTGATTGGCGCATTCGCCGGATCTTTCATTGGAGCACTCGTTGGCGAGGTTAGCTCGGGCGGGACACACCGCGAGGCCACACGGGTTGCATGGGGAGCGCTTGTCGGCCGAGTTGCGGCGACCGCGATCAAAATGGCGATCGGCGCAGCTATCGCATCGTGGATTTTTTTCGCGGCGATCGGATAAGAAAACTCAAAAACATAATAACAGGTCCGAGGTCCCAGTGACCTAAGGCTCCCAGGTACGAGGCGAGGCTCGAGACGTCAGGGCGTTTCATCCGACGGATCGACTCTCTCTGAATCAGGTGATGCGTCCGGTTCTTCTCGCCAGTCCACGCCGTCAGGCTGTTCGGGTTCGTTCGGTTTGCTGCGCGAGCGAATCAAACCGTACAACATCTTTCGCACTTCCACGAGCTGTTCGGTGAGCATCTCGCAATCGGAGCGAGTGATGTCCTTTAATTCCAGCGCAGTAAGCAGATGATATTCCAACTCCGTCGACGAGTTGATCGCCATTCTCAAATAGCGACATTCCTCCTTTCGAGTCGGTTGTCCTCTACTCTCGACAATGTTTGTCGGCACAGAAAACGCCGCGTTAATCGCCTGCGTTCGTCTACCACTCCCGCCTGAGCCACGGATCTTACACACGACTCGATGAGTGGCGAGCGCCATTGCCTGAGCCTTGTGCCAGACTTTGAGACTTTTGAAATCGCTCATGTGACAATGATGTGGATTGAAGGTCAGAATCAACCGCCACTCCCTCACGCGAATCGTCATTTCGTTGCATCGCGACCTTGGAGCCTCACCTCGCACCTGAGGCCTTTAGTTCCTAACACCTCGGACCTGTAGTTCCGTTGTTCATGTGCGATTGACTCTCAAGCACAGAACCGTAGATTGACTCAACGCCCCGCGATTGCGGGGCGTTTTCTGTTTAACCGAGTTACGGAGCGCGCTTGTTCGATTCAAAGACACGAACGGTTGTCATCGTGGGTGCCCAGTGGGGTGATGAAGGGAAAGGAAAACTCGTAGACGTTCTCGCCGAGCGTGCGGATTGGGTCGTACGATACCAGGGGGGCGCGAACGCCGGTCATACAGTACAGATCGGTGAAAAGTCGTTCGTGCTCCACCAGATTCCAAGCGGGATTCTGCATCCGGGTGTGCGGTGCGCGATTGGAAACGGCGTTGTCCTTGATCCTGAAACGCTGTTCACTGAAATCGATGAGTTGATCGAGGACGGAGTCGATGTTCAGGGGCGCCTCTATGTCAGCGATCGCGTGCATCTCGTTCTTCCATACCACAAGCTCGTCGACTCGATGAGCTCGGCAAGTAAAGAAATTGGAACGACAGGGCGCGGGATTGGTCCTGCGTACGAGGACAAAATTGCGCGTCGAGGCGTTCGCGTCCTCGATCTACATCATCCCGAGCGACTTCGCACAAGAGTGGAGCGTGCTGTCGCACATGCGAACGCGCAGCTCGCGGCCTTCGGTGTGAAAGAGCGAGCGGATGTCGATTCGACCATGCAAACTCTGGGTCGAATCACGCCTCGAATTCTTCCCATCACCGAGGACGTCGGTCTCGCTGTTCATCGAGCAATAAAAAATGGCGCGAGTGTTTTGCTCGAAGGTGCGCAAGGGTCGATGCTCGACGTGGATCACGGTACATATCCGTTCGTGACATCGAGCAGCACGACTTCGGGAGGCGCTGCGATCGGAGTTGGAATTGCTCCCAGTGAGATTCATGCGGCGCTTGGGATTGTGAAGGCATATACGACTCGAGTTGGCAATGGTCCTTTGCCAACGGAGCTCGATGAACCGCTCGCGTCAAGGATTCGGGAACTGGGAAATGAATTCGGTGCGACGACCGGTCGTCCAAGACGATGCGGCTGGTTCGACAGTGTTGTCGTTCGTTATGCGACGCGCATCAATGGATTGACGGGAATCGCCGTGACGAAGCTCGATGTTCTCGACACGATTGACCGCATCGCGATTTGTACAGGTTATCGCATCGATGGGGAAGTTCGCACCGAGTTTCCGGGTGATCTTGTCGCGCTCGAGAACGCAGAACCGCAGTACGAGTGGCTCGATGGATGGTGCTCTTCGCTCGCTTCTGTCCGGTCGCTCGCTGATCTCCCGCGACAAGCGCGCAACTATCTGGATCGGATCGAGTCGCTTGTCGATGCGCCAATCAAGTACGTGAGCGTGGGAACTCGCCGCGATCAGATCATAGAGCGATAGAGATGCTCTTACGGTCCGACAACAACCGGTGCACGGACTGCTGAATGGCCGGCGAACGTTCCCTGGACGGTGTAGGTTCCTGAGGCCAGAGATTGCGTCAGCGGATGGCGATTTCCTCCGATGGTGAAGTCGAAAACCTGTCGTTTAGTTTCACCTGCGGCGAAAATCGCGATACCGGGGTCGAGGGGCGGCTCGCCACCAATGACTTCTCCAAGTGGCCCTCGCATACTGTAGTGAAACGACCAACCGATGCCCGTACCGCCAAAGAGAAATTGGACGAACACCCGATGCGCGGCGGGGTTGCGCGCCGTCACTGCTATCGTGAAGAATCCATCATCGATCGTGGACTTCGGCGCTTCAGGGTCAACCTCGACGCCAACCACGATTGAATCGCCTGGTACCGTTATTACTGATGCGTCGAGCGGCGCGGGTGGACCGGCATCGTCGAGACACTGAGCCCCGCAATCGACGACGCCGCCACAGTTCGTGAGAAAGTCCGCGCGTGTGTGTCCGCGACGTCGAACGAGCGCATGCAGCATTTCATGACGCACTACTCCGCCGTCGAGAATCGCATCTTCGCTTAGAACGATTCGATTGCTGGCGGCGGACCAATATCCATTCACCAGGTCGCTGCCGAACTGAAATGTCGCGGCTCCAGGAACCTCGATCCAATTAATCGATGCAAGGTCGCCCGATAGACCGGAGCATGATTCCGTCATAGCCCACCAGCGTGCGTAGACTGGCGGTGGAGAAAGCGCCTGAGCGTTCGGTGGCAGCGCGGGGTCAACCAGCTCGCCGCACGCACTCAGTGCTGTAACGCCCGCACATGGAATGGCCAACAAGAGAATTTTCTTCAGTGAGCCCATATCGATCTATCGCTCTATTGCTCTTCTATATTTAGCGGATGTCCTTGTCAAACTATCCCGATGTAATGGACAAGCTGGTGTCGCTTTGCAAGCGGCGCGGCTTTGTGTTTCAATCCTCAGAGATCTATGGCGGCACCGGATCCGTCTGGGATTACGGGCCGCTCGGCGTCGAGCTCAAGCGCAATCTTCAGGACAGATGGTGGCGCTCGATGGTGCGCCAACGCGACGATATCGAGGGTCTCGACTCGGCGATTCTCATGCATTCGCGTGTGTGGGAAGCAAGCGGACACGTTGGAGGATTCGTCGATCCACTCGTTGATTGCAGCAACTGCAAGAAGCGGTTTCGCGCCGACGATCCGAAGATAAAAGGCACACCCGGCACGGCCGATGCGCAGTGCCCCGCATGCGGAATGAAGGGAACACTGAGCGCGCCGCGGCTATTCAATCTCATGTTCAAGACGTTCATGGGGCCGGTCGAAGACACTGCGGCGATAATCTATCTGCGACCGGAAACCGCTCAGGGAACGTACGTGAATTTTCTGAACGTCCAGCAGTCCACGCGACAAAAAATTCCGTTCGGCATTGCGCAGATCGGAAAAGCGTTCAGAAACGAAATCACTCCCGGAAATTTTATTTTCCGAACCCGCGAATTCGAGCAGATGGAGATGCAGTTCTTTGTCGAGCCCGGCACCGACATGGAGTGGTTCGAGTACTGGAAGGAAGAGCGAATGAAATGGCATCACGGGCTCGGTCTCGCGCCGGAGCGTCTCCAATTTCATCAGCATACAAAAGACGAGCTCGCTCACTACGCTCGCGCAGCATTCGACGTTCAGTTCGACTTCGGGGGCTCGCTCGGCTTCCAGGAAATCGAGGGAATTCACAATCGCGGAGACTTCGATCTCACGCAGCATCAGAAATTCTCCGGGAAAAAACTGGAGTACTTCGATCACGCGTCGAACAAGCGCTATGTCCCCTACGTGGTGGAATCCGCGGTCGGTCCGAATCGCACGTTGCTCGCGATTCTCGTCAACGGCTATCGCGAGGAGGCCGTCGAAGGAGAGACGGAAGGTCGTACCGTGCTCGGTCTTAGTGCAGCGCTTGCGCCAATCAAAGCCGGCGTGTTTCCCCTCGTGAAAAAAGACGGGATGCCCGAGATGGCGCACAAGATCGCAAACGATCTGCGCGAGGCGTTCCCGGTTTTTTATGACGACAGCGGGGCGATCGGGCGTCGCTATCGCCGACAGGACGAGATTGGAACGCCGTTCTGCATCACGGTCGATGGTGAATCGTCCGGAGACAACACGGTGACCGTGCGCGACCGCGACTCGCTGGCACAGGAACGAATCCCGATCGACCGCCTGCGCGATTACATCGGAGAGCGAATCTCCGCATGAGCCAGCTGAGCCTCGCCCGTCTGCGGAATGACGGGCAGGCGTTCACGGAGGAGATATCTCGCGAAAGCTATCTCGCCCACTCGGGACACAAGCCGGTAGCGGAGCTCACTCCGATTTACGAGAAATATGCGCACGTGCTTGGAAAAGACGCGCTCGATCTGACTCTCGATCTTTTTCGTCACACTGCAAATGGAACGGAGGAGCATCGCTCAGCGCGTTACCTGCTCGAGTGGGAGCTCGAGTCGCAAGCCTCGCGATCACTGGCGACGCTCGAGGAGAGGGAGATCGCACTCGAGAGCACAGCGTACGTCGAGACGAGCGATGGACGCCGGGTGCAGTATCAGGCCGCAGCAATCGAGATCGCGAACGAGCGCGACCGTGAGCAGCGACTCGCGCTCGACGCCGCGCGCACGACTTTCGTCGAGCGGGAACACGCGCCACTTCGACTGGAGAGACTTCAGCGCGAAAAGGATTTCATAGAATCGCTGCAAATCGCGCCGGGTTACAATGCGACGTTCGAGGAGATAACAGGCATTTCGCTGCCGAGGCTGACTGCACAGTGCGCGGGGTTTCTCTCGGACACTCAGTCGATGTGGGATGACACGCTACCCCATTATCTGAAAACAAGCCTTGGCATCAAGCCCAGCGAAGCAACGCGATCTGATGCGCTGGCGCTGCGTCGCGCGTCGGAATTCGATTTCGCGTTTCCAGGCGCGGCAATGCAGGATTCCATTCGCCGCAACATCAGCGAGATGGGACTCGACCCTGACGTCGGCGGAAGAATCATTTATGACGTTGGTGAGCGGGCCGGAAAACGATCTCGCGCATTTTGTGCGCCCACTCGTGTCCCCCAGGAAGTTTATCTCGTGCTCCGCCCTCACGGTGGACAAACCGACTACACGACTCTGCTTCATGAATCGGGACATGCGCTTCACTTTGCGCATGCCCGCGACGACTACCCGTTCGAGTTTCGATGGCTCGGTGACAACTCGGTAACCGAATCCTTTGCGATGCTGTTCGACCATCGCATGCAGGACACGAATTGGCTGCTTCGCTACACCGAGCTCGGCAAATCGAGGATTTCTGATTTTCTTCGCCTCGCGGGATTGGAGGAGCTTCATTATCTGCGACGCTACTGTGCGAAGCTCATCTATGAAGTCGAAGCGTACGGACGCAACGGCGATTGGCATGATCTGCCCGAGGTGTACGTCGACACGCTCAGTCGCGCAACGACGTTTCAGTATCATCGCGCGGACGCGTTCATCGATTTCGATCCACGGTATTACTCGACGCGATACTTGCGCGCGTGGCAGCTTCAGTCGTTGATCAACGAATCGCTTGTCAACCGATTCGACGTCGACTGGTTTCGGAATCCGTCGGCGGGACCATGGCTTGCCAACGAGCTTCTCTCCGAGGGGCAACGTGAAAGCGCGGAAGAAGTCGCTGCGCGCGTTGCAACCAATGGCAACGGATTGTCGTTCGGTCCGCTCATCAGATGCATCGAGAAATTACTTGAAAGCTGACTCCGCGGAGATTCAGACGGAGACCGTAGCTCTGCTCCAGGCGCTCATTCGGTTCAACACCACAAATCCACCGGGTAATGAGCTGCCACTCGCGCAATACATCCACGATTTATTCACCCGGGAGGGAATCGAGAGTCATCTGTTGATTCCAGGGGACAATCGAGCTGCAATTGTCGCGCGGTTACCCGGAGATGGAAGCCGGCGCGCGGTGATGTTGCTCGCGCACATGGACGTCGTCGGCGTCGAGGCGGAACAATGGTCGTTCGATCCGTTCGCTGCGGTGATTCGCGATGGGTACGTCTATGGACGCGGCGCGTTCGACGATAAGGGGATGCTGGCGGCAAACGTGATGACTATGCTCCTTGTCAAGCGCGGCGAGAAGCTCACTCGCGATCTTGTCTTCGTTGCGACATCAGATGAAGAAGGCGGCGGTGAATTTGGCATTGAATGGCTCGTCTCGAATCATCGAGATCTTCTCGACGCGGAATTCGCAATCAATGAAGGCGGTCGCACGCGAATCATCGCGGGTGGCAAACGTTATCTCGCGATACAAGTCGCCGAAAAGATTTCGCATATGGTGTCAGTGACGGCGCACGGTCCTTCGGGACACGCGTCGGTTCCTCTCGACCAAAACGCCATCTTCAGACTCGCCCGCGGCCTCGAGCGGTTGAGTCATTATTCCGAGCCGCTCGTACTGAGCGAGACCACCCGAACTTTTTTTCGGGAGCTTGCACGCATTTGGAGCGATGAATCTGAACGAAATGCGATGCTTGCCATCGCATCGAATGACGCGGGAGAACAGAACAGGGGAGCGGCGGTGATCTCCCGCATTCCGATGTTCAACGCGATTGTCCGCAACACTTTCTCACCTACGATTTTCGCTGGTGGGATTCAGGGCAACGTGATTCCCGCTGAGGTACACGCGCTCCTCAACGTTCGCACGATTCCGGGACACTCGGTCGACGATGTCGTGAAGCATTTGAGCGAGGTGATAGGCGACAAGGATGTAGAAGTTGCTGTCGCCTCGCGCAGCGAAGACTCTCCGCCGTCGGACGCTAATTCGCCGATGTTCAAAGCGATCGCCGACTCCGCGAAGGAGCTCGATTCAGGAATGCCGGTCGTGCCCTACCTTGGCGCGGGGGCAACCGACAGCGCCGCACTCCGTCGCATCGGCATCAACGCATACGGGATTCTTCCGTTCCCCATGACGGTCGAGGATGAGAAGAGAATGCACGGGCACGATGAACGACTATCGATCGAGTCACTGATGTTCGGAGTGAAACTCATTTACGAATCTGTACTACGCGTCGGCATAGAGTAAAACGGTTACTTGCCCTGTAATTCGTCGGCAATCCGTGCTCCATCGTACATCTTGCGAACCGCCTCGATAATTCCTGCCGAGTGCACGCCGATCATTCGATCGATATCCGGATTCAAGAGGAATCGACTGCCGATCCCCTCGAAGTTCGAATCGAATGCGAGGCCGATGATCTCTGCATTGCGATTGATCACCGGGCTTCCTGAGTTTCCTCCAGTGAGGTCATTCGTCGAAGAAAAATCAAATGGCGTGGCGAGGTTGAGGCGATCTTTTCGAGCTATCCACCGCTGCGGCAGCGAGAACGGATCCTTGTAATCGAAATCGGCGGCGCGGCCATACAATCCATAGAAAGTCGTTTTGTACGGCGCGAGAGTTCCGTCCTGCGGATATCCGCGCACGACGCCGTCGCTGATACGCAACGTGAATGTCGCATCAGGCGGCAGCGCAGTTCCATAAGTCGCAAACAATGCCTGTCCAATCAACGCTGCATTCGTGCTGATGATCGCATTGAGTGAATCTGCACGCGCGAGAATTCCACGATTCAGTGGATCGATTGCGCGCGCAGCAACGATCATCGGATCGGTAGATGCAGCGACCGCCGCTGCACCACCTTCCACAAGCGTGCGCCTGAAATTCACGTCGCCGAGTTTAGTTCCGTTAACAAGTGTTTCCGCTGCGGCTTCGGGTGTACGTCCAGCGAGTGTTGCTGCCAGGTATGGATCATTTGCAGGGAGTTCCTGCTGCGCTGCGCGAAGCTGTGCGGCGATAGCGAGTTTCTCGAACGTCGGATCGATCGGGCGATCTGCAAGCAGAGCGCGCTTGAGATTGTCGATGGCGGGACCGCGATAGGCCATCATCCGCGCCGAGTCGGGCTTTGCTGACTCCGAAGCAACACGTACGATCTGGCCAGCTATCCCCATGAGAGTCGAGCCGGCGAGCGCCGGATTCGGCGCAAACCCATAGTTGCGTCCCTGAGCTGCAATCGCCGCCACACCGCGCTCCGCATTGGCGATTGCATCCCAGGCCCCGCCGTATTTTGCGCGAAGCTGAGGGTCAGCATTTATCCGTGCGCGGAATTCGGTTTCGAACTCATGCTTCTTTGCCATGCGGATGCTGTCGAGAAGTCCTGCTCGATAACCACCGATCGCTTTTTGTGAATTCTGAATTCCGAATATCTGATTCTGAAAGCGTCTCGCCGCGCTGCTGTCGTGTGCTATGGTTGCGTTCCAGACACCTAGAGCGCGCTTGTACGCTGCAAGATTTGCGGGATATCCGACGTCGCGGAGATATTCCATTTGCGCGACAGTGTTGAGTCTGCCTGTCGAACCTGGATTTCCAACGATGAAAATCAGCTCGCCTTCCTGTGCACCCGCTGCGCTCCATTTGAGAAAATCGGTGGGATGATACGGCGCGTTGTTCTCATAGACCCGTAGCAAAGCCATGTCGAGATCGTATCGCGGATACGTGAAGTTGTCCGGATCGCCACCAAACGCCGCAATCGATTCCTCGGGTACCATCACCAATCGCAGATCACTGTAGCGTTTGTAGCGATACAATGAATAGATCCCGCCGTTGTACAACGACACGACCTGACAGGTGAGGTTCGTCTGCTGTGCGCACTCGCGCTCGATCGTGCCAATCGCTCCACTTCGTTGTGTTGCCTGCTGCGATGGAGTGCTGGCAGTGACCGCGGCGCGGACGCGATCAGTAACGGACTGAATTGACATCAGCTGATCGACATAGAGTCCCGGACACTTCTTTTCATCAGCGAGGTTAGCCGCTGCAAAGCCGGTTTCGATGTAGTTGCTGTCCTTCGGAGAAACCGCGGCCGTGCAATCCCGCGCGCAGTGATGATTGGTGAGAACGAGACCGTTGGCCGATACGAACGAGGCCGAGCAATTCGGAAGACGAATTGCGGAGAGCCGGACGTGATCGAGCCAGCGCTGATCGGCTGTGAATCCGTACGTCTTCTTCCAGTAGTCGAGCGGCGCAGATTCGAACGTCCACATCGTGCCAAAGTCGGAACGATAGCCAACCGGCGAGAGACCGCCTGTTCCCATTCCTGGACCCGTCGTCACGACGCGCGATGGAGCGGGCGCCGTTGCAGGAGGCGCGGAGCTACATCCGAAGATGGTGAGCGAAAGCGCGGCGACGAACGACGCGCGAATTCCGGAATGAAAGAAGGTCATCGAGAATCCTTTGAAGAAGTTGTTCCACGTGACATCGCAGGCCGGGCTCAGCTTGTTTGGTCTTTGGAGGCCCGGTAGATTCCGACACGAACAAGAAACGCATAACCTATACCGGCGACGGACGTTCTGCTTCGCCCTCCCAGACACAAATGGCTCCCCGAAATTCGCAGCGCGCCCGCACTCTACAGGAGACCGTCACTTCGCTTTCTCCGTCGGAAGTGTTGAGTGAGGCGAAAACATTTTTCTCACGCCAGAGTGGTGTATACGCCGCGTTCGTCGAGCAGGAGAGCCAAAAATATCTGACGTTGCGGGGACAGGGCGGGGAAGAAGTCGTGATTGGGACAGCGCCGGCTGAAAATGGCACGAGCGTCACAGCGTCGAGTTATTTGTTCGACCAGCAGATTGCGCGATTTCTGAGCACGCTACCGCCGTCAGCCTCGCGCGTCGGCCCGACGATTCCCCGAGAAGAAGCCGCCAGCGCATCGTGACGCAAGCACCTTTCGTAACTCGCCTTCGCACGAACGGCGAGCTGATACAACTCGCAGCCGGCGATGAGCCCGCGCTTCACATTCGCGTTCAAGTCGCCGAGCTGTGGGATTCACTTCGCGTCGACGCCCCGCCGTCGGAGGCCGTGATTACGGTGAAGCGAGCCGCTCTCGACGCGCTGTATCCAGTTCATGTAGATCCCGACGAGTACGTCGTCCGTCTCCATGGCTTCGAAATACTGGACGAGAATGTCGGCTTGAGCGCCGCGGGCGTCCGCGACGGCTCGATAATTCTTCTCGTTCAACGCCGGCGCCAGCCGGTTCGATAGCAGGCAGGCGGCGTGTCAGTCGCCTTCATTTCCCATTCGGATTGCGGTCGCCACGACACCGGGTGGAATCACCCGGAGCATGTTGGCCGATTGCGCGCAATCACTCGCGCTCTCCGTAATAATCCCGAGCTGTTCGATGCAGTCGAACAAATCGAAGCTCGACACGCAACCGCAAAAGAACTCGAGATCGTTCACGACTCCGCCTACGTCGCGAGCATCGAGCACGTTTCGCAGGTCGGCGGCGGACAGCTCGACGCGGACACTGTGGCGAGCGAGGGCACGTGGGCAGCGGCGACCGCGGGAGCGGGCTGCGTGCTCACCGCCGTCGACAGAGCCATGGCGAGCTCGGACGCGAGATCGTTTTGCTCCGTTCGACCTCCGGGACACCATGCGCTGCGAAGTCGCGCGATGGGTTTCTGCATTTTCGGAAATGTTGCACTCGCGGCGCATTATGCGCGCTCGTTTCATGGAGCGAGCCGGGTGCTGATTGTCGATTGGGACGTTCATCATGGTAATGGAACGCAGGCACTCGTTCAGGATGAGCCCGCGATTCATTTTGTCTCGATGCATCGATGGCCGTGGTACCCGGGAACAGGCGCAGCGGATGATCGTGGTCCGCACAATTCAGTGTGGAACGTTCCGCTGCCGGGGGGACTTCCGCCGGACCGTTACATCGGTGCGATAGAGTCGGCGATCGACGCCGCGACCAAGGGATTCGTCCCGGATGTCGTTCTCATCTCAGCGGGCTTTGATTCGCTCGCGGGTGATCCGCTTGGTGGATTTACCCTCGAGCCCGAGGATATCGCGGGTCTGACTTCACGCTTGGTTTTGCGCGCGCGGGAATGGTGCGATGGCAGAGTGGTGAGCGTTCTCGAGGGTGGATACAATCCCGACCGCCTTGCTCAAGGGGTGCTCGCTCATCTGGCGGCACTCGCGTGAGTAATTCTCGGGCCTCGGGAATCGGCCATCGGCCCGCGGGTATCAGCGACCGGTAGTTCTTGCTGGTCTCTCCATGCACTAGCTTCCAGTCCTATGTCCGAGAGCACCGGCGTCACGACAACAAAGTCACCTGGGCCGATGGCTATGGCCTTCTCAGGAAGCGAGCCTGAACGTGATCAGCCCTGGAGCTGTTATCGCGCGCCCAACAGTCAAACCCGAACAGACCTTTCAGTCGACGATATCAAGCGCGCTCTCGAATCCCAAACCGGCATGCTGTGGGTGGACGTTGATTATCGAAATCCGGCGCAGACAGCAGTACTCAGCGACGTCTTTCATTTTCATCCGCTGGCAATCGAAGACAGTCTCAATCCGAAATCGCGCGTCAAGATCGAGGAGTACAGCGGCTACCTGATCCTCATTGTTCGTACGATCGCATTTAACGCGAGCACCGAGGATCCGTACGACATCGACACAGTCAATCTCACGTTTTTTCTCGGAAAAAATTTTCTTGTCACCGTGCACGGCGAGCACACGAAACCTGTGCAGGCGACAATCGAGCTGATTGGCCGAAAGCCCGAGCTCGTCGACGCAGGGCCCGCGAGGCTGATGCACGCGATCGTAGACGAGGCAGTCAACGCATATTTTCCGATCGTCGACCAGCTCGACGAGTTCATCGACGGACTCGAGGCGAGAATCTTCACGTCATTCGATAAAAGTGCCCTTCGCGAAATTTTCAGCGTCAAGCGACTGGTGCTCTCACTCCGACGACACCTTGCGCCGGAGCGCGACGTCTTCGCGGTGCTCACCAATCGTCCAAGCACGCTTCTGACTTTTGACACGCAGGTTTATTTCCGGGACATTCACGACCACATTCTCCGCATCAACGACGCACTCGAGACGTACCGCGAGCTTCTGAGCAACACGCTTGACGCCTATCTCACTCAGGTGTCCAACCGTCTTGGCTCTATCACCAAGACGTTGAGTGTGGTGGCGACGGTAAGTCTTCCGTTCGTCGTGATCAGTGGAATGTGGGGAATGAATTTCGACAAGATTCCGCTACACTTTCATGCCGGTGGATTCTGGATTCTCGTGGGAGTCCAGTTGGCTTTTGGCGCAGTGCTTCTCATCGTTCTGAAATGGCGCAAGCTGCTATAGAGGCTCTTCGGCTTTACGGCGTCGCCGCAATCGACTCGACACCCATCGACTCGTTGGCCGAAGGCACAACTCTGGTCGCGTTTCGAATGCTTGGCGCCGTTGTCTCCCCGGGCAAATACACGAGGGTCGCGCTCAACGAGAAGGAAATGAACGAGTACACGCGCGTTCTCGAAGAAGTTCAGTCGAATGGAGCGGTTCTTCCTGCACCGCCGGGAACTACTTTCCGAAACCGCGAAAGTCTCGCCCGATGGCTCGAGCTTCACTACTTCACGCTGACACAGGCGCTCGGGTTGGTTGAAGGCCACGGAGAAGCGCGCGTCTTGATAACCAAGTCGCTCAACGCCGATCCGGATGATGCCACTGCTGCGGAGATAAAGGAAAACACTAAACAATTGGCGGCGCTGGCGTCCGACAGCATGCGAGTCTTGCGCGGTCAGGCCGCGGCAACAATCTCATTGCCGGTTCCGGAGGAGGATACTACCGTAGTTGCGCACGCGTCTTTCCTTGTCGACATGGAGCGCTGGGGATTGTTCGGCGAGCTCGTTGCAAAGGAAGACCAGCGGAACGCGGAGCTCGATTTTAGGTTGAGTGGACCGTGGCCCCCGTACGATTTCGTCCGGATGGAGTTCGGCGGTTAGAGATGTTCTGTCCTGATTGTGGCTCATGGAATCGGTCGGCAGCGGCGCGATGTCTTCGCTGCAGCGAGCTGTTGCCGGTCATGTCCAGCAAAAGCTCGCAGCCTCCTGACCCGGCAATCACTGCGCTGCGCCAGATAACCGGCGGTCGCTACAGCATCATGCACCGCGTAGGCGAAGGTGGAATGGCGAACGTCTACTACGCGCTGCACATCGTTCTCGATTGTCCGGTAGTTCTCAAGGTGATGCATGCCCATCTGGCGCGCGACGCCGACATGCGCGAGCGATTCCGTCGCGAAGCCGAGTCAGCGGCGCAGCTGGTTCACCCGCACATATGCTCGATTACGGATTTCGGATCAGTCGGCGACCAGGTTTATCTCGTGATGCCGTATCTCGCGCGCGGCACGCTCGCCGATCGCATCAACAACCGCCGATCATTTCCCCCTGAGCGAACAGCCGCAATAGCTGCACAAGTAGCGTGCGCTCTCGACTACGCGCACCGGCACGGGCTGGTGCACCGTGACATCAAGCCCGACAACATTCTGTTCGATGAAGACGAGAACGCGCTGGTAACGGATTTTGGAATTGCGACGGGGCATTTCCGCGCGCGAATGACCGGAACGGGAAACGTCATGGGAACTCCTCACTACATGTCCCCCGAACAGGCTCGCGGAAAATTGCTCGACGGTCGAAGCGACATCTATGCGCTTGGCGTCGTGATGTACGAGACGCTTCTGGGCTTTCCTCCATTCGACGGTGCCGATGGCTACTCTATCAGCTACAAGCACGTCACCGAGACCGCAGCATCGCCCGAAGTCGTCGATTCGCGAATTCCCTCCCAGCTCTCGGCGATCGTGATGAAGTGTCTCGAGAAGCGCGCGGCAGATCGGTATCAGCGCGGGAATGAGCTTGCCGACGCGCTTATCGGATATCTCTCCGGCGCGCAGGCTCCGGACGAGATGCGGACGGCGTGGAGCGCGCGCGTGGTGACCCCACGTACGTCTCTTGCGCCTGCTGCCAGCCGCGCGTGAAGCTCTCGCACGAGGTAATCTCTCTCCACACGCGGTATCCCTTTGTTATCGCGCGGGGCGGCTACGCGGGGCATGAAAACGTCATCGTCACAATCCAGGACGATGATGGACTGGTAGGATTCGGCGAAGCAGCGCCGAATCGATATTACGGTGAATCCGTCGGTTCAGTCATTTCGGCGCTCGAGCGATTTATCCCAGTACTCGCGACAGCAGACGCATGGTCACTCGAATCGATCGAAGCGCAGCTCGATCGCACTCTGCGCGGCAATGGCTCGGCGAAATCAGCAGTGAGCTCCGCACTTCACGATCTCGTCGGAAAACGGCTTGGAATTCCCGTGTATCGCATGTGGGGACTGGATCCGTCGGATGCTCCGGAGTCGAGCTTCACTATTGGCATTGCCGACGATGAAGGTCTTCGTCGTCGTGTTGCGGATGCGGCCGAGTATCCGATTCTCAAAGTGAAGCTTGGAACCGATCGCGACATGGAGATCATTCGCGTTGTTCGCGAAGCAGCTCCCGACAAAAAATTGCGCGTGGATGCAAACGCGGCGTGGGCTCCGTCGGATGCAGTGCGCATGAGCGATTTTCTCGCCGACCACGGCGTTGAATTCATCGAGCAGCCAGTCGTCGCCCATGATATCGAGGGACTTCGCTTTGTTCGCCAGAGATCACGCTTGCCCATCGTGGCCGATGAGTCGTGTCTCGTAGCGACTGATATTCCGCGGCTGGCCGGTGCGGTCGACGGGATCAATATCAAGCTCGCGAAATGCGGAAGTCTTCGCGAAGCAATTCGAATGGTTCACACTGCGCGCGCGTTCGGGATGTCGGTGATGGCCGGCTGCATGATCGAGTCGAGTCTTGGAATCTCGGCGACAGCTCAGCTCGCTCCACTACTCGATCACGCAGATCTCGACGGGGCGGCGCTACTCAAGGACGATCCGTTCGTGGGCGCGACGATCACCGGCGGAAAGATCGAGCTCGTTGACAAGCCTGGCCTAGGAGTCGTACCAACTCAATCAAACGAGCACCGGTTAGCGAGCGCCGGCAGCAGGTAGATCATGCCCCAGGGTTCACAGGGGCTGGTGGAAGTAGCTCTACCTGTTCCTCTTTTTCAGACATTCACGTACGCTGTTGATCCGGCATCACGCATGCCGGCGCGAGGATCACGCGTCGTCGTTCCATTTCGAAGCACGACTGAAATAGGAATTTGCCTCGGGGTCGGGTACGGCGTGGCTCCTCGCAAATTGCGCGTGGTCAAGAGCGTGCCGGACAGCGATCCGGTCCTGAGCGAAGAAATGATCGAGCTCTGCCAATGGATGGCGGACTATTACATCGTCCCGCTGGGGATCACCCTGAGAACCGCGCTTCCGTCGTTGTTGGCAGGTGCGGAGAAACCGGACCCGCCGCGCAAGACACATCGCATAGTAAGAATACGAGCCGACCTGCCGACACTTCTCGAGCGCGAGAAAGCTTTCGCGCGGGCTCCGCAGCAACGCGCGCTATTCGAGCTGATCGAATCTCTCGGTGGACGAAGCGCGCTCGGTCATTTGCTGCAACAGCTCGCGTTTTCGTCGTCCGTATTGAAGGGATTGGAGAAACGCGGACTGATTGTTGTCGAAGACGAAATCGTCGAACGCGACCCATTCGCTTCGCGCCCCGCGAAGGCTCCAGATCGTAATACGCCAACATCGGCGCAGTCCACGGCGATCGCTGCCGTCAGCGCCGGGAAGGGTGGCGATGTCTTTCTTTTGAACGGCGTCACCGGCAGCGGAAAAACGCTCGTCTACATCGAGATACTCAAGCGATTGGTCAGCGAGCAAGGAAAAACCGGAATCGTTCTCGTTCCGGAGATTGCTCTCACTCCACAGACGGTCGATCGGTTTCGGGCGGTTTTCGGAGACGACATCGCGGTTCTTCACTCTGCATTGAGCGATGGTGAGCGATACGACGCGTGGCTCGCTCTCAAACGCGGGGACAAACGCATTGCTGTCGGCGCCCGATCGGCAGTGTTCGCTCCGCTCACGAACCTCGGCGCAATAATCGTCGACGAAGAACACGAAACGAGTTACAAGCAGGGGGAAACGCCGCGGTACCACGCGCGCGAAGTCGCAATCGTCCGTGCGCGTCTCGAGGGCGCAGTCGTGGTGCTCGGAAGCGCGACGCCTTCGCTCGAAAGCTGGGCGAATGCAGAGACTGGGAAGTACACGCTGCTGAGCCTTCCCGAACGAGTTGGCGGCGGTCGCCTCCCTCGTATCGACGTCGTCGATTTAAGAAATCGAACCGGGCCAAATGAGCCGCGCGAAGGACCGGCGTCGCCTGCCTATGCGCATGTGATTCGGGATGATCTCGACAAGGCAATTCAGGAAACACTGGCGCGTCGTGAGCAGAGCATTTTGCTACTCAATCGCCGCGGCTATTCGTCGTTTGTCATGTGCAGCGAATGCTCGACTGTCGTGACGTGTCCAAACTGCAGCATCACGCTCACTGTTCACCGCGCGCCTGAGCGGCTTCTGTGTCACTACTGCGGGCATCAGGAAGAGCCAAGTCAGGTTTGCCGCAAGTGCGGTGGTCGCACGCTACGCCAGCGGGGACTGGGAACCCAGCAGGTCGAGCGGTTGCTGTCAGATCGTTTTCCGTCCGCGTCAATCGCCAGGATGGACCTCGACACGACAAGTGGAAAGTGGGCGCACGCGGAAATTCTCGATCGAGTTGCGAGCGGCTCTGTCGACATTCTCCTCGGCACCCAGATGATTGCGAAGGGACTCGATTTCCCGAACGTCACGCTTGTCGGAGTTGTCGATGCCGACACCGGAATAAATCTTCCCGATTTTCGCGCGTCGGAGCGTTGCTTTCAGCTCCTGAGTCAGGTGGCTGGTCGCGCGGGCCGAGGTCCCAAGGGTGGTCGCGTTGTCATTCAGACGCGTGTGCCGCAACACCATGCTGTCGTGTGCGCGGTGACACATGACTATCTGCGATTCGTGCGCGAAGAAATGCCTGGACGTGTCAGCCCGCCATATCCGCCGAACGTGAGGTTGGCCAACATTGTGTTCAGCGGAACGAAAGCAATCGCGGCGGGCAACCTCGCGATTGCGGCCGCAGACTGGTTGCGAGATCTGCTCGAGAGGCGCGGAATTGATTCAGTGGCGCTCATTGGTCCGGCACCGTGTCCCATTGAACGGATAAAAAATCGCTGGCGCTGGCACGTTCTCCTCAAGGCAACGCACGCCAGTGAGCTGACGCGGGTGTCGCGGTACTTCATGGAGCGCTTCGAGGTACCCAGTAATCTCAGAATGACATTGGATCGCGATCCTGTCGCGCTTCTCTAATCGCGATAGAGCGATAGAGCGATAGAGCGATGGAGCGATGGAGCGA
>JBHELX010000032.1:0-38664 GCA_046262875.1 Gemmatimonadaceae bacterium | reverse complement strand
TACATCTGCATATTCGGGAACGCCGACTCTTTGACGGCCTAATACAAGCGCAGCTATAATGAACTTTCGCGCGTCTAGCTGAGTCACCGATTCAAGTTGGCCTATCATCAGCGCAACGGGCCCACCATCCGCCTCTTCAAGTAGCCTGCACGGCTCCAGTATCTCAGAGGTCGAGGCGGTTCTCCGCAGTGAAACTCTGATATCGCTTAACTTTTTTGAGATGCGTGAAATTTCCGCGGTAGTCGCGTACGTGAGTTGGCCTCGGACTACAAGCTTCACACCGTATCGATAAATCGTGTCGAGAACAGTGGCGTCATCGAGCGCACCAAGACCTAATTCGCAAATAATGGCTTTGGTGTCAGGCGTAATGGATTTGTGAAATTCGCCCACGGAACCACAGAGACGAAGAGTCAGCGTTGGTGCACTCTGTAAAAGACTGGTTCTCTCACCGCTGTTCGCAAGAAACAGTAAGATCTCACGCATCGTTTCACTGCTCGATGTTGTGGAGACGTCCAAGTTCCCATAATGGCGAATACCCACAATGCCGTTTTTGTACAGGGAAGTGCTGTTTTTGTATCAACGGTCAGTTACAGCGAATCTGGATCCCGTACGAGCAAGTCGTCGATAATGATTGCTCGCGTTTGTTTCAAGCAGCTTCAAACGCCCGAGCACTCATTCCCGATAACGACCGAACTTAACCGGCGAGCGTCAGCGACTCTTGAAGGGGCTCCGACATCGGGGAAGAATTGGGAAACCGCGCCGGTTTTCGCTCACTGAGAAGGCATGACAATCATGAGAGTATTGGTACTGAATGACTTATTCGCGATACCGCAGCGCCTCAGCTACGTGCGGAACTGCCACGGAGTCCGATTCGTCGAGGTCAGCGATCGTTCGGGCGACTTTGAGAACCCGGTGATAACCACGCGCCGATAATTGCAATCCTTCAGCTGCGCGGTGAAGCATTCGTCGCCCCGACGGCGTCACGACACCATTCGTATCGATCCATCGACCCGCAGCATGTGCGTTGCACGACACGCCCTTCATGTGCGCGTACCTCGATTGCTGCCGTTGACGCGCGAGGGAAACTCGACTCCGCATAGCGGGCGACGATTCTTCTGACTTAGCGGACGAAAGATCGCTCAGCGGAACGCGACCGACATTGACGCGCATGTCGATTCGATCAGCGAGCGGCCCGGACATTCGACGCGCATATCTCTCGACATCAGTCGTCGAGCAGGAACACGCGCTTGTACCATCTCCAAGTCGGCCACACGGACACGGATTCGTTGCGCCGACGAGAGTGAATCGCGCGGGAAACACCACCGACATCGACGCGCGTGCAATCACCACTCGACCATCCTCCATCGGCTGACGCAATCCTTCGAGAACGCATCGCGGAAACTCGAGCATCTCGTCGAGAAAAAGAACTCCGTGATGCGCGAGGCTCACCTCACCCGGGCGAGGATTGCTTCCGCCACCGATCAATCCCGCCGACGATATCGAATGATGCGGAGCACGAAACGGACGCGGACAAGTCGATGGAACACTCGCCGGCAAAACACCCGCGACAGATTGAATCGCAATCACCTCCAGCGATTCAGCTTCAGTCAGCTCCGGAAGAATTCCTGAAAGTCGCCGAGCGAGCATTGTTTTCCCAGCGCCGGGCGGTCCGGTCATCAGGAGATTGTGCCCGCCCGCAGCCGCGACTTCGAGAGCGCGCTTCGCTGCGGTTTGTCCAACTACATCGGCGAAATCGACATCCGTAGTCGCAGGCGGGGTCGTGCTAACAATCGACTGTGCTCGCGACAACGAACCATTCGCTAACTCGTTCGCGAGCGCTCGAAGATTCTCCGGCGCAACAATTCGCAGCGCGCCGACTCGTGATGCTTCGCCAACGTTCACGGTAGGAATCACGAGCTCGGTTCCATTCCCGCGAAGCGACGCGCGCCGGGCAATCGACAGCGTCCCGCGAATTCCTCGAACAGATCCGTCGAGTCCAAGCTCGCCTACAAATACGCGATCCTTCAATGAGTCGAAGGGAAGCTGTTCAGTCGCGACAAGAATTCCGAGCGCAATCGGGAGATCAAATGCTGTTCCTTCCTTTCGGACATCAGCCGGCGCGAGATTGATCGTTATGCGCCGAGGAGGAAGCATGAATCCGGAATTGACGAGCGCCGACCCTACCCTCTCACGACTCTCCTTTACTGCACCGACTGGCAATCCAACAATTGTCCATTGAGGCAAGCCATTGGTCGCGTCTACCTCGACGGTGACATCGTATGCGTCGATACCAAGGACGGCTGCGCTCTGAATTGCTGCTAGCATCTGAGGATGGTGATTTAGTCGCGCAACCACAGCGGCACCTTCCCCTTGCAGCGGTTACCAAATCAATGCGGGATTGCGACGCGCTCAGTTTGCGCGTCGGGAGTTTTCAGTCATTTCAGTTCGGCGTTTCGAGTAGCATTGCCGTGACGGCATATCGGAGTGCCGTCCCTGGAACTCGGCGAAGATCTGTCGTCACGGCAATGCTACTGAATCACTCCGAACTGAGAAAACTGATCACTCCCTACCCGCAAACTGAGCGTATGCACTACCTGCTTCGGCGCTTACGAGCAACTCGGCGGTCGCAATACTCCCGTCGGCGCAGCGAGCACCTTTATCTTGCGACGCGTAAGCGCCGTGTTGAACTCCGTGAGATTCGTCGAAGCAAGCTTTTGCCACGCCGTCACAGCAGCAGCGAGATCGGTACACGTTTTCGTGTATGCAGCGAGCATTGCCGGAGTTGGTGCCATGTCGCCGGTTTCCTGCGAATTGAGCAAACCGACAAGCGAACGATTGATCGATCTGAAGTTCGGTGCGCTTGACTGAGCTCCTCGTCCTCTCGCGCGCGTTGTATCGAGTCCTCCGACCGTGTCGAGCTGTGCGGAGTATGTCGTGGCAAGAGCGGAGAGATCGGCCATTTGTTGCGCGGCGTTTGATGGAACAGCCGCGACTAACGCCGACCGCAAAGCGCCCGCGAGTTGCCATCCCGCATACGATTCGCGTATTCCATCGGTGATCCTCATCTGAAGCTCGTGTTGCGATTGAAGCGCCGCAGCTGACGCGGGCGAGCGCGGATCCGCCCGTACGCTGACGGTCTGTGTGTAGCTCTTCCCATCGACACTGAGCTTCAGCGTATACACTCCCGGCACCACTAGCGGCCCAAGCGGCGAAGGCGGAGTCAAACCTGGATTCGCGTTGATCTCGAACGTGTGCGTGGGCGATGGCGGAGCATCATAGCGCAAATCCCAGTGCGTGCGATTCGTACCGGCGCGCGCCGGAATTGAAAAAGGCGGAGCGATCCAGAAATTGGGCTCCGGTGGGCGAGCAGCTTCTGGAACGGGAGTCGGGACCGCGCTGGACATGTGACGTACTGGCGCGCCCGATGCATCGAGAACATCGAGAGTGATTTCTTTGGTCGGCGCTTTCGCAAGCCAATAGTCGATGATCACGCCATCGAGGGGATTTAGAGCGTGAGGAACTTCAGGAGGAAACGGAGTATCCTGTCCTGTGTTGCGGCGAAGTCTCACTGCATCACCTGGCTTGAAGAGATGAGCCGCTTCGCGACTGACCGCCGGCGTCAGCTGACGGAGCATCGAATAGTCATCGAGTGCCCAGAGTCCGCGTCCATACGTCGCGACGACTATCTCGTCATCCTTGAACGCGATGTCCCTGTACGAAGTAGTCGGAAGATTCTCCATGAGCGACTGCCAATGATCGCCGTCGTCAAACGAGACATACATTCCGCTCTCAGTGCCGGCGAAAAGCAATCCCTGTTTTTTCGTGTCGTTGCGCACGACTCGTACGAAGCTTCCGTTGGCCTGATTCGTCGGAAGACCGTCGATAATTTTTGTCCACGTGTGACCGTAATCTCGGGTGCGATAGAGATAGGGCGCGTAGTCACCGGCGTTCGACATGGCCACTGCTGCGTACGCCGTTCCGGGATCGAAGTGCGATGCTTCGATCGTCAAGATGTTCGCTCGAGTTTTTGGATACGCGAGGTCCGGAATCGTTGCGTCTTCCCAATTGGCGCCGCCATCGCGCGTGACTTTGATTAGGCCCGTGTTCGTTCCAACCCAAATAAGTCCCTGAGCTGCAGTCGACGCCGAGATGGATTCGATCGCGCCAAAGTTCGCGGGCGACGGAAAGGAACCGGGTGCACCTGGCGCCGGCGCTGGCTGGGCCGCGAAAGATTTTGGAATCGTCAGGTCGGGGCTCAACGGCGTCCAATGCACGCCACCGTCGGTAGACGACATGAGCATCTGAAACCCTGTGAGTATCATGTGCTGATTCCAGGGCGCGAAAACGAGCGGCTGTGAATTCGTCGTTCTCAGTCGCACCGCCGGATCATTGTTCGGACTCACGTTGATCCACTGGTCACTCCCAATCGAAATCTTGTCGATGCCAAATCCACTCGAATACACCGTGTTCGGATCGAGAGGGTCGGCGACGATGGTTCCCCACTCCCAGCCGTTCACTGGATTCCAATCCAGGGGAGTGATTTCGCCCAGGTTCCCGCGAATTCGCGTGCGAATTGCGCCCGCGTCCTGTTGTGTACCGTAGATCCACGCAGGAAAAGAATTGTCGATCGATAGATGATACATCTGCTCAGTCGACTGATTGTACCACGAGCTCCATGTCGCACCGCCATCGAGCGAGACGATCGCGCCTTGATCGTAACCCATGAAGATGCGCTGGCCGTTTGTTGGATCGATCCACACTTGTTGAGGATCGTCACCGCCTGGTGCACCCTTGAATCCAGTGAAAGTTTTTCCGCCATCGACGGACTTGTAGCTCGCAGTATTCACTGTGTAGACGATGTCAGGATTTCCGGGATCGACGTAAACACCGCAGTTGTAACCGCCCTGCCCGTTCCGAATGCGCTGATCATCCGCAGCCATTTGCCGCCATGTCGCGCCGCCATCATCCGATCGATACAATCCCGTGTTCGAGATTAGAAAAACGCGCTGCGCATTGGTGTGCATCGCAACTGCGATCGACGTGCGACCAGTGAGACGCGGCAAGCCGCCACCAGTCATTTCCTGCCAGGTGACTCCGGCATCTGTCGATTTGAAAACTCGAGTTTGGGTGCGACCTGTATCCGGCTGGGGTGGCTGTGGTGGCCGCGATGGAGCGTAGTGACGTACCGTCGTGGCGAAGATTACGCTCGGCACATCGAACGCGCGCGCAAGCTTTTGAATTCCCGTCGTGTCGTCGGCGTACAATGTTTTCGTCCACGTGACGCCGCCGTCGGTCGTGCGAAAAACGCCTCGAGCCGGGCTATTTGTTGTCAAATCTCCCTGCGCGGCGACGAGCACGATATTCGGATTACGCACATCGACGAGCATCGAAGGAATTTGTTTTGTGTCGTCGAGTCCCACGTGGCGCCAGCTTCGACCAGCGTCAGTCGATTTGTAGACGCCGTTTCCCGTGTTGATTCCGCCCATGTCGCCTGTCCCGACATAGATCACGTTCGGATCAGACGGAGCGACCTCGATGGCGCCGACTGATGAAACTTCCTTCACGTCGTCGAAGATCGGATACCACGTCTCGCCGGCGCTCGTTGTCTTCCATACGCCGCCAGCCGGATATCCGGCGTAGAAAACGCCGGGCTGGCCGATCACTCCGGTTACCGCCGCGACTCGCCCACCACGGAATGGCCCGAGGTTTCGCCATGTGAGTCCGGCAAAGAGTTGTGGATCGACGGTTGTTGCAGGCGGCGCGAAGTCCGCCGGGCGAAAAACAAAAGCGCCCGTGAGCGCAATGAGTGTAGCTGACGAGCGTAAAGACAATTTCTGAGTCATGTTGACCTACTGGAGCGTTTGAGTTTGTGCGGTGTCGGCAATAGGCAAGGTGAAATAAAAACTGCTTCCAGCACCCAGCTGACTTTCCACCCAGATACGACCGCCGTGCGCCTCGACGATGCCCTTCGCGATTGTCAGACCCAATCCAATTCCTCGACGATCAGCGCGATTTCCTTGCCAGAGCCTTCCAAAGATGTGCGGCAGCGCATCGGGAGCGATGCCCGGTCCGGTATCGGCCACAACGAAGCATGCTTCTTTATCACCCGGGCGCGCACGCAGAATGATCTGCCCGCCCGCGGGCGTGAATTTGATCGCGTTGCCGACGAGGTTCGACAATACCTGCTGAATACGCGGCGGATCCGCCGTAACCTTCGGCGTATCCGATGCTATATCGCAGTCGAGACCGAGCTTGCTCGCCGCTGCAATCGGTCGCAAAACCTCGACAGCTTCATTGATGATCGACGACGCGTCAGTAACCCGAGTCTCGAGCGCGAGCTTTCCACCTTCGATGCGCTTCACCTCGAGAAGATCCTGAATCAAGCGATTCATCCTCTCTGCCGAACGCCACAGAATCGACAGCTGCTTGTGCTCAGTCGGCCGCTCAGACTCGGGCACAATCTCGAGCAAAAACTGCGAGGTCATGAAAATCGTGTTCAGCGGATTTCTTAGATCGTGTGCGACAATCGCCAGCATGTCGTCACGCGCTTTCGTTGCGAGTTGCGCCTCGTCGAATAGCCGGGCGTTCTCGACAGCAAGCGCTGCCCGGCGACCGAGCTCTTCGGCAATGGCAAGATCTTCGGTGGTGTACTGATGCTCCTCATGAGACGAGACGAGAGACAAGGCACCCACAATTTTTCCCGAGGCGATCATGGGTACCGTCATAGTCGACTGCGGATTCAGGCTTCGCAGAACATTGAACTGCTCATCGTTTGTTATCAGCTGGCGCATCCTTTCGTGGTCCACGTGCGTTCTGATGTCGCTTTCCCCAACTGTGAGCGCTCTCATCACTGGATGGTCGGGTGAGACATCCTCCGGCCGGAAAATCGTCAGCTTCTCCTTGAATTCTTCTTCTCGTTTTGGATCAGAGTGAGCGAATCCCAATCGCGTGAATCCCTGACCTTCTACAACGTCGACAGCGCAATAGTCTGCGAACACAGGCACCGTTAGGTGTGCGAGCTGAGAGATTGTCGTGTGATAGTCGAATGACATACTCAAGACTCTGCTCGCCTCTGACAGAAACTCCGCGCGCTTTTCGGCATTTTCAGCCGCAGCGCGAGCGGCTTGCTCGTGAATCAGCTCACGCTCCTGCTTCTCGGCGCGCTTTCGATCGGTGATGTCTCTAATCGCGCCCACGCGCACCGTCGATCCGCTATAGGAGAGAGAGCGCGCCGTAATCTCGACGTCGATGCGCGATCCGTCTTTTCTCATGCCGACGACTTCATACGGTCCGCTGCTTTTTTTCTGCATCTCCTGAATGAGCATCTCTCGCGACTCGGGTGCGGCAAGAAGATCGACTGCATTCTGGCCGAGGATTTCCCGGAGCTCGTAACCGAACAACCTGCCCAGGGCAGGATTCGCGTCGAGTACTATTCCCTTGTCGTGGATGATGATTCCCTCGACGGATGCAGCAGCGAGTCCGCGATAGCGCTCTTCACTGTCGCGCGTTGCCTGCTCCGCTTTCTTGCGCGCTGTGATGTCGCGGACGAATCCCGTAAACACAGGCGGTCCATCCAGAGGAATTCGAGTAATTGCGAGCTCGACAGGAAACCGCGTTCCGTCTGCTTTCTGCGCCCACGTCTCGACTCGATGATTGAGCATTCGAGATTCGGACGATAGAGTGAATCGAGCGACGCCCGCACGGTGCGCGGCGCGAAGCTCCTCCGGAATCAGAAGGTCGGCAAGTTCTTTCCCGATAACATCTTCACTTTTGTATCCGAAGGTTTTCTCGGCGGCGCGATTGAAGTGTGTGATGCGCCCGTTGTGATCCATCGAGATGATCGAGTCCAGCGCGGCATCGACAATCGCAGCCTGGCGAACTTCACTCTGCGCGCCCAGCTCCTCGAATCGTTTTCTCTCCAGGTAAAGACCAAGCTCTCCGCCGATGACGCTCACTGTTCTGAGCAGCTCTTCGTCCGCGGGCTGAATGTCGGGACTGAAAAATTCCAGCACGCCGAGTACGGTAGTCCCCGTCTTTACCGGGAAGGCGAACGCGCCGTGAACTCCAAGCGAAGTCGCGAGCGTTCCCAGGGGACTATTGACCTCGGCCGTAACGTCCTCGATCATCGCGGGTGTGGCTGATTCCCACACTCGACCAGGCAACCCTTCTCCAATCTTCAACGGAGGATCAGGCTCGCGGCTTCGGAATTTGTCTTTCGATCTGGAGTGGCGCCGACTCTCGACACACACCAGCATTTGCGTTGCTTCGTCAACCTGCCAGAGCGATCCGGCATTCCAGCCGAGCTCGCGGCAGATCACTTCGATTACGCGGAGCAGTGCATCGTCTGCATCGGGTGCTTCGCCAAGTATCTTCGCGACCGAGAATTGTGCGGCGACGCGCTGCTCCGCTTTTTTTCGTTCGGTGATGTCGTCGAGAAACGCGACGCACTGACCGGTGCGCGAATCAGCATCGCGCGTGATACTCATCGTGAGCTGCACCCACACCACGATGCCGTCTTTTCTTATGAGGCGTTTCTGAATCGAGCCGCGATCGAGCCCGCCGCTTTTCACCTCTTTCTCGAAATCCAGGCTCGCTTCGAAATCCTCTGGATGCGTGAGGCCAGCGAGGTTGCGATCGACCAGCTCCTCACGCGTGAATCCGACGATCTCGCACCAGCGCCGGTTGAACCACGTCCATCTGCCGTCGAGCGTCTGCGTTGCGACGCCGATTGCAGCGTCGTCGAACGTTGCGTGGAGTCGCTCGTCGGCGTGGGCCAACGTTGCTGAGGAGACAGGCGATGCGGTTGCCACTCCAGCCAAATTAATCCGGCCACCAGCCACCAGCTACCAGCTACCGGCTTCGGGCTCGCGGCCGATAGCCGGTAGCCGGCAGCCAAAAAAAGGGCGGCCCTTTCGGACCGCCCTCTTTTTTCCAAAGGTTCTTTTTACTCGTTGCCAGACGGTACCACGATCTTGTCACTGCCGATCGTGACGATCACGAAATCATCGCGACGGTTACGCTGCCAGCAATCTTCATTGTGATCGGTGCAGACAGGCCGTTCCTCACCATAGCTGACGAGGTCGAATCTGCCGGCGTCGATGCCGTGCTCGACGAGGTACTTCTTCGCCGCGGCAGCACGACGCTGACCGAGTGCGAGGTTGTACTCATCCGAGCCGCGCTCGTCGGCGTTGCCCTCGATGCGGATTCGCATTCCGGGGTTGGCCGTGAGCCACGGGAGCTTCGAATCGAGTGTAGCTGCTGCATCCGGTCGGATTGTCGACTTGTCGAAGTCGAAGTAGATCGGGCCGGTGATCTTGGTGGTGTCGATCGTCACCTCTGCTGCCGGTGCGACGCACGCAGGATCAGCTGCCGTCAGGTTGCCAAGTCCCGGATACGGGCACATAGCAGGCGCTGCCGGAGGCGGCGGAGGCGGAGCAGGTGCGACGCACTGCGGACTCGAAGCTGGAATGTTCTCGAGACCTGCGTACGTGCACATCACTTCGCGACGACCACCACCGAGCAGCAAGCTCAAGCCTGCGCGGGCAATCAAGTTCAGGTTCTTCGTGTCCTTCATGTAGTCGGCAAGGCCATCTACACGAAGAGCAACACGATTCGCAACGCGGAATCGAACTCCGGCGTCGCCGCTTATACCGTAGTTGTACTGGAACGGGCGGTCGACAGAATTGATTGTCGACTCGGACGCATAGTTCGAACGAACAGCGCCGGCGCCAAGAATGAACTCAGCGGCCGATGCGATCGGAATGTTGTACAGCAAGCGCAACGCGAACGTCGTGTAGCTGACGTCGGTGCTCGCGTTCGAGAAGATCGGGCCCGTTGGGGGTGACTTTCTCGTCGCCTTCGTATTCTGTCCATCGCCCTCGAGTTCCCAGTGAACGTCACTGAGGAAGACGCCAACGCGGCCACCGAAACCGATGTGCGCATCGGGATTGCCTGGTGCCTTGTCATCGAAATGCGTCCACTGAACAAACGGACCGATCTCGAGCGTTCCCGGTAGAGCGTGCTCGGGCATCTCGTCCCACCACACGTACGGAGCCCACGGCGCCGTCGACATGGTGCCTCCGCCAAAAAGCGACCCCAAGTCCGGGTGCAGCTCGAGCCCTGCCTGCGCGCGCAGATTGGTGTGCGAGCCATACGCTGGCCCGTTGGCGCCAATGGTCTTGCCGCCGTTCGGCATGTAGTCGGCGATTCCATCAACGCGAATCGCGGCTAGGCTGCCGAGTCCGATGCTGAAGCCAACGTCGCCTTCAACACCGTAGTTGTATCCGCGCTTGTTTTGCTTGATCGGAATCAGCTCCGATGGTGATGGCTCATCCGGCTCATACCCAGCGTAGCCGCTGATCACACCACCAGCGCCGATGTGGAAGGAGGCGACGCTCGCGATCGGGAAGCTGTAGCGGATGCGCGCGGAGACTGGTCCGTACCAGATCGATCCTGTCTGACCTGCGCCTTCTTGCGGCGGACGATTGTATGAGTTTTCCGCTTCGAGATTCCAGTTCGGAGCGAAGAACGCGCCAATTCTGCCACCGACACCCCAGTGGTTCTCCAGCTTCAACGCATCGTCGAACTTCGTGTACTGCCCAAATCCGCCTAGCAGCAGCGTACCCGGCGCTTGTGCCGCGGCCGTTCCGCCGAAGAGCAAGGCCGTCATTGCGCAGACGGTCCAACGCCTTCTCAACATGGTCATTACCTCTTTGAATGGTGGATGCAGCAACTTCTATCCGGGTCTAGGTGCTCGCGTCTGCCGTTAGGCAGGATGCATGCCGGTAGAGCCCTCAACGCCACAAAAAGGCGCGGATCCCCGCTCGACAATCATAGCAGAAAAATCCACTCACGCTAGACACTCTCCCCTGCCAAATCACTTTTCCGCGACTAGATTTGCGACTCGGCAAACATATGTCCGGCAACAACCTGGACGCTTCTGCGCAGCCTGCCAAACTGCGAATTCATCGGGCTTGCAAGTTCAACGCCACCATCTATAGGTCGGCAAAAACACGTTAGTCGTATGGGAACTGATGCTTCATGGCGCGACGCTTGCCACGCTCGCGCGAATTTTTTAACGCGCAGCCGGCTTCCTCCACCACGCCATTTTCTCCCAACGCAATGACGACTGGACCGCTTTGCGCCATGCATCATTCATCGCGATTGCATCACTGAATCTCTCCTGTGGCGAGGGAGAAAATGCAGTCTGCAGCCACTCGGCAATTGCAGTCGAATACGCAGAAAGATCGATGCGCTCAGAGAGCTGTCGCGCAACAATTTCCTGAGGGTCGCCGTCACCAAACGGCGGCGCACCGGTGAGCGCGAATACAACAATTCCAGCGACGGCAAAGAGATCCGCGGCGAGACCCTGCGGCTCGCCAAGCAATTGCTCCGGCGCGGCAAACGCAGGCGTACCAGCACTGCTCACCTGCTCTTCTTCCGCTGCATTCGCAATTCCGAAATCAGTGATGCGCCATCGACGATAACGATCGATGAGAATGTTTTCGGGTTTCAAATCGCGATGCACGATTCCCACCGCATGGGCCGCTGCGAGTCCTTCGAGCACCATCGATACTGGCTCGGCAATTTCGCTCAGCTCGCGCGGACCTGATCGAGTGATAAGACTTGCGACAGATCCTTCCTCCGCGAGCTCCATCGTGTACCACGACAAATCTCCTCTCGAATCCCAATCGTAAATCGGAACGATTGCCGGATGTGCGAGCTGCGCAGCGAGCTTGGCTTCGCGCCAGAATGCGGCGACAGCGCGCGCATCCGCTGCGATATGGGGATGCAAAACCTTGAGGGCGACTTCCCTCTCGAGTGAAAGATCTCTCGCGCGCCACACTCTGCCGAAACTTCCTGATCCGAGATCGGACAAGATGTCGTAATCGTCGCCAAGAGCCCAACGCACGCGCGACTCGTGACCGCGATCGCGATCGCTCGAAGGCGATCTTTCTTCGCGCTCGGGAACAATCATCGTACTGCGACTCACGTATCCTCTGTCGGCAGTGCGAAGAAATGCAGACATCGATGGGAAACGCTCGGCGGGCTCTGGAAGCAGTGCACGATCGATCGCTGTTGCTACGCTCGCGGGAGACTCGGGTCTGAGCAATCTCACAGGCGGAATATCCGCAGCGGGAGGATTCTCTCCTGTAAGAGCAGCGAAACACAACGCAGCCAATTGCCACTGATCGCTCGCGGGCGTCGGCTGCCATCCGTCGGCCCACTCGGGAGGCGTGGGTGCCGATGCCCAAGACTCATCGATGATTTCGTTGTCGCGGCTCGGGCTTTCGCGGGCCGGAATTTCGTTTCGCGGAATTGCCCATTGCCACTCGATCATCCACAACCGACCCGTCGGAGTAACCCAAACCGTGCTCCCGCCGAGACCGCCGTGAGCGATGCCGATGTCGTGCAGATACGAGAGGGCCGAAGCTGCGCCGCGTAAGACCTGAAGCACGTACGGAATTTCCGCGGTGCCTAGACGCGCGAGGTGCGCGCTCAACGATTCTCCGGTTACCCACCGCCTCAGATAACCAGGCCCTCGCCGGGTTTCGCGGTGCCGTTCCCAGAAGTGATACGTGGTGGGAATTGCGGGATGACTGCGGTGCGCGAGATGCTGAGCTTCCGAGTGAAGCCACGCGGTATGCGCGGGATTCGGCGCACTCACGAGCGCCAGCGAGCGGCCGAGTCCGTCGATGATTTCCTGATAGTGCCGCTGGTCTCCGAAGAGCCCGTCTGCACCCCACTTCCAGCCGGGTGGCAGCTGCCAATCACTGATATGAGACGGAAGCGATATCTGCCGCATTCCCGATGAGGGAGTACGTCGCGGAGAGCTCATGATGCAGAAAGAAGAGTCAGCGTCACGCGCGTACCTTTCCCTGGCTCACTGGTGATTTCGATCGCGCCACCCCACGACTCGAGCAGGCGACGACTGATCGCGAGACCCAAACCACTGCCGGTTGTTCGGGTGGAGAATTGCGGCTCGAACACGCGCGGCAGCGCCGTCTGATCTATTCCAGAGCCATCGTCGGAAATCGCTATCAAGACTGAATTTTGTCCGCGCGAAACTCTCACTTCAACTTTGCGCGCGCGAGCAAGTCTGGAATTCTCGAAAATATTCAGCAGCACCTCGCGCAGCTCGTCGCTGCGCGCCTTTGCAAAGATTGGATTCTCGGCGCCCGAGAGCGTCCACGTCAGCTCACCTACTCCCATTTTCTCGAGACCCACGACGTCGCGTATTATGCCGGCGACGTCGATGTCTTCCGCCGGCGGCAGCTCCGACGGAGCAGAGCCGTACCGACTGAAAGCACGTGCAATCTCGTCGAGTCTGTCGATCTCCGAAAGAATTCGCGTGACGTTTTCGTCGAGCACGCGCTCGAAATTCACGCGCGGATCGGTACGAGCGCGCTTGAGATGTTGAACGCCGAGACGAATTGGTGTCAGCGGGTTTTTGATCTCGTGTGCGACTTGTCGCGCCATTTCACCCCACGCGAGAATTCTCTCCGCGCGCGCGACTTCGATTCGGCTCAGCTCGAGGTCTCGCGCAAGACGCTTCGCGGCCACACCGCTCAGCCAAAGCGCAGCGACTGCACCCAACACCGTCGCGAACAAGACGAGGATCGTAAGATCACGTCGCCGTCGATCGAGCGTCAACTCGTCACTTCGCGCGGGAGCCGCGAGTACATACCGCTGATTCTGCGGCGCGGACGCAGCGCGATATCCGAACAACACACGCGATTGTCCGACGTTTCTCTGCCAGGAGGCGTTCAGCTCTCCATGCCCGACGATACTCAGGTACACAGGCGGAGGAAGCGCTCGCCCCGGCGAGGCGAGCTCGTCGAGAAGTGAATCACTCGCCGCGCTGAGCACTCCACTCGAGTAAAGAAACAGAGGCGTGTTGTATGGTCTCACTACTTCGCCGATCTTTGCGCTGTCAGCGGCCGCGACCACCGCATCGAGAGTCTCATGCACGAGCAGCTCTCGCACATCGCGATCATCGGTTCTCAAGCGCTGATACGACCAGATCGCGAACGCCAGAGCGGGAATCGCAAAGAATGCAGAAAGTGCAAGCGTGAGCCGACCGCGATAGCTGCGAATCCATTTCACCGAGCGCGCGCGAACCCATCGTACAAATCCGCCTTCAACCAGTGCGCCGAGCGCCCATAACATTCCGGCGAGTGCGGCGTTGAGTATGACTATGAGAACAAGCCGCTCTACACGAGCAGCTATCGATCTCAGATCGACCTCGGCGTGAACCCGCTTTGGTCCCAGTGAGGTTGCGATGACCCTGTCACCGTGAAATGAGGTTCCTGATCGGCGCCAATGGATCACTCTTCCGCGCGGTATGACATCGGAGCTGACGTCCGCGATCGAAATGACGTACGGCGGATCCGTTTGCACGGGTGGCGAGAATCCGAGAAGCGACACGAAGGGATCGGGAGGCACAAGCTGAGTTCTCGGTGAGGCCACAGCGGTCGTAACGCCCGATGCGGAGTGGCGCATCGCCATTATTACCTCTCGTCCGTTCACGCCGAGGGTCTGCACGATTACCGGCTGGAGTGTATCGCGCGCTGAGTCGACGATTTTCGCGACGAGGCTCGAATCATATGGAAACGGAGCGAGTCGAAGCTCGGCGGTTCGCTCTCCAGTCACCGACCATGTTGCAAGCGCGAGTGGAAGATCGGCCGCCGCAAGATCGGAAGACGCGTAGCGCTTTAGTAAATCCGCTCGCGTTCCCGCCGAATCGTATTGCCTCAGCTCGGTGCCGAATCTTCGTAAGAGTGCAGCGCCATCCGGGTCGGGATTCTCGAGGCGAAGAATATCGTGCGCGGCAAGCTCGAGTCGTTTCTCAGTGGCTACTCGCCAGACGATTGCGGAAGCACAAACACCGGCCGCGATCGCGACCGCCGCGGCGAAGCCAAGGTGAAGCGTTCCGCGCTGACGAAATGCAATGCGACCAAGCCACACGGCCGTCAACCAAAACGCAAATAGCAGGAGGAAAAGCGGAATCTCCCACGTAAGCCAGAGTGCAGCGGTGGTTCCCCACGAGGGAAACGCGATTCCGGGTGCGATCGATTCGACAATGAGCGGCCCGGCGACTGCGAAGACGATCGACCCAACCAATGACAAGCCACGGGGCGGACGAACACCGCGCGACCGCACGATCGCGTACACTGCGAGAAGAAGAAGGGCGCAAGTGACCGCGAGCACTCCGGCGTTCGCGGTGAACGGGCCGCCTGCCGGCGAGAAGTAGTACGTCGGATCGAATGCGCGCGCAGTGTTGGAGAAGTTGCTCCACGGAACAAGTGCAGCTGCGGCGAGCAAGATTGCAATCGCGAACAATCTTTCTCCGAGGAGCTTGCGATCGCGCCATGCGAACCCGAGTAATAACAGTGCGCCGGCGCAAAGAAACATCGTTCCCCACGCGCGAACCTTTGCACTTCGCGCAAACAACATGACGCCACGTGGAAGAGGCGTTGCGTCAGCACGAAGGAGCGTCGCACCTCGCACCTGGAGAACCGACTCACCAGCGCTTGTGTCACCAGGGATGCCGAATGTGTACGATGCGATCTTGTCTCTCCTCGCGACGCGCGCATCGAGCGATTTCACAAGGCGGTCTGCGGGCGGCTCTGCATGCACAACGCCGGTCGCGACCGCACGGCGATCGTTTCGCTGAGCAACAACCGAGACCGTCGTATAGAAAGGGCTGAATGACACCGAGGTCAGACTCGATCCCGTGTCGGGTGGGACGACGAGCTGGCCGGTCCACGCAATCGGAGTGTTGTGGTCGAAAAGGATTATGCCTTCTTCCGGAGTCGTTCCGACGCTCTCGAGGTGATCGAATGGAGTTGCCGCCGGCGCGTCGAGTGAGCTCGTGGCCTTTGCGGTGAGCCGTTCGACTTCATTGCTCAGCGCGGATCTCAGCTGCGATAGCGCATGCGCGCGCGCCTCGAGCTGGTCCCCGCTGGCGGCGCGCGGCTCACTACCATAAGGTAGAAGAGGATTGCGCAGCCACAGCGCCAGCAGAAGAATCGCGCTGCCGCCCGTGACGAGCGCGACACCTGACCCCCAGCGACGGTTCACGATTTCAATTCCAGCCGCACGCCAATGCTTCCAACCTCACCGCTCCCCTCGGAGCTGCCCGAAGAATCCGCGCGACCGGCGCCCCATGCACCGGTGGTGCCCGTCGACGCAAACCAGCCCCGCCGCATCAAAAACCTCATTCCGATGCAGATCGAGGCGATCCTCTCCGAAGATCCACGACTCATCGTGCCCGTGGGAACGTGCGAGCAGCACGGACCTCATCTTCCACTCGGCTGCGACACGATCATTGTCGAGCACCTCGCCGACGATTTGTCGAGAGAATTTGGGGTCCTCCTCGCGCCGACTATCGAATACGGCGTTAATGTCGACACTGAGCGAGGATACATCGGCAACGCGTCGGTGCGAAAGAAAACTTTGCACCGCATGCTCAACGATCTCCTGTTTTCATGGGAAGCGACCGGTGTAAAAGAGTTCATTTTGTTGACCGCGCACGGACACGACCCGCACCAGGAAGCGCTCGCGACTGTCATTACCGCGGGCGCGCGAGTTCGGGTAGTTGACATCTTCGCCGTCAATCTCGCCGAGCTCCTGGAAGGCCAGACCGAGGCGATGCACGGCGATGAAGTCGACACTTCGATTATGCTCTACCTGTGTCCGGACATGGTACACCAGGAGCTGGCGCAGGACTATATGATGTCGCGAGAGCAGCTCCGACGTTACCGTCGAGGGAGCCTCAAGGTGCCCGGCGGAAGTGCCGGCTCGCTTGGGCGACCGTCGCTCGCAACGGCTGAAAAGGGGAAAATTCTTTATGAATGCATTCGATCTCGCATAAGTGATCGGATATTCCTCGCGCCGGCACTCGCAGAGTGAAGCTGCGGAACGCGGACTGCGGAAAAACTGCGGAAAACGGATCGCGGACGCGCTCAAGGACCGATATGAACCTGACTCCAGAGCCGACTTGTCCGCACTAGTTCGCAGTCCGCGCTGAAATCCGTTTTCCGCAGTTTTTCCGCAGTCCGCGTTCCGCAGTTTTTCTTATTGACGCACCTCGGTGATTATCGCGTATTGTAGTCTGAAACCGACTGTGTGAGTGTCGCGTACGGCCCCCTGACTCGTTACCCAATTCATAAAATGCAAAAGCGTTTGTACCTGCTCCTGGTGACTCTCGCGCCGTTGTCCATGGCGGTGGCCCAGTCACCTGCCTCTTCGACAGTTTCCAAAGCTTCCGACGCCGCCGCACCGAACGCCGTCGCGACACTTACGATCGCAGACGCAATCAACATGGCGCGCCGAAACAATCCGGTTCATCTCGCAACCGTGAATAACAGAATTGCAGCTGACGCGGCCATCCGAACTGCGTTCGGTCAGCTTCTTCCGAGCGCGGAGGCCAGCTTCAGCGCGCAACGCCAGCAGGGCGGTCGCCAGATCTTCAATGGAGGAAGCTTCGGTGCCAGCTCCGACGTCAACCAGTCACAGTATCAAATCGGAATCAATTACCGGATCAATTCGGCATCGTTGATCACTCCAAAACTGGAGCGAGCCAATCGCGACGCCGTAGACGCAGACATCAATGGGAGCGCGGAGGTTCTTCGGTCGGACGTGACGCAGCAATACCTCAGCGCGCTTCAGGCCGAAGACCGCGCAAAGCTCCAGGATACGCTTCTCGTCGCGGCAAAAGCGCAGCTCGTTCTTGCTCAGGCACAAGCTCTCGTTGGCTCTGGGACTCAGCTCGACGTGCAACGGGCGGAGGTCGCGCTGAGCCAACAGCAGGTTCAGGTGCTTCAGGCGCGAAACCAGATCGAGATCGAGAAGGTCAAACTCTTTCAGCTGATGGGCGTCGATCAGCCGGCCGATGTGGTTCTTACCACGCAGTTTCCTGTCGAGGCAGAGCCGCCTGCGCTTTCTGAGCTGCTCGCTTCGGCGCGCGCGCAGAATCCAGTCATCGTCGCACTTCGATCCAGAGAGAGAGCGGCAGATCTCAACGTCAAACGCGAGAAGGGACAGTACTCGCCGACTCTAAGCTTGAGCACGGGGATTTCCGGCTATACATACGCGTACACAAACCCGGAATTCCCCGTGCAGCAGGCGATCGCGCAAGCTTCGTCGGAGCAGGCATCGTGCATTAGAACGGAAGAGGTACGCGCAATTCTCAAGCTCGACAACAGTCTTGCAGCGTGCAATGCAATCGCGCTCAGCGCCGCGCAGCAGGATGCACTGAGGCAACAAAACTCTCAATTCCCGTTTCGCTTTCAGCGGTCACCTCGTTCGTTGAGCGCGACATTGTCGTTGCCAATCTTTGATGGATTCGCTCGCGAACAGCGGGTGCAGGAAGCTCAGGCATCGAGCTCCGATGCGAGATACAATGTTCGCGCCCGCGAGCTGGCGATTACGGCGGACGTCACGGCAGCGTATCTCACACTGAAGACCGCAGAAAAAACGTCTGCGCTACAGGAACAGAACTCGGCGAAGGCGAAGATCGAGCTCAAGTTCACGCAGGACCGTTACCGCAACGGGCAGGCGACCTTCGTCGACCTGACCGAGTCGCGCGCGGCATACGAGCGCGCCGAGAGCGATAGAATCAACGCGATCTACGACTACCACAAGGCATTCGCGGCGCTGGAGAGCGCTGTCGGTCGCCCACTCAGGTAAAGGAAAACTCAATGTCAAAGCGCAAGAAATGGAGTCTGATCGGCGGCGGTGTTCTTGTCGTCGCAATCATCGGATTCACGACAGCCGCGAAAAATCGAAACAAGGCGACTGAAGTTCGCATCGAGCCAGTGGAGCGTCGCGATCTCGTCGCGTCGGTCACGGCGAGCGGGCAAGTTCAGCCGCAGACCAAAGTAGATCTGAGCGCGGACATCACAGGTCGCATCGTTCGCCTCGCGGTGAAGGAAGGCGACATGGTGACCAAGGGTGAGTTCCTTCTGGAGATCGACCCCTCGCAGTACAAAGCATCGGCTGAGCGGGCGCTCGCGGCGGTTGCCAGCGCGAGATCTCAATCAGCGACCGCGCGACCGAGTCTCGAGCAGGCGAAGCGCAATTACGATCGAATGCTCGCTCTGAAGAAAGCGAATCCGACTCTCGTGTCGGACGAGCAAGTCGAACAGCTGAAAACTCAGGTCGAAGTGGCGCAGGCAACGCTCGAGTCGGCGAACAATGGAATCGTGCAATCGCAGGCTTCGTTGCGCGACGCGCAGAGCCTCCTTGCGAAGACGACAATTTTCGCGCCGATGTCGGGTCGCGTAACGCGTCTCAACGTTCAGGAAGGCGAAACCGCGATCATGGGAACGCTCAACAAGGACGCCGCGACTCTTCTCACGATTAGCGACATGAGCGTGCTCGAAACGAAAGTGAAAGTCGACGAGACGGACGTTTCGCGAATCGCGATCGGCGACTCGACTCAGATTCAAATCGACGCTTACCCCGACACGACTTTCATGGGTCGCGTGACGAAAATCTCCAACAGCTCGGTGAAGGCAGCGAATCTGAACAGCTCCGCGGGCAATACGTCCGATCAGGCGATCGATTACGAAGTGACGATTCAACTCCTGAACGCGCCGGCGACGACGCGTCCGGATTTTTCGGCGACCGCAAAAATCATCACCGATACCAGAAAGAATGTTTTGTCGGTGCCAATCATTGCGCTCACGGTGCGTGAGCCCGAGCCCATCGCAAAGGGCGATAGCGGCGCGGTTACGCTCGGCCGCACGAAGGCGCCGTCAAAGGAAGTCGGAAAGAAAGAAGCCGAAGGAGTTTTCGTTGTCGGGGCCGACAACAAAGTGACGTTCCATCCCGTAAAAGTTGGTATAGCAGGCGAGAAGTATTTCGAGATTACCGCCGGTCTCAAACCGGGCGAGAAAATCGTCGCCGGCACCTACCAGGCAATTCGCGATCTAAAGGACGGAACATTGGTCAAGCCCATGAAGGACAAGGACACGAAGAAGCCCGCGGAGAAAAAAGCGTGACGCCAACGACTCAAGATCCCGGGCTCAGCACAACAGCTGAGCGCGCGGCGGTCATTGCAGCACCCGGCGGCGTCCCTTCCGCGGAATGGGTAATCGTCACGCGAGGACTGAAGCGTGAGTACGACATGGGCGGCGAAATCGTGCGCGCGCTCCGGGGCGTCGACATCGCGATCCGTCGCAACGAATACGTGGCGATCATGGGCCCGTCGGGATCGGGAAAATCCACGCTCATGAATCTCATCGGATGCCTCGATACTCCCGATGCCGGTGAATACTGGCTGAACGGAGAATTGGTATCGGCGAAAGCTGACGATGAGCTCGCGCGCGTTCGCAATCGCGAGATCGGATTTGTTTTTCAGACTTTCAACCTGCTTCCGCGCGCGAGTGCGTTGCACAACGTGGAGCTGCCGCTCGTTTATGCCGGCGTTCCCTCGGATGAGCGTCGTCGTCGCGCCACTGCGGCTCTCGAGCGCGTTCAGCTCGGCGATCGTATCACTCATCGCCCGAACGAGCTCTCGGGCGGCCAGCGTCAGCGTGTTGCAATCGCGCGCGCTCTCGTGAATGAGCCGTCGATTCTTCTCGCGGACGAGCCGACTGGAAATCTCGACTCGGCAACCTCAGAAGAAATCATGAAAGTCTTCGAGCAGCTCGCCAGTCAGGGCCAGACCGTGATCATGGTCACGCACGAGCCCGACATCGCTGCGCACGCGCGTCGCGTCGTAGTGTTGCGCGACGGAATGATCGCCAGCGACGAGAGGAAAGAGGCGTTCGCCGCGCGGGTAGAGTCCGGCGAGATTCACACTACAACGCGCTAAAAACTGAATGCCGTTTCTCGACGCCATCCGGCTCGCGCTCGCGCAGATTCGCGTGCAGAAGCTGAAGAGCTTCTTTACGCTCCTCGGCGTCACAATCGGTGTGATGTTCCTCATTGCCGTCGTCTCGATCGTCGAGGGAATGAGCAACTACATGGAGCACGACTTCGCCGGAAAGCTCTTCGGAATAAATACATTCGAGCTTCGCCGGCGGCCCGATTTCGAAACCGGAGACGTCACCGAAGAGATGTGGCGGGAATGGCAGCGGCGACCGAGAATCCGGGACACAGATATTCAGCCTGTCGTCAGCGCTTTGCCGCCCGGCACTCTGTGGGCTGCCTATGGGCAAGACAACGTCAAAATGGAATCACCGTATTCCAAGCCCAGGACACTGAGCGCAGAAGCGGTGGACGGAGACTATTTCAAGATAAGGAACCTGGAAGTCGGTTCCGGGCGATTGCTGTCGCCACAGGAGATGGCGATGGGCGCTCCGGTGATTGTCGTTGGAAAGGAGATCGCCGACAAGTTCTTTCCCAATCTCGATGCGCTCGGAAAAACTCTACGCCTGGGTGGGATTCCCTACACCATTATAGGAGTCGCCAAGCCTCAGGGATCTGTGTTCGGCTTGTCGCTCGATCGTTTCGTAATTGGGCCGTTGCATTCGGCGTTGCGACGTCAGGTGAATCCGGCCGGCATCATAGACGGAATCAAAATCAAGACGGCAGATCCGGCTGACCTCGTGGATGCACAAGAGGCAGTGCGCTCGGTGATGCGCTCCCGTCGCGGACTTCGCCCGTCACAGCCCGACAACTTCGCGCTCGAAAGCTCTGAATCGGCCCTTTCATTCTGGGGTGCGATCAAATCCAAGCTCGAGATAGCGGGTGTCGTCATGCCCGCTATCGGATTGATTGTCGGTGCGATCGTGATCATGAACATCATGTTGGTAGCTGTTGCCGAGCGCACGCGCGAAATCGGGATTCGGAAAGCGCTCGGCGCGCGCAGGCGTGACATCATGTCGCAGTTCCTTGTCGAGTCGGCGACGCTGAGCACAGTCGGTGCAGCGATCGGTATCGCTCTCGGAATCGCGTTAGCGCAGATCATCGCGGCGACATCACCACTTCCGGCGTCAGTTGCGCCCTGGTCGATCGTCGCTGGAGTTCTCGTCGGTGCCGGAGTTGGGATTGCCGCGGGAATTTATCCCGCGAGTCGAGCCTCCAAGCTCGATCCAATTCTTGCTTTGAGGCAGGAATAGATGAGTCTCTCATCGAAGATCTTCAACATCACCGAGGGCGTCGGCATTGCGTTCGATGCAATCCGATCGAACAAGGTTCGGGCGGCGCTTACAATCCTTGGCGTTGCAGTAGGAGTCTTCGTGGTCGTCGCGTTGTCGTCCGCGATTCACGGAATCAACGCGAGCGTGGCGAAAGATCTCGAGTCCGCGGGACCGACGAGCTTTTTCGTTTATCGCCGTCCTGTCTCTTTGGCATCGGTGTGTGATGGAACAGACGAGACTTGTCCGGACCGTAGAAATCCACCGATCACGATGGACGAAGCAGACGCGATCGCGCGACTGCCGGAAGTGCTCGCTGTAACGCCGCACGTTGGCGGCGGGGGAACCGTTCGCTACAAGGATCGCGAACAGCAGAACGTCGGGATCGACGGTTATGCGGCAACGTGGCTGGATGTTGAAGGTGGTGACATCACTTCGGGGCGCAATTTCACCTACGCCGAAAACACGACGGGTGCGCGTGTTGTGGTGATAAACGACAAGCTCTCCGAGCGGCTTTTTCCGGGATCCGATCCGTTGGAGAAGATGATCACGATCAGCGGGGTCCCGTTCAAGGTGCTTGGCATCTATCACAACATCGGAAGTTTTCTGGGCAAACCGAACTCCTCGTCCGCCGGGGGCGATCCGAGAGCGATCGTGCCGATGGAAAGCGGCGTGCGCAACCTCGACATGTACATGCGTCGCCTCGATCTCACGGTGAAGCCGCGCGAGAACGTTACGCAGACCGAAGCAATCGATGCGGTCACAACGACGATTCGCGGGAAGCGCGGATTGAGGCCGGGCGCTCCGGATAATTTCGCGGTGATCACGTCCGACACACTGCTCTCGGTTTACAACGGATTTTTTGGCGTGTTCTTCCTGGTAATGATTGCGTTGTCGGCGGTTGGACTGATGGTCGGCGGTGTTGGCGTGATTGCGATCATGATGATCAGCGTCACCGAGCGAACGCGTGAGATTGGCGTGAGAAAGGCGTTGGGTGCAACACGGTCGACGATCCTGTGGCAGTTTCTGGTCGAGGCGGCTACGCTGACGTGCATTGGCGCGGCGATCGGCCTAGTCGGCGGCTCGCTGGTCGCGTACATGGTGAATCGATTCACTCCGGTGCCTGCTTCGACTCCGCCGATGGCGATCGTTGCAGCGCTCGGCGTGAGCGCGGTGACCGGAATCGTATTTGGACTGTTGCCCGCCGTTCGAGCGTCGAGACTCGATCCCGTAGAAGCCCTGCGATACGAATAAACTGCGGACCGCGGACCGCGGACTGCGGAAGAACCGCGGAAAGTGGACAACCGCGGAACAACGCATTTTCCGGGATTCGCCGTCCGCGGCTCTTCCGCAGTCCGCGGTCCGCAGTGTTTTTTGTGGCGGGATTCGGCGCCCAACCTAGATTCGTCCCATGAATTTCGCCGATGTAATCGCGACGGCGTTGGGGGAGATACGAGCGAACAAGATTCGCTCCTTCTTCACGCTTCTTGGCATCATAGTATCGGTGACATTTCTTGTCGCCGTCGTCGCGATCATTCAGGGAATGAACTCGTATGTCAGTGAGAATCTCGCCGGCGCACTGATCGGGCAAAACACGTTTCAGGTTCGGCGCTCGCCGCTTCAGATCGGACTCTTCGACGACGAAGAGTTCATGAGAATTCAGAAACGGCCGCGCATCACAGAGGCGGATGCTCAGGCTGTCATTGCCGCAATTCCAAATGCGGTTGCAGTCGGCATGCAATCGGGTTGGCCGACTCCCATCGCCGACATCATTTCGGGCGACAAAACACTCGGCGACGTTGCTGTCTTTGGCGTTACCGCACCGTATCAGGTAATTCAGGATTACTCATTCGCTCGCGGAAGACCACTAAGCGAAGTGGACGATCGCGAGCGACGGCCCGTTGCTGTCATTGGCGCCGATGTCGCAGATCATCTTTTCGAGAACGTCGATCCGATTGGTCGCGACATTCGCATCATGGGCTCACGCTACACGATCGTCGGCGAGATCGCGAAGAAAGGACGTGTGCTCGGCCAGTCGTTCGACGGATTCGTGCTTTTGCCGCTCAGCTCGTTCGAGGGACTGTACGGCCGCCGCAAGACGACGACTGTCTCAGTGAAAATGCCGACCGCGGATGATGTCGCGCCGGGAATGGCACTCGCTGATGGCGCGATGCGGGAGGCTCACCGCCTGCGTCCCGGTGAAGAGAGCGACTACAGCATCGAGACTGCGGACGCGCTCGTCGCATTCTGGAAGAGTTTGACGCGAGTTCTCTTTGCAGTGATTCCTGCGATCGTCGCTATTGGAATTGTCGTCGGCGGAATCGTGATCATGAACATCATGATGATGTCGGTAAGCGAGCGCACTCATGAGATCGGAATCCGCAAGGCACTCGGCGCGCGCGGTCGCGACATTCGCCGACAATTTCTTGCAGAATCGATCGCACTCGCATTCTTCGGAGGCTTGACCGGCGTTCTCGTCGGCTGGGGAATGGCATCGCTGGTTGCGCTTGCGTCCCCGCTGCCCGCAAAAATCACGACCTGGTCCGTGCTCGTCGCTCTTTCACTGGGAGCAGGCGTCGGGGTGTTGTTCGGAGTTTATCCGGCGAGCCGAGCGGCGCGGCTCGATCCGATTGCCGCACTTCGGGCTGAGTAAATGATCACCGATCTCGTTCGCAATAACGTATCCGTTGCGATCGACACACTACGCGCGAACAAGCTTCGCTCCGGGTTGACGATTCTCGGCGTAGTCATCGGCGTGTCGACCGTAATGATGATGGCCGCAATCGTTCAGGGCATCAAAGAACAAATCGTGCGAACAATCGAGATCGCAGGGCCGTCGACGTTTTATGTCATCAAGGTTTTCACGAACACGCCGGTGAATCCCGACCGTCTGCCGAAATGGATTCGCGTTCGGCCGGATCTCCGGGAAGAAGAAGCGAAACGAATCGCGACCCTGCCAGAAGTTCTCTATGCGGGGATGTGGGCGCAGTCGCAGGCGCGACTGGAGTACAAAGGTGCGCGGACCCAAAGCCTGATCGTAAACGGAGCAGACGATCGGTTCCAGGAAGTTCAGGGAGGCGAGCTCGCGTCCGGGCGATGGTTCACAAAGGCGGAGCTGGCGAGTGGAGCGTCGGTTATCGTCGTCGAGGAAAATGCGGCGCACAAGATATTCGGACGTGAAGATCCGCTCGAGAAAGAGATTCACGTCGGAGGTCGTCCCGCAAAAGTCATCGGAGTGTATGTGAAGCCCGGAAACATCTTCGAGCCGCCGGGCCAGTCGATCGGCGCCGTTGTCCCGTATCAAATGCTCGATCATCAGTTCTTCATCGACAAGACGAACGCGCTTTTCATTCCCGTGAAGCCGAAGAAGAACGTCACGACTGCGCAGGCACAGGAGGCGGTAACGATCGCATTGCGTGAGATGCGCGGCTTGAGGCCCGCGGACAAAAACAATTTCGACATGATCACGCAGGATCAGATCCTCGACACGTTCAACAAGATCACTGGAGTCTTTTTTCTCGTGATGATCATTTTGTCGAGTGTCGGCTTGATGGTCGGCGGGATTGGAGTGATGGCGATCATGATGGTGTCAGTCACTAATCGCACGCGCGAGATAGGTGTGAGAAAGGCGCTCGGCGCGACACATCGCGCGATTCTGATGCAGTTCCTCGTCGAGTCAGCGACGCTCACCGGAATTGGCGGCGCGCTCGGAATCATCGTGGGGCTGACACTCGGCCGCATGGTCACGACTCTCATGAATATCGAGGCTGGCGTGCCGATTCTTTTGACGCTCATCGCTGTGTCAGTATCGGTGGGCATCGGAGTGGTTTTTGGAATTCTTCCGGCCCGGCGCGCAGCGAGACTCGACCCGATCGAAGCGTTGCGGTACGAATGATTGGTCGGGCCGGACTATATTCACGCCATGACAACAGTTGATGTTCTTGCGATTGCCGCGCACCGGGACGATGTCGAGCTAAGCTGCGGCGGTACGCTCATTCGCGCTGCTGAATTCGGACGCACCACAGCCGTAATCGATCTCACTGCCGGTGAGCTCGGAACTCGAGGCTCCGCTGATTTGCGAGCCGAAGAAGCGTCGCGCGCTGCGGGAATTCTCGGACTTTCTGCGCGCGAGAATCTTGGACTGCCTGATGCCGGGGTTACAAACACGACGGAAACGCGAACGCTGCTCGCGGTCGCGATTCGCCGCTTCGCGCCGACAATTGTAATCGCGCCGGCACTCGCCGGCCGCCATCCGGATCACGCAGTCACCGCGCAGCTCATCCGCGACGCTTGCTTCATTGCCGGCCTCAAGAAAATTGCGCCGGACGTTCCGGTCCATCGGCCGAAGAAAATCGTTCACTGCCTCGCGTATCGCGAAGACGGGATGAAGCCGACGTTCGTCGTCGACATCACCGATGCTTTCGAGAAAAAGCTCGAAGCGGTTCGATGCTACTCGTCGCAGTTCGATGACGCGATTCAGGGTGGCGAGGTTTACCCGAACGGTGAACCGATGTACGACATAGTAAGACATCAGGCGGCGCATTACGGCTCGCTGATTCGTTGTCGTTACGGCGAGCCGTTCTTTACGACCGAAACGATGCGCGTTGACGACATCGCCGCGCTGGAGGTCGCGACGTTCTGAGCGAGGAGCTCACGTATTCGTCGTACCTCGCGCTCGATGAGCTGCTCTCCCTGCAGCGACTGAGATCCACACCAGAGCATCCCGATGAGCTGCTGTTCATCATCGTTCACCAGGCGAGCGAGCTCTGGTTCAAGCTGATCCTCCACGAGCTCGGCGCACTCGTAGCGCGGCTCGAAGAAGGCGACACACTCGGCGCTGTTGGTTCGGTCAAGCGCGTGAATGCTCTGGTGGGGATTGTCACCGCTCAGCTCAATGCACTCGAGACCCTCCCGCCCCAAAGATTCGCGCAATTTCGCGGATACCTCGGGACCTCGAGCGGCTCACAGAGCCAGCAATTCCGCGCGATCGAAGCGACGTCGGGAATACGCGACGAACATTTTCTCCAGGTCCTCTCTGAGCACGGTGAAATTCCGGAGATCGTGCAGCATGCCCTCGAGAAACCGGCGCTACAAGAGCTTTTCAACTCATTGCTGAAAACTCACGGAGTCACACTCGAGGAGATTTATCGCGACGAGCACCAGCGTCCGCTTCAGATGCTCGCGGAGGGATTGCTCGAGTACGAGCAGGGATTCGCTATGTGGAGATTCCTGCACGTGCAATTAGTCGAACGGATCATCGGGCCGGGTACTGGTGGTACCGGAGGAACTCTCGGATCCCGTTATCTCCAGAAAACCGTCTCGCAACGATTTTTCCCGGATCTCTGGGCGGTGCGGGCGAAGTTCTTCGGTTGAAAACTTCAACGACAGGTCCCAGGTCACAGCAATCCAGGTAACCGGGCACGAGGCGAGGCGCCAGATGCGCGAAGGCGATTTTCTGTCACCTCGCCTCACGCCTGGCAACCTATCCGCCTGAGACCTCGGACCTTCAGTTACGTCTTTATGTTATCTCGCTCGCTCCCTTAGCTTTAAACGATGGCTCCCAATCCGATTTATCTCGACCACGCAGCGACCACACCGGTACGCGATGAGGTCTTTGAAGCGATGCGGCCGTTTTTCGGCACGCGCTTCGGAAACCCGTCGAGCACACACCGTTGGGGACGCGAAGCGCGCGCCGCGCTCGACGAAGCACGCGAGCGTCTTGCGCGCTGCCTTGGCGCTCGGAGCGACGAGATTTGCTTCACGTCCGGCGGAACCGAAGGTGACAACCTCGCAATCCTCGGCGCATGGCGCGCAATGCAAGAGAAGGGACGCCGCGCGGTGGTGTCGAGTGCAATCGAGCACAAGGCGGTACTCGGCGCGATTCATCAGGCGGTACATGAAGGCGCTGAAGAGCGCTTGATCGAGGTCGATCATGACGGATGCGTCTCGATCGATTCATTCGATGCGCTGGTCGACGACAGCGTTGCGGTGTGTTCCGTAATGTGGGTCAACAACGAAATCGGAACCGTGCAGCCCATTCCGACTCTCGCCGAGCACGCTCGAGTTCGCGGTGTGTTGATGCATACGGATGCGGTGCAGGCATTCGGCAAAGTCGAGATAGATGCCGGAAAGCAGCAGTTCGATCTCCTTTCGATTTCCGGTCACAAGATTGGCGCACCAAAAGGAATCGGCGCGCTGTTCGTGAGACGCGGCACTCCGCTGGAGCCGCTCATGCACGGCGGCACGCAGGATCGCGGAAGACGACCGGGAACCGAGAATGTCGCGAGTGCAATCGGACTAGCGCGCGCCGCGGAGCTTACAATCGAAGAGCGCGAGCGCGAGTGTAGACGCATCGCATCACTTCGCGACAAGCTCGAGTCAGCGATCCTCGCGCGCGTGCCTGACGCGGTCATTCATGGACGCAACACCACTCGCGCGCCGCACGTCCTCAACGTTTCCGTCCCGGGCACAGACAATGAATCGTTGCTGATGGCGCTGGACCTCAGGGGGATCGCGTGCTCGGGCGGATCAGCGTGCAGCAGCGGAAGCATCACCCCATCGCACGTGCTCGCCGCCATTGGTGTGTCTCCTGAGCTCGCAGGCGCGGCAATCAGAATGAGTTTGGGTTCGTTGACGACCGACGAGAGTGTTACCCGGGTCGCTGAAGTTTTTCCGGCGCTGGTGCAAAAGGCTCGACAGCTAAGCGCCGCGAGCTGATCAAATGAAGGAGCGCGTTTTAGTCGCGATGTCCGGCGGAGTTGACTCGTCGGTTGCGGCAGCCCTTCTCGTCAATGCCGGCTATGACGTAGTCGGCGCCACGATGAAGCTCTTCTGCGAGGGTGATGAGGTTCCCGATCGTCCCTGCTGCTCGCTCGACTCGGTGAATGATGCGCGCAGAGTGTGCGAGCATCTGGGCATTCCGCATTACGTGCTGAATCTCGAGAGTCGCTTCCGCCACGACGTCGTCGATAATTTCGCGGAAGAATATTCGCGCGGTCGCACGCCGATTCCCTGCGTTCGCTGCAACACGTTCACGAAGTTCCGCGATCTGTTGCACAAGGCTGACGCAATCGACGCGAGTTGGTTAGCGACCGGCCATTACGCAAAGGTCAGAAACGGTGTTCTCTATCGCGGGCGAGACGACAACAAGGATCAAACTTATTTTCTGTGGGGAATCGATCGCGCCGTTCTCGCGCGAATGTTTCTTCCCGTCGGCGATTCAACGAAGGCCGAAATTCGCGCTGCGGCACGACAGCTGGGATTGGCTGTTGTTGCGGACAAGCAGGAGAGTCAGGAAATCTGCTTCGTTCCCGACGGGAATTACGTCCGCATCCTCGAGCGACGATTGGGTCTCGAGGCGCCGGCGCTAAACCCCGGCCCGATCATGACGTCGGACGGAACGATCGTCGGAACGCACGACGGCTTCGCGCGCTACACGATCGGCCAGCGACGTGGACTTCCGGGAGGATACGGACGACCGATGTATGTCGTTGCGATTCGTCCTCATGAACGAGCTCTCGTCATCGGCCCGCGCGAAGAGCTGCTCGGCCGCGGAATAATTGCGCGCGAAGTGAACTGGCTCGTCGATCGGCCGACCGTCGGCGCACATATTTCAGTCAGAATTCGACATCGTTCACCGCTGGCGCGCGGCGAAATTGTCAGAATCGGTGACGACGAAATCGAGGTCGCGCTCGACGAGCCTGTGTCCGCAATCGCACCGGGCCAGTCGCTGGTTCTGTACGACGGCGACCGTGTGCTTGGTGGTGGAATCATCGAATCTTCGGGAAAAGGGCGAGAGACTCTCCCGATTCTCGCGGCGTAAAGAGGTAGCTGGCAGCCGGTAGCTGGTAGCCGGTGGCCGACCTACCTTCCTCTCCACACTAGAAATGGATTCATCGGAGTTCCTTTCCACCAATCCTTCATGTTGTCGGACCTCGCAATCGCGAAATGCAAATGCGGCGCAGCCGGCGATGCATTTCCTGTGAAGCCCACATAGCCGAGCAGCTCTCCTTTTTTCACGGACATACCGGCTGCGAGCCCGGGCCGATACCGATCGAGATGCGCGTACAGCATGATGTACCGCTGTGAAGGATCCGCGACGTAAATCGAAAGTCCTCCCGCGACACTGTTGTGGAGCTTCAACACCTGACCGTCATCCGCGGAAAGCACCGGTGTCCCGCGCGGCGACATGATGTCGAGCGCTTCGTGATGGCGCGTGCCCCCGCGCAAATCGTCAAAGCTGTCGACGAGCTTATCGGCGGTTACCCCCTGCACCGGAATCATGAGATTGTGTGACCGGATCGTAACCAGGTCGGCGGGGGTCACAGTCGGAAAAGAGGAGCCACCCGTATTCGTCAACGGCGCCGCAGGTGTGATCGGGGGCGGCGGTGAGGGCCGCAGCCCGGATCCCGCCGAAGTAGTGTCGTACGAAGCGGCGTCGGATGGCGCAAAGCTGATCGTGTCCGATCCGGTTCCCAACGGGTGAATCTTCGCCGTGTCGATCACGGTCACCGTGTCGCCACTGCGACTGAGCGTGATTCGATTCGACGAAGAGTCCGGCTTGATGGTGTAGATCAAACCAAGAGCAACGGCGCCGAAAAAAGTGGCGACGATGCCTCGATCGTACTCGTTAATACTTCAGCCCGCCCGCTTCCGCGAACTCACGCATCATGCGCTGCTGTTCCTCGGAGAGCTTTTCCGGGGTTTCGATTCGCACTTCGACAATCAAGTCCCCGCGCTTGTCAGCCTTCTGGATGCCCTGCCCTCGCACGCGGAATCTTTTTCCCGACGGCGTGCCCGGCGGAATTTTTATCAGAACTTTTTTGCCATCGAGCGTCTTCACGCTCACCTTCGAGCCGAGTGTAGCCTGCGCGATGTTGATCGGAAGCACCGCAATTACATCGAGTCCATCGCGTTGATAAAACTTGTCCGGCGAAACGTTGAACGTGATGAGAAGATCACCCGGCGGTCCGTTGCCGGAACCTTTTCCTCCTTGTCCCTTGAGTCTGATCTTCGATCCGGTATCGACACCAGGGGGGACGGTGATCACGACTTTCTTTCGCGTACGAACTTCCCCGGCGCCGTTGCAAGTAGGACACGGTTGCGACGGAACCTGACCTCTACCGAGGCAAACGGGGCACGGGCGGTTGACCGCGAAGCCGCCCTGACCAAACGACACGACACCTCTCCCATTGCATTCGGGGCAGATTTTCATTGTCGCGCCGGGCGCGCCGCCTGTCCCGTGACAGGTCGGACATTCCTCATTCACTTCGAGATCTACTGAGACTTTTCCACCGCGCGCCGCTGTGCGGAATGGAATGTCCAGAAGTGTCTCGACGTTTTGTCCACGTTGAGGCCCGGACGGACGGCCCCCTCCTCGCGCATTGCCGAAGATCGAGCCGAAAAGATCGCCGAGTCCACCGAGGCCGCCGATGTCGAAGTCCTGGAAATTGATTGAAGGACCACCAGCGGCACCCTGCCCCGCGCGCGAGGTCCTCGGTGAGCCGCCGTCGCCAAAACCAAAGCCACCGAACGCACCCAGCCGGCGCATCTCATCGTACTGCTTTCGTTTTTCCTTATCGCCGAGAACGTTGTTCGCTTCGGAGATTTCCTTGAAACGCTCGGCGGCTTTCGGATCGTTAGCGTTCGCGTCGGGATGAAATTTTTTCGCGAGCTTGCGGTACGCTTTTTTTACTTCATCCTGAGTCGCAGTCGAAGGAACTCCCAGGACTGCGTAAAAATCTTTGGTCTGTGCCATGAGCTGGGCGCTCTACTGGTCGAGCGCGTACTGCCTGACAACCACGCGCGCTGGCCGCAGTAGCTGTCCCCTGAATGTGTAGCCGACCTGGTACACGCGGCCGACCGTCCCGTCCTCTTCGGGAGAATCGGCAGGCTCGGTGCCGACCGCTTCCTGTGTCGCCGGATCGAACATCTCGTTGAGAGGATTCACCAGCTCGAGACCGGCCGACCGCATTGTTTTCTCCAGCTTGCGCTCGACCATCGCGACGCCTTCGACCAGCGTCGTGGAGTCGGTCACTTCCGGGTCGACATGCGCGAAACGCGCAATGTCATCCATCGGCTCGAGGAGCTCTTTTACCAGCTCTGCTTTGCCGCGCGCTTCCGCTTCGAGTCGCTCGCGCATTACTCGCTTGCGATAATTCTCGAATTCGGCCGCCAGTCGGAGCATTTTGTCGCGCTCGGTGGTCAAATCGCGTTGAAGCTCCGAGATACGATTTTCTACGACCTCCGTCTCGGTCTCGTCGGGATCAGTCGTCGCTCCGGCGCCTGAGCCCGCGGGAGGCGAATCGCTCGGATCCGGAGTCTGATCCTCAGTGGCGATGCCATCCTCTTCATCCCGAACGGGGCCATTCCCCGTCCCAAATTTTCCTCGTCTCATGAGCATAGAATCTAACCCGTTTGCAATTGACGCCGCACAAAATCGAGCGCGGCCTGGGTGGATCGCTGTCGTATTTCGGTGCGGTCGCCAATCAATCGAAGTCCGCGCGTTCCGCTGACCCTTCCATCGAGAGCGATCCAGACAGTTCCAACTGGTTTTTCAGGCGTGCCGCCTCCCGGTCCCGCAACACCGGTGATCGAAATCCCAATGTCCGCTGACAAGCGCCGTCGCACGCCGTGCGCCATCGCGATCGCAACCGGCTCGCTCACTGCCCCGTGAGTCTCGATCTCAGCAGTGCCCACCCCAAGCAGATCGATCTTCGCGGAATTGTCATACGCCAGCACTCCGCCAACGAATACGTCGCTCGAGCCCGGAATCGCGGTAATTCTCGCGCCGAGCATTCCGCCCGTGCAGCTCTCCGCCACTGCAATGCGGATTCCTTCCGCCTTACATAACTCGAGAACTACCGCGGCGAGGTCCGTCGCCCCTTCGCCGTAAACGTGCTGTCCGATTACCGCCCGAAGTTTTCCAACCGCAGACTCCAGTCGCGGAATCGCTTCCAGTTGCGGAACACCGCGACTCGTCAGCCGAACGTCCACTCCTTCCACAGAGGGAAGAAAAGCGGGCGAAAGTCCTTCGACTGATTTTCCGAGCTCGCCCAACATATCGGCGAGCGCGGATTCCGCGATTCCTGTAGTGCGCAACGTCCACGACATAACAACGTTGTCGGCTGCGGGAGTGTTTCCATCTCCGCGCATCCGAGCCAGCAATCTCGGAATCAGCTCGTCTGACAACATCGAGCGCATCTCACGCGGAACGCCGGGCAACATCGCGACCCAGCGCCCGCGATCGTTCTCGAGCCAGATTCCCGGCGCGCTTCCGTGAGCGTTCGGAATGATCATCGCGCCCTCGGGAATCATCGCCTGAGAAAAATTCGATTCGGGGATCGGACCGCGACGTCCCATTCGCTTCCAACGCTCCTCGAGCGATCGAATGACGCTATCGTCGCGATACATGCTACGCCCGAAGATCGTCGCGATCGCGGGCTTCGTCATGTCATCGCTCGTCGGGCCTAGACCTCCGGTAGTAATCACACCGTCAGCGCGCTCGAGCGCTTCGCGAACAGCAGAGCCAATCTCGTCTGCCGAATCGCCCGCAGTTGTGCGCCGGGTAATCTCAACCCCAATCGCGGCGAGCTCCCGCGCAAGGTGCGCGGCGTTCGTATCGATGGTGAATCCGAGCAGCAGCTCGTCGCCGATCGTGACGACTTCGATCTTCAAAGAATCAGCCGGTGATCACGCGGCCGTAACGCGCGATATAGAGAGCGAGCGAATACAGTGTGAGGAAAACCGCGCCGGCCATCGATAGAACGCCCGCAATTCCGTTGAACCACGCCCAGCTATTCCAGAGAGTGCCCTCGGCATTCACTGTTTGTGCATAAGTCGCCGCAAAAAACCAGAAGTACGCGGCACCAACCCACGCCGATTGAAATCCCGTTTTCCACTTTGCGGGACCTATGGCCGAAATCACAACACCTTTTCGCGCGGCAATATGCCGGAACGCAGTCATGAAAAGCTCGCGTCCAATCACGACCGCAACTATCCACCACGGAAGAGGAACTTCTCCCCACGGTGTTTGAAAGGGAAATGCGTGTGCCGAGCCAAGCGATAGCTGACTCGGGGCAAACGGATCGTTGAGAGGAGCCATCAGGATGTACATCGGAATCAACGTCGCAAAGAGCAGAAGCTTGTCCGCCAATGGATCGAGCAGTCGGCCAAGATCGGTCACGAGGCCGCGCGTCCGCGCGAGCATCCCGTCGAAATAATCCGATACCGCGGCGATCACGTAGATGATGAACGCGGCCAGCCGCGCGACAGTGGAAGTCATGAAGGGAAGCGCCGCGATAAGAGGCGCTACCATGATTCTGCTGACGGTGATCGCGTTTGGGAGATTCACCGCAAGCAAGCTGTCAGGCTAGCGCCTTCAAGACCAGCTTGCTGATAGCTTTGAGTGTGTCGAATACTCCGTCGCCGGCAATTGCGACCGCCTCGAAATAAGGTGCGCGCTCGACCCACTCACCGGTCGGCAGCTGGCTCACGAGATTTTGTCCCGCATGGTATGGATCGGGGGTGAGGCGCGCCCTCGCAGGATCAGCAGGCTCCCATCCTGGATTGAGCGCTGCTTGCAGCTCGTCCACGGGCGCCGCATTCGGTAAGTCGCGTTTGTTGTACTGAACGACAAACGGCAGGTGCGTGATGTCGTAGCCGTACTCGGCCATGTTGTCGTACAGGTTCTGCATCGACTCGAGGTTCGCTTCCATTCGCTCGAGCTGTGAGTCGGCTACGAATACGAGGCCGTCGACATTTTTCAGAATGAGTTTTCGACTTGCGTTGTAGTAGACCTGTCCGGGAACTGTGTACAGGTGAAAGCGCGTGTTGAATCCGCGAATCGTGCCGAGGTCTACCGGGAGAAAATCAAAGAACAGCGTTCGCTCGGTCTCCGTGGCGAGAGAAATCAACTTTCCTCTCGTTTCCGGCTTCACTTTCCCGTAAATGTGCTCGAGGTTCGTCGTTTTTCCGCCGAGACCCGGCCCGTAATAGACAATTTTGCAGTTGATCTCGCGCGCGGCGTAGTTGATCATCGACATAGCTGCTCTCTCCTTACCAGTTGAACAGCTCGTCGATCTCTTCGCCGGCGCCGGCGAGGATGTTCGGCTGCATGGTCCCCCCTGCTCGCGCGCGCGCGAACGCGCGATCGAGATGACCGGTCAATTCCTCTACCGCCGGCTTCATCTTCAAGCGGACGAGTCCGATCGGTGTGCGATTGTCGAACAGCACGACCAGTATGAGCCGTCGCGCAACGTCGGCCACGTACATCGATTCGCGTTCTCCCTGATGAAAGAGTGTCGTGAAATCTGTTTCGCCAATGAGCCTTGCCAGCTGATCGTTCGCGCTGAAGTCCGCCGCGGTGAGTGTCGCGAACGTCATCGGATCGAAGTTGAGCGTTTCACCAACGGTTGTGACAAGCTGTCCCGAACGGTCGACGAGCAGCGCCGAGCGCGCGCCGGTCTCGGCAAGAAAGCGAGAGATCGTGCGTGTGATGGCGTTGAGATCGTCTTCTTCAAACGACCAGCTGCTGGCGGCAGGCTGCATCAGGTTTCTTATGAAAGCTTCTTCTCGAGTCGGCGCATCATGTTCACACCCCGGCGTCGCAATATCGGACTGCGCTCCCAGGCGACGTATTCGCGAAGAAGGCGCGCTGTATTGACTGTCGGACGGCCTCGAAGATAACTGAGCGCGGCCAGCCGTCGAAGTGGAAAGCGACTGAAGAGATCACGGCGGTACTGTCGCTGAAGACGTGACCATGCCATCACACCGCATGCTGCACCAGCCATAAATCCCGCAGCGGCGAGCTGTTTGGCCCGCGCGCTAGTCACATCGCCCGCCGTGCAGATAGCGCTTGCGCAATCGTTACTCCGTCAGCGTACTCGAGGTCACCACCCACCGGGAGACCACGCGCGATACGCGTCACGGTGAGCTGATACGGTAGCAGCTTGCGCTGAACGTACAACGCCGTGGCTTCACCCTCAATGCTCGGATTGGTCGCGAGGATTACTTCGCGAACCTGTCCTCCCGAGACCCGGCTCTCCAGCTGCGGAATTGTAAGATCGTCTGGTCCCACGCCATCCAGTGGCGACAGCCTTCCGCCGAGTACGTGATACAGTCCACGAAATTCGCCCGCTCGCTCGATTGCACCGATGTCGGCGGCTTCCTCGACAGCGCAGATGAGGGTCGGATCTCGCCGCGCATCCCGGCATATCACACACGTCTCTTCTTCGGTGAGATTGAAGCACTGCGAGCACGGCCGAACTTTTTCGGTGAGCGTGGACAGAGCCTCGGCGAGACGGCGGCTCTGCTCGGGCGGCTGTCGGAGCAGATGATACGTGAGACGAAGGGCTGTTTTTCTTCCGATGCCGGGAAGCTTTGCCAGCTCGCCGACAAGACTATCGATCGCCGACACTCTAGAACGGCAATTTGAAAGGGAGGTTCATGCCTCCAGTAAGCTTCGACATCTCGGTCTTCGCCAGGTCTGCAGCTTTCTGCTGCGCGTCACGAACTGCCACGAGGACGAGATCTTCGAGCATTTCGACGTCGGCCGCAGTCACTATTGACGGATCGATTCTCACGCGTGTGATCTGTCCCTTTCCGTCTGCGTCGACAGTGACCATGCCACCGCCCGAGTTAGCGGTTACGGTCATTGCTCCGAGTGCATCCTGAATTTTCTCGAGACGACTCTGCATCTCCTGCGCCTGCTCGAGAATCTTGTTGAAGTCGGGCATTCGTGTGGTGTTGAGTGTTGATGTCAGTCGAGGAGCTCGAGATCGAGCTCATCGATTGCCGCGGCAAGAACGGGATCTTTGGCGCGCATGGACGCTAATCGTTCGGCTCGAACTGCGTCGTCGGTCAGCCGCGGGCGCCCCGCATCGTTTGCAGTTTGCTCATACTGCAGTTTCCAATCCGCCGGCGGTTCCTGGATGCCCATCGCGACTGAAGACCCTGATGGTACCGTGATTTCCTGCGATCCTGGCTCGGCGCGTGCGGGCGGAGCCTGCACGCGTGCATCCGCAAGAGGAGCGCTTCGCCGCGTCTCCCGCTCCACGGGGCGTGGTCTTGGTGTGCCTGCGGACGGATTTGTCATTTCGCCACCGCCACTTTCTCCCGATCCCGAAAGGCCACGGAGCATGTCCTCGATCGAAACTGCACGATCGAACAATGCGAACCGAACGAGGAGCATCTCCACCAATAACTGCTGCTGCGAGCTTTTCCTGAACTGCGGCTCGAGCTCGGCCAGAGTCGACAACATTCGGAGGAGGTCGCCCGACGTGTACTGATCGCGATGCGATTCGAGAGCTTTTCGCGCTTCCTCAGACAGTCCTTCAGTTGTCCCGCCGAGCAAAAGCGCGAGCTGCGCTCTCAGAATATCGGCGAGTCCCGAGAGGAAGACGCCGAAGTCAACGCCCGCGTCTGCCAGTTTTCGCACCACATCGAACGCTTCGCCCGCGCGGCGACCGGCAATCATGTCGAGCACGCGCAGGTATTCGTCCTCGGCGACCAGGCCCAACGCAATGCGGACGCGATCCGCGGTAACGCTGCCTTCGTCGAGGGACACCACCTGATCGGTGAGACTCAACGCATCACGCATCGAGCCATCGGCGGCGCGCGCGATCATCGAGAGGGCTTCGCGCGTTGCCTCGATTTTTTCCTCCTTGAGCACAGTCTCGAGACGAGAAATGATTTCTGTCGTGCCGATGCGCTTGAGATCGAAGCGTTGCAGCCTGCTCAACACCGGCGCAGCAGCCTGCGCGATTTTTTGCGGCTCGGTTGTCGCGAAGACAAACACGACCCGAGGGGGCGGCTCCTCGAGAATCTTGAGAAGTGCATTCCATGCTTCGCGGGTGAGCATGTGCGCTTCATCGACGATGTAAACTTTGTAGCGGTCATCCCCCGAGGGAGCGTACATGGCTCGCTCTCTCAGCTCACGAGCGTCATCGACTCCGCGATTCGACGCCGCGTCGATCTCGACAACATCGAGGCTCGAGCTTCCGCTCCAGATGCGCTGACATGAGCCGCACACACCGCAAGGCTCGCCACCGGGCTGTTTGTTCTCGCAATTGAGAGCCATCGCCAGAACGCGCGCGAGTGTCGTCTTGCCGACGCCGCGCGGGCCGCAGAGGAGATAGCCGTGGGCTACACGTCCTCTCTCGATGGCGCCGCGAAGCGTGTTGGATACGTGCGATTGCACGGCCACGCCGGCGAAAGTTTTTGGGCGGTATTTACGGGCGAGTGCGAGCGACATTGAGGAGGGAAGATACCCCAGGCCTGACGGAGCAACGTTAGACACCGCATGCCGCTGCTACCTTCGGGGTCCTGACGGAGTTAGCGGGCTTACGCCCTCCGGGACCTGGGGCATCTCAAATATATCCAGCGGCCTCCCGCCGAGCGAGGAAACAGGGAAGAAAAAAGCTCCGCTTTCGCGGAGCTTCGTTCGACGAATCAATGTCAGTATTTCTTGGTGGGCTTCGTCACTTTGACCACCGGCGTCTTCACCGCGGTCGTCTCCTTTTTCACCTCGACCTTTGGCACCGCCACCTTGGTCGTCTCGGTCCCTACGCTGACC
>JBHELX010000031.1:0-39876 GCA_046262875.1 Gemmatimonadaceae bacterium | reverse complement strand
CTACTCTTTGGTGATCGCTTCAACCTTGAAGAAGCGTGAGCCTATGCGACCTCGCACACAAAAAACCGGATAGGCCCATAGTCGCCGATCGCTCCATCGCTCCATCGCTCCATCGCTCTATCGCTCTATCGCTCTATCGCTCTACCGCTCTATCGCTCAACCGCTCTATCGCTCAACCGCTTGTTATCTTACTGCCAATGTCGAATCCGTTGAATCCGCGCCGACTGGCGTTTGGCGCGGCAAGGAAACTCCTCTTTAACGACCGCGACCCCGAAGCGATGCTGGAACGAATCGCCGGCATCGACCGTTACGGAAATATTCTTCCCTCTTCACCCTCTCTCGAGAACATCATGTCACGCTCCCGCGACCGCATTCTGGCGAACCTCGATGATATGTACACCGAGGCGTTCGAGCGCGCAAAAGCTTCTGACGACAAATCGCAGATGGCGTCGCTCGATTTCGCGTATCGCCGCGAACAGCTTTACTTCGAGATCCTGCTTGACGTTCGAGACGCCCTGGAGCGCCGCTGAACGTATCAACTACAGTCGTAGTTCTCATTGCCTTCAACGTCGGGGTCCTCGCGGTCCTCGCCGTCGACCTCGGCGTCGTCAACAGGAAGGCACATAAAATCTCGGTAAAGGAAGCAGCGATCTGGAGCTCCATCTGGATCGCACTCTCTCTTGGTTTCGCAGGCTTCCTTTATTCATGGCGCGGTCACCAGGCAGCACTCGAGTTTCTCACCGGCTACGTCATCGAGTACTCGCTCTCGGTCGACAACATCTTCGTCATCGTCCTGATCTTCTCTTATTTCAGAATCGCCGAGAAGCACCAGCATCGCGTTTTGTTCTGGGGGATCATTGGCGCGCTGGTTATGCGCGGGTCCATGATTTCTGCCGGAGCCTTTCTTATCCAGCGGTTCCATTGGATTATCTACGTTTTCGGCGCGTTCCTGATTTTTACCGGGATCAGGATGGCAATGCAGGACGAGACGGACATCGAGCCCGATCGCAATCCGGTGCTTCGTCTCGTCCGGCGTTTTCTTCCGGTCACTGAGGATTTTCGTGGCCAGCAGTTTTTTGTCAGCGAGCCGATCCGGCGCGGTGAGAAGGCGCGCGTGCTTGCGACTCCCCTCTTTATAGTATTGGTCCTTGTCGAGACGACCGACCTGATTTTTGCGGTCGATTCGATTCCAGCGATCTTCGCCGTGACGAAGGACGCCCTCATCGTGTACACGTCGAACGTGTGCGCAATCCTTGGACTACGGTCGCTCTACTTCATGCTTGCCGGCGTAATCCACCGGTTTTACCTGCTCAAAGTCGGTCTTTCGATAGTCTTGACCTTTGTAGGTGTAAAAATGCTACTCGAGAGCGTCTTCCCCATTCCGATCTTCGTATCGCTCCTCGTGATAGCCCTTATTCTAGGCGCATCGGTGGTGGGTTCGCTGGTCTTCCCGAGGGAAAAAAATGTGGCCTAGGGCAATATCTGGACTTATGTTTCCTGCCCGCAACAGAATGATTCCACCACATCAAGGCTCTTCGGCTTAGCCCCGGAGAACAAACGGTCACGTACCGGAAGAAGGAGAATTTTGATGACTAGTTTTCTTTCGCGTCCCTCGCGCCTGGCTGTAGTCGCGGCGCTTCCACTTTTGGTCGCAGCGAAGCCCCTTTCTGCGCCGCTTTCAGGCGGAACAACCTATGAATGGGTCGTTCGATCGCAGAGCACGCGGACCGGCGACAAAGAGTCGGTGATGATGCGCGGCCGCGGAACTTTCGCCGGCACCAACGGCAAGCTCGAGATTCTCGAAGCGGCCGCCCAAAACGGCGCCGAGTCCAACGTGTTCGGAGGAAAAGGCGCCTACTTCCTTGTCCTCGATGGCGGGAAAAAGATGATGATGGTCGATCCGACGAACAAGCAGTACATGGAATGGGACTTCGCCAGCATGATGGCTGGAATGAGCAAGATGGTGAACGCGGTCGGCGGACTGGTCAAAATGGAAATGTCGGACATCAAGATCGACGCGCAGAACATGGGACCCGGCGAGACGATCCAGGGTTACCCGACGGTTCACTATCGTATGGTTCAGAATTACACGATGAGCGCGAAGGTTTTCGGACACGAGTCCAAGAGCCGAAACGAATCGACCACAGACTACTATTTCGCGCCGTCGCTCAAGGGTCTGGCAAATCCTTTCGTGTCGAACAGCAATGCGTACGCTTCATCGTTCGACATGTTCAACAATCCCGACTACAAGAGCCAGATGTCCGCCGCGATGGCCAAGATTGGATCAGCCGGCGTGCCGCTCAAGTCAGTTGTGAAAAACGTGCGTACCGACGATAAGGGCAAGCAGGAGACAAGCATCGTCACGACCGAAATGGTGAATTTCAAGAACGGCGACATTCCATCCTCGACTTTCGAGATTCCGGCCGGCTTCACGATGATTCAGATGCCGAAGATCGACGCCAACATGGCTGCGGGGTCCGACAATTCTGGTGGACAAAAGGCAGCCGACATCAACGCCGACTCCCTCGCCAAGGCAGCGAAGGATAGCGCCAAGGCTGGAATGAAGGACGCCGCCAAGGACGCGGCGAAGGAAGGAGCCGCAAAGAAACTCAGAGGAATCTTCAAGCACTAGCCCGACTGAATCGAAAGCGCGGTAGCCGACCGGCTACCGCGTTTGTCATCCCAACTCCACCGCACAATGAAAAACGTCACCCGGATCGTCTCACTGTATCTCCTCGGCGCTTGCGCGCTCACTCTTCAGGCTCGCGCGCAGGGCGACGACATGGCGTACGACTTTAAAATGACCGATTCCGGCACCGTCGGAATGCAAACCATCAATGGGGTCAGCACCGGCCATGCGATTGCATCGAAGGGAAAAGTCCGGATGGACGTTAGCGGAACCGCTCGCGCGCTCGCGATGCCTGGAAGCCCGGGAGGTGATATCACGATCATAATGCTCGACAGCGGCAAGACCATCATTTACGTCAATCCAAAAACAAAGCAGTACATGCAGATCAATCCGATGGAAATGATGGACCGCATGCAGAAGATGATGGAAGGAATGGGTGCGACGATGACATTCAATTTCACCGGCGAGCCCAAGGTCGAGAATCTGGGAGCGGGTCCCGAAATACTCGGCCACAAGACGCAGCATTATCGAATGACCACGGCAATGAAGATGACGATGAACGCGATGGGCGAGAGCCAGACCATCGAAACCAACTCGATCACCGACGAATATCTTGCTCCGGACATCAAGCATTCGACGGACTTATTCAGCGGCATGTCCAGCGGAATGTCGGGAATGATGGGCGGATCGAACAAGGAGTACCTCGAGAAAATCAAACAGCTCAAGGCGAAGCTTCCGGATGCGATGGAGCTGAGAGCAGAAACGCAATCGACCGTATCGATGGCGCAAGGGTCGCAGAGCATCAAGAATGTTCGCGAAGTTACCGCGATCAGGAAGACCAAAGTCACACCAGATCAATTCGCGGTCCCTACCGGGTATACGAAGGTCGATCTACCGATGGGACCAGGAGCGCCGCCGCCGGGGTAATCGCAGTTGGGTAGAATCGAGCACGACTACACCGAAGGAGCCGAAGCGCGCCTCGGCAACATCCGAACACTCGCTCGAGTTCTCGATTCTGCGATTCGAATTCCAGGAACACAGATCCGGGTGGGTGCAGATTCAATCTTCGGACTCGTGCCTGTAGTCGGCGATATCGCGGGCGCTGCACTCTCCGGCTACATCGTGCTCGCATCAGCGCGACTTGGCGCACCAGCATCCACGCTCGCCCGAATGGTGATCAACATCGGTATCGACACGATTGTTGGATCGGTCCCAGTGCTCGGCGACATGTTCGATGTGGGTTGGCGCGCGAACATGAAAAACGTCGACTTACTCGAGAATCACCTCGGCGGATCTGAGCGAGCGCGTCGCGCAAATCGCTGGATTGTTGTGGGCGTTGTGGGTGGGCTAATCGTACTTGGTGTCGGCGCCGCGTTCATCGGTGTCGAGGTTATTCGACTTCTCGCTCGGATTGCGACTGCACCGAGGCAGTAGGTTCAAATCAATCCGGTCGTCCGCAATCCGCAGGATTATTTCTTTTTTGCGGTGGATGTCGCGATCGGCGCCGGTGTCGGTGGCGTTACGCCGTTCTCGAACAACTTCATCGCTGCAGCAATCTCACCGCTATTGCTCTGCATCAGCTTCATCGCGGCAGCGATATCGCCGCCTGACATTCCGGCTTGCTTCATCGTCGCTAACGCTACGGCATTATCCAACCCGTTACTCTGCATCATTTTCGCGGCGGCGGCGGCCGCGGTAAGGTTGGACAATCCGTACCCCGATCCGTTTTGCATCATTTTCAGCGCAGCTGCCGTCGCTGCTGAATTCGAGAGACCACTGAGCGAGCCGAGGCCACCCATTTTGCCCGACATCATCGCCATGATGCCTGCGTTCTGGCACGGGCCCTTTCCAGTCGCTGCCGAAGCGACCGCTGCTCCCGGAACGACGGTGCACGCAACACCCGTTGCGTAGCTTTTCACAGTTTCATTGCTCGCAATCTTTTGCGCCTGCTGTCCTGCTTTGCTGTTCGCGACCTCTTTTGCCTTGTTCATGAAACCGCCGAATCTGCCTTTTTTCTTCGGCTTCAAGGAATCGGCAACAGCGGAATCAGTTGGGGCAGCGGCCGGCGCTGGCGTCGTAGCCGCTGTGGTTGGAGTCGTCGCTGTTGTAGTGGTCGCAGTTGGCGCGAGGGTCGTCGTAGTTTTTTGAGGTGTCGGAGGCGCGGTTTTCTTGGTTGAAGTCTGGGCCCCGGCAAGAGATCCGACGGTGGCGACGAGCAGCATCGTCAAGGTTGTGAGATGCGTGCGTCCCATAGGCACTCCCGGCGAATGTAGAGTTGGCTAGCTAGGCAACATGGCGTAATCAGCGGGGAATAGCCAGCAATACCCCGCGTCAGAACTTCGCGATCTCGCGATATGCTTTCTTGAAGTCCTCTACCTGCGGAAGGATCGCGTCCTCGAGCTTCGGGGCGTAACCGACGAACGTATCTTCGGAAGCAACACGTCCCACTGGCGCATCGAGCCACACAAAGCACTCGTCGGCGATCGACGCCGCGAGCTCGGCACCATAACCCCACGAGAGCGAATCCTCGTAGCCTACGATGACGCGCGAGGTTTTTTTCACTGAGTCGAACACCGTCTGTCTATCCCAAGGACTCAGCGTTCGAAGATCGATCACCTCGACGGAAATCCCTTCTTCTTCCACCGCATTCGCTGCAACAAGAGCTCGTTGCACAGTCGCACCATATGTCACGAGGGTGATGTCGGTTCCTTCGCGAACGATCTTCGCTTTCCCGAACGGGATCATGAAATTCGCGCCGGGATTAGCGCCTTTGTTGTATGTCTGACGATAAAGATGCTTGTGCTCGAGGAAAATCACTGGATCATCGCAACGAATCGCGGTGCGCAACAATCCATTCGCGTCGAGTGCCGTCGATGGACACACAACCCGCAGACCCGGGCAATGTGTGAACAGCGTCGCTCCTGTCTGCGAGTGGTAGATCGCTCCAGTGATGTAACCACCGTAAGTAGTCCTTACGACGACCGGCGCGGAAAAATTATTGTTTGATCGCCATCGCATGGTCGCGAGCTCGTTGCGCAGCTGCATATACGCGGGCCAGATGTAATCGAAGAATTGAACCTCGACCACCGGCTTGAATCCGCGCACGGCAAGTCCAATCGCGCGCCCGATGATGTTTGCTTCGGCCAGGGGTGAGTTATAAACGCGAGAGCTGCCAAATTCTCTTTGAAGGCCCCACGTCACCTTGAAAACGCCGCCTTTGCCCTTCACTTGACCCATGTATTTCTCGCGGGACACATCGGCGACGTCCTCACCGAATACGAGAATCTTTTCGTCGCGGCGCATCTCGTCCTTCATGCACGCATTGAGAAGATCGACCATCGTCGTCGGCTCGCCCGAGAATTTCGGATCGTCCTCGGTATCGAACTGCTCGCTGCCAGGATCGACGTCGGGCGAGTACACGCCGTAATACATGGTATCCGGCGCGGGTTGCGGCTGCGCGAGCGCATCATCTGTTGCGGCAAGGATTATCGCGTCGACTTCATCCTGTATCTGCTTGATCTCTTCTTCAGTGGCGTGGCCTTGAGCAAGCAACCATTTCGGGAAAACAGTCACAGGGTCGCGGGCTGCGTCCGCATCGCGCTCCGACGGAGGCCGGTACCATGTCTCGTCATCCGAAAGCGAATGAGAGTAAGGACGAATCACCTTCGCATGCACCAGCGCGGGTCCCTTTCGCTCGCGCGCATACGCGATCGCGCGCGACATCACGTCATAGCTGGCGAGGAAATCGCAGCCGTCGACTTCCTCGACCAGAAGATCGGGGAATGATCGCACGAGCTTCGAGATGCTTCCGCCTGCGGTGTTCACTTCAACCGGAACCGAGATCGCGTAACCGTTGTCTTCAACGAGATAGACGAGCGGAAGACGAAGATTCGATGCAGTGTTGAGCGATTCCCAGAACTCTCCTTCGCTCGTCTGCCCTTCGCCGGTTGTTACGAGAACGATTTCGTCTGCGTTGAAGCCCTCGGTGATTCCGATGAGCTTTGCTCTCAGCGTCGCTTCCGCAGAACCGGCAGCCTGCAGGAACTGTGTTCCGGTAGGCGATGATGCCGACACGATGTTGTAGTCCTTATGCCCCCAGTGGCTTGGCATCTGTCGTCCGCCGGACGCTGGATCTTTTGCAGCACCGACAGCTTCGTACAACATTTCCGCAGGTGTAACGCCTAGCTTGAGAAGGAGGGCGCGATCGCGGTAGTAGGGGTACAGCCAGTCGTATGCGGGCTTCAATACCATTCCCGCGGCGGTCAGCACTGCCTCGTGACCTGCGCCGGAAATCTGGAAAAAGATCTTGTTCTGCCGCTTGAGCTGGACCTCTTTGTCATCGAGCTTACGGGACAGAAGCATCGTGCGATAGGCGCCGACGAGCTCATCGGGCCCGAGGGGACTGCCGGGTCGAGCTGAAGTTTTTCGGTCGGGAAGAGTCCTGGTCGCCATCTTGTTGGGTCAGAGTTACACGATCGACGCTAATAATAGTAGCGGGGGAACAATGCTCAAAACCATTCTGAGAACCGTCTTTGTCGCATCGGTCGTTGCAGCCTGCAGCAAGGCGCCGGTGAATCCATACCCAACCGACACGGGACTCCACGCGGGAGTGAATGAGTCGCCTCAGCAGGCCGACTGGTCCGCGATTCTAAAACTCGAAGATCAGGCCAAGGCGATTGTTAAAGTGTCGGGGTGCGCGACGTCGGAATGCAGAGCCGCGGCCGTCGGATCGCGCGCCTGCGGCGGCCCCCGGTATTATCTCCCTTACTGCGCGAAAACGACGGACTCGGTCGCACTTTATGGAAAACTCGACGAAGTCGCCAAGGCCGAGCAGGCGTACAACCGGAAATACAAGATTGTTTCGACCTGCATATTGCTCATGCCGCCTCAGGTCGACGCTGTTGGAGGATCCTGCGTAGCTAAATAGCTGGTAGCCGGTGGCCGGTAGCTCTTAGTAATCGACTGGTCGTAAGTACGACTCGCCAATCGCGCTTTGGCTGAGCATTGCAACAGTCGGGAGCTTTCTCTTCCAGTGCGTTCCCGCCAATCTGGAACGCACGAGCTCGACCTCGCTCGCATCGAAGCCATGCTCGATGATGTCGGCAGGACTGTAGCCGTTGACCAGCCAGTTCAAGATCCCGTCAGCGCGCATGTAGCTGATTCCAAAATCTCCTTCGTCCGTCTGACCCTCGATCAAATCCGCCGACGCGGGCTTCGACACGATTACATCCGGGACTCCGAGGAATTTTGCGAGTGCCCACACCTGAGTTTTGAAGAGATCACCCAGTGGATTGATGGGCGGCGAATCATCCGCATGCCAGGTAAAGTATCCGAGCAATCTCTCGGTCTTGTTTCCAGTCCCTATGGGCAACCCGCGATATTTCGCCGCTAAATCGAACAGCGCGATCATGCGCAATCGCGCCATGACATTTCCTTTTCTTGGAGGATCCGCGTCCGGCTCGTTTGTGAGATACCCGTCGACTGCAGCCGAGATGTCGACGGTTCGATCTTCGATTCCGAGGGCGTCGATCACGAGCTGTGCGTGTTCGAGCGAATCGCGACTGGATGTACGATAGGGAAGTCGCACTCCAATCACATTCGCGGCGCCGAGTGAGCGTGCCGCGAGAAATGCGGTGACGGCTGAATCGACTCCGCCTGAAATCCCAATCACGCCCTTCGTGAAGCCGCGAATGCGGAATTCCTCACGGAGGAAAGTGATGAGCCAGTCTGCAGTCAGCGCGGGATCGATTTCGAGGGCTGGAGGACCAAGAATGCTTCGGGGCGCAGCTATGACTTCGACACCGCTGCGGTTTTTGATTCGCGACGTTGTCGCCGACTCCGGCGGTTTTCCATTCGATTTCCCGGGACCGTCGGACAATTCTTCCTTTTTCGCAGTCGGAGAGCCCGTTCCTTCGAGAGGATCGCTTCCGTTTCGCGACGGTGGATCATAGTCGAGCGTCATCGCCTCGCCCGTTTGAACCCTGCCGATAGTTCGGACAAGATGCGGGAGCATCGTCTGCAAATCGGTAAGCAGCGGCAAGTCGACCCGCGTTCGCGTCAGCTCAGTCGTATCGAGAGTTGCAGTTATGATTGCTTCGTCCCAGAGAGGCGCGCGCAGCTTCACATCCCCTCCAGGACCCGCGAGCATCGACCCGCCGGAAAAAAGTCTCCCCCCTTCAGCACCGACGAGCTGCACGAACGCGACAAAAACTCCATGCTCCGATGCGATGTCGCGCACGAGACGCTCCCAGCGCTCGAGTGTACCTGGTCCGGGTCGATCGTCCGTCCGCGGCACAACTCCACGCGCTGGTGACGCTGACGGAATGAACACGACCTGCGCACCGTCGAGCGCAGCGATCGTTCCAGATAAACTGTGCCACGCGTCCTCGCAAACCAGCATCGCTGCGCGTCCCCACGACGTGTCGAATGCACGAATCTCGAATCCGCGATCGACAAAGCGCTCTTCATCGAACAACCCGTACGTCGGAAGAAAAACTTTTCGATGCACGTGACGCACGATGGGCTCTTTTCCTCCCAGCGTTACATAGAGCGCACTATTATAGATGGAGTTGTTCCAGACTTCGTAAAATCCGAGTCCGACATCCATCGGCGCGAGGGATGGAACCGCGGCGCGGTATTGCTCGTCTAGATCTTTAACGAGCGTGCCCGCGCTAACCGCAATGTCGCGCACTCCGCCTTCGAGGAAATAGCCACTTACGGCAGTCTCGGGAAGGAACGCGACCTGCGGGCGGGGGTTAAGAGAGTCGAGCTGCGCGAAAATTTCGCCGAGGTGCGCGAGATTCCCGGCGTAGTCGCCTTTTCGCGGCTTGAATTGTACGATTGCCAGGTTCACTGATTGATGCATTACACTGAAGTTGCCATGGGCACCCTGCGCGGGCAACGGGCGCTGATTCCAGCTCTCGTTGGGCTAGTCCTGATGCCTCTTAGCGTCGCATCTCAGTCGCCTGCAACGGAACCCTGGCGATTGATCCAGCCTCCACAATCTTCCGAGATTCTCGCCCGCGATGGCTCTTTGATCGGCGATGTCGGCCACGAGCTGCGCACCAGCGTCTCCATTCGCTCGCTGCCGAGATACGTTCCTCAGGCGTTCATCGCTGTCGAGGATCAGCGCTTCTATCAGCACGACGGCGTAGACGTAATCGGCATCGCCGGCGCGATCAAAGGTAGAATACTCGGCGAACAACGCGGTGGCGCGAGCACGATTACGCAGCAGCTCGTCGGCAACATGCATCCCGATGTCATCGATCGTCGCGACATGAGCCTTTCGCGCAAGCTCCGCGAACAGGCAGCCGCGCGCGAAATGGAGAAGCACTACAAAAAGGAGCAGATCCTCGAAGCCTACCTCAATCAGATCGGATTTGCTCATGGGTGGTACGGCATAGAGGAAGCAGCGCGTCATTACTTCGGCAAGAGCGCGTCGAAGCTGACACTCGCTGAAGCGGCGACTCTCGCGGCGATGCCGAAAGCTCCGGAAAACTACGAGCCCTCGAAATTTCCGGATCACGCTCGGCAGAGGCGCAATCTCGTTCTCTCTCTGATGGAGCAGCAGGAATACATCACGCACGCGCAGTCGCAGGCGGCGCAGGCGACTCGAGTTATTACGGTGGCGAATTATGGAATGTCCGCGGAAGCGCCGTATTTCGTTGACGTCGTGAAGATTCAGGCGAAACGAGCGGGTATTCCCATCATGGACGGTGGATACCGCGTATACACGTCGCTCGATCCGGTGCTCCAGCAAGCGGCGGTTCAGTCGCTCACCGAAGGCACAGCAGAAGTCGAGGCTCGCGCAGGCTATTCACATCAGGCGATAACGAAGGGGAGCGATTACCTGCAGGGACTCGTGGTCGCGATCGATCCAGCAACCGGCGATGTGCGCGCGCTCGTCGGCGGTCGTGATTATGCGCAGTCGCAATTCGACCGCGCAATAGATGGAAAGCGACAGCCAGGCTCGTCGTTCAAGCCGATCGTCTACGCAGCCGCGATTGCAGACAGCATGGCCCCGAACACAATCGTCGGTGACACTGCAATCGCAATTCCTCTTCCCAACGGAACTATGTATCGGCCGGAGAATTCGGATCACGAATTCCTCGGCGAGATAACGTTGCGCGAAGCGCTCGCGAAATCGCGGAACGCTGTGGCTGTGCAGCTCGGTCAAAAGATTGGAATGGATTCGGTGATTGCGCTCGCACACCGAATGGGAATTGCGTCGTCGATCGCACCATATCCGTCGAGTGCAATTGGTGCGTCCGTGGTGCAGCCGCTCGATCTGATCGCTGCGTACACGACGTTCGCAAATCTCGGAACGCCTGTAGAGCCGCGATTCATTTATCGCATCGAGGATAAATCCGGCAAGTCGATATTTGCTGTTGCGGTTCGTGCGCTTCCGCCTGCACTCGATCAACGGGCGACGTTCGTCGTGCGGGACATGATGCGCGATGTGGTAGAACGGGGTACCGCATCGTCGATCAGACGCTATTTACCCGCAGACATACCAGTCGCTGGAAAAACCGGCACCACGAATGACAACACCGATGTGTGGTTCATTGGACTGACTCCCGATCTCGTCGCAGGAGTGTGGCTCGGCTTCGACAAACCGAAGACGATCGCGCCCGGCGCGGCGGGAGGCTCGCTCGCTGCGCCCATATGGGGAAAGATGATGGCACGTTACTACGCGCTCACCCGCCCGCCGACGACATCATGGACGCCGCCATCGGGTGTGATCGAAGGCGAGCTCGATCGCGTGACAGGACAATTGGCGACGATCGCCACTCCGGCCGACCGTCGTTATACGGAGTACTTCATCGAGGGAACTGAGCCAGAGCCGCTGAAGTTCGATCCGTGGAAACTCTTTCAGTTCGGCGCTATAGGTCGCTGATAGCCGCCTTTCTTCGTGGTCGCTTCCTTAAGAGGACTACGCGGCGCCAGCGATCTCCACAGCGCGCGGCTTTTCATTAACAGGAGTGAACCGTTCGACGATCGTAGCAACTGACATGTCAGCGGTGACATTCAAGACAGTCTTGAAAATATCCGGGATCGCGTCCGCGACTTTGAGCATGACGAGAGCTTCAATCGGAATACCTGCCGACAACAAAAGAGGCCACGTCAAAAGCTGGCCACCGCTGGGAATGCCGACAGTCGTGAAGCTCAACAAGAAAACTGTCGCCATGAACGTGATTAGAAATCCCGGCCGAAGTTGAAGCCCTAACATCGATGCCAGAAACAAAAGCTTGAACGGCTGCGAGATCACGTAATTCATCTTGAACGTCGTAACCGTCAACGGCAAAACAAACTCAGCTACCTCTGATCTCATGTCGAGGCTTTGCTCCGCCCCTTCGACCAGAGAGGGAAGGGATGCGAGTGAGGAGCGCGTACCCGCGGCAACAGTTTGAGCAGGGGCGACCGCCGCCCCGAAGCGACGCATGCCGACGCTTCCAACCAGCGCAGTGAACGGATATAGAAGCAGCGTCATCACTACGAGAATTGCCGATAATGCCAGGACTGCGTATCCGAGCCCGCTGGCAATCGAGAACCCAGTCTCCGCGCCAATATTCAGTGCGAGCGCGAAAGCTGCCACGGGCAACGCCAGAATTATCCAGTACACAAGCGTACGCGCCGTATCAGCAATCGCTGAGAAAAACCGAATTAGTAGTGCACGCCGCTCGGGAACAATCTGCGTCATCGCGAACGCGAACAACGCTGTCGTGATGAGAATCCCGACGTGATTCTCTTCCACTAGAGCCTTGAATACGTTCGACGGAATGAGCGTCGAGATCATATCCGTTGCCGATGTGTGCGTCTCGGCTCGCGAGACTGTGTCCGCAGCGACAGTGGCAAGCGCGCGAAACGCACCCCGCGTCGCATCGCTTATCGGAAGAACGGATATCACCGATGAGCTCACGAAAACGCCGACGATCGTGGCAACGCCAAGCAGGAACAGCATGCAAACGAGACAAATACCGCCAAGTTTTCCCGCAGTGCGCGCGTTGGGAACAGAATTGATCGCGAGCACCAGATAGGAAATCATCAGCGGCAGCACGACCATTCGAAGCGCGTTTGTCCACAAGAGGCCGAGTGGCTTTGCAACAACGGCGAGCTCCACGAGCACTGGATTCTGCGTGTTGCGCGCAACTACGCCGAGGACAAGGCCGAGCGCGAGAGCGAAGATCGCTGCGGCCGCGAGGTTGCCCGCAAAAAAACTTCGGGAGCGCGCCTCAGGCATAGCGATCAATGATATACGTCAGACGCGTTGCAAACTCCCGCAACCGCCGCGCGTGTCGCGACCGCTTGACCAATCTCATGGCAGCGTCAGCCACGCGCGGGTTGAGTTTTCCGCGAAGCGCTGCTCGAGCCATCGGATTGGTATGCTTCCAAAGGAATCGGGTCTCATTCAGCCTCGTGATCAACGCTTCTTCGTCGTCGAAAACCTCGAATTGATCCAGCGCTCCCGCTTCCGCAAGCGACAGCATGGTTATCAGACATTTTCCGCAGCGCGAGCAGTTCGCCAACCCCTCTCGATTATCCCAGCAGACACGCAGGTGCTTCCTCGCGAGCGGATCGTGGGCAATCGCGGGAATTTTCTGTTCTCGTCGAACCTCTGCCCCGAATGTACTGATTCGCATTCTGTCGGAGCTGAAGAATGGGTCGGTCAGGAAGCTCGAGCCCCACGGTACCGGATTTTTCATCCCGTACGACGAGGATACACTTAGCTCACCCGCGTGCTCGCTTAGCACGTGACCGATCGCAGCAAGCACCCCGCCGTGGGATCGTTCCCACAATGGGCCGCGACCTGCAACAGGATGCTCCCGAAAATTTGTTCGAATGACAATCGAACGCGCGCCGATCGATTTCGCGACGTCGTTCACGGACGTTCGTAAAACTTCCATTCGGGCATGATCGGCAAGCGGGATGTCAAAGCCGTGGATGCTGACAAGAAAATCTTGTCGCGGCGCATTTAGGACGCTGTAAAACGAGTCAACACCGCCACTGAACAAGAGGGCTTTGGCTTCGCTCGGTTTCGCGGGCGAATCTGTTCGAGTGACTGTATCGGGCATGATCGGCTTGTATCCCCACCAATCGCGCCAGATCGGAAACAGCTTCCTGATATTCTCGATCCACGTCGCGCTCACCGGCGCATCGATCACGAGCTTTCGCCGGTGATGCAGCGAAACCAGCAGCAACGCTGATCCGAACGCCTCTGGTGCTGCCGCGAGATTCGAGTCATTCGACTCGAACCACAGGGGAATGCCATCGACATCGGCAGATACGCGATTCGCCGATCCGACTCTCTCCAAGCGGATGTCGGTGACTCGTGTCTCGCGCGCAGTCCCCGACCGGCTCACGTTTCAGTCGCGACGAAGAGGCCTGTCTTGCTATCCACTTCAGTTTTCGCCGCTTCGAACGATCCTTCGAGAAATCCGCTCAGCCTCACCCAGCGAGCTGGACGAAATCCGTACTCGACAACGGGGTGCCCGAACATCCAACGGAGTGCGAGCGCTCGATAAACGTGAAAAACCGGCAGGGTTCCGCATTTCACGTGCTTCGCCAGCATCGCTCCGATGCCTTTCAAATATCCGTGGATAAGTTGATCCGCATCCTCGCGTCGTCGAAATCCCTCGTGGACCACTTTGGGAGCCGGTGTTTCATACGCCTGATATCCCGCTAGCAATGCGCGTACGACGAAATCGGTCTCGTCCGACGACGGAAATCGCGAGCCCGCACCAAGCATCTGATCGAATCCCGAAAGCGCAGTCCATGCCTCGGATCGAATTCCCATGCACGCGCCCATGCCTTCGACTCTTGCCTTGTCGGTAATTCGTGAGGCCAGAAACGGCGACGTTCGCAGATAGCCAAGAATGAATCCGCGAGAGTGATCGTGGGCGGCCGGCACAACGTTCCCAAAAACTACCGCGATGCGATCGCTCACCCCGAACGCCGCCACCATTTCCCGCAACCAATCGCGCTCAACCCGGCAGTCGTCATCGGTCATCGCGATTATGCCGGCCTTAGCGCGACTCACGCCGAGATTCCGCGCGCGAGAAAGTCCTCGCGTGTCTGTCCGCGCGTATATCAACCGCGAATCACATCTGAATTCGGCGATTCCTCTCTCAGAGCTATCGTCGCTGCTCTGGTCTATTACGTGAAGCTCGAATTCCTTGTAATCGCTGGCGAGAATTTCCTTGACAGCTTCTCTCAACAGTGCAGGCCGATCTCTCGTGCACACGAGCACGCTGACCGGCTCAGCTCCAATCATTCAGTGATTGCGGAGAGCGCCGGAGCTCCCGCTCGACGATCCGTTATCTCCCACAAGTGGTCGTACGCCTGGCGAGCAGCATCGACTTGACCCTGAGCTGCGTCGAGGAGTGCAGGACGCCAGCGTTCGGCGTTTTCCCACGCGTCGCTGACTGCGTCAACGAGCCGCGCATCAAAATCGTCCGATGACTTGTCGAGCACTACGCAGCCGGTGCCAAACTGTGCTGCGAGTCCGCGAAACTTGACTTCGTAATACTCGCAGTTGAATACGCAAACCGCGGGGATTCCCTGACTGAGTGCGAACACGCCGGCGTGATAGCTACCCGTAACGATCATTCGACAGGCGCCAACGCTGCCGATCAGCTCCTCGCTCGTCCCGGGAACGTTATGTCCATCCGCACTTCCGAGCAGTCGCGCCGCGATTGTCGCGTCGGATGCCGATTCGACGGAATCGACAATGCAAACAGGTAGCGCTTTGAGCTCCGATCCAATCCGTTTCACGGCGCGATGAAGAGGAGGCCGGATCGCATCGACATCGGAGGTCGTCATTCCCGTGTAGCCCGCAACTCTGAAATTCACCCCGACAAAATTGCCCAGCTCGACTTTGCGCGCGCGATAGGCGGCTTCGACCGAATCATCACCCGTGACAACGATTCGCTCCGACCGCACACCCAATTCTTCAAGAAGTGGGACAGAAACGAGTTTTTCGCGGACCGCGATCATCTTCGCGCGCGGTAGAATTCTCCGAGCCGCGGCGATCAACGATCGATCACGAAGCGGTCCGATTCCCTGTCCAAAAAGCGCGAACGGAATCCCTTCATTGACTGCCGCATCGAGTCGCTCCAACGCCGACCAGGCTTGCCCCGGAAAAACGTCGGTGATGTATCCGCCGCCTGAGAGCAGGAGCAAATCCGCGCTCTGAATCTCCTGACGATTGACAAGCTGCCGCGCCTTGATGTGAAGCAGCTTCTCATAAATGCGCGGCAAGAGAAAGCGAAAGCTCGTGTCGACGATTGGAAGTGCTCTGCGAAGTTGAAGATATCCGTCATGCACGAGCCGCCACTGGCGTTTTCCCTCGACGGGCAGAAGCTCGATATCCGGCAGAATACGACGAGCCTGTGTTGCATTTCGCGAGAAAAGTGCAATCCGGGCCTCGGGTTGCGCCGACGTGATGCGCTCGACGAGAGCTTCGAGCATCGACACATCGCCAAGGTTGTCGAGCTCGTAACTTCCGCCCTGTACGAGTATTCGGAGTGACGTTTCGTTGAAAGTTCTATTCATCGTCACCACAAGTATACGCACACCCAAAGCCTTTCATTGTGATGGCACCGCCCACTCTATTTTTGAAGCGGCCACAAACTGGAGAGACCAACGAGACCGATGAGGCATCGATTTATTGACGATAAATCGATGCCTCACCGGTCTCGTTGGTCTCTCTAGTCGTACCCGCTGCGCAAATAGAGTGACCGTTTCGAAGCGGCTATTCCCTCAACTCAAGCGGCTCCCGCAATCTCGAGCGGCTTAACGGTGGCAGGCGTCTCAGGGACGAGCGCGATATCCAGCACTTCGCGCAGCGTCTCCACGGGATGGAAGCTCAACACCTTTCTTACTTCCTCCGGGACGTCCTCGATGTCCGGCTCGTTCGCTTTCGGGAGAATGATCGTCTTGATCCCCGCACGATGGGCGCCGAGCACCTTTTCTTTCAATCCGCCGATGGGCAGAACGCGTCCTCGCAACGTGATCTCACCGGTCATCGCCACATCGCCCCGCACCGGCCTCTCGGACATCTCCGAAACCAATGCGGTAGCGATCGCAATTCCCGCAGATGGACCATCCTTTGGAATCGCTCCCGCGGGCACGTGAATATGCGCCTCGATTGCGCCGAGTCTGTCCTTTGGAATCCCCAGAATTGACGCGTTGTTCGTCGCGTATGTAAATGCCGCGCGCGCCGATTCCTTCATAACGTCGCCGAGCTGTCCCGTAAGAATCAGCGAAACTGCTCCACCGGGCCCAACTGATTCATTGTCGGTGGTGCGATTGCCGTAGTAACGGCGGATCGAAGCTTCGACAAACATGATGTCACCGCCCATCGGCGTGTAGTACATGCCGGTGGCGATTCCGACTTCGTTCTCTGTCTGCGCCCGCTCTGGATGAACCTTCGGCCGCCCGAGAAGCTCTCGCACCTCTTCAGCGGTGATGGTCTCGTCCACAATCGCGCCAGTTTCGCCCATCGCGATTTTTCGAGCGACCTTTCGAGCGACTGCGCCGAGCTGTCGCTCGAGCTGACGCACGCCACTCTCGCGAGTGTAGTTCGTAACGACACTCATCACCGCTTCGTCGGTAAAGCTGATTCCCTTTCCGCTCAGGCCCGACTCTTCGATCTGCCGCGGAATGAGATATTTCTTCGCGATCTCCGCCTTTTCCTTCTCCGTGTAACCGGCGAAGTCCACGATCTCCATTCGATCGAGCAGCGGTCCCGGAATGTTCTGAACGAAATTTGCCGTCGCAATGAACAGCACTTCGCTCAAGTCGAATGGAACGCCGAGGTAGTGATCCGTGAACGTATCGTTCTGCGCCGGATCGAGAACTTCGAGCAACGCCGCTGATGGATCGCCCTGGAACGACACGCCGAGCTTGTCGACTTCATCGAGAAGGAAGACAGGGTTTTTCGTTCCCGCCTGCTTCATTCCCTGAATGATTCGACCCGGCATCGCTCCGACGTACGTGCGACGATGTCCGCGAATGTCTGCTTCGTCGCGTGCGCCACCGAGTGAAACGCGAACGTATTCGCGTCCCAGCGCACGTGCGATCGATTTTGCAATCGAAGTTTTTCCGACTCCCGGCGGTCCGATGAAAATCAAAATCGGACCCTTCGCCATTGCGCGAGCCTTGGCTTCTTTCTTATCGGTGATCGTCCGGTCTCCGTCTTCGCCACCGGCCAACGTCGGCGTTGCGTCGTCTCTCTCGATACGAAGCTTCGAAACCGGAAGCTCACCTTCCTTTTCGACTTCTTCCGCAAGCTGCTGCGCACGGAGCTGGCGAACTGCAAGGAACTCCAGAACACGATCCTTGACGTCGACAAGACCGTAGTGATCTTCTTCGAGAACCTGGGCCGCGTGATTCAGCTCCAGCTGGTCATCCGATCGAGTATTCCACGGCAGCTCGGCGATCCACTCGAGATACGTGCGAATCACCTGCGCTTCCATTGATTCCCGGCCCGCGCGCTCGAGGCGTCCGAGCTCTCGCTCGACTTCGGCTCGCGCTTCCTTCGGTAGCTCGAGCTTGTTGAGCTTCTCGCGAAGCTCGTTCATTTCCTTCGACTGATCGTCGTCGCCCAGCTCTTTCTGAATCGCCTTCATCTGCTCGCGCAGATACATCTCTCGCTGCCGCTCGCCCAGCTCTTCCTGAACCTGCGACTTGATGTCTTCCTGGGCTTCGAGCAAACCGACCTGTCGTTGCACGTGAACGAGCACGCGACGAAGCCGCTCTTCGACGTTCAGAGTTTCGAGAAGGCCCTGCTTTTCAGGAACGGGGAGCTCGATGTAGCCCGCGACGAGATCGGCAAATTTGCCGGGCTCCGTGACAGCATCGAGTACTTGATGTACGACTTCCTCGGGCAATCCGCGACGCTCGCCAAGCTCGGCCGCGCGCTCGCGCGTTTCCTTTTGAAGCGCAGTGAATGCCGGGTCATTCGGATCGACCGGGGTCATTTCCTCCGCCGGAACAATTACTGCGCTGAGGTAGCCGTCGGTCATGTTGTACTGCAGCGCAGTCGCGCGCTGCTCGCCCTGGAGCAGGAGCTGCACACCGCCCAGCCCTCGCTGAATCTGTCCAATGCGCGCTATCACGCCCATCGAATACAGAATGTCGGGGCTCGGCTCGTCGGTATTATCCCGTTGCGCGACTGCGAATACGAGACGGTCGGCTTTCAGCGCCGACTCGATCGCGCGCAGGGTCCCAGGCCTGCCGGCGGCGATAGGCGCCGTGAGTCCAGGAAAGATTACTGTTCCACGAAGTGGCAGAACTGGTATAGTTTGACGCTGTCCCATGAATTCTTCCGTAGTGATTAATCGTGTGCTACTGCTACTACTATAGGGACGGGGTATACTGCATCTTTCGAGCAACGGATTTACGCCACTGGGGCATGATTCGCAAATCGTGCCTGCCGGGATGACTCGCGCATTATGCCATTAAGACCCGACGACGAGCTAGGCGCCCATGTAGCCAACGTCCTCGCGCCCAACTATGAGTTGGACGAAGAGATTGGTCGCGGCGGTATGGGAATCGTCTATTGCGCGATGGACAAGCGCCTCAAGCGAAAGGTTGCGGTCAAGCTCCTTCCGCCTGAGCTCGCGTTCCGTTCCGACATTCGCTCGAGATTCCTGCGCGAGGCCGAAACCGCCGCGCAGCTTAGCCATCCCAACATCGTTCCGATCTACAACGTCGAAGAACGCGACAATCTGGTCTACTTCATCATGGCGTACATCGCGGGAGACAATCTCGCGAAGCGTCTTCAGGATGAGGGGGCGATGGAGCCAGAGGAAGTGCGTCGGATTTTGCGCGAGGTTGCCGATGCTCTCGCGTACGCGCACAAGCGAAACGTCGTCCACCGTGACATCAAGCCCGACAACATTCTGCTCGACGCAGATAGCGGGCGAGCGATGGTTACGGACTTTGGTATTGCTCGCGCTCTAACCGACAAGAACGACTCTCGGCTCACCGCAACGGGTATGGCGATAGGAACTCCGGCTTACATGTCGCCGGAACAGTCAGCCGGTGAAGCCGACATCGATGGGCGTAGTGATCTCTATTCCCTCGGTGTCGTGGGATATCAAATGGCCTGCGGCGATTTGCCATTCAATGCTCCGAATACTCCGTCGATGCTTGTGAAGCACTTGTCGGAGAGACCGGTACCGGTTGAGCACCGCCGAATCGATCTTCCCGCGGATCTCTCGCGCATTATCATGATGCTGCTCGAAAAAGATCCGGCGAACAGATTCCCCGACGCGCAATCTCTCGTTGTCGCGCTCAGCGGTGGCGAGATTCCCTCGCGCACGCTTGGCAGTCATATGCCGACGCTGGCCGATGAGCGGCAGCCTCCATCGCGAACGGCGGCACCGGGGACGCGGCCATCGTGGATGCCGGCGAACACGCGAGTCACCTCGGGACAGCGGCACGCAGCAGGAGTTCCTTCGCCCGACGATCTCGCTCGATGGGACGCGCCGCCGGTAAAAAAATTCCGCAAGAAACTCGCGCCTTACATCGCTGTTAACGCCATCATCGTTCCTCTGTCGATTTTCGGTAACGGAGGATTTCTCTTCGCCACCATGGTCTGGTCGATCATCATGGCGGTGCAGTACTCGAAGCTCTGGCAGGAGGGATACAACTGGCGGGACGTATTCCGTCAGCCACGCGACCGTATGCTCTTCGATGTCGCTGCCGAAACGATCGATGATGCGCGAGCCCTGTTCGACGAAACAAAACGCGAGCAGGTTCGCGCACGCGCACGCGAGCGCGCGAAAGCGGTCGCGGGAGGAGTTTTCAATCCTCGCGATGCGGCAGTTCCGCAACTCGGATCGCGGCGAATGGCTCGTTCGCCGTTGCCCGGAGAAACCGCGTCGATTCCATTGCCTGCCGACAACTCTCCTTACGGCTCGGCTTTGACTCAGATCAGATCCGACCGCGACGAGATTCAGCGGCAGATCATGGGAATGACGAAGAGCGAGCGGGAAATAATTCCCGACGTCAGTGAATCGGCGGACGCCGTGTATCGCAAAGCGATGCAAGTCGCAACTACACTTGCAGAGCTCGACTTGCGCGATTCGCGAGACACGCCGGAATCCATCGAGCGCGAGATCAACGATCTCGAGGCGAAAGCGAATCCGCTCGATTATCGCGCGAGTGAGGAACGCGTGCGGCGACTCGCGCATCTCAAGCGTCAACGTCGCGTTGTCGCCGACTTGAAAAAGACTCGCGCCGACGCCGAGACGAAGCTCGAGCATTGCCGGCAGCTTCTGCGGAGCATGCGTTTGGAGCTTCTCCGTTATCGTTCAGCGGGACTGTCCCGTACGCCCGCCGGTCTCACGATGGTGACCCAGCAGGCCCAGGTGGTGGTAAAAGAGATGGGATATCTTTCAGACGCGGCCGCCGAGGTAAACGCACTCTAGTCGGAAAGATCGGGACCCCACCACCATCGTCGGGTTTTTTTGATGCAGCACATTCAACGAAAGAGACTTGCGACCGCCCTCGCCGTGGGATCAGCGGCGCTTCTGGCCGCTGCCGCGGCATGCAGCGACACAGGTGGGGTCATGCGGGGTCGCGATGCGCGTGCCGAAGGGACAGCCGCGAATATTCGGCGTCATAGTGACTCTCTCGCAGCCGATTCAATAAAGCGTGCTGCAATCGTTCGTGTTCCGCGACCGGCAGTCGTTCGCGGACTGTACGTGAATCGCTGGGCTGCTGTAGGAAAAAAACTCGGGCAGCTAATCGACATCGCGAAAACCACGGAAGTCAACGCGCTGGTGATCGACGTGAAGGACGATCGCGGCTTCGTGCTATACAAATCTCGCGTTGCGCTGGCTCACGAAATTGGCGCCGACACGACGCGCCCGATGTCGAAGGATCGATTGCGCACGATCCTCGACACTCTCGTTGCTCACAAGATTTATCCGATCGCGCGAATCGTAGTTGCGAAAGACCCATTGCTCGCGCGTGCAAAACTCGATTGGGCAATCAAGCGCAAAGACAACCTTCAGCCGTGGATAGACAAGAACGGGAATCCGTGGCTGGATCCCCATCAGACCGGCGTGTGGCAATACGCTGCCGATCTCGCAAAGGAAGCGCACGACATCGGGTTCAGCGAAGTTCAGTTCGATTACGTTCGCTTTCCCGACGAGAAAAGACTGATCAGCGAAACCACTTATCCATTGGCGAACGGGCGACTGCGCGCGCAAGTCATTCGCGATCAGCTCACCTTTTTGTCGAATCAATTGCACAAAGAGTCGATACCGGTGACGATCGACGTGTTCGGACTGACTGCGACCGATACCACTGACATGGGAATTGGACAGAAATGGGAGCGATTCGTCGACAAAGCCGATGTGGTTCTCCCGATGGTGTATCCGTCGCATTTCGCGCCGGGCACCTACGGATTGGGAAATCCAAACGCGCATCCGTACGCAACAATCGATCACGCGTTGAAGGACATGAAGCGTCGTAGCTCAGGAATTCCCGGGGCGGCGAAGATCGTTCCGTGGTATCAGGATTTCACCCTCGGTCCGCCCCATTATTACGCAGACCAGGTTCGCGCGCAGATGAAGGCCGGATACGACAACGGGTTCCAGAGCTGGATACTCTGGAACCCGGGAAGTCGCTACACAGTCAGCGCGCTTTTGCCCGAAGGCTCAGCGGAGACTGCGCAGAAGTAGCAGCGAGAATTACTGCTGCTGCTGTTGTTTCATTCGCGCATCCATGCGCGCCTTCAGATCAGCAACGTTCTTGTCGAAGACCTTTTGCTGATCTGCGGTGAGGACCGCGCGATAGTCAGCGTTCGACTTAGTTCTTAGGTCATCCATCTTTGCGCGGGTTGCGCTGTCGGGCGGGCCAGCCTGCTGTCCGCCTGCGGGGCGAAGAGCTTCGCGCTGAGCCTGGTATTTCTCGCCGATCTTGGCGATTTGATCTTTCTGCGCGTCGGTAAGGTCGATACCCGCGAAAAGCATCTGCGTCATTCTTCCACTGCGGCCCTGCGCGCCACCTTGTGGCGGTCCACCTTGGGGCGGTCCGCCCTGAGGTGCTTGTGCACTTGCGACTGAAGCGACCGCAAGAAGTGCGGCGCCGGCTATGCCTAAGCGAATCCAGCTCATGTCTGTCTCCAAAACTGTGAACGTGTTTTTTTGTCTTTCCAATGGACTTGAGTGATACGCCGCAGAATCAAAAAAGGTTGACCGATTTGAAAAAAAGGTTCATCGCGGAATTCCGGGAAATGCTGCTCGGATCTTGAGGAAGAAGTACTCTTCGTCTCGAAACCCGTAAGCCATTCGTTTCATGACTTTGATTTTATTGTTGATTCCTTCGAGAAGTCCGGTGCTCAGCGGGTAAGTACAATGAGCTATGACGCTGTCGATTTTCGCGGCCAGCATCTCCGCAAATGCCATTAGTGGTTTGATTCCACTGTTCATCGCTCGCTGATACCACTCGTTCCAGAAGCGAGAAGCGACTTCCGGGTCGCGAAATCCCCAGAGGCGTTTCAGATCGTCTTTTAGAACGTAAACCACAAACAGAGCGTGATTTGCTGCGAGTAGTTCATCGAGTCGTACTCTCTCCGCAGCGTTCTTCAGGTTCTCGGGATTCTTGAGGAGAAGCCATCTCGTACCCTTGATCACTCGCCTCATCGCTCGCGTGCGTAGATCACAGCCGCCCTTGGCACGAGAGATCTTGTTGGTCTCGTCCACTCTCACCCGGTCGACTACTTCCCGCCCGTACTTGGCCACCATGTGAAAGAGATCGAAGACGATTACGGCATTCGGGCAGCGGCTCTGGATTTCAGTGCGGTAGGGACGCCACATATCCATCACCACTGCCTCGATCCGCATACAGCCCTTCGCACCCAAAGCATCGAGGAATCCACGCACCGCTTCACGATCTCTATCACGAGCTACCCAGAGCACGCGCTTTGTAGTGGGATCAGTGATCACCGTCGCGTACCGATGCCCGTGGTGAATGGCGAACTCATCGATCGCGATCACCTTCACCTCACTTAGATCCAAAGGCTGCAATCGCTCTATGAGTGCTCGTTTGTCGATCTGTTTCACTGTATCCCAACTCAGCGAGAACCAGTCGGCAACGTGCTTGATGGGGAGCACTTGGGCGAGGCGTGCAATTTTCTCCGCCAGTCGCTTCGTCATCCGCTGGTAGCGATCTAGCCAGGGAACTTCTTCCACCGTGGGACCACAACGCGGGCACTGCAGGCGCGCTCGTGGAAACACCACCCAGCTCTCCCACTCCCCAACATCCAGATCGCGCACACGTCGCTCAACTGTCTCGTGGATCTCGAGCACGACCTCGCCGCATTTGCTGCAGCGCTTCGGATGACCTTCCTTTGCCCGCAGCTCGAGCAGCAAGCGAGGCGGTTTTGTAGACGGCTCACGCGTCACATTCACCAACTCAAACCCTTCAAAGCCGCCCAGAATTGCTTCCAATTCCTCGTATGCCATCGCAACACCTCCGCTGCGATAGCATGCGGCATCATCTGCCCGCTGTCACGCGATTTCCCGATATTTCCCGAAGAACCTTTTTTAAAGAAGTATCCGCCGTTCAGCTTTTCTCGGTGCCCTCTTCGCCTGCAGGTTGAGCGCCACCCACCTTTCTGAAATACGCGAGCAAGCTGATCGATCGTACCTCGCGAAGAAAAAAAGAAGCGGGGACTTCCTTTCGAAAGTCCCCGCTTCGAGTGCCTCACATTGAGCGAGGCGGTGCGCTGCTAATTCTGGATGTTGACGCAGGCCTGGCCCACATCACCACCACTATTGTTCTGATCACCATCGTGCACGATGAATTGCGCTCGATACGCATGACCGGAGGTCAGGCCTAGACTCGCCACCGTCCACTGGACGTCCGTGGAATAACCGTTATCGATCGCAGCTGCCGGCGGGTTCGTTCCACCGGGACCAACGACCTTGTGGTTCTTCGACGGGTCAGCTCTCGGCACGAGCTTTGTCGTCGTCGGATTCTTGGTGTTGTCGATCGTTATGATGGCTGCCTTCCAGGTTCCATACAGAGCCGTCGGCTGAACCGGGTTGTCGTTACCCATCTGCCAGTCACCGGCTTTGCTGTTCACACCGTTAACTGTCAGGTCGGTAAGATAAAGTCCCGGACGGAGCGGCCGACCAGCGGCATCTACAGCGTTGGCAAGACCAACCGGGTCAGAAGTCGTTCCAATACGACCTTCCTTGACGAACGGACTGCCTACAACACCGGCTGTCGTCGAGCTCGTCGCGTTGCCCGCCATTAGCGCTATAGCGTAATCAGCCGGACGGTTCGAAACACCATAAAACAGATCGGGCGTGTTCTTGTTGTTGACGTAGATGGAGTCAACACCGAGCGTCATAGCGTGCTCGTCTGTATACCAACCGTGCAGTACGCCGGTCGTCAATCCGAAACCCGTGAGAACTTCGCTCTCGTTGAAGGGGGCGGTGGTTCGTGCGTTGCTAACACCATAGAAGGCTGCGCCAGTCCCAACTGTGCACGCGCTCAGAACGGGCTGATTCTTGAACACATACGTTACCGTCACGCCGTGCTCATAATTCACGAAGGCACGCGTCACTAGGTTGCTCGACCCGCAAACATACGCGGGAGGATTGTTGTGATCGAAACCACCTTGTGGCCAGGGCTGTGTCGCCACCGGCGGATTTCCGGTGGTCGGGTTGATGTGCTCCGGCACCAGTGTACCATCATCAACCAGGCAGTCCGTGTGGTCGTACACGGCTCCTGCGTCATTTGAGACAGGCTCGAAGTTGGCCGCGGCGAATGAATCGTTTTTCCCCCCACAAGACGTCGTTTGCGGATCGCAACTGCCGCCCTCAGAGATCGGTAGCGCCGCCATGAAGTCTGGATCGCCGGTGGTGCGGCTGAGCACCAAGACACAGCCCGCAGGTCCGGGCGTGACATTGTAGTTGACATTCACGTTTGCGTTTGCAGCGGTCGCACCAGCGCCACCGTCGCCAGGGTCGTTCCAGTACGTGCCGTCCCAAAACCCGTTTCCGTCGAGGGCAAGGTTGTACGAGTCCTGCGCGAAGCTACGATTCAACGCGATGTTCTTGAACACATACGTGCCTGGGGGACTGCTTGCATCGACACAAAGTGTAAGTGACTTCGCCTGACCGAATCCACCGGATCCGATCGTCGCGTTGCGAGGACCACCGGGACCGGTGATCGCCTTGCTCGCGCTATTGTCCGTGCAAGCGGCAGTAACGACCAGACCGGCAACCGCACCTGCGGCAAGCGCGATTCGCAACGCCCGTACATCAGGGTACGACAAATGGAACGAAGGAACTAGTCGCATCGCAAACCCTCGGAAAAGCAACGGTCCCGGCATGCATTAGCCGGTGTCGCTCCTCTTCGGCGGTCTGGGCGCTTCTCGGAGAGAAGCCCAAACTTTGCGTGCCCGGCCTCGCGGACCGGTTTGCCTTTGTCGGAAGGAGAATGAGTTTTTGAAGGCGCCGTAGACTTCTTACTACGCTCGACTTCTGGAGGGACAGTAAAACTGTTCGGGCTTGCTCGCAAGTAAAATGTGTACATTGTACTTTTGTGATGTTAGAAACTTTCGGGGAGCTCCCGGGAAAAGAAAACGGGGACTTCCTTTCGAAAGTCCCCGTCTCGAAACGCTTCACATTGAGCGAAGCGCGGTTTGCTTATTTCGACTTCGTGTCGATCTGAGCTGTGGTGTTTCCGACCAAGCCAGCAGAGGTACCAAGCCAGGTTTGGTAGTGGTCCGTCGCCAGTAGCGTGCCCGATACCCTCAAAGATGGGCCCTCGGTCGCCCCCTTCGGGGCCGACGTGTTGAACTTGACTCCAAGGTAGTAGGTGCCGGCCGGAAGTGCCGTACCTCCCGAAGCCGTCTTGCCGTCAGTGCTGACAGTAAGCGTCGCGACCGTGTTGCACGACGCGTTGTATAGGTAGGCTTGACCTTGGTGCACATCGTAAAGCGGAAGACTCCCTGCATTCGGACTCGCACTCTGAGCAAATCCCACCGTCTGATTTGCGGCCTTCGTCACGGTCGCGTAATAGAAGAACACTCCAGGCGCCAGGCTGTTGATTTTCGATCCCTGGAACGAGGCGAAGATTCCTGGCTCAGCCGGTGCATTTCCACTCGCGTAGTCCTGACACGTAGTCGCCGTGGGGGCGATGATACCGTTCGATATCGTGGGTGCGGTAAACACGTACGTTACCGTCACGCCGTGCTCATAGTTCACGAAGGCACGCGTCACGAAGTTGCTCGAGCCACATCCGTATGCTGGAATGCTGTTATGATCGAAACCAGTTGCCGGCCAAGGCTGCGTCGCTACCGGCGGACTTCCCGTCGTCGGGTTGATGTGCTCCGGCATGAGCGTACCATCATCAACCAGGCAGTCCGTATGGTCGTACACTGCTGTTGCAGTATTCGAGACGGGCTCGAAGTTGGCTGCGGCGAATGAATCGTTCTTACCGCCGCACGACGTAGTGTTTGGATCGCAACTGCCGCCCTCAGAGATCGGCAACACGGCCATGAAGTCCGCATTACCGATAGTTCGGTTGAGCACCACGACACAACCCGTGGGTCCGGGCGTGACATTGTAGTTGACGTTCACCTCTGCGTTAGCAACCGTTGTTCCGTTACCACCGTCGCCGGGATCATTCCAGTACGTGCCATCCCAGTAACCGTTTCCGTCGAGGGCGTTGTTGTACGAGTCCGTAGCGAAGTTGCGATTGAGCGCGATGTTCTTGAACACGTACGTCCCCGGCGGGCTACTTCCGTCGACACAAAGCTTCAGTGTCTTTGCCTGACCGAATCCGCCAGATCCGGTCGTCGCCTTGCGGACACCACCAGGTGCGGTGATCGACTTGCTGCCGCCGTTATCTGTACAAGCGGCAAGTACTACGAGACCAGCGACTGCACCTGCAGCAAGCGCATTTCGCAACGCTCGCAGATCAGGGTACGACAGATGGAACGAAGGTACTAGACGCATCGCAAAACCCCCGGAAAAGCAACAGTCCCGGCATGCACTAGCCGGTGTCGCTCCTCTTCGGCGGTTTGGGCGCTTCTCGGTGAGAAGCCCAAACTTTGCGTGCCCGGCCTCGCGAACCGGTTTGCCTTTGTCGGAAGGAGAAATGAGTTGTGAAGCCGCCGTAGACTTCTTACTACGTTCAGCTTCGACATTCAGAATAAACGCCTAACAGTTTGCTCGCAAGTAACCCCAGTAAGTTGTACATTTGTGATGTTATGAACACTTGCGCACTTACTACAAATGTATCACCTCTTCTCATTCATAAAAAAGGTTCATCCGGTAATACCGGGAATTCTGCGTAGCTCGTGATCATCCGCTCAGTTTGCGGGTCGGGAGCGATCAGTCATTTCAGTTCGGCGTTTCGAGTAGCATCGCCGTGACGACATATCAGGGTGGAAGGCTTTGGTTGCGCGGTTGCCCCGTGGATTACCTCAAAGGATTCTTGGCGATGATGGTCAAAAAACGGGAGTGCCGTCGGCACGGCAATGCTACTCGAAACGCCAAACTGAAATGACTGATCACTCCCGACCCGCAAACTGAGCGTCAGCTCCTGCGCCAGAGCTTTCCCGATATTCCCGAAGAACCATAAAAAAAAACGGGGACTCTCAAATGAGAGTCCCCGATCCATCGCCAATCAGGCAGTCGTTAGCTGCAGTGATTCGGTCCGCTCAGTCCACTATTAAAGTTGTCGAGCGTGTTCGTCCATGCGCTGAGCTGTGATTTCGACGCCGTGGTGTAACCGGCATTCGCAGCCGTAATCGTCGCAGCGATCGTCGAGCTGCTAGCGCCGCCAGCGATGTTGAGCTCAGCAGTAATGAGCTGATGGATCATTCCAAGCTGATCCTTCGTGAACGTGACGCCACCGTCGCTGTAGCCTTTGCCAACCGCCGTGCCAAGGATTGCATCAATCTGCGCAGCCGTCAGTGCGTATGATCCGATTAGCAGGTGCCCGGAGGCATCGATGTACGTTGTTCCGACGTTACCCGCGAGCACGCCCTGAGTGTACGTCTCGTGATTCTTGTAGTACCCCTGCGTGAACGTGCAATTGTTCTGTGTCGTCGGGGGTGCCGCCGTGAAAGCGTACGTTATGGTAGCGCCATGCTCGAAGTTGACAAAACCTCTCGTGATAATGTTGCTCGTGCCGCAACCATAGGTGATGAACGGCGCGCTGCCGTCGTAGCCGCCGCTTGGCCAAGGTACAATCGCAACCGGCGGATTCCCCGTCGTCGGATTGACATGCTCGGGCATCAGCACACCATTGTCGAGCGTGCAGTCGGTATGATCGTAAATAGCTCCTACCGTATTCGACTGATAGGAAATGTTCGCTGCTGCAAATGAATCGTTTTCTCCTCCGCACGCGGTCAAGTTCGGATCACAAGTGCCGCCTTGTGCGATTGGGAGCTTCGCCATGAACGCCGCGTCACCAATCGTGCGATTGAGCACCAGAACACAATCAGTTGCCGTCCCCTCAGTGTGCGAGATGGAATAAGGCACGCCTTCCTCAGCGTTTGCCACAGTCGTTCCGTCGCCGCCGTCTCCCGGATCGTTCCAGGACGTCCCGTCCCAGAATCCGTTTCCACTCAACGCATTATTGAACCCGTCGGTTGCGAAGTTCCTGTTGAGGGCAGCGTTCACGAAGGTGTAAGATCCGGTAGGGCTGTTCGCCGAAATGCAAAGAGTGAGAGTCTTTGCCTGACCGAATCCACCCGACGACACGGTGGCGTTACGAATGCTCGTCGGTGCGGTGATTGTCTTTCCGCCATTGTCGGCACAAGCGCCGAGCACTACCAGTCCAGCTACTGCTCCCGCGGCGAGCGCCACTCGTGCGGCTTTCACATCGCGGTTCATCTCGTGTAACCCAGGAAACAGACGCATGGCACGATCCTCCGACTGCAAGTAGTTTCCGGCACGATTAGCCGGTGTTCTCCTCTTCGGCGGCCAGGACTTCTCTTTGAGAAGTGTTGACACTGCTCCTCAGCCTCGCGGCTGATTTACCTTTTTCGAAGGAGTAAAGAAGTATTTTGAGGGTGTGAAGCGATCGACTTCCCACCCAAAAACAAATGGGTGTAAATGCAAAGCTCGTGCCGATGCCAGTATTGACAGCCGGTTGAGAATGTCGGAGTTCGCTGGATCAGCAGGTGTTCGTCGGCTTGACCTGTCGTGCTCATCCAATCAACTTGGCCAGACTTCTTCGTCTCTCGCGTACCAGGATTCAGTGACACTTCCAATCGAGCGACTTCGCTCATCGCTCGCCAATTCATACACGATCGACCGCGAGCTCGGGCGCGGTGGAATGGCGACCGTTTACCTCGCGCAGGATTGCAAGCACGATCGCGTCGTCGCACTCAAGGTTCTTCATCCTGACCTCGCGGCATCGCTAGGGCCGGATCGTTTCCTTAGAGAGATCAAGCTCGCCGCGCGACTCAATCACCCGCACATATTGCCGCTCTTCGATTCAGGCGCGGCCGACGGATTCCTCTACTATGTAATGCCGTACGTCGAGGGAGAATCGCTGCGCGAGCGACTCGAGCGCGAACAGCAGCTGCAGGTGGAAGAAGCGTTGCATCACACGCGCGCAATCGCCTCTGCGCTCGACTACGCTCATCGTCAGAGCATCGTTCATCGCGACATCAAGCCCGAGAACGTGATGCTGTACGAAGGCGAAGCGATGGTGATGGATTTCGGGATCGCAAAAGCAGTGAGCGCTGCGGGGAGCGAGACGCTCACTCAAACGGGCATGATGGTCGGTACTCCTGCATACGTGAGCCCCGAGCAAGCCGCTGGTGAAATGAATATCGATGGACGCAGCGATCAGTACAGTCTCGCATGCGTTCTATATGAGATGCTGAGTGGTGAGCGACCGTTCACGGGAGCGACAGCGCAAGCAGTTCTCGCGAAACGATTCACCGAAAGCGTCAAGCCTTTGCGCACAATTCGCGGCAACGTTCCCGAGTACGTCGAGCGTGCAGTGACGCGCGCGATGTCGACCGAGGCGGGCGGGCGCTTCGCAACTGCAGCGGCGTTTGCGCAAGCGCTCGCCACCGGGCTCACGACTCCGACCGACACGCAAACGATTCCGCAGCCAGTTGTCTCTGCGGCGAAATCGGTGGCGGTGCTTCCTTTCGCAAACATGAGCGCCGATCCGGAGAACGAGTATTTCACCGATGGAATGGCCGAAGAAATCATCAACGCTCTGACGAAGATCCAGACTCTGCGCGTTGCATCGCGAACGTCAGCGTTCGCGTTCAAGGGAAAGAACGAAGACATCGGGGATATCGGTCGGAAGCTCAAGGTGTCGACAGTTCTCGAGGGAAGCGTGCGCAAGATGGGCAATCGTCTTCGCATTACCGCACAGCTGGTAAACGTTGCCGATGGTTCAAACCTCTGGTCGGAGCGTTACGACCGCGAGCTCGAGGATGTGTTCGCAATCCAGGACGACATCTCGCAGGCAATCGTGAAAGCATTGCGCGTCATACTCAGCGAAGGCGAAAAAAAGCAAATCGAGAAAGCGCGCGCGGCGGTGAACGTCGAAGCCTACGATTTTTATCTTCGCGGCAGACAATACTTTCACCAGCTGCGACGAAAGAGTCTCGAGTACGCGCGTCAGATGTTCAACAAGGCAATCGAGATCGATCCCGACTATGCGCGCGCGCATGCAGGTGTCGCCGACTCCTGTTCGATGCTCTACATGTATTTCGACGCGCGCGAGTTCAACATTCGCCAGGCCGACATTGCTTCGCAGAAAGCGTTGGACCTCGAGCCCGACCTCGCCGAAGCGCACCTTGCTCGCGGCATCGCGGTGTCGTTGAGCAAGCGATTCGACGAAGCCGAGAAAGAGTTCGAGACTGCAATGCGTCTCGATCCAAAACTTTTCGAGGCGCCATATTTTTACGGCAGAGCGCGCATCTCGCAGGGAAGATTCACCGAGGCTGCGAGATTACTCGAGCGTGCGGCGGTGATACGTCCCGAGGACTTCCAGGCTCCCCAGTTCCTCGCGCTCGCTCTCACTGCGGCGGGGTTGAAAACAGAGGGCGAGCTTGCACAGCGTCGCGCGCTCAAGTTGATGGAGCAACGTCTGGAGCTGAACCCCGATGACGCACGCGCCGCGAACCTGGGCGCCGGAGCCTTGGCGCAGCTGGGAGAAAAGACGCGAGCAATGGAGTGGGCGGACAGATCGCTCGCGATCGATCCCGATGATCCGATGCTACTATATAATGTAGCGTGCACCTACTGCGTAGTCGGCGAGCCCGAGCGCGCTTTGACCTATCTCGAGCGCGCCGTGGATAAAGGGTTCGGACACAAGGAGTGGATCGATCACGACTCCGACTTGAATCCGATTCGAGATACAGCGCGCTTCAAAGCCATCGCGCAGGCGATGTAAAGAACGACTGCGGATTGCGGACTACGGATTGACTGCGGACTGCGAACTACGGACTAAACGGCAACGATGACGTTACCGCGCGAACAACTGCGCAATGCACTGGCGGATTCCTACAGCGTCGATCGCGAGCTCGGCCGCGGGGGAATGGCGACAGTTTATCTCGCGCAGGATGTGAAGCACGATCGCGTGGTCGCCCTCAAGGTTCTTCATCCCGAGCTCGCAGCGTCACTCGGCCCTGATCGTTTTCTCCGCGAGATCAAACTCGCCGCGCGACTCAACCATCCGCACATACTTCCGCTATTCGATTCGGGAGAAGCGCAGGGCTTTCTCTATTACGTGATGCCTTACGTCGAGGGCGAGTCATTACGTGAGCGACTCGATCGCGAGAAGCAGCTTCCAATCGACGAAGCGATTCACCACGCGCGCTCGATTGCATCCGCCCTCGACTACGCGCATCGGCAGAGCATCGTTCATCGTGACATCAAGCCAGAGAACGTGATGCTGTACGAGGGCGAAGCAATGGTGATGGATTTTGGAATCGCCAAGGCGCTGAGCGCCGCGGGCAGCGAGAATCTCACACAGACTGGCATGATGGTCGGAACTCCTGCTTATGTAAGTCCCGAGCAGGCAGCCGGAGAAACGAATCTCGACGGACGCAGCGACCAATACAGTCTCTCATGCGTTCTCTATGAAATGCTGACCGGTGAGAAGCCATTCACGGGGCCGACAGCACAGGCGATCATGGCGAAGCGATTCACCGAGACAGTGAAGCCCGTTCGCTCGCTGCGTCCCAACGTTCCCGAGAACGTCGACCGCGCTCTGGCGAAGGCCATGTCCACCGATACTTCCGCGCGGTACAAGACTTCGGCGATGTTCGCACAGGCGCTCACATCCAGCTCGGCAACCACGCCAACCGACACGGCGACGATTCCGCAGCAAACCGTGTCTGCCGCGAAATCGGTTGCGGTGCTTCCCTTCGCGAACATGAGCAACGATCCGGACAACGAATACTTCGCCGACGGAATGGCGGAAGAAATTATCAACGCGTTGTCGAAGATTCAGTCGCTTCGCGTTGCATCGCGCACTGTTTCCTTCGCTCTCAAGGGAAAGAACGAAGACCTCGGAGAAGTGGGACGGAAGCTTCACGTCTCGACAGTTCTCGACGGAAGCGTGCGGCGGATGGGGAATCGACTTCGCATTACGGCACAGCTCGTCAATGTTGCCGACGGATATCAACTGTGGTCCGACCGCTACGACCGCGAGATGGAAGACGTTTTCGCAATCCAGGACGAGATCTCGGGAGCGATTGTAAAAGCGCTCCGGGTCATACTCAGCGAAGACGAGAAGAAGGCTATCGAGAAAGCCCGCTCGGTCAATGTTCAGGCGTACGACTTTTACCTGCGCGGCCGACAGTTCTTCAACCAGCTCGGCAGAAAAAACCTCGAGTTCGCTAAGCAGATGTTCAACCGCGCAATTCAAGCGGATCCCGAGTACGCAGTCGCTTACGCCGGCGTCGCCGATTCATGCTCGATTCTCTACATGTATTTCGACGCTCGCGATTTCAACTTGAAGCAGGCAGACACGGCGAGTCGCAAGGCGCTCGAGCTCGAGCCCGACCTTGCAGAGGCGCACGTCGCACGAGGGCTCGCAGTTTCACTGAGCAAGAAATTCGATGAGGCGGAACAGGAATTCGAGACGGCGATGAAGCTCGATCCAAAGCTGTTCGACGCGCCGTATTTTTTTGCGCGCGCGCGGCTCGCGCAGGGTCGAGCTGCGGAGGCGGTGAAATTGTTTGAGCGTGCATCCGCACTCAGACCGGAAGACTACCAGGCACCGAAACTGATCTCGCAGGCCTACGGATCGCTGGGCGAATCGGATGAAGCAAAGAGGTGGCTGCGGCGGACTACCCAGCTCGTCGACGAGCGACTCGAGCTGAATCCCGACGATACACGCGCGCTTATTTTCGGCGCCGGGGCTCTTGCTAGTCTCGGCGACGGCGACCGCGCAGCCGAGATGGCGAATCAAGCGCTCAAGATCGATCCGGAGGATCCGGCGCTGCTATACAACGTCGCCTGCACATTCTCTCAAGTCGGCAAACTCGACGATGCTATCGATGTACTCGAGCGAGCTGTGGACAAGGGATTCGGACAAAAAGAGTGGATCGAAAACGATCCCGATTTCACTGCCATTCGAGGGACGCCGCGATACGAAGCGATCCTTCAGGCAATGTGATGACGGAGCGCATGATTGACCGAGTGCGCGGCGCGCTCGATGAGACGTACACGATCGACCGCGAGCTCGGAAAGGGCGGAATGGCGACCGTCTATCTCGCGCAGGATGTGAAACACGAGCGACCTGTTGCTCTAAAGGTTCTACATCCTGAGCTGGCCGCGTCTCTCGGACCCGATCGCTTTTTGAGAGAGATCAAGACCGCCGCGAAACTGAATCATCCGCACATCCTTCCTCTTCACGATTCAGGGGAAGCAAGCGGACTTCTCTACTACGTAATGCCGTACGTCGAAGGCGAATCGCTGCGCGAGAGGTTGGATCGCGAGCATCAGCTGCCGGTGGACGAAGCCGTGCATCATGCGCGCTCGATTGCCGCGGCGCTCGACTACGCTCATCGCCAGGGCATCGTTCACCGGGACATCAAGCCTGAGAACGTGATGGTGTACGAAGGTGAGGCGATGGTGATGGATTTTGGAATTGCAAAAGCAGTAAGCGTTGCCGGCCAGGACACGCTCACTCAGACGGGCATGATGGTTGGCACTCCTGCGTATGTGAGTCCCGAACAGGCAGCCGGAGAAACGAACATCGACGGAAAGAGCGACCAGTACAGTCTCGCCTGCGTTCTTTATGAGATGTTAAGCGGCGAGCGTGCATTCACTGGGCCTACTGCGCAGGCTGTGATGGCCAAGCGTTTCACTGAGGTTCCAAAAGCATTGCGCGCAATTCGCAGCGGCGTTCCCGAGAGCGTGGAGCATGCTGTGACCAAGGCGATGTCCACCGATGCAGCGTCGCGATACAAAAGCAGCGCGCAGTTTGCGCAGGCACTTGCGTCGGGATCTCTGACCACGCCCACCGAAACGGCAACACTTCCTCAGCAGACTGTCTCAACAGCCAAATCCGTTGCGGTTCTTCCGTTCATGAGCGCCAATCCAGACGACGAATACTTCGCCGACGGAATGGCCGAGGAAATAATCAACGCGTTGTCGAAGATTCAGACTCTTCGCGTTGCATCGCGGATCGTCTCGTTCGCGCTCAAGGGGAAGAACGAAGATCTGGGCGAAGTCGGGCGCAAGCTCCACGTTTCGACAGTTCTCGATGGAACGGTGAGACGAATGGGAAATCGCGTTCGCGTCACCGCGCAGCTCGTCAACGTCGCGGATGGATATCAGCTCTGGTCGGAGCGGTATGACCGCGATATGGAAGACATCTTCGCGATTCAGGACGACATCTCTCAGGCGATTGTAAAAGCGCTACGCGTGATTCTGAGCGAGAATGAAAAGAAAGCGATCGAGAAGACACGCGCCGTGAACATCGAGGCGTACGATTACTATCTCCGCGGGCGCCAGCTGATTCATCAGCTCAATCGAAAGAGCCTCGAAGCAGCGCGCAAAATGTTCCGTCGCGCAATCGAGATCGATCCTGATTACGCATTGGCGCACGCCGGACTTGCCGACACGAGCTCGCTTCTTTACATGAAGGTCGACGCGCGCGAATCCAACCTCATTCAGGCTGACACGGCGAGCCAAAAGGCTCTGGAGCTCGATCCTGATCTTGCTGAAGCGCACGTCGCACGAGGAATCAGCGTCTCGCTGCGAAAACACTTCGACGAAGCCGAGAGCGAGTTCGAGACGGCGATGCGGCTGGATCCAAAGTTGTTCGACGCCGCTTATTACTACGGTCGTGCACGGATGTCACAGGGTCGGTATGCGGACGCGGCGAAGCTCTTTGAGAGAGCGTCGGGTTTGCGGCCGGAGGATTATCAGGCGCCCGGCTTTCTTGCGCAGGCTTACGCTGCGCTGGAAAAGGAGCCGGAGAAGATCGCCGCCTATACGCGCGCGGCGCGGCTCGTAGAGGATCGCCTTCAGCTCGTTCCCGACGACACGCGTGCATGTGTGCTCGGGGCATCAAACTTTGCGGCGCTCGGTGACCGTGATCGAGCGGCAGCACTCGCTCAGCGAGCGTTGGACATAGACGCCGAGGACCCGATGCTGTTGTACAATGTCGCTTGCGCTTACGCGAACCTGAAAATGCCTGAGCAGTCGCTTGACTGTCTCGAGAGTGCCGTTGACAAAGGATACGGCCATAAAGAGTGGATCGAGCACGACAGCGATTTCACATCGTTACGAGACAATCCGCGTTTCAAATCAATTCTCGAGCGAATGTGAACGTGGCCCTTCCACTCGAGCGACTTCGGAGCGCAGTCTCCGACGAATACACGATTGACAGAGAGCTGGGCCGCGGCGGCATGGCGACCGTTTATCTCGCGCAGGATGTGAAACACGAGAGGCCTGTTGCTCTGAAGGTTCTCCATCCTGAGCTCGCCGCGTCTCTCGGGCCCGACCGCTTTCTCCGGGAAATCAAGACAGCGGCAAAGCTGAATCATCCGCATATACTCGGGCTTCACGATTCGGGCGAAGCGGATGGATTCCTTTACTATGTGATGCCGTACGTCGAGGGCGAGTCGTTACGCGAGAGGCTTGATCGCGAGTCACAACTTCCGGTTGACGAAGCGGTGCATCACGCGCGCTCGATTGCTTCCGCACTCGATTACGCCCACAGACAGGGGATTGTCCATCGCGACATGAAGCCCGAGAACGTGATGCTGTACGAGGGCGAAGCGATGGTGATGGATTTTGGAATTGCGAAGGCAGTCAGCATCGCCGGCGACACGCTCACTCAAACGGGAATGATGGTTGGAACCCCGGCGTATGTGAGTCCGGAGCAAGCCGCCGGCGAAACGAATCTCGACGGGCGCAGCGATCAGTACAGTCTCGCGTGCGTGCTCTATGAAATGCTGAGCGGAGAGAGGGCTTTCAGCGGACCAAGCCCTCAGGCGGTAATGGCGAAGCGTTTCACCGAGACTCCGAAGCCGATTCGATCACTTCGAGGAAGCGTTCCGGAGAGCGTCGAGCGCGCAGTGACAAAGGCGATGTCTACCGAGGCGGCCGCGCGATACAAGACCGCGGCGCTCTTTGCACAGGCGCTTGCGTCCGGATCGCTGGAAACCCCGACTGATACTTCGACAGTTCCACAACCGACGGTATCCGCTGCGAAATCAGTCGCGGTACTTCCGTTCGTCAATGCCAGCGCGGATCCGGAGAACGAGTACTTCGCTGACGGAGTCGCCGAGGAGATCATTAATCAGCTCTCGAAGATTCAGACTCTGCGTGTTCCGTCACGCATCGTTTCCTTCGCACTCAAGGGAAAGAACGCGGATCTTGGTGAAGTTGGTCGCAAGCTGCACGTCTCGACGGTTCTCGACGGAACTGTCAGGCGAATGGGTAATCGCGTGCGAGTCGCAGCGCAGCTCGTCAACGTCGCCGACGGTTATCAACTCTGGCACGAGCGATACGATCGTGAGCTCGAGGACATTTTCGCGATTCAGGACGAGATCTCCCAGGCAATCGCGAAGGCGCTGAAGGTGATTCTCACCGAAGACGAGAAGAAGGCAATTGAAAAGACCCGCGCCACGAATCTCCAGGCATACGAGTATTACCTTCGCGGCCGACAATTCATTCACCAGCTTCGGCGCAGGAGTCTCGAGCATGCGCGGCAGATGTTCAATCGCGCAATCGAAATCGATCCCGAATACGCGCTCGCGTACGCAGGAGTCGCGGACTGCTGCTCGCTGCTTTACACGTATTTCGACGCGCGAGAGTCAAATCTCAGACAGGCCGATGCAGCAAGCGCAAAAGCTCTCGAGCTCGCCCCGTCGCTCGCTGAAGCACATGTCGCACGTGCAATCGCGGCATCACTCAACAAGCAGAACGCAGAGGCGGAGGTGCACTTCGAGCAGGCGATACGTCTCGATCCAAAACTTTACGAGGCTGCGTACTACTACGGTCGCGCGCTGAAAGCGCAGGGTCGATTTGCCGAAGCAGTAAAACAGTTCGAGCGTGCCTCGGCTATTCGGCCCGAAGATTTTGCCGCCGCGTCGATGCATGCATCATCACTGAAATCGATGGGTATGAACGAAGAGTCGGACGCAGTAAACCGCCGCGTGCTCAAGCTCATCAACGAGCGCCTGGAGCTAAACCCTGACGACGCTCGCGCCTGCAACCTCGCTGCGACAACACATTCGAAGCTCGGCGAGGTTGAGGAAGCGAGCGAGTTCGCGCGGAAATCGCTGGAGATCGATCGCGACGATCCGATGCTTCTCTACAACGTGGCCTGCACCTACAGCATGATCGGGAAAGTCGACGAGGCGTTAACTTGTCTGGAGCAATCGATCGATCGCGGATTCGGCCATCGCGACTGGATCGACCACGACTCGGATTTCGATTCGATCCGCGAGCTGCCGCGGTTCAAAGCAATCCAACGCGCAATGTGAGAAACGACTGCGGTCCGCGGACTGCGGAATAAATTACGGACTACGGAATAACTGCGAATTGATGACTGCTGCACTACCTCTCGAGCGACTGCGCAACGCGCTTTCGCACACATACACAATCGATCGTGAGCTTGGCAAAGGCGGAATGGCTACGGTCTATCTCGCCCAGGACAGCAAACACGAGCGACTCGTCGCGCTGAAGGTTTTGCATCCCGAGCTCGCAGCGTCTCTTGGCCCGGATCGATTTCTGCGCGAGATCAAAACGGCCGCAAAGCTCAATCATCCGCACATTCTTCCTTTGCACGACTCGGGCGAAGTCGACGGCTTCCTTTACTACGTGATGCCGTATGTCGAAGGTGAATCGCTGCGCGAGCGTCTTGACCGCGAGGAATTTCTCCCGGTCGAGGAAGTAGCTGGTCTCACGAAGGGAATCGCGTCGGCGCTCGACTACGCGCACCGTCAGAACATCGTCCATCGCGACATCAAGCCCGAAAACATCATGCTTTACGAGGGTGAAGCGATGGTGATGGATTTCGGAATCGCGAAGGCAGTCAGCTCTGCCGGTTCCGAGACGCTGACGCAAACAGGGATGATGGTCGGGACTCCCGCTTATGTAAGCCCTGAACAGGCTGCAGGCGAAACGAATCTCGACGGCCGCAGCGATCAATACAGTCTCGCATGCGTTGTGTACGAGATGCTCTCCGGTCAACGACCATTCACGGGAAACACTCCTCAGTCCGTTCTTGCAAAACGTTTCACCGAGCCGGTCAAACCCATTCGCTCGATCAAGAGCAGCATCCCTGAGAACGTGGAGAAAGCGCTCGGCAAGGCGATGTCTACCGAAGCTGAAGGCCGCTACCGTACAGCAGGATTGTTCGTGCAGGCGCTCGCGTCTTCGAGCCTCACTACGCCGACCGATACGCAAACGATGCCGCAACCCGCCGTGGCGAGTGCGAAATCGATTGCCGTTCTTCCGTTCACGAACATGAGCGCCGACGCTGAGAACGAATACTTCACTGACGGGATGGCGGAAGAGATCATCAACGCTCTCTCGAAAATTCAGTCTCTTCGCGTAGCGTCGCGCACTGCATCATTTGCATTCAAGGGGAAAAGCGAGGACATCGCGGAGATCGGTCGGAAGCTCAAGGTCTCAACGTTTCTCGAGGGAAGCGTACGCAAAATGGGGAATCGCCTGCGCATTACCGCGCAGCTCGTAAACGTCGCCGACGGATATCATCTCTGGTCCGAGCGATACGACCGCGAGATGGAAGACATC
>JBHELX010000030.1:0-40721 GCA_046262875.1 Gemmatimonadaceae bacterium | reverse complement strand
TGTCGATCGCGCCGAATGTCGGTGCGATGTCGAAGTATCTGACTTCGATTCAGCGCAACCCTTTGTACAATCGCGTGAGGTCTGCGATTGGATCCGTTGTCGACGCCGCGCCTGGTCCTCTTTCAGGAGTGGGGACTTTGATAAGGAAGTGGGAAGAGAGCATGAAATCCTTCCTGACTCCAGGCGTGTTGTTCGAGGAGCTCGGCTTCCGTTACTTCGGGCCAATCGACGGTCATGATGTCGATGCGCTGGTCGACACGTTTGCTGCGGTGCGTGATTTCACCGGACCGCGACTCGTGCATGTAATCACGCAGAAGGGACGAGGATTTCCCGCCGGCGAGCATACCGAGAAGTGGCATGCGCTTCCGCCGGGTCATGATCCCGCAACGGGAAAACAGCTCAAGGTTTCGTCGAGCAATGCCGCATATACGGCGGTGTTCGGGAAAGGATTGGCTGAGCTCGGAGCCGAGAATGAAAAAATCGTTGCAATCACTGCAGCGATGCCGAGTGGCACGGGTACAGGAATTTTCGCGGCGGCGCATCCAGATCGATTCTTCGATGTTGGAATTGCGGAAGGTCATGCGGTGACGTTCGCGGCGGGAATGGCAACTCGCGGAGTGCGACCCGTCTGCGCGATTTATTCGACGTTCCTGCAACGCGCGTATGACAACGTGATTCACGATGTCGCGATTCAAAAATTGCCGGTCGTGTTTGCGATGGATCGCGCTGGTGTGGTCGGCGAGGATGGCCCCACCCACATGGGTCTTTACGACATCGCTTACATGCTCGCTGTTCCCGGAATGACGGTCGCCGCGCCGAAGAATGGTAGAGAAATGCTAGGTCTATTGCGCACTTCGGTTGCGCACCATGACGGTCCATTCGCTTTCCGATATCCACGCGATGCAGTCCCTGACATTGTTCCCCCCATCACCGAGATCGAAGCCGTTCCGTATGGAAGCTGGGAGATTGTGAAGAGTGGCGCGGTCACGCGGGACTCGGGCGGAGGACTGGCCATCCTCGCGGTGGGCACGATGGTGTTGCCATCGATTGCAGCGGGTGAGATTCTGGCGGCCGAGGGGATTAACGCGACTGTCGTCAATTGTCGTTTCATGAAGCCCTATGACAGCGCGATGCTCGATCAGATTATCGCAGACAATCGGTACCTGCTCGTTGTCGAAGAAGGAACAGTCGTGAACGGATTCGGTGCGCACATGTCGGCAGTCGTTGCACGACTCGATTCTGGTGTTCGCGTACTGGCGCACGGCGTTCCAGACGGATTCATCGAGCAAGCGCCGCGAGCGCGCCAGCTGGCGGATATTGGGCTCGATGCTCCAGGGATTGCGGCGCGCGCGCGAGTCTTGCGCCAGTCCGACGCTCGTGGCGCGCGTCTGCGCGCGGGCTGATGCGCGTCGGTGTCATCGGACACAAAGGTTATGAAGGGCTTCCGGAAATGTTACGGATGCTCTTCCGCACAGCGCCATCGCTTGGCGTTGAGCTCTTCTTTGAATCGACACTCCAGGAAGTCGCCAACGCGGGCGAGCGTCTCGCAGATCTCCAAAGCATCGATGCACTGATTACACTCGGTGGCGACGGGACGCTGCTGCGGGGCGCTCGGCTACTCGCGGGCAGACCTGTTCCAATACTTGGTGTAAATCTGGGGCGGCTTGGTTTTCTCACGACTTGCGGCACCGAAGACGCTGAGGCCGCCTTCAAATTGCTCGCGACGGGCGATTACGTCGCCGAAGCACGAATGTCATTGGCTGCGCAGGCAGTTGATCAGGCTGGATCGAATCGCAAACAGTGGCTCGCTCTCAATGATTTTGTGTTGCACAAAGGCGGATTCGCTCGCGTCGTGCGTCTAAGTCTCGCAATCAATGGCGAGTCGATTGGGATTTACGCCGCTGACGGCGTGATAATCTCGACGCCAACGGGGTCGACTGCGTACAGCCTCTCTGCCGGCGGACCAGTGGTTGTTCCGACTCTCGAATCGATAGTCATCACGCCAATCTCCGCTCACATGCTTGCGGTGCGTCCGCTTGTGATTGCGCCAGATTCGGAAGTTGTCGTCGAGACGGTTCAGAATCCTGAAGAATTGATCGTGACTGTCGATGGCCAGGTCGGCACACATCTCGCCAGCGGTGAGAAGCTGGTAGTTCGTCGCGCGCCGAACCCGGTTCGCATTGTGAGGTTTCCCGGAACGAGCTTCTTCGACAGGATGCGAGTGAAGCTGGGTTGGGGCGGTCTGCCCGAGAGGGATCAGACGCGTCAATGCTGACTGAGCTTCGAATAAAGAATTTTGCGATCATCGAATCGCTGACGCTGCCACTCTCTCCCGGGTTCAATGTTCTCTCGGGTGAAACGGGCGCGGGAAAATCGATTATCGTCGGCGCGCTTGGATTTCTCCTCGGAGAGCGTGGAAGTGCCGATCTCATTCGTACTGGTGCGGACAAGGCGACTGTCGAAGGTGTCTTCGATGTAGCCGATTCGAAGGTGATCGAAGCAATTGCCGATGAACGCGGAGTCGAGCTCGAGGACGAAGTGCTCGTTCTCAAGCGCGAAATTTCGGCAGCAGGTCGGGGGCGCGCGTGGGCGAATGGATCGCCTGTGACTGCCACAGTGCTCGGCGAGATTGGACGCATGCTGGTGAATCTCCACGGGCAGCACGAGGCGCAGGCGCTGCTCGACAGCGAATCACAACGTGGAATTCTCGATGAGTTTGGCGGAGCCGCCTCGCAAGCACTGGTAGTGCGCGATGCACATGCCGAGCTCGCGAGCGTTCGCCGCGAGATTGCCTCGATTACTTCGAGACGTGCCGACGCTGAGCGACGCGCGGATTACTTGCGTCACGTCGTCCGGGAGATCGAAGAAGCAAAACCGACTGCCGGCGAGGACACGAGGCTCGAGGACGAGGCGCGAGTTCTCGAAAACGCCGACGAGCTGAAGACGATCGCAGAATCGGTAAGCGTCATGCTCTCGGAGGAAGGAGGTGCGATTGACCGGCTCGCGTCGGTAAACCGATCGCTGGGCTCGATTCAGCGTATCGATTCGTCTGCTGCACGATTTCAGGAATTGTTCGACGCAGGCTTTTACGCGCTCGACGAGCTGGCGCGTGCAATCAGTGACTACGGCGGTTCGGTTGATCTCGATCCTGAACGGCTCGCTTCAGTGCGGCGGCGTCGCGAAATCTTGTACTCGCTGACGAAAAAGTACGGCCCGTCGCTCGACGATGTGATCGAGATGGGAAGAAAATCGCGGGGCGAGCTGGATCTCGTTGACTCTGCTGCTTTCGACATTGCGCAGCTATCTGCGCGCGAGAGTTCTGCGCGGGAGCGCTTGACCAGCGAGGCGAAGCGTCTGACAACGCTCCGTTCGACTGCCGCAAAGAAACTGGCGAAGGCCGTCGACGCATTGCTCCCGGAGCTTGGCATGAGTGGAGGAAAATTTTCTGTCGTGCTCGTGCCGAAGCAGGCGATAGATGAGCAGGGCGCAGAGGAAGTTGAGTTTCGCGTGGCGCTCAACGTTGGTCACGATGCTCGACCTCTGGCCCGCGTTGCGTCAGGCGGTGAGCTGTCACGCGTGATGCTCGCGCTCAAAACAATTCTCGCCCGAGCCGATGAAGTTCCCACTCTCGTCTTCGATGAGGTGGATTCAGGAATTGGCGGGAAAGTGGGATTGCAGGTCGGCGACACGCTGCGTCGCGTCGCGGAGCATCACCAGGTGTTCGCGATTTCGCATTTGCCACAGATCGCGGCGCGCGCGCACAACCATATAGTTGTTGCGAAGGCAGCGAAGGGCGGGGTGACGACCGCCGACGTCACCGTGCTGAATGGTACGGATCGCGTGCACGAGATCGCGCGAATGCTTGGCGGTGATCCCGACAGCAAGCTAAGTCGCGCTCACGCGAAGGAGCTGCTCGAGACCGCGGCCACGGCCTAGGACAGAATGGTTCATCCGCCTCCTTCAGTTCCATGGCAGGTTACGGGAAATCACTGGCTGTGCCTCCCGTGCATTCATCCGGTTGATGCGTCGATTCATCTCGCGGGCGTAGTTCACGCCGGCTCGCGCGGCGCGATCGAATTCGCGGGAAATCCGAGCTACCTCGAAGGCAGTGGTCCGCCGTTGATCGCTCTCACAATCTCGATTGACGGCGAGCAAAAACGAATCGGCGCTGACGGAATGGTTTGGGAGCGCGAGTTCTCGTGGCTTCCGACTTTTTCGTGTGCCCTCGGCGACATTGCGCTGCGAGGAACGATCTTCGCCCCGTGCGGTCGCGAAGCAGATCTCGCGGGGGCCGTCATCGCTATCGCGATGGAGAATCGTGGGGCGAGCGTGTTGCGGGTTTCCATCGGAATTTCGGGAATGCTGGGGCATCGACAACAACGAATCCGATCGCCACGCGCCTTTCACGATTGGAACGCGGTCACCGCCCGTGCTTCGACGATCGTTCTCGAAGGAGCTGCATCCCCCAGCTACTGCGCATTCGCAATTGCGTCCGCAAACGACGAGGCGGCGGCCGAAGCCGATGCGGCGAGCGCAAGTTGGCATATTGAAAGAGAAGTTTCGCTGGCCGGCGCCGAGAAATCGGAAGATGCGTTTCTGATTGCATGTGGCACGGAACCCGATGGTGCGATCGCAACTCTGGGTGTGATGCGCCGGCGAGGCTGGAGAAATCTCCTCGCTGCGACGCGATCGACGCTACAGAAGATCGAGCAGTCGACGACCGAGCGCGCAGTCGATCGCCTTATCAATCGAAATCTCTTGTTCGCATTCTTTACCGGGATTGCACGAGCTATCGATGACGATCGTGTGTATCCGGTGCGAAGCAGGATGCCATGGAATGGAAGAGGACTCACGATCACCGACTGGGACGCGCTGATCTGGTTATTGCCGGCGGCGCAGCTCGCCGATGCTGCGATCGCGCGCGAGCTCTTGCTGCGAGTGTGCGAAGTACACGGACACTCACCCGGTCGCGGCGTGAACTATCTCGACGGAACTATGTTCGAAGCGGGTTTCTCACTCGAGGGCGCGTCTGCATATGCGATCGCGGTTGACGAATACATCGTACAAACCAGTGACGACAGGATAGTAGACGAACCGGTTCTCGCCGAAACTCTCTACGGCTCCCATGAAGATTTGGCGAGCAGGCGGCATTCGAAAATTCCGCTCTATTCAACGGAGCTCAATCCGGACGGCTTAGCTCCCGCGCATCCGTACACTGCTCATGGAAACGCCGTCGCGGCTTTCGCGCTCGAGGTATTCTCGCGCACTCTCGATGAGAAAACAGCGGAGAAGGTTCAGGATGCGGAATCGGTGCGCGCTTCAGCGCTCCGGCATTTCTCCGCTGAAGGAAAGGACGGAAGAACGCGACTCGTCAGCGCAGCAAACCTCGATGGGGACACGAGCGCGACCGATGAGCCGGCTGCCTCCGTGTTTTGGCTTCCCTATTTTCATCTCGTTGGCCGTGATGATTCCGTTTATCGCCGGACGGTGAAACAGTGGGAGGATGCGGCGAGCGACTTGTTGGTTGCGCGATGCGCGAGATTGCTCGGTCCGAACACGACGGAAGTTCTCGACTGGTTGCGTCGCGCGCCCATGGATGGAGGAATCGCCGCGGAGTTTGTCGACAACGATGGACGCGCTGCCGGAAACGGTGGCGACGCGGTCCTGTCGGGAATGGTCGCCTGCATGGCGTGGTATGCAGTGCACGCCCTCGGCGCAAAACTCTAGGCTCTCCCGCGCTAAGGCAGTACGGTGTATTGGAACGTCAGCGGACCAAAAGAATTATTTGCCCCGCCACTTACCACGTATGGTCCTATCTGATCCCCTTTGATGGCATTCACAACGGTTGCCACGCCCGTTGTCACGACAGTCGAATTATCCTGATAGAAGAGATCAGCGCCTCCCATTTCCTTGCTGATGATGTAGTAGGATGTGTTTTTGATGAGAGTAACCTGGTTCGTCACGGGTGCCGTCTGCATCATGCCATCCGTTCCGCCGATCGTGTCGAGAATCACCGTTGTGAGATCCTGCAGAGTCATTTTGTTCACAATCTTGATCGCATGCTGCTGGACGTTTCCGGGAGCGCGCACGCGGCCAACCTCGTGGATGTCCAGTGAATTCGCAGCGACGAGAATTTCCATTCCTGCCCAGCCACTGTAGCTGTTGTCGTCGGTGCCGACTGCAAAGGAAGTGACGAAGTAATCAGTTACGCCCGTTGATACCATGGGCGTCGCACTCTGTTCGTCGGAATTTTGTGACTCAGTACTGTTCACGGCGGCGCTCACTACGTAATAGTACGTCGTGCCATTGGTGACGCCTGTGTCCGAATATGAAGGATTTGGCATCGTGGTCACCGGAATCGGACTCGCGAAATCGTAATTCTCGTTGTCCTTGCGGCGGTAGAGATGGTATTCCGTCGCGTTTGTGTAGGCGTCCCACGAAAGCACAATGACACCGTCGTGGCCCGCTGCGCTGAAATTGGTTGGACCTGGCAATGGGTTCGGGATGTGCTCGAAACCGAGGAATTTGTCGCAGCCGACGAAGCCGAGCAGCGCAACGATCGGAAGCATGAGCAAAGGCGTAAGAAGCAGGAATGCGTCGTTCATTTCGCGCTCTCCATTGCACTGTTTCCGTGACTCGAGCTTGTCACAACGCCACGCACGTCAACGAAGAGCGTCGTGGGCCACACAGTCACACCGTACGCATTGGCGATTTGCCTATCCGGGTCGGGGACGACAGTCACCGAACTTCCGAAATCTGGTAGTGATTTCGCGCCGCGCCCATTTTTTCCATCGACAATCGCGAGCACAAGTGGCGGTTCGCCCTTCGTTCCACGCGCGCTTGCTTTGATATCACGAAGCACGTCAACCATCGGAGTTGACGACGGCCTCAGAAAAAGAAGAACCGCCGGCCTGCCTGCGAGCTTGCTGAATGTTATCTGATGACCTGGCGCGTACTCGAACAAGAAATTCGGCGCCTGCTGTCCAGTTCTCGTTCCGGTTCTCAGCAGTGCTGGCCGCACTGGCGTACGCGCGACGAGCGTTTTTTCGAATGCGGCACTCAGTGATGCACCGTCGAGCTCGCCTTCATGCTTCCACACAATTTTCCCATCAGGCGCGACGACAACTGTTGCGGGGCCGCGCGAAGCGTTCACGCCATATCGTTTGGCCCAGGCATCTCCATCTTCCTCAGCGTACGTGACACCATTCACGTAGCGCATTTGCGCGACGCGATCTCGCGACGCAACCACGATGATCGCAGTGGGCGCATCGTTACGCTTGCTCGCCTTGAGCGCCTGCGAGAGAACGCCGGGAGCATCGGCGCGCGTGCCGTCTGCGAAATGCACGATGACATTCGGCGCACTGCTGCCGGTTCGATCCGCCATCGCTTCGGTGTGACCCGTTACTTCGACGAGACCGTTCGGCCCGCGACGTGCGAGCGCGATTGCCGGAGGAATACCGTCCTCACCAAAAGCGAAATCACCCGGGAGCGGGAAGGCACGGTAACCACAGATAGTAGCAGTAACAGGTTGATCGACAACCGGCCCTGACGGCGAGAGTCGAGTGCCGTGCAGAGTCAGGCATAAAGTGGAATGATCGAACTCGCCTGTTGTCGCGACTGAAATGTTGGTTACGTCTATTCCCGCAAGGGCGCCCGCTGCGCCACCGCTTCCACCCCCGCCGCCACCTGTCGATCCCTCACTGACCGATTGCGGTGAATGAATCAGCACGAACCGATTCTCGTCGCTGAAGCCCGGCTGCGTTTCTCCGTAATTCTTCCATTCGAATCGTTGAATCCTTCCACCTGGAATCCAGCTTCGCAGAGCGGAATAATCCGGCGCGTCGTACACGCCGACTGCAGCGCCAAAACCACCGTGCGAAGTGTTGTCGATTGGAATCTGCTCGTACTCCACATGTGATGCGTTCCAATTCGACAGGCTGAACGATCCGTGCAGCGTTATCCCCGATGGACTGATGTCAACAGACGCGTACGCGAGGTCGTACCCTCGATCGTTGTACCACCTCTTGCGAGCAGGCTTAAGCAGCGAATCCAGGAACGCACCAAGTTGGCGATAAGCATCGAACATGTCGGCGACTGTTTCATTCGCACCGCTGTCTGCAAGTGCGCCATCACGAACTGGCGCGAATCCAGCGAGTATCCGGCCTTTAAACTGGTTCGCGATTAGGCTGTCGGTATCGATAGACGCGTCGCCGATCGTCAGACTTGCCGTTGCTCCGTTCGGCGCGAGACCAAGCTCTTGGCGAATCGTCCAATTGAAATCAGGAGCGGCCCTCCTGCTCGTGTGCGCGTATCCCGTTAGCGTGAGCACCATCCAGCCACTCTCGAACTCGAGTTTGGCGGTGTACAGCGTAATAACGTATGTCGGATGAATGGTGGTAAGGAAAAGGTCGATGGGCACCACCTGCGGGGGGATCGGACGACTGAGCAGGTTGTCGAGCGTCGGCTGAAATGCAGCCTTTGCGAAATCAGCGCTCACGCCAAAAGCGAATTGATCCTGTGCGCCGAGGAAAAGTGAATTTGCACTCGCCGGATTTCCCGTGGTTTCGCCGAGATCGAGAAGCATCGCGACCGCGCCGCCACCGCCCGACAAAGTTTTGAATTGAACTTTTTTTATTGTCGGGGGAAGCGTGCTGTTCGACGGAAGAAAGCTCGTCTTCAGCGAGTTGCGGATGAACAGCTCGATTCCGGCAATATCTTCCGCGGTCAGTGGATTGCTCGACCAGAGCGGCGTAAATCGCACACCGACGTTCTGAGCCTTTATGTCAATCTCGATCACGTTGCCGCTTTGCGACGCGACTTGATTAACGCCCGCAGTCAATTGGAGCTCGCCGCGAATGAATTCTGCCGCGCGACTGGTGCCGGGATCCGGAAAATACCGAACCAGCATGAACAGCGTGATTGAAATTTTTGTCCCCGACGAATCGGCGATTTGAATCGTCGGCGGGAATACCTGCAGCTGCGCTCGTCCTTGAAAACGACTCGGCACAAGAGTAGCGATCTCTAGTCCGGCGACATTGATGTTGACCACGGGGTCGAGAAGGACGGCGCTTGCACTCGTCGCGAGCGCGCCGCTTATTGGAAGTGGCCGGCCAATTCGCTGCTGATTCGAAATCGCTTCCCCTGACGCGTCGACCGCGCCAACAAGTGTCGGTCGATCGGGCATCACACCGGGTTGGTGATTGTCTTCGACGCGCGCTGAGATCGAGTGAGGGAAGCGCTCGAGCTGATGCATTGCCGCCAGCGCTCTGTTCACCGCTGCAACGCTGAACTGAATTACGACGTCGAAATCTCCCGTCAGATTATTAGCCATCGAATCCTCTTACCTCGGCCCCGCGGTGAGTGCAGCAAGAGATGCCACAATGAGAAGAAGCGAAATCGCGTGTTGAATCGTGAATTTCTGCTCTTTGCGATGGTGTTCGCGAAGCGACTCCAATACGAGTCGGCCGCACGCGTATCCCGCGACAACGAAAATGAAAAGCGCTCCAGGGAAGGGAAGCGAGTGCCAAATCGTAAGTCCGGCGACGAGCAACATCGTCGCCCATAATCCCTCGAAGATCTGCGTTGGGTAGCGCTTGTCCCAGTGTCCATCTAGTCCAGGCAGATAAATACTCAACCAGCTTTTCGAGATTCGTCCGGCGCAGCAGCCATTCAGCAAACAACCGACACGCGTGAAGATCATTCCGACGAGAATCGTCAGGACGCCAACGTCCCAGAACGCGCCGAATGGAAGATCGAGAGCCGAAAGGAGTGGAATCGAAAGTGGAACGGCCGCGAGCAGACCACCGTATTGCGCGGCACCGCCGTCAACTGGATTCCAGATCTGCTTGGGGTCGTTGCGATACGCACTCCAATGCGACGCGACAAAGAGCAATCGCGCGCCGGCGAGTGCGGGGATGATCAGGAGGAAAGTCGCGGCAAAAACTTTTCTTGTATCGAGATGTGATGCATGCGCGGCGGCATTTCCGGCGAAAACTCCAAGAACGAGCCCGATGTACAGCATCGCGGGATAGCTGTGAACGTCGATGCCGCGCCAGCGAAATAATATCGGTCGCATTCTTAGCGCGCGGGCCAGAAAGCGACGATGAGTCCGCATACGATCGCAGCGTCGGCGAGATTGAACGTCGGCCAGAAACGGAAGTCAATGAAGTCAGATACAGACCGCCGGCGCATGACGTCGATGAGATTTCCCGCTGCGCCGCCGAGTGCTGCGCCGATTGCAATCACGACCGTTGGGTTTCGAAACGTCGGCTGCAGCTGATAAAGAACGATTGTCGATGCGAACGCCGCGACCCAGATTGCGGCGAAAATGAGTCGCGCGCCATTACGCGCGTAAAGTCGCCTGCTACTTGCGACGTGTTTCAGTTGGAGAAGAGGACCGAGCGAAATGTTGTGATCGCCGATATGCGATTCGACGAGGCTCTTGCTGAGCTGATCCAGCAGAAGGAATGCTGTTGCTGAAGCGAATAGTGCAATCAAGAAGCTCAACCCTGCCTGTGCGACGGCGCTGAGCTGGGAAGGTACGGTTCTCGGATTAGTGTCGCAACTAAACTGCGGACCGCGGACTGCGGAAGAACCGCGGACGGCGGACTGCGGAACAACTACATTAGGTGGGATCCAGCTTCTTCCGCACTCCGCTTTCCGCGGTTCTTCCGCAGTCCGCGGTTGCACTTGCTCGGGTGGCGAAACTGGTAGACGCAAGGGACTTAAAATCCCTTGGCCCAAAGGCCATGCGGGTTCGATCCCCGCCCCGAGCATTCAGTACTTCAGAAAAAATTGCCTGTTCAGTTCCGCAGTCCGTATTGCGCGGTTCTTCCGCAGCCCGCGGTCCGCGGTCCGCAGTTGCTTTAGCAGGACATCTGAGTCGACGTCAGAGTCGACGCATTGAGCTCGTAGTCACAGCCGCCCGACAACAGGAAAAGTCGACTGCCCCAAGCCGCCATGCCGCGAAGCGGCCCGGCGCCCGGACCAGTCACACCCGATGAGGCGAGTGTCGTGAGATCGACATGCCATAGCTGACCGTTCGAGGCAACAACGACGTTGCCGCCTGCATTTGCAATCATCGAACGCGCGGGAAATACAGTTCCGGATGGACGCACTCCCTGCGTTGCCGGATTCACCTCGATGATTCGGCGATTGTTGACGACATACAACAAGTTCGATGTTGCGGTCATGTCTTCGTACGCAGACCACGGCGTCGCCGATGAAACGTGGGACCAGGTGCTCGGGTCGGCGTTGTACGTATTGGTCGCGCTCTGAAGGAGGTTCGCCTGCATGAAATACGTCGTGGTGAATGGCGACGGTGATACGAGTCCCTGCGTTCCCGGGTATGCGCTTGGCTCGACCAGATTTCCATTTCCGTTCACCGAGTAGGTATCGAATCGGACAAACGGCGTTGAAGGCACTCCGGTAGCATCGCGGTGATAGTATTTGTTGCCCCAGCTGGTGAAGTTGCCCGCGGCATTGAAAAAAACGTCCGCGCCGCGCGCGCCGAGGACTGTGTTTCCGATGAGTCGAACGTTGTTGACGACATATGTCTGACCGTTCTCGAGAACGTTTTCAATGCTGAGCGCGTCGTGGTACGGGTTGATCACTACATTGTTCGCGACGACGACATTGGATGAACGCGCTACGACCAGCGCAACGAGCCAGTCATTGTTGAGAGACGACGTTTGCGCGTGATCGATGATGAGATTGTTCTCGATTACAATTGTGCCCGGTCCCGGCTGGTCCGGCTGATATCCACGGGCCTGGTAAATGGAGTGGCGATCAGCGTTTCTGATCGTGTTGCCGGAGATTCGAACATCAGTGCAACCGTCGTTGTGAATCCCGTAGCCGGACCCGGAAGTATTGTTCGGAGCCGTGAAGAAATCCTGGATATTGTCCAGGTAATTGTCGTTTATCTGAATTCCGGTACACACTCCGCTACCTGAACCGACGACGCTGATTCCTACTGCGACGTTCTTGATATCCAGGTCGAAGTAATGTGCGCCGAGTAGACTGAGTCGTGAAAATCCGCTCGCGAGCCCATGGGTATTTGTCGCAAGGGTCGTGGCGCCTTCGATGCTCAGGTGAGCGACCGTCAAGTTTTGGTTGGTTCCGGCCAGCTCGAACACGTACGCGGCGGATGGGCCCGCGCGAATGATTGTTTGTCCGCGCCCAGCGCCCAGGATCTGCAGATTCGTTTTGCCCTGGATGACAATGCCCGTGTTGCCGAGGTCGTAAACTCCGGGTGGTATGTTCACCTGCGAATTCGGACCAGCACCCGCGATCGCCGCGCGGAGAGAAGACACGTCAAATATTTGCACCGACGGCTGAGTAAATACCGTCGTCGTTGCCGATGCACGCGCGTTGTTGTTTTCGTTGCTCTCGGTCACTTGCGACTGATCGTCTATGATCGCCCCGACGTAATACGTGCCGGGAGTCATGCCGGTCGGCACCGGGATCGGTCCACCGCAAGCGGCTGTCGCACCAGCGGCAAGGCCTGAGGGGAAGTTGCAGACTCCGCCTGAGAATGTGTCGGCAGTTGTAATCGTCGCGTCCGTCGAGTAGTAGAACGCAACACGAAACTGTCCCGACGCCGCCGTGCCCTGATTCCGAACCGGCGCCGATACGGTTATGGTGCTGCCGATAGCTCCATTCGCCGGCGCATTCATGCTGTCCAACATCAAATCGGGCATTGCAGCCTGCTTCGGCGGTGCAAGAGTTCCAGCGATACTCCATACGCCGGCGACGGTGGGCAGCAGGGCGTAGCTGCTCCAATTGGACCCAGTCATGAACCATATGGAGCGCTCACCTGTTGCAAGATTCTGCCAGACCAGGTCCTGATTGTTGTCGCCGTCGAAATCGGCTGCCCCGACGATCTGCCACGCCGTGCCGATTGTAGGAAGCAGAGTGTAACTCCCACTCCACGTGCTTCCGTTCATAAACCAGATCGAGCGTTGTCCCGTGGAAGTATTCTGCCACACCAGGTCGGGTTTGCCATCGGCGTTGAAGTCCGCGACCGCTGCAATACTCCACTCAGGTGCAACAGAGGGAAGCAGAGCGAAATTTCCGCTCCAGGTGCTTCCATTCATGAACCAGACGGATCGGTCTCCGGTCGTCGTGTTCTGCCAGACGAGATCGGGATTGCCGTCGTTATTGAAGTCGCCGGCTCCAGCAATCGACCATGCGAGGGGGACATTCGGTAAAGCGGCGTATGCTCCGCCCCATGTCGTGTTGTTCATGAACCAGATCGACCGATCGCCGGTTACAGTGTTCTGCCAGACAATGTCGCTGTTGCCATCTCCATTGAAGTCAGCAGACGCTACCATTGACCACGCTGTCGGCGTCGAGGGTAGCGCAGCGTACGAGCCGTCCCACGTCGCTCCATTCATGATCCAGATGGAGCGGTCGCCGGTCGAGGTGTTCTGCCAAAGAAGTCGCACCGCTGGCGACGAGGAGCTAGTCGCCGCACTCGGCGCATACGGGTGCGAGCTCGTGGTCCACGCCGGCAACGTGGCAGCTGCCACATCAGCCAGGGTGGTCGGAGCGGCGGAGGAACCCAGGCCGCCAGTTGTCATCACCACACCAGCCAGCTGCATACTGATTCGCCCGCCTTCAGGGGCGCTGCGGCTGATGCCGCCAGCTACTGGTCCCTGGACGCTCAGCGCACCAGCCGCTGGCAGTCCTACGTCACGATGTTCGGGACCGGTCAGGTCGAGTGATGACCTCTCGCATGCGGAGACAATCGAGAGGAGGAGAAGGCCGGCGTATTGCCGGGAATTCCGCCACTTCGGGGCAGGGGCGAACGAACAGACGATGGCGCGTACGCCTGGGAATACCTGCATGTGAGGCTGAGTGGCGAATTTGAGTGAGCATGTGATTAGGAGGGTCGACTCAACATAGGAGCCGACCTTCCCCGCGACAAGCGTTTATTACCCCCGTGAGTAGACGAAAATCCGGACTTTCGGCAACGAAAAAAAACCGCCCGGGTTCCCGGGCGGTTTCGCGCGCGACAGTTAAGAACCTTTTAGAAAGGCAACTCGGAATCGCGAACAACCGGAACGGAACTGAGCGGTGTCCATCCATCGCCCGATTCTTTCGGAGGCTTCGACTCTTTTTGCCCAGTCTCGGCCGGTTTCTCGACTTCTTTCGACGGCCAGATCACTCCATCGCACGAGCGATCGCGGCAACGATAATCCGGCGCGCGAGGATTTCGCTTCGTAAGACGATTGTCCCACATCCTTCCGCCGCACTTTGGGCAAGTCTCTTCATCGAGTGCGAGCACCGGTCGCTTCGTTGCTGTCGCATCACTCTGAGACTTCGCGCTTGTAGCGCCATTCTTACGAGCGAACACAACGGCGGGATCTTCGAGTGGCTTCGCGAATTTTCCATCGCCGTCGAGCTCGACCCAGTTCGTTCCATATGAATAGAGCTCGTGCGCAATTCCAAATCGCACCGCAGCCCGCTTGAATGCATCAGTCGCGGCCTGCTTGTAATCGCGACCCATTCCCACATCCTCGCGCACAACGCCGAGTACCTGCAGACGGGCCTTGAAGGAACAGCTCGTCTCAGTCGGATCATCACTCATCAGCGTCGGCAGCGGAGTCAGCGTCAGATCCCATTCGCCCGGCACAACCGTGTCGAGACGCTCGCGCACAGTGTTCGCTTCGACGTACGCGACGAATCGCGCGAAAAATTTTCCATCACGTGCGATTGACTTTCCGTCCTGCCGCCAAAAAATCGCGTCGGCGGCAATTGGAGCAGATAGTCTCGCCCACACGTCTGCGGGCGCTTTGTAGATATCGTTTGCAGCAATCATTCTCTCATCCGTCCGTTTGTATTCGCAATTGGTTTATCGTAGGTGCTTCCTGACGTACTTGACCGCTTCGCATTGCGAGCCGTGCTCGCAGTACCAGCCGTGTCGATCTAAGAACACGAGATGTATCACTCGTGCATTGTTCGATCTCTCCTCGACGCGAAAAATTCGGGCGACAGTTGTGCCCTTTCCGCACATGAGACGCGGATCTTTTTCCTGGATCCGAACGTTTCTCGAAACCGCCGGAGTGGAGTGCGTTCCGGGCTTCTTTACCCTCCTTGTTTTTGCCAACCTAAATCCTTGCCAGCAAGTCAGTTACACCAAAGTGCTTCGGCACTTATTCGGTATGCTAAATCTAGGCTCTTTTTCTCCTCAACGCAACCGTTTTTATGCTACCGGCCGCCGGCTTCGGGCTACCTGCATAAGCCCGTGGCCGGTAGCCGGAGACGAATCAGACACTCGCGCGGAGACGAGTCGACGGCGTGAGCAATGCTCTTCTGGCTTCCGGCGTTCCAGCATCCAGTTTATTGCTCGATGCCGTTGCTACTGCGAGGCCTCTGACGTCGCCCGATGCTGATGAGCGAGCGAGAATCAATCGCAGCGTCTCTTTCAATGTCGCGGTCTCGGCGACACCTTTGGCGCCCGGGGGAGAGCGATGATTCAGAAAAAGATCTGCATGGTGGGCGTATTTGCAACTGGGAAAACGTCTCTCGTGCAGCGATACGTCTATTCGATTTTTTCCGACCGATACCTGAGCACGGTCGGTGTGAAGATCGATCGTAAGGAAATTCAACTCGGTGATCAGAGCGTCACACTGATGCTTTGGGATCTGGAAGGTCGCGACGGTACGCGCGACGTGAACGCGAGTTATGTCCGTGGCGCTCACGGGGTGATATACGTCGTTGATGGCACGCGCCGGGATACACTCGACGGTACGTTCGAGATTCACACGACGGTCAAAAACGCTCTGGGGGAGATTCCGTCGGTGGTCGCGGTGAACAAGACGGATCTGGCTAACGACTGGCAGCTGAACTCTTCCGATGAAAAGGCCATGGGTGAACGAGGATTGCACCAGATTCGCACGAGCGCGAAAACCGGACAAGGTGTTGGAGAGACTTTTCGATGGGTCGCTGAAGCGACATTCAAGAAAGCGGGAGAGTAATCGATGGCCGTTGCGATCAAGAGCTTTGGGCTGACGGACAAGGGGAAAGTGAGGGAAACGAATCAGGACAATTTCCTGATCGTTGATATCCGGAAGTCCATACTCATTCGACATTCGAGCCTGCCGTACGCAGCATTGTCGAACAGTTTCGGGTCAGTTGACGCGCACCTCTACGTCGTAGCCGACGGAGTAGGCGGCGGTCCACGTGGCGACAAAGCGAGCGAAGCGACTGTTTCGGCGCTGCTCGCGTACGTCTCTGAAACCGTTGACTGCTTCAACGCTCAAGATTCGTCGACGGAGCAGACACTGTTCGATCGGCTCGAGGAGACGGTGAGGGGAGTTCATCAGTCGCTTCGTGACGAGCATCCGCACATGGTACAGGGGCCGGCCACCACTCTGACGATGGTGCTTCTGATCTGGCCGCGCGCGTATCTCGTTCACGTTGGAGATAGTCGAGCATACGTTCGTCGAGGTGGTCAGTTGCAGCAGATCACCAGAGACCAGACTGTGGGTGAGGACATGATTGCCGCCGGAGTATGGACGGAGGAACAGGCGGCCCGCTCGAAGCCCGGGGCATTACTCACGAGCGCGATTGGCGGCCCGCAGCTCGCGCCATCGGTTGGCCTTGTAGATCTGGACCCGGGTGACAGCATAATGCTGTGCAGCGACGGCCTCACGAAGCACGTGAGTGTGGACCGAATTGCGAAGCTCATGGAGCAGGCTAACGACGTCGAAGGCGTGAGCCGGCGTCTAATCGAGGAGGCGCTCGCTGGTGGTGGAACTGATAATATTTCGGTGATCGTCGTAACAGCGTTTCAATAATTTCTTCGCTGAGATCTGTGGCCTGGCTTGTGCGAGATCACTCCTGATCACACCAGGAGGAACTAATGGACCGCGGGATCGACTTTCTGAAGAGTCAGGTGAACAACGCAGTAATGCAGCATCGTGCTTTTCTCGATGCGTTAGAGGACCACGAAAAGCAGGCCGAAGACGTTCGCTTTCGAGATCTTTGCAGCCGCCACATTCCGAACGTTCGTGAGCACCAGCGAATGCTCGAGGATTACCAGCATGTGCTCGGCGCCGAGGCAGGCACGGGCAAGAAATTCGTCGGGGCAGTGCTTGGCAAAGCTCGTGACCTTGCAGACGCCGCGCGTGAAAGTGATTTCCTGAGACTGGTCGGCGACATCGTGATGTCACGGCAGGCGGAAGATACTTTCAAGACGTTTCGCGACGGTGGTCGCGTCCTCGGCAACACTCAGCTCGCTCAGATCGGCGAAACCGGCGAGCGGCACCACGATTACTACAACCGCGAAGCGAACGCGCTCGTGCAGCAGCTGTTCGTCGAGCACGTTCGCGGCGTCGAGCCAGCGACAAAAACATTCGATACTTCTGATACTACATTAGGCGCCTGACCTCAGCGGAAGCGGAGGATGGGAAGTTTTTTAGGATCCTCTTGCCAGTTTTGGCAAGGGAACTCTTGGTGCTTTTGATGGAGCAGCGAAGAGTACTTGCCAAAACTGGCAAGGAGATCCTGAAAAACTTCCCATCCTCCGCTTCCGCTGAGGTTATCAACTAATTTTCGGGTCATGACCGACGTCGTCGCGCTCGCGGCCGAATTGCTGGCGGTTCCCTCGCAGACTTCCAACGAAGGGCCGGCCGTGGATTTCGTATCACGCTGGCTCGTCGCGCGGGGATGGAACGTCACGATTCAGGAAGTTTCTCCGGGGCGAGGGAACGTTTGGGCCTCACGCAAAGGTGGCGGCGTTACGTTGTCGACTCATCTCGATACCGTGCCGCCATATGTTGCGCCGAGGCTCGAAGGTCAGCGGCTTTATGGACGCGGATCGTGCGACGCGAAAGGAATTGCCGCTGCAATGCTTGCGGCCGCTGATCGTCTCGCGAAATCAGGAGAGAAGAGAATCGATCTTCTCTTCCTTGTCGGTGAAGAGGGTGGATCGGATGGGGCGCGCGCGGCGAACAATCTTCCGACTAAGAGCAAATTTCTCATCAATGGCGAGCCGACCGAGAGCAAGCTCGTCAGCGGAGCGAAGGGATCGTTGCGCGTGATCGTGCGCACAAAAGGAAAAGAGGCGCACTCCGCGTATCCGCATCTCGGACAATCCGCGATCGAGCCACTCATGGCGCTTCTTCCAACATTACGAGTTTTGCCGTGGCCGTCCGATCCAATGCTCGGCGAGACGACAGTGAATATCGGCGTGATTCGCGGAGGGACCGAAGCGAACATCGTTCCGGCACATGCTGAGGCGGAGATGATGATCCGGCTGGTCGGCGACGTCGCACCGATCAAATCGATGATCAGAAAGTGGGCGAAGGGAAAAGCGGAAATCGAATTCGGCTCATACATCCCGTCGCAGCATTTTCATACGGTCGATGGATTCGAAACGGCGCCGGTAGCGTACACCTCGGACATTCCGCTGCTGACCAAATGGGGAACGCCGCTAATGTTCGGGCCGGGCTCGATTCACGTCGCACACACGCCTGAAGAGTTCATCGATGTCGACGAGCTGCGCGCAAGCGTCGACACCTACGAGAAACTCGCGCGCACCTTGCTCGCCTCATGACTTCGCGCGTTGGACCGAAGCGAAAGGTCGCCGTGCTCGGAGCAACGGGAGCGGTCGGCCAGACATTTATCCGTCTGCTCGCGGATCACCCGTGGTTCGAGCTGACTGAAGTCGCGGCATCTGAGCGAAGTGCGGGGAAGACTTATCGTGATGCTACTCGATGGCTCGAAGGCGAAATGCCCGCGAGCGTTGCTGATCTCGTAATAAAGAATTCGCGCGCATCCGAAATCAGCGCGCAGATAGTTTTCTCTGCGCTCGATTCAAGCGTTGCGGGAGACATCGAGGAGGAATTCGCAAAGGCCGGCAAGCTCGTGCTCAGCAATGCGAGGAATCACAGGATGGAGCCCGACGTTCCGCTAGTGATTCCCGAGGTAAATGGTGATCACCTTGCGTTGCTCGACACGCAGCGTGCTCATCGCGGATGGAGCGGTGCAATCGTAACGAATGCGAATTGCGCAGCAACAGTCGCAGCCGTCGCGCTCGCGCCGCTTCACCAGAACTTCGGTCTCGAAAAACTTTTTCTGACGACGATGCAGGCAGTATCGGGCGCCGGCTATCCGGGTGTAGCATCGCTCGACATTCTCGGAAATGTCATTCCTTACATTGCCGACGAAGAGCCGAAGCTCGAGCGTGAGATGCTCAAATTGCTCGGTCGCCTCGAGGATGGCGCAGTAGTCAACGGATCGTTCGAGGTAAGCGCACAGACCAATCGTGTCGCCGTCGAGCACGGACATACGATTTGCATCAGCGCATCATTCCATGATCATCCGACTCCCGCTCTGGCTCTCCGCGCTCTTCGCGAATGGAAGGGAATCGAATCAACGCACGCTCTGCCGAGCAGACCTGCACAGCCCCTTGTCGTTGCAGACAATGCCGACCGGCCGCAGCCGCGCCGCGACGTGGATGCTGGAAATGGCATGACGGTGACAGTGGGACGTGTCCGCGAGGATACGATTCTCGATTTGCGAATGGTCGCGCTCGGTCATAACACGATTCGCGGAGCAGCCGGCGGATCGGTGCTCAATGCCGAGCTGCTCGCTGTGTCCGGCCGGCTGCCCGCAGAGTGATCGTCGTCAAGTTCGGCGGCACCTCCGTGGGCGACGCGGAGGCCATCACGCGCGCCGCGTCGATTGTCGAAGGCCGCCTGGACAGGCAACCCGTCGTTGTTGTATCCGCACTCGGGGGCGCAACGAATGCTTTGCTCGCCGTCGGAGAGCAAGCAGCGAAGGGACATCTCATCGGTGCACTTCGCGGAGTGGAAAACCTTCGCGATCGTCATCTCAACGAATGCGAGAAGCTTCTCGGCTCTGCACCGGTTGCGGCGGACGTGTCGAGCGACCTAAGTGCGTATTTCGATGAGCTGGCTTCCCTGGCTGAGGCCCTCTCCATACTGGGACACGTGACACCTCGGTCACTGGATACGATTGCCGCGTTTGGCGAACAGGCATCATCGAGATTGGTGAGTGCATTCTTTCAGCAGCGCGGAATTGGAGCAGAGCTCATCGACGCGCGGGACGTGATGATCACCGACTCGCAATTCATGCAGGCAGAGCCGCAAACGACCGAGATCGCAGAGCGCTCACGTGATGTGCTTCTGCCGTTGTTGCGTGAGGGAAAAATTCCAGTGCTGGGCGGATTCATCGGCGCGAATCGTGAGGGCGTCACCACGACGCTCGGCCGCGGAGGATCGGATTACAGCGCGTCACTCATCGGCGCAGCGCTTCATGCCGATGCGATCGAGATCTGGACTGATGTCGACGGAATGTTGACCGCGGACCCTCGACTGGTGAATGGCGCGTTGTTGATCGAGGAAATCAGATTCGATGAAGCGTCGGAGCTCGCTTCGTTCGGCGCAAAGGTGTTGCACCCGAATACAATTGCGCCCGCCGTGAGGCTCGGCATTCCGGTGTTCGTGTACAACTCGCGGAGCCCCGAGGGCAAGGGAACGCGCATTACCTTCGACGCTCCGCACCGTCCGGTGAGCGCGATCGCGGGAAAGAACGACGTCGTCCTGATTCGAGTCACCGCGCCGCGAATGTTGTTCGCGCATGGATTTTTAAGAAGAGTTTTTGAGATCTTCGAGCGACATCAAACTTCGGTCGACGTCGTGGCGACCTCCGAAGTTTCAGTTTCGGTGACGATCGACGATCCATCGCGGCTTGACGCGCTACTCGTTGATTTACGATCACTCGGCGATCTTTCCATCGAGAGGAATCGCGGAATAATCGCAATTGTCGGCGCCGGGATTTGCGATGCCGGAGGCGCGATGGGCAGAGCGCTCATTGCGCTCGGCGACACGAAAGTGCACATGATGTCATTGAGCGCCACCGGCATCAATCTGACTGTCATTGTCGACGGTGATGAGGTGAACGCAGCGATCGAGCGGTTGCATCGCGAATTTTTCGGGAGCAACGAACAGTGAGCAAGAACGATCCTCAGATTGCGATCATCGGCGATGGAAAAATGGGTCGCACGATTGCGCAAATGGTGCAGGACCGCGGGTGGGCGGTTTGCGCGATGCTCGACTCCTCGCACAACCGCGGTGGAAAAGGCATAACCAGACGAGCACTCGGCGACCCGGATGTTGCAATCGAATTCACGAAACCCGAAGCCGCGGTCGAGAACATCCTCGCCTGCATCGAAAGCAAAGTGTCGGTTGTCGTCGGAACTACCGGTTGGTATGAGTCACTGCCGATGATCACCGAGGAGGCAAAGCGCGCGGACATCGGACTCCTCTGGGCGCCGAATTTCGCGGTTGGCGTCAATCTTTTTGTGGAGCTGAGTCGACGAGCAGGTGAGCTGATGGGGCTCGCTCCCGAATTCGCTGCCGCTCTCATTGAAACGCATCACTCCGCGAAGAAGGACGCTCCATCGGGTACAGCGCTCGCAATCGTGAATGCAATGGAAAAAGGACTCGGAAAGAGAATACCGGTTACCAGCGTGCGTACGGGCTCGGTGCCGGGCACTCATGAAGTAATTTTCGATAGCACTTACGAGCAGATGACGTTGCGTCACGAAGCGCGCGACCGCCGCGTGTTCGCCGATGGCGCGTTACGCGCCGCTCAGTGGTTGATCGGAAAAAAGGGAGTTTTCACGATGCGCGACGCTTTGGGATTCACGAAGGTTCGTGCTTCGGGAGAACCTGAAGAACAGGAGGAAAAAGTTGCCGAGGGATGATCGAAGCGCGGATTCGCGGAGCTCACTCACCGGTTGTGGAACCGCACTCGTAACGCCGTTCACTGACAGCGGCGCGCTCGACGAGCCTGCGCTTCGGGAATTCGTTGACTGGCAGATCGAGCAAGGCGTGCATTTTCTCGTTCCCTGCGGCTCGACTGGAGAAGCGGCGACGATGACGCTCGAGGAGCATCGACGTGTTGTCGAAATTACTGTCGAGCAGGCGAATGGTCGCCTGCCGATCCTCGCAGGCGCAGCGTCGAACGACACGCAGAAAGCGATCGCGCTCTCGAAAGAGATCGAAAGCATTGGCGCGACACATCTCCTGCATACGTCGCCGTGGTACAACAAGCCGCCGCAGCGGGGAATTCTCGCACACTATCGTGCGATCGCGGACGCCGTGAGTCTGCCGATCGTGATCTACAACGTTCCCGGGAGAACCGGCAGCAATGTCGAAGCAGCGACAACTCTCGAGCTGGCACAGGATGAAAGATTTGTCGCCGTGAAAGAAGCGTCCGGGATTCTCGCGCAAATCAACGAGATCATCAGGGATTGTCCGCCGAGTTTCAGTGTGTTGTCGGGTGACGATGCGCTTACCGTTCCGGTTATGGCCGAAGGTGGAGATGGAGTCGTCTCGGTCACTTCGAATGTTGCGCCCAAGCTGGTCGCCCAGCTGACAGAATGTCTCGCGCTTGGTGATCTCGTTCAGGCTCGCAGCATTTCACATCAGCTCGCTGCATGGACAACGGGCGCATTTGTGGAATCGAATCCAATTCCGTCGAAGGCAGCATTGGCGATGATGGGAAAAATGAAAAACGTGCTTCGACTGCCCCTTGTTCCGCTCGCCGAAAAGCACAATGACCTCGTGAGATCGAGCCTCGAGGCCCTCGGAGCGCTCACCGCACAGTGACTTCTTCTTCGCTCGAAGAGCGAATTGATCGAGCAGCGTCCGACTCTGCGCCCGAGCCTTCATCGGAAGCGCGGCAGGCCGTCGATGAGCTTCTTCAATTGCTGGAGCGAGGGGAAGTGCGCTCCGCCCGTCGCGATGCGAACGGAGAATGGAGCGCGGTCACGTGGGTGAAACGCGGAATCCTTCTCGGTTTCAGAATTGGGAAGTTGGTGGACATGTCTCCCACTCCGCTACCCGATTCGCAGGAAGCCCGGCTCAGCTTCTTCGACAAGGATACGTATCCGTTGCGAGAACTTTCAGTCGCCGATAATGTGCGCGTAGTTCCGGGTGGGTCTTCGATTCGTCGCGGATCTTACATCGCGCCCGGCGTCGTGTGCATGCCGCCGATGTACATCAATGTTGGCTCGTACATCGGAACGGGCACGATGGTGGATTCGCACGCACTTGTGGGTTCGTGCGCCCAGATTGGTGAGCGTGTGCACCTAAGCGCGGCCGCGCAAATCGGTGGAGTGCTCGAGCCGATCAACGCTGCGCCCGTCGTGATCGAGGACGACGTGATCGTCGGGGGAAACTGCGGAGTGTACGAGGGAACCGTCGTTCGATCTCAAGCTGTGCTCGGCGCGGGCGTCGTGTTGACGCGAGGAACTCCGGTGTACGATCTCGTGCGAGAGGAGATTTATCGTGGGAGCGCGGAGAAGCCGCTAGTAATTCCGAATGGTGCGGTGGTTGTGCCGGGCGCGCGACAAGTCGAGGGAGGGTGGGGCGGACACAAACGCCTTTCGCTTCAAACCCCTGTGATCGTGAAATACCGCGATGAAAAAACCGATCACGCGACAGCTTTGGAGCGCTGGCTTCGATGAAAGCTCGCGGCACCGTGCGGGTGCCTGGCGACAAATCCATTTCACATCGCGCGCTCATTTGCGGAGCTCTCGGTAATGGTGAGTCGCGGATTCGCGGGATACTGCAATCCGGTGATGTCGAATCGACCGCGGGCGTGCTGCGATCGCTTGGTGTGCAGATACCGCCGCTGACAAATGAGATCTCGATAGAGGGAAATGGATTTGGCGGGCTTCGTGAGTCGCGTCTCGCGCTTCAGTGTGGAAACAGTGGGACGACCACGCGTCTCATGGCGGGTGTGGCGGCTGCGAGTCCCTTCGCTTCGCGCTTTGAAGGCGATGCGAGTTTAAGCCGACGACCAATGAAGCGTGTGGCCGAACCGCTGACGGCAATGGGCGCACGATTCGAGTTCGAGAGAGACGACGGATTGCCGATGACAATTCACGGTGGCGATTTGTCGGGGATTGCGTGGAACACTCGCGCCTCGAGTGGGCAAACGAAGAGCGCGATCCTGTTTGCCGGACTCGTTTCAGGCGTGAGCGTGACGGTGCGAGAGCTCCGACGATCCCGCGATCACACCGAACGAATGCTCGCGTCACTCGGCGTTCCAGTGACGGTGAACGACACGAGTGTGACGCTGACACCTGTTTCGTTTCTGGAGCCGCTCGATATCGACGTTCCGTCGGACCCATCATCGACCGCCTTTCCGGCGGCGCTCGGCGCGCTTGCAGATCAAGGAGAAGTTCGGATTCCGGGTGTGTGCGTGAATCCCACACGGATCGGTTTTCTGGAGGTTCTGTCGCGAATGGGTGCGTCCATTCGCTATCTCGAGAAACGAACCGTCGGGGGAGAGCCGACTGCGACCGTGGTAGTCTCGCCGAAAAAATTGATTGGCGTTCGCGTCGGCGCCGACGAGATCCCATCGATGATCGACGAGCTTCCGTTGCTCGCATGCGTTGCGGCTGCTGCCGGAGTGAGTCTCGATGTCTCGGGCGCGGAGGAGCTTCGCCTGAAAGAGAGTGATCGCATCTCTGTCGTCGTCTCGAATCTGCGAGCGATCGGTGCCGATGCCGAGGAGAAGCGTGACGGATTCAGGATTTCTGGTGGAGGCAGACGATCATTTCGTGGGCGAGTCGTCACACATAGCGATCATCGAATCGCAATGGCCTTTGGTGTGTTGGGCTATCTCGATGGAAACGAAATCGAGATTGACGATCGCGATTGCGTTGGAATTTCCTATCCCGATTTCTGGACTGATCTGGACGCACTCGTGAAATGACTCAAGAAAGAATCGCGATTGCGATCGATGGCCCGGCGGCGTCCGGAAAATCTTCGACGGCGAAAGCGATCGCTCGTGAACTTGGGTATCGGCACGTCGATTCGGGATCGCTTTACCGGGCAGCGACTGCTGCGCGATTGAGACGTGATGCCGATGCCGCATCATGGACGGAGGATTCCGTTCTCGACGCAGCGCGATCCGTAACACTTTCGCCCGCGGAAAATGGATTCGTGCCACTTTTGAATGGACGACCGGCGGAAAATGAAATGCGAGGCGACGCGGTTACTAATCGAGTTTCGGTCGTTGCAAAAATGCCGCGCGTTCGTGAGTGGGTTAACACGCAAGTTCGTAACGTCGGGCGCGATTACGACATTGTCGTTGACGGTCGCGACATGGGCACGGTCGTGTTTCCGGACGCGAAGCTAAAGATTTTTCTCATCGCCGATCCACAGGAGCGCGCGTTTCGCCGGGTGCTCGAGCGAACGGGCCGCGAGCCTACCGAGCAAGAGTTATTCGATGAAACCGCGCGAATCCTGTTGCGCGACGAGATGGACGCCGCGCAAAGCGTGAAGGCTGCAGATGCGGTTGTCATCGATACCACCGCGCTGACCCAGCCCGAACAAATTGCGCAGATCGTACAACTTGCTAGGAAAGGGTAGTTTCTTCCGGAACGTCAGTAGGGCTTTCGAAATCCAGCCGGTAGCCATCCGGATCAGTCACGGACGTAACCCACATCGCGTTACCGACAAATGGTCGCTTCGCGTCGACGCACCGCGACTCGAATTCGCGATACAATGCGATCGCGTCCTCGCAGGTGAAGCAGATCGAGACGCCCTGACCAAGCGTCCCCTCGGGACGTCTGCCCTTCCTGTATTCCTGAAGCATCAACACTGCGTCACCAATTTCGAGCCAGCACCATTCAATTTCCCGTCTGGCTCCCATTGCTTTTTCATGAGGAAGCCAAGGCCGTCGACATAAAACCGCAGCGATTCCTCCATGTTCGATACCATAAAGAAGGGAACGGCCTGCTTTGCATTCGACGTGGCTTTGAGTGAAGTGCCCACGATCGCCTCTTATCGATAAATTGAAATGCGTTATGAACGATAACATGAGTGACCCGGTCGCGAGTTTCCTCCACGAAGCAGTGTGGCACGGATCACTCCAGCCCGCCGAAGAAATTCTTTCAGCCCACCCCGAAGTTGCAAGTGCGAGCATTCACGCCGCGGCGGTACTCGGCGACGATTCGACAGTTGAACGGTTCATTCAGCTCGACAAGAACAACGCCACCGTCAACGCGCCTCCTTACGACACAAACGCGCTCGTGTATTTGTGCATGTCAAAATATCTGCGGCTCGATGAATCACGAACTCCACGATTTCTGCGTGCAGCGGCAGCCTTGCTCGATGCAGGAGCTGATGCGAATTCAGGATTCTGGACCACAGGCAAGCACCCGGAATTCGAAACAGCGCTGTATGGGGCCGCCGGTATCGCTCATCACGTTGAGATGACCCGGCTTCTGCTCGAGCGCGGCGCTGATCCGAATGACGATGAAGCAGCGTATCACTCTCCCGAGACCTATGAAAACGGAGCGATGCAGCTTCTCGTCGAAACCGGGAAGCTCACTCCAGAAAATCTTGTGATGATGTTGCTGCGTAAGCACGACTGGCATGACTACGATGGACAAAAATACCTGCTCGAGCACGGCGCAGATCCGAATCGCAAATGGAAAAACGGGTGGCGTCCGATGCATCACGCGCTCGCGCGCGACAATCGCATCGAAACGATCGAGCTGCTGCTCGAACATGGTGCGGATCCGACATTGAAGGATGATGGGGAATCAGCTGTCGCCACAGCGGCGCATCGAGGTCGACGAGACGTGCTCGAATTATTCGAGACTCGCGGAATTCCAATCCAGCTCAGCAACGCCGACGAGCTTATTGCTGCCTGCGCAAAAAATGATTCAACGGCAGTGCGGGCGCTCGCGCGAGAAGAGTGGACCGGTGTTGACGAAATAATGACAAACAGCGGGCAACTGATCGTAGAGTTTGCCGGAAACGGAAACACCGACGGTGTGCGTCAGTTAATCGATATCGGTATCGGAGTAAACTCTCAATTCGTCAAAGGCGACGGGTACTGGGACTTGGCGCCCAAGGCTACCGCGTTACACAATGCAGCCTGGCGCCTTCGACACGACACAGTGCGATTCCTCGTTGAGCGAGGTGCGAATGTCAACGCAAAAGATGGGAAGGGGAGGACACCCCTCATGCTCGCCGTTCGCGCATCCGTCGATTCATACTGGACTCGGCTCCGTTCACCTGAGTCAGTCGACGTGCTGTTGAATGCAGGTGCGTCGCTTGATGGCGTTCAATTTCCCTCGGGCTATTCGGAAATTGACGAACTACTGCAGTCGGTCACCGATACCCGCTAGCCGATAACCGATCTCAGAGGTCCGAGGTTTCTTTTCGGACATCGGTTATCGGGTCTCGGCCAGCGGGGATCGGCGACCGAGCCCTTCCGTTGACAGTTCAAGAGTTCGTAACCATTCTAAATGGTAGTGCGCTTTGGGGCGCCACCTGTCCGCGGCAAGGGGGTTCTCTCCCACCCAACTTAGGTTCACAGTTCGATCGTCGAACCTTCTTCCGGCCTGTGCTCAGCGGACTTCAGGCAGCTACGGGAGGAAGGTGTTATGCCCAGGCGACTCACGCCCCGGAGTACCCTCGACAACCTGAAGAAGGAAGCAAAGCGCTGGCTCAAAGCGCTGCGCGCAGACGTTGATGACGCGAGAGAGCGTCTTCAGCGCGCACTTCCTAACGCACCCGCGCTTCCAACGCTGCGCGATGTGCAGCACGCGCTCGCAATCGAGCACGGCTTTCCGGGTTGGACAGAGCTGAAGGATCGGATCTCGAAACCAGCGGCCACAGAAAAGTCGCGCGACGAAATCGTGAACTGGTTTTTCGAGAACGCATGTCCCGATCATCATGTCCGCGGGCCATCCGCACACGCGATGGCGCGCCACACGGCAATGCGAATTCTCGAGCAATATCCGGAGATCGCAAATGAGAGTATTCACACAGCAGTCGTTTGCGGCAATGTCGATCTCGTTCGACGAATTTTAGCTGACCGTCCCGAGGCTGCTGTTGAACGCAGCTCCGATACGCCATCCGACCGCTCAGGCGTTGGCGGTGTCGGCGATTTGTTCAGAGACATCGGACCAAAAGGTTGGGATCCACTTTTGTATCTCTGCTTCACGCGCTTGCCTCTCGATGCAGCGAACGACAATGCCGTGACGATCGCGAAGATGTTGCTCGACTATGGCGCGAATGCGAATTCGTTTTTTATGGCAGGCAGCAGTCGATACACTTCGTTTGTTGGGGTCGTCGGAGAAGGAGAAGAGGATCGTCCGCCGCACCCGCGTCGCGATGAGCTCGCGCGCTTGCTTCTCGATCATGGGGCCGAGCCGTACGACATCCAGGTCGTATACAACACACACTTTCATGGCGACGTTCTGTGGCTGTTGAAGCTCATGTCCGACTACTCCGTCAAAGCCGGTCGAAAAGCGGACTGGGACGATCCCTATTGGTCGATGCTCAACATGGGCGGCTACGGTTCCGGCGCGCGATGGTTTCTCTCAATAGCAGCGAAGAACAACGATTTCGAGCTCGCCGAGTGGATACTTTCGCACGGTGGTTCTCCCAATGCTCCGCCGGGAAGCGACGCTCGGCTGTCGAAGCGCAGCTTGCATGAAGAAGCGGTGCTCAGCGGCAACACTGAGATGGCGGATCTTCTCCTCCGTTATGGCGCGACACCAAGCGCCGTTGCACTCGAAGGCATCGACAAATTTGCTCTCGCGTGTTTTCGACTCGATCGTGATGCCGCTCAATCAATGGCACGCGAGCATCCGGAATATTTGCGATCGACGAAGCCGATTTTTGCGGCGGCAAAACGAGATCGCACAGACGTAGTCGAGCTTTTACTCGACCTTGGAACGTCGCCTGATATAGAAGACGAGAAGAAACAACGAGCGCTCCACATTGCGGCGTACGACGATGCCGTTCATGTGGGAGAGCTGCTAATTGCGCGCGGCGCGGAAATCGATCCCGTCGAAATGAATTGGGGCAACACTCCACTAGACGCGGCTGCGTACGCGCAAAGTCAGCGGATGATCGATCTCCTGGGGAAGGTGAGTCGAGACGTTTGGAATCTCACTTTCACTGGGAAGGTCGAACGATTGCGAGAGATTTTCGCGACTGAACCGGAACTCGCGAGAGTCTCGAGCAAAGAATACGGATCGCCACTGTTGTGGCTGCCGGACGATGAAATGACTGCGATGGAAATCGTCGAGTTGTTTCTTTCAAATGGCGCGGACGCATCGGTCACGAACAAGGAACGACAAACTGCGGCGGATCGCGCAGAGAGAAGAGGCATGGTGGCAGTCGCGAAGCGATTGAGACGTGCCGAGTCAGGATCCCAGCCCACTCTCGATGAATACGAAGAGAAAGCGGAGGCGCTTCTCGACGCGTATCGCACCGGGACTCCTGAAGCAATGGAGCGACATTGGCGTCTCACCTGGCATCGTCGCAATTGGAGTGCGATGCGAACGTACACATTGCTCGACCTCGGCAGATCAGCGTCCGGCAGCGATGCAGATGCGGACATCTCACTCGCGGACGCTCAGCATCTCGTTGCGCATGAGCACGGATTCAAGAGCTGGCAGGAGCTCGAGGAGTTCACACGATCGCTTCCCGAAGGGAAAGCGATGATTGCCGCGACGCCCGTGGGTTTCTTTACTATCGGTGAACGTGGAAAGAAAGAAATCGAAGGCAACGACAGAAACTGGGATGTCGTAATCAATACTATGAGAGAGCGGCGGATTCCTGGTCTCGCAGCCAGAGGCCAAATGACCGACGCCATTCTCGAGCGAATCTCAGAGCTCGATCACATAACAACACTCGACTTGAGTAATTCGCGCGCAGTAACTGATCGAGGTCTCTCTTATCTCGCGCGGATGCCACAGCTGGAGGAGATCGATCTGAGTGGATGCACCATTTCCGATCGAGGCCTCGAGGTTTTGCGCGAGCTTCCCGAGCTAAAAACTTTTCGCCTGTATCACCAGCGGGGAATTACGGATTCGGGCGTCGCGAATCTCGCTCCGTGTACAAAGCTTGAATTCGTAACGCTGATGGGCACCGCAACAGGTGATGGTCTCCTCAGAGCATTGACTGGAAAACCGAAGTTGCGTCATGTCGAGACAGGAAATCTCGTCACTGATGCGGGGCTCACGCTCCTTCACGAATTTCCGATATTCAAGACGTGGCAGAATCGCCACGTCTCGATTTCGCTCACGGATTATTCTGCAGAGCCGAATTATTTGATGGTGCGCGGATGGCTGACCGATGATGGAATGGCGCGCCTTGTGGGACTCGATGGACTATTCGGCTTGAGTATCGGTTCGAGCGACGTCTCCATCGGTGGGGCGGGCCTCTCTCATGTCGCTCGTCTTCCAAATCTTGGATCACTTGCCTTCGACGCGACGGATGAAACAATGCCGTTCATTGCCGCGTTGCCGCATCTGCGCTTTCTCATGTGTCAGGATACTGAAGCGGGGGACGATGGATTCGTCGCGCTGAGTCGATCGCAAACGATCGAACGGATCTGGGGACGTCGGTGTCACAATCTTCGCACGCGCGGATTCGTTGCGCTATCAAAGATGCCCGCGTTGCGCGGTCTCTCAGTGAGCTGTTTGAATGTCGATGATTCGGGATTGGCGTCACTTCCGAATTTTCCCGCTCTCACCGAGCTCATGCCGATGGACGTTCCTGATGATGGATACCGCCATATAGGCAAATGCAAAAAGCTGGAGTCGCTGGTGCTCATGTATTGCCGAGAAACAACAGACATTTCGACAAGTCACATTGCGGGATTGCCAAGTCTCAAAAAATACTTTGCGAGTTACAACAGAATTACCGATTATACGCCGCAGATACTGAGCAAAATGGATCCGCTGGAAGAAGTGACATTCTCAGCGTGCTCCCTTCTGACGAGTGCCGGCGTCTCGGCGCTCGCTCGACTACCGAGATTGCGCGAGCTTGATCTCGGCGGAATGCCGAACGTTACCGAGGATGTGGTGAGAGTGTTTCCATCGAGTGTGCATGTGAAGTACTCGCCCTGAAATGAAAAACGCATGACAACAGCACGCATCCCGGAAGTAGAAATTACCGAGGTCCCGGCGTCACTCGAGCCAGAGGGGCAACCGGTTACCCAGGCTGCAGCTCCGCCCGTCGCTCGACCTGCGGGAATGCAGGACATGACGACGGGACCGATTACGCGACATCTCCTGAAAACCACGGGCTTCATGCTCGTGACAATGGTCTTTCAGACTCTGTATTTCCTGATCGATCTGTACTGGGTTGGGCGACTCGGTACCGATGCAGTAGCTGCTGTTGGAATCGCGGGCAACTTGAGCTTCATCGTTCTCGCGCTCACGCAAATGCTTGGCGTCGGGACAACCACCGTCGTGTCGCATGCAGTCGGAAGAAGAGATCACGACGAGGCGCTGCTACTGTTCAATCAATCGCAGGTTCTCGCGATGCTCACGGGGGTTTTCGTGTTCATCATTGGGATGTTGATTCGCGTGCCGTACTCTCAGACGCAGAGTGCAGACGCGGGGACTGCAGCGCTCGCCAATCAATATTTGTTGTGGTTCATCCCGGCGCTGGCGCTGCAATTCGCGCTGGTCGCAATGGGCGCGGCTCTGCGCGCGGTCGGAAATTTCAAACCCGGTATGATCGTGTCGACGGCGACCGTGATCATCAACATGGTGCTCGCGCCGTTTCTGATTTTCGGTTGGGGAACGGGACATCCCCTCGGTGTCGCAGGTGCAGCGATCTCCTCATTGATCGCAATCGTGATCGGCGTCGTGTGGCTGACGACGTATTTCTTCCGAAAGGATTCGTTTCTCAAATTCGTCGTCGCCGACTGGGGCCCTCGATTCGATCTCTGGAAGCGAATGCTCGCTATCGGAATGCCCGCTGGTTTCGAGTTTGCGATGATGTCAGTGTACATGTTTGTCGTGTATTCCGTCACGCGACAATTCGGTGCGGCAGCACAGGCGGGATTTGGAATCGGCGGGCGTGTGATTCAGGCGGGCTTCATGCCGGTTGTGGCGCTTGGTTTTTCGGTCGCGCCCGTTGCGGGTCAGAATTTTGGCGCCCGGAAGGCACAGCGAGTGAAGGACACATTCAGAGACGGCGCGCTCATGGCTACGGGAATAGTCGTTGTATTCGCGCTTGTCTCGAACATCGCTCCCGCTGCCCTCGTCGGAATTTTCTCTCACGATCCGGCGGTAATCGCAATCGGCGTCGAGTATCTGCGAATTATTTCATGGAGCTACATGGCGTCCGGCCTCATCTTCGTCGCATCGAGCACGTTTCAGGCGATGGGAAATACGATTCCATCACTGGTGACCTCGACCGTTCGAACCGGACTTGTTGCAATCCCCGTCGTGTTTCTCGCGAGACTTCCCCGATTTCAGCTGCACTGGATCTGGTACTTGTCGCTCGGGTCGGTCTACACTGCGTTGGCCGTGAGCATGCTGTTATTGCGGCGGGAGTTCCGTCGCAGGCTGAGGTTCGACCAAGCCGTGATCGCGTCCTAGTTCCTTGTACCAGAGAAGCTGGATTTCATCCGGCAGCTCCGGATACGCGTCTCTGTTCACGGCGCCAAGTTTGAATCCCCGCCTCGCATAGAACAGGCACGCATCCACGTTGACGTTTTGCGTCTCGACCTTGAGGCACGTTCCCCCGCGTGCACGCGTCCAGTTCTCTACCGAGTCCAGCAGAGCTGATCCGATTCCGCGACCGCGCATTTGCGGATGGACTCGAATATCCCACAACACTGCGAGATCGTCTCGCCCTTCGAGCATTTCGAGCTCCGGTGTGCGAAAGGCAATGACGGCACCGGCAACTCTAACATTCTCGCTGTAGGCTCCAAGGAGTCCCCAATTTGAAATGTCAAATCGGTTTTTCCACGATGTGGGGTGCTCGAGCGCGTCGTAGTCCTTGATTATCGAGGCGGCTGCGCCGCGCTCGACGAGCGAGGCGTCCAAAGTGCGTGTGACGGTGAACGCAATCGGAATTTCCGCGTAACTCGCAAGGGAATCGAGAGGCTCCTCGCGAATCTCGATGCGAAGAGCCTCGGCTTTCATTTATTCGGATCCCACAGCGCGGCGTCGATGACTGACCAGATATGGACTAGCCAACCAAGCCAGAAAAACCACATCACACCCGCGAGGACGAACATGAACACTGCCTTGAAGAATCGGCCCTGAAAAAGTTGGCCGAGTCCTGGAATGAAGAAGCTGCATAAAGCAGCGAAGACATTTCCAGCTGATCCCTGACCTGCCATGGCTGACTCCGGTCGATTGTTATGGTATGTCGCCGCGCAGAATGGTCGCGAGTTTTTCCGAATCGATGTTGCCGCCGCTCACGATGCACACGATACGTCGCGCATCCACATTACCCGTCAGAGCAGCAGCGACACTCGATGCTCCCGCGCCCTCGGCAACAATACGAGACCTTTCGACCAGAAGTTTGACCGCTGCGGCGATTTTTTCGACCGTTACGACAATCGAACCTGCAAGAACCGATTGGGCGAGCGGCCAAATCTCATCGGAGATGCGTGCGCTGCCGATCCCATCAATGAATGTCCGCGTGTATTGCACCGTCGTCGGCGCGCCGGCGTTGAATGCTGCGGCGAGCGGCGCCGCCGTTTCTGCTTCGACTGCATACACGCGAGTCGGCGCGCCGAGCGCCTTGGCCACCGAAGCGATTCCGCACGCGAGCCCACCGCCGCCGTAAGGGACAAGAATCGCATCAACGTCATCGAGGTCCTCGAAGATCTCGAGCGCGACGGTTCCGTTGCCCGCCATCACGGCCTGGTCCGCGAACGGATGGATGAAGAGCCCGTCCATTCCCGGATAACCGTGGTCGAGCATTACCTGCCACCATTCATTGAATGGGAGCTTGATGACTTCGCCGCCGAGTCTCTCGATTGCATCGAGCTTTGCTTTGGGCGCTTGCTCCGGGACGATGACCTTACAGGGAATGCCGCGCTCGCGCGCGCCCCATGCAACACCCTGCGCCATGTTGCCTGCGCTCGCGGTGTAAACTCCTTTTGCGATTGCATCGTCGCTTGCGAGCGCCATTGCATTCGTTGCGCCCCGAAGCTTGAATGAGCCTATCGGCTGAAGATTTTCCAGCTTTAGATAAACTTCCTGCTGGCCGGTATCGACAGGCAAGCGCACCAATGGTGTTCGAACCACTGTTCGCGCGATTCGCGCGCGAGCTGCTTTGACTTCTTCGAGTGAGGGTGCGCTAAGTATCACGGGTTACGCCAGCCGCCATTCACCTCAAGGTTCCGTCAGGCGTGAGCCCAACGCTTCGCGTAACCGCTGCAAATCGAGCGCTCTTGCGCACCGGATTCATTGTAGGGTCCATGATTGGCGACCATTGCGGAACGAATTCGCGGCGAGCCACGCCGGCTTCGAGCTCTGACAACACCTTCGCAGTGTCGTTCATTCCGAGGTACGCAAATGCGCGAGCGTAGTGGACCATCCATGTTGTGTCGGGCGTTGCGTCGAGAGACTGACGGATTGCAAGAGCGCGCGCTTTGTCACCAGTCTTCTCGAATAAGTACGCCTCCATTCCGTTGAACGGGATTGGCGAATCACCGGCTCCCGCGAAGGTGCGTGCTTCGTCGATTCGGCCTTGATTGAAAAGATCGATGGCCAGTATGGAGCGAGTTGTGAGAAGAGTCGGGTCGAGATCTCTCGCGCGCCTGGCCTCTTCGCGTGCGGCAGAGTCGTTGCCCATTAATAAGAGTGTGTGCGATAACCACACCGATGCGGTGGGTGCAAGCGGGTCGAGCGTTCGTGCAGCTCGAAACTCACGCAGAGCATCGGCAGGTCGCCCAATTGAGAGCAGAAATCGCCCGTACTGAGTGTGCGCGGGAGCAGAAGTCGAATCAGCGGAGAGCGCGGCTTTGAATTCGGCTTCTGCATCCCGCCACCGAAGCGCATGCCAATTCGCCATTGCCAGCGCAACCCTCGGCTCGGCTAATCCGGAGTCGAGCTGAAGACTTCGCTGCGCCGCGGCTTTGACGCGAGCTTCGACTCGTTCGGACGGCACGCCGGCGAAGTACGGGAAGAATTCGAGTGCATCCGCGAGCCCGGCGTAGGCGCGGGCGAAATTCGGATCTCTCTTGATAGCTTCGTTGAAATATTCAACGGATCGTGCGATGCCCGGGCCGCGTCGCTCGATTAGATACAATCCGCGAAGATACAGATCGTAAGCCTCGGGATTTGTTGTGCCCGGGCCCATCGCTCTCTTTTGCGCCGACGAGACGGTGGCGCTGGCGAACTCGGGGCGAAGAGCCGCAACGATTGCGTGAGTGATGTCGTCCTGCACGGCAAAAACATCCTTGCTCTCTCGTTCGTACACATCGCTCCACAATGTCAATCCATCCGCGGCGTTGGTGAGCTGCGCAGTGACCCGCAGATGACCGTCCGCTCGCCTCACGGTTCCTTCAACGACTGTGGCAACGCCAAGTCTTCCTGCGATCTGTCGCACGTCGAGATCTCTTCTTCGTCCGAGCGCAATTGCGGATGTGCGCGACGCGACGCGCAGGCCCGGAACTTTTCCAAGTGCGCTCATCAGCTCGTCTGCGATTCCCTCGCCGAAATACGCGTTCGCTGAATCGGGCCGGTCGTCGGCAAATGGAAGAACTGCGACGGAGCTTCTCGATGTTTCTGCGGGCGTCCTTGATTTCGCGAAGTACGCGAATGCGATCAGAGCAACGACGACGACGAATGCCAAACCGATTACTGCATACTTGCGCCGGCGCGGTGTGACTTTGCGCACGATCGGACGAGTAGCCGTCGCAGTACTACCGCTGTCGTGAATTGTTTCGAGATCCTCGAGGAGCTGAGCTGCCGATGCGGGCCGCTCATCCGGGATTTTCTTGAGGCACGCCATCACCAGGTCTGAAAGCGCTGGCGGAATGTTGGGAGCGCGGTCCCGCGGTGGGACAGGTATCTGACTCAAATGCGCCGCCACCATTTGAGCCGCGCTCGTTTTTCCAGCGAACGGGTGCTCGCCGACGAACAGCTCGTATGCGACGAGACCCCACGCGTAGATGTCGACTCGATGATCGAGCTTGTCGCCGACGGCTTGCTCGGGAGCCATGTACGACGGCGTCCCGACTGATGAGCCGGTTTGTGTGAGCGTATTTGCGTCCTGTGACTCCACATCTCCGGCGTCTGATTTCCTCGCTGCCGATATTGCTTTCGCAATTCCAAAATCGGACACGACTGCGACGTCGCCGGAAAGGAGAATGTTCTCCGGCTTGATGTCGCGATGAATGACGCCTTCGCCGTGCGCGTACTGAAGCGCGCGCGCGAGATCGCGGAGCACGGAAAGCGACTGCCGGCGACTGAGTTGAGGAGTCTGTTTCATTCGTGCGCGAAGTGATTCGCCGCGCACATAGGGCATCGTGTAGTAGGGAATCCCGTCGGCGACGCCGGTCGTGAGAACGGGCACGATGTTGGGATGCTGCAGCGACGCAGCCAATCGCACCTCACGGGCAAACCGCTCGGCACTCAATCCAGCGAGGAGTTCGCCGCCGAGCACTTTCACCACAACGTTGCGGCCGAGCGAGGTCTCGTGTGCGAGGAAAACGCGCGACATTCCGCCGCCGCCGAGCTCGCGCTCTACGGTGTAAACGTCTCCCAGCGTTGCTTGCAGGCGGTCGCGGAGGTCCATCGGCTTCGTAGTTAACTATCTGGAGCGCGCATGTCGAGGGCCGACTGGAAACGACGCTCCTCGGCGTGATGCCTGGCGGCGATGGCAGTGATTTGATTGCACGCGCCCGTAACTGGCGTTGACGTCCGGCCGTGTCCGATGTATATCCAATGTATATACGTAAAGTTGTTTTTTATCAACCCGGCCTCGATTATGGTCACTTCCATCACCCGCTGGGGCAACAGCCTCGGCATCCGCATTCCCAAAGCGTACGCACAACAGGTTGACCTCACTGAAAACACTGAGGTGGAGATCTCCGTCGAGAATGATGCGATCGTCGTGCGACGCCCCAAACGAGAATGGACTATAAGAGAGCTCGTCGATGGGATAACACCCCGAAACAAGCATCGCGAGGCAGTCTGGGGCTCGCGCGCGGGGCGTGAAAGCTGGTGACGCGTTCCTCACGGGAGCGGCCCTATGTACCTGAGCGGGGCGACGCGGTCTGGCTAAGCTTCGACCCGCAGGCTGGACATGAACAGTCCGGACGGCGTCCCGCTATTGTGCTCTCGCCGAGGATCTACAATAAACGAAGCGGTCTTGCGCTTCTCTGTCCCGTAAGCAGCAAGGTCAAGGGATATCCTTTCGAGGTCGAGCTTCCTCCCGGCCTGCCGATCGCCGGCGCGGTGCTATCAGATCAGCTGCGTAGTCTCGACTGGCGCGCGCGCGGAGCAGCGCGCATCTGTGAGCTGCCGCCGGAAATTACCGACACGATTCTCGGAAAAATTCAGCCACTTCTCGCAAGAGCGCGGTAGAATTAGGGACCATGGCTGAGTTGATCGATCGATTACGTTCCGTCCTCGGCGACAGATACACGATCACTGGCGAAATCGGACGCGGAGGAATGGCCGCCGTCTTTCTCGCCGACGATCGCAAACACGAGCGGCAGGTTGCAATCAAAGTCCTGCATCCCGAGCTCGTTCGCGCAATCGGCGGCGACCGGTTTCTGCGCGAGATCAACATCGCTGCTCATCTCCGTCATCCGCACATCGTACCGCTTCTCGATTCCGGCGAAGCCGACGGTCTTCTGTATTACGTCATGCCGTACGTCGAAGGGGAATCGCTTCGACACAGGCTCGCAGCAGACAGCCGTATCGAAATTCACGAAGCAATGCGATACTGGCGCGACGTCATCGATGCGATCGCGTACGCGCACAGTCACGGAATCGTGCACCGCGACATCAAACCTGAGAATGTCCTTCTCGCGGATCGCCACGCATCAGTCGTCGACTTCGGAATCGGAAAAGCAATCGGTCAGATTCAAGCCGATGATCGACTGACTTCACTCGGTATGGCAGTGGGAACGCCCGCGTACATGGCACCGGAGCAGGCGATGGCCGCCGAGCATATAGATCATCGCGCGGATATTTACGCGTTGGGTGTGCTGGGATTCGAAATGTTCACGGGCCACGCTCCGTTCGCTGCAAGAACGCCTTCGGACATCGCGAACAAATTCACTGCGCGGCCTCCCGATGTTCGCGAAGCACGCCCGGAAGTTTCCGAGGAGATTGCAGAGGCGATCAAGCGATGCATCGAGCCGGATCCTGAAAAACGCTGGCCGACCGCAGAGCAGCTACTGGACATAGTGGAATCGGCGGCGACTCCGGGTGCGACAAGAGCGATGCCTCGCACTCGCGCCGGAGATTCGCGTCAACGTCGAAACATTCTGATCGCCGCAGTTGTTTTACTCGGCGTCGCGCTGACCGCCTTCACCTGGGTATCGATGTCCCGCGCGAGAGAACAACGGTGGGCTCGCGAAACAGGAATTCCACAGGTGCGACGACTGGCTGATGCGTTCATCAATGACAGTGCGTTCCTCATTGCGCAGCGAGCGCGCGACGCAATATCGACCGATCCCGAGCTCGACAGTTTATTGAAGCGGGTGTCGACCACTATCAACTTCAACAGTTCGCCGGAGGGTGCCCGCGTTTACTGGACAGCTTTTCGCGGCGACACCGCTGAGTGGCACACGGTCGGAGCCACGCCGCTTACGAACGCTCGCGTCCCGTTCGCGCGAGGTCCGGTGCCACTTACAGTTCTCATCAAGTATGAGAAGCCAGGTTTCAAGACATTGCTGAGCCCACTTGCTGCCGAGTTGGGCAACCACACGCCGGCCGTTCTCGACAACGCAAACTCTCCGAGCGCGATGGTACGCGTGCGCGGTGGCATCGTAAATGTTCCCAATCCCGCGCGGCTCGCAGGTGATACCGTGACGATGCCTGACTTTTACATCGATGAGTACGAAGTCACCAACAAACAGTTCAAGGATTTCGTTGCGGCCGGCGGCTACACGAAAAAAGAATTCTGGAATTTTCCTTTTAGTAGTGCGCAGGGAACCATGCCCTTCGATGAGGCGATGTCGCACTTTCGCGACAAGACAGGCCGTCGTGGGCCGGCGACGTGGGAAGCCGGAGACATTCCGCAGGGAAAGGAGAATTATCCGGTTGGCGGTATCAGCTGGTACGAAGCACAGGCGTACGCAGCGTTCGTTCATAAATCCCTGCCAACCATTTATCACTGGCGTCGCGCAGCTTTTTTCCCGGCGAGCTCATGGATTCTGCCGCGAAGTAACGTCGAAGCATCCAGTGCCATGCCTGTCGGTCAGTCCAAAGCAATCACACCGTATGGCGTCCACGATATGGCGGGCAACGTTCGCGAATGGTGCGTCAATGCGAACGAGGGCAACCGTTACATCCTCGGCGGAGGCTGGAACGACAATGCGTACGCATACAGTGAGGCGATTTCAGCAGATCCGATGGATCGATCCGAGACAAACGGAATGCGCCTGATGAAAAGCATTTCGGGACAAACTGTCGCAAGCGCGGACGATCCTTTCTCCCGCCCTGCGCCACGCGGCTTCCGCGACTACACCAAAGAAAAACCCGCATCAGATGCCCAATTTCAGAGCTTTCTTCCGCTCTTCGATTACGATAAGACGCCGTTGCATGCGGTTCTCGAAAAATCCGACAGCTCGGATGCACGATGGATAAAGCAGACGATCGTGTACGATGCGGCCTACGGTCAGGAAAGAATACGAGCGTATCTGTTTCTTCCTCGCGGTGCGCGGCCGCCGTATCAGACGGTTGTGTACTTTCCTGGTGCGTCTGTCGTTGACATGCGTTCAAGTAGCCAGCTCGTCAATGTGCCGAGCTTTCTCATTGCCAATGGGCGCGCCTTGCTCTATCCGATTTACAAGGACACCTATGAGCGAGGCGGTGCGGAGTCAGCTCCCATGGGCACAGACCCCGTTTACAACATGACTGGCGGGCTGCTGCCGCCGATCATGTATCGCGATCACGTCATCATGTACGTGAAGGATGTTCGGCGCTCGGTTGATTACCTGACGACGCGTAGTGACATCGATACGGCTAAGCTCGCTTACATGGGTTACAGCTGGGGCGGCCGTCTATCGCCGATCAATGTTTCCGTTGAGCATCGCTTCAAGACGGCTGTTCTTGCTCTTGCGGGACTAAGCTTCGCGCCGCGACGTCCGGAGGCCGACGAATTCAATTATTTGCCACACATGAAAATTCCGACTCTGGTTTTGAGCGGTCGATACGACGATGTGTTTCCGCTTCAGACTGCGTCGAACCCATTCTTTGAGCACCTCGGTACAACCGCTGCAGAAAAGCAGCACCGGGTTTATCTAACGCAACATTTCTTGCCGAGGGACGAATACATTCGCGAGACGCTCGACTGGCTGGATCGCTATCTAGGCAAGGTGAGCCAATGATGAAGCGACGGTGAGGGGAGACGTCCGGCTGCGCGACGAGCTTCGTACGTTTTGAGATGTGTGTAGGCGAGAGAGAGAATCGTGTCGTCGAGTTTGTGCTTGTGTGCTTTATCGAGCATGAAGCCGACGATGTGATCGGCCTCGACAGGATTTCCTGCTTCGATGTCGCGCTGCATCGAGGTTTCCCACGTGCCGCTCGGACTGCTGAAGCGCTCGCGTACTGATTGCATAATCGATTCGCGCGTAGCGTAACCTTCGCCTCGCGCGATCTCGATGTTCGTATCGAGAGTGCGCCTGAGCGCGTCGAGTCCATCTGGGGCCGATACGATTTCGCCTCCGTTGCCGCGGAAGAGACACGCAGTTGGCTGCGAGTG
>JBHELX010000029.1:0-40902 GCA_046262875.1 Gemmatimonadaceae bacterium | reverse complement strand
GTGGTACATGAGCTGGGTTCAGAACGTCGTGAGACAGTTCGGTCTGTATCCGTCGTGGGCGTTGGAGGTTTGAGGGGTGTGGACCCTAGTACGAGAGGACCGGGTCGAACTGCCCGCTCGTGTGCCGGCTGTGGTGCCAACTGCATCGCCGGGTAGCGAGGGCAGGCGAAGATAACCGCTGAATGCATCTAAGTGGGAAGCTTCCCCCAAGATGAAACCTCCCTGGAGCCTTGAGCTCCCTAAAGGGCCGGGAGAGACCATCCCGTCAAGAGGTCGCACGTGGAAATGGAGCAATTCATTCCAAGCGCAGCGATCCTCATCGCCCGTGAGGCTTGATCTTCAATTTATTGTCTCCGGTTAGATGCCGGAGCAATTCCAAGGCAAAGCAATCGCGCAATTTACAAATGGTTCAAAGAAGAACACGATCACTACTACACATTCGATGTCATGACCTTCGTCATGGTATTTGTCATGGCGGCCTGTTCCTACTGGGGTGTAGGTCAACTGGCAGACCGCCGGACTGTTAATCCGGAAGTTGGTGGTTCGAGTCCACCCGCCCCAGCTTCTAAAGATTTTTTGACAACTGATTTCGCTGGCGACTAGAGCGTAGGGGCCACACCCGTTCCCATTCCGAACACGAGCGTTAAGACCTACAGCGCCGATGGTACTCCGTCCGAGAGGACGCGGGAGAGTAGGCCGTCGCCGGCACCCGCTGGAAAAAATGCGTCACACTTTGTGTGGCGCTTTTTTTTGGTACCCGATGCCCGCTGTCCGATACCCGGTAACCGAGGCCAGAGTCGACTGACCGGAGTAGCTTTCTGAATGACAGCAACACGAGCCGGTATCGTCACATTCGCAGGCGCTCCAAATGCCGGCAAATCGACGCTGATGAATCGCATCGTCGGACAGAAGCTCGCGATCACCAGTCGAAAGCCGCAATCAACGCGCGATCGCGTCGTCGGAATTCGCACGACTCCGGAAGCGCAGATGATCGTCTTCGACACACCGGGACTCATCGAGCCGAAGTACAAGCTTCAGGAATCGATGAAATCAACGGCCCTCGTCGCGCTCGCAGATGCAGACGTCATTGGCTACATAGTCGACGCGACGATGGGATCGCCGCCCTCTCTCGCCGAAGCTGCAGGGCTTTCAACGCCGCCAACCGCTCCCGTCGTTCTCGTCCTCAACAAGACCGACCGTTTGAATGACGAGCAACGCGCGCAGCTCCAAGCAAAACATCCCGACGCTGCATTCGTTTCGGCGACCGCCGGCGACGGCGTGGACAATCTCATCGAGCGTCTCCGGTCTCACCTTCCGGAAAGTCCATTTCTATATCCCGAAGATGACGTCAGCACGCAGCCCGTTCGTTTCTTCGTGGCCGAGCTCATTCGTGAAACAGTCCTCGAGCAGCTACAGGATGAGATTCCTTACAGCATCGCGTGCGTAGTGGAGGAGTTTCGCGAGGAGCGTTCGCCTGTGTACATTCGAGCGATGATCTACGTCGAGCGCGAAAGCCAGAAGGGAATCGTGATCGGCGCCAAGGGAGCCCGAATACGCGAGGTCGGTCAGACTTCGAGACAAAAGATCGAAGCGTTTATCGAGCAAAGTGTATATCTGGATCTTCGCGTTAAGGTCGTACCGAACTGGCGGAGAAGCACGTCCGCGCTGGAGCGGTTCGGGTACTACATCGCCAGGGAGCACGCCAAATGAGTCTTGACGCAACGCTTCTCGAAGTACTTGTATGTCCGAAGTGCAAGGGTAAGCTCGAATATCGCGAGGCGGAGTCGAGCCTTGTCTGCCACACCGACTTGCTTCGGTATGCGATCAGGGATGATATCCCGATCATGCTCATCGATGAGGCGACGCCTCTTTAGCGCCGGATCGGCGCGTGCTTTCCGGTTGATCCTCGTGCCGGGGCTCGCGCTCGCGTGGTCGGGTGCGCGCGCGCAATCATCGAACAGCACAGACGGCGCTCTTTTCCTTCTGCTGCCAGTGGGCGCCCGCGCCGTGGGAATGGGTCAGGCGACAGTCGCCGAGCGGCCGGGAAGCGAGGCTGTGTGGTGGAATCCGTCGGCGATCTCCAGACAGGACAAGAGTGAGATCGCGATTCATCACTCACAGACAATCGCCGCGACCGGAGATGCAATCACGTTTCTGTACCCGACTGCGGGCATCGGTGCGCTCGCTGTTTCGATCAATGTGCTCAACTTCGGAGACCAGCAAATAACAGATCCGGGAGGAGTGCCTGTTGGAGTGGTCCTGCCTCGCAACATCCTGCTCGCCGGCACGTATGGCGCAGCGATTGGAAAACGATTCAACGCCGGGGTCACTTACAAGAGACTTCAATATCGAGTTGACTGTTCGGGGCAGTGCACGAACGTCTCGACATTCACCGCGACTTCGAGCGCAGTCGATTTTGGATTTCAATACGACGCGCCCAGTGATTCGCCACTCACCTTCGGCGCCGCAGTACGCAACATCGGAACGCGATTGCAGGTGAACGATCGCGAGCAGGCTGATCCTTTACCGACTCGAATCGAAGTGGGCGCGGAGTACAAGCTCCCGTGGATCGCTGCCCTCATCGCCGACACAGAGGTGCGCATCGCGGCAGATGTCGTCTCGGACAAGCATGCTGATCACCCTGCGGGCAGAATCGGCGCCGATGTGACGTATGAGAAAAACATTCACCTTCGCGCAGGCTATGTCGAAAAGGATGTAAACGGCGCGCGGACTGCACTCGGTTTTGGTATTGGCGCAGGCCACCTTGTTTTCGATATTGCACGCACGTTCGGCGGACTGTCGGCCGACGCAGGTCAAACGCCAACGTACCTCTCACTGCGCTATTTGTTCTGATGCAGAGCGCTAACGGAACGGTAGCGGTAACGGCCTCGATACCGATTGGCGGAAGCCGCTAACAAATCCGGCAAGTTTTTCAACGGCTCGAAGATCATCTACGGTGTTCTGATCTTCGTGCCGATCGCGATTGGCGCGAGGCTGATGCATGCTCCGCCGCTCGCGATATTCATCCTGAGCGCGCTGGCCATCATTCCGCTCGCAGGTGTGCTGGGCTCCGCCACAGAAGAGCTCGCGGGGCACACCGGCCCGACACTCGGCGGCCTGATAAATTCGACCCTCGGAAATTTCGCGGAGCTCGTCATCGCGGGATTTGCGTTACATGCAGGACTCGTGGGATTGGTCAAGGCCTCGATCACAGGCTCGATACTCGGAAATCTTCTGCTCGTGATGGGCGCGGCGCAGCTCGCCGGAGGTCTCAAGTACAAAACTCAACAGATCAATCCGAAACTCGCCGGATTGAGCGCGACCCTGTTGAGCGTCGCGGTGCTCGGGCTCGTGCTGCCCGCGCTGTTCCACACCCTGCATCCCGATCCGATGCGAGTTGCAACAGTGAACATGTCGGCATGGATGTCGGGACTTCTGATTCTCGGATACCTGTTGTCGATCCTGTACACGATGCACACGCACAAGCGTCTGTTCCACGAGAATCCGCCGGAAGTGAAAAAGAGCCACAAGCCCGAGATGTCGATGGGACGATCGATCGCGATTCTCATCGGAGCGGCGATTGCCATTTCGGTTCTCTCGGAGATTCTGGTTTCGGTAACGGAAGAGGCGACGAAGTCCTTAGGATTGTCGGAGCTTTTTGTCGGATTGATTTTGATTCCGATAATCGGAAATGCCGCGGAAAACAGCACGGCGGTTCTGATGGCGATGAAGAACAGAATGGATCTCGCTGTTGGAATCGCAGTTGGATCCAGCATTCAAGTCGCTCTCGTCGTTGCGCCGCTGCTGGTTTTTCTCGGAATCTTTTTTGGGAAGCCGATGGATCTCGCCTTCACGACAATGGAGGTCGTAAGCGTTGCGCTTGCGGTAGCAGTGGCGTCGTCAGTAATACGCGACGCTGAGTCGGATTGGCTCGAAGGCGCTTTCCTGCTGATTGCGTACGCGGCAATCGGCGTCGCATTCTTCTTCTTCTAGACCATGCCTCCATCGCCACCAAATGCCATCCTGTATCTGCCGGATGGTGCAAAGCTGCCGAGTGACGTGGCCGAATGGCTTGGAAAGCAATCGGTTGGCTTGCTGACTGTCGCGTCGGCGGATGAGCTGATGGCGATTGCTCTTCGTGGCCGGCCACGCATGGTGGTCTTCGACGGCCGAGTCGCGGTGGACGATAGTCTCGGTGCGTGCGAGCGCTTGAAGCGAGATTCATACACGGGCGTAGTTCCCGTTGTGCTGCTTGCTCAGGATGGACTGGTCGCATTCCAGGAAGGATTTGCTGCGGGGGCCGATGAAGTAGTGCAGCCTGAGTTAAGCTCCGATGTCGTTCGCTGTCGTTTGGATGCGGTTCTCAATCGTTCGGATCGCGACCTCGGTGTTCACCCGTCAACACGGCTGCCGGGTGCCGGAGCGATCGAGGTGGAGATCAAGCGGAGACTAGCAACGACCGAGACGTTCGCCGTGTGCTACGCCGACCTAGATCATTTCAAGGAATTCAACGACCGCTACAGCTACAATCAAGGCGACCGCGTGATCCGGATTCTCGCGATGATTCTGCATGACATGGTCAAGGGAATCTGCGGAGAGAATGGATTTGTCGGGCATATCGGAGGCGATGACTTTATCTTCATCATTCCGTACGACGCGGTGGACGATGTGTGCAGCGAGATTATCGCTGTGTTCGATGCTCTGATTCCACATCAGTATTCCGAAGCAGACAGGCGAGCGGGATATTTCTTCGGAAAGGATCGGCGCGGAGTTTTAGATCGTGTGCCGTTAATGACAGTGTCGATCGGGGTTGTCAGTAACGCGATGCGCCCGCTCAAGGAGGCTCGGCAGGTTAGTCAGCTCGCGACGGAGATGAAGAGTTACGCCAAGACGCTGAAGGGTTCGGTGTTCACGATAGACCGACGCACCGACGAGAGACCACCGGTATACGACACGCGGCACCCGAGCATTCACGATGCCGCTGGAGAAGACGAATGAACGTAAGCTGTCCGCAGTGCTCGACTACGTATCGAGTTGATCCGGCAAAGGTGCCGCAGGGAGGCGTGCGTGCGCGCTGCTCCTCCTGCGGTGGCGTAATACCCGTCGGCATATCTCAGGAAGCGAGTGCATGGCGGTCTCCTGTGAATACACCAATACGGGCAGCGACACCGGTGAGGCCAGCGACCCCAGTTCGCGCAGCGACACCCGTTCGCGAAGCGCCGCCTGTTCGCGAAGCAACGCCGCCACGCGGCGCCGCGTTGCCGCCGCTCAGACCAACGCCGAGAACGCCATGGCCATCAGTCGCAACACCGTCGGCTCCGGCGCCGCTCGTAGAGAGCACTCCCGCCCCAGCGGCGGCGCGACAACCGACGCACGCGGCTCGACCGTTTGTGCCGTCGCAGACTCCGATTTCGGTTCCGGCCTACACGCCGCCTCCACCTCCGCCGATCACGCCGCGTCCGTCAACTCCGCCTGCGCCAGTCGCATCCCGAGTCGCGACTCCAGCGGAGCCCGCACCGGTTTCGCCGGTGCCGTCCAGCACGCCACCCGCACCAGGTGAACGTCGTCCGATCAATCCTTTCCTCGCGAGGGATCCCAGCCTTCGCGCAAAGCGATTAGCGCGCGCCCTCGTTTCGGACATGGTCGCTTATTATCCAGCGAAACATTCTGAAGGACTTCAGAAGGGCACGCTGAAGGAATTATTTCGCGACGAAATAAAGAAGAGCTACGAGGAATACGTCGCGCAGGTCGGAGCCGACTTCGCACGCACGACCAATTATTTTCAGGAAGCGCTGAACGAAGTCCTCGGCGCAGGCAAGCGAATCTTCTAGCGTTCGGAAATGGCAGACACTGTTGGAGAGCGAGGTCGCGCACTCACATCGAGCGCCGAACGTCTCTCGGAAGTTCGGAGGTATCTTTGACATCGAGGGCAAGCGCGCGGCGCTGAGCTCTCTGGATCTGCGCATGGCAGATCCATCCTTTTGGACGAAGCAGGAAGACGCGCAACGGACGCTCCAGGAAGTGAAATCGCTGCGAGCGTGGACAGACCCATACGACAAGCTCGAAGCGAAGCTCACTGCTGCTCAAGAGATTCACGAGCTTCTGAGTGAATCTTCCGACATCGACATGGAAAAGGAGCTCGACGAGATGATCGATGCTCTCGATTCAGAGATCGATTCATTCGAGCTCAAGACATTGATGCGCGGTCCGGATGATTTTCGCGATGCGCAGCTCGAGATCGCGGCGGGGGCGGGTGGAACCGAAGCGCAGGACTGGGCGTCAATGCTGCTCAGGATGTATACGCGCTGGGCGGAACGCCGAGGTTTCTCGGTCGACATCCTCGATGAGAGCGAAGGCGAAGAAGCCGGCATCAAGGGAGCGGTACTGGAGATCAAAGGACAATACGCGTATGGATTCCTGCGGGCGGAGACAGGTGTGCACCGCCTCGTTCGTATCTCGCCATTTGATTCAGCAGCGCGACGTCACACGAGTTTCGCATCAGTGTTCGTTTATCCCGTCGTCAATGAGGAGATCAACATCGACATTCGCGAAGAGGATCTGAAGATCGACGTGTATCGCGCGTCAGGAGCGGGAGGGCAACACGTCAACAAAACGAGCTCTGCTGTTCGCATCACTCACTTGCCGACGAACACTGTGGTCGCATCGCAGCAACAGCGCTCGCAATTCAAGAACAAGGCGCAAGCGATGAAGATGCTGAAGAACAAACTCTACCAGGCGGAAGTCGAAAGACGCGAGCGCGAGAAGGCGGCGCTCGATTCGACGAAGGCGGATGTGAGCTTCGGCAGCCAAATTCGCAGCTATGTGTTTCAACCGTACACGATGGTCAACGACCATCGTACCGAGCTCAAGATCCCCGACGTTCAGAAAGTCATGGACGGCGCGATCGATCCATTCATCACCGCTTACCTCAAGCAGTCGGGCAACGGAAGTCACTCAGGCAACGGTGCGAAGTGACTGACGACACCAACTTCGTTCTGCGTGCGCGGCGCGAGAAGCTGGAAGCGATTCGCGCCGCGGGGGTAGAGCCGTTCGCGTACTCGTTCGAAAGAAAGCAGACGGCTTCGGAAGCTCTCGCATCCCTGCCCGATGCCGAACATGACGGACCTCAAGTGAGCGTCGCCGGCAGAATTGTCGCGTGGCGCGCACACGGCAAGACCGCGTTTGCGCATCTCGCTGACTCGACCGGCAAGATTCAGCTCTACTTCAGGAAAGACGAGCTCGGCGACGATCGCTTCTCGCTACTCGATCAGCTTGATCTCGGAGACATCGTCGGCGTTGGCGGGCGCCTGTTCAGAACGAAGACGGGCGAAGTGACGGTTCGTGTCGCATCGTTCGATCTGCTCGCGAAGTCCCTTCGCCCGCTTCCGTTCGGGAAGGAAGAGGAAGTCGAGGGAAAAATTGTTCGTCACTCCGGATTCAGCGATCCCGAGCAGCGGTACCGTCAGCGATATGCGGATCTTGCAGTTCATCCGGAGGTCCGCACGCTCTTTATTGCTCGATCGAAAATGATCGCCACTATGAGATCGTTCCTCGATGGACTTGGTTTCCTCGAGGTCGAAACGCCCGTGCTTCAGCCGGTATATGGCGGAGCAACAGCTCGGCCGTTTGTGACCCATCACAACTCGCTCGACATGCCGCTCTATCTGCGCATTGCGGATGAGCTTTATCTCAAGCGTCTCGTTGTTGGAGGTCTCGACCGTGTGTATGAAATCGGGCACGATTTTCGGAATGAGGGGATAGATAGAACTCATAATCCCGAGTTCACGATGCTCGAGTTCTACGAAGCGTATGCGGATTACACGGTGATGATGGGAAGAGTTGAGGAATTGTTGAAACAGATCGTAGCCACGCTCCGAAGGATTCCGGTTGTGGGAGACTCGATCCCCGAGTTTCGCACGCCGTTGCCGCGCGTCGAATGGGTTCCCGCGATGAACGCCGCACTCGGGACCGACGCACTCGGGGCGAGCGAGTCATCGCTCCGCGAGATGGCGCGTCGAGTCGGCGTTGAAAAACCGGAAACATTGAGCCGGCCCAAACTTCTCGACGAGATTTTTCAGACGCTCGTCGAATCGAAGCTGACCGACCCGACGTTCGTCATCGATTACCCCGTGGAGCTTTCGCCTCTGGCAAAACCGAAGCGTGGAAATCCAAGGCTCACCGAGCGCTTCGAGCTTTTTGCGAACGGACGAGAGATGGCAAACGCGTTCAGTGAGCTGAATGATCCGATTGACCAGCGCGCTCGCCTGGAGGTGCAGGCTGGATTACGCGCAGCCGGCGATATGGAAGCCGCCGGCGTTGACGAGGACTATTTGCGCGCGATGGAATACGGTATGCCTCCTATGGGGGGGACGGGAATCGGGGTTGACCGACTGTTCATGTGGTTGACCGCGACACCGAACATTCGCGACGTGATTCTTTTTCCGGTGATGAGACCAGAATGAGTCGACTCGAGCTTTCGATTGCGTGGAGATATCTCCGGAGCCGAAGAGGCTCGCGCTTGCTGTCGCTCATCAGCCTCATTGCGATTGCCGGCGTGCTCGTCGGCGTGAGCGCGCTGATTCTCATCATCGGCGTAATGAACGGACTGCAGCATGACCTGCGCGAAAAAATTCTCGTCGGAAGCCCCGACATTCGAGTTCTCAGTTACGGGGAGGACTTGAAGATCACCGACTGGCCGTCGATCCTTGCCAAAGTAAAACAACAGAAGGGCGTCGTCGCCGCCGCGCCATTTGTGCTCGTGGAAGGTGGGATGAACGCCGGGCACGATTACGCAGGTGCCGCCTACGTCGTGGGAATTCCGCCGCAGGGCCGCGGCGTGCCCGACGTCACCACGATTCGCGAGCATGCGATCATGGGCGATTTTCGCTTTGCCAGCAGCGATGGGCAACACCGCGGAATTGTGCTCGGCAAATTGCTCGCGTCGCGCTACAACGCGTGGCCGGGCGACAAGATCAATCTCATTTCAATTTCGGGAGTAAAGCCGAATCCCGTGACGGGGACGTTCGTGCCTCGAGTGTTCCAGTTCGAGGTAACCGGAATCGTCGAGACAGGGATGTACGAGTACGATAACGCGTACGTTTACGTGGCCCTTGATAAAGCGCAGGATTTCGCCGCGCTCGGCGACGGTGTGACCGGCATCGAAGTAAAGACGAGCGATCGCTGGCAAGCATCGAAAGTCGGAGAGACGCTGACAGCAGCGCTCGGCTGGCCGTATCGAACCGTTGATTGGGAAGAGCAGAATCATTCGCTGTTCCAGGCCCTCAAGCTCGAGAAGCTGGGAATGGGCGTGATCCTGCTGCTGATTGTGATTGTGGCTGCGTTCAATATCGTCAGCACGCTGACGATGGTAGTCACCGACAAAACGCGTGAGATAGGAATTCTCAAGGCGATGGGGCTGCCGGCGAAATCGATTCGCCGAGTGTTCCTCGCGCAGGGAATTGTGATCGGTGTAGTCGGGACCGCGTTGGGACTTCTCGTTGGTTTCGGCGGAGCGTTCGCGCTCGACCGATACAAGTTCATTCCCCTCGACCCGCAGATTTATTTCATCGATCATCTTCCCGTTACAAGTCAGCCGAGTGACGTCGCGTGGATCGTAGTGGCGAGCATTGTCACCGCGGCGTTGGCGACGTTGTATCCCGCGATTCAGGCATCGCGGCTTTATCCGATCGACGCGATCAGGCACGAATGACAGCCGTTCTCGAAGCGCACGATCTGCACAAGACGTACGTCGGAGGCGATGGCGGCGTAATAAATGTGCTGATTGGTGTAGACATTGCCATTGCGCGTCGCGAGATGGTCGCGGTGGTCGGAGCTAGTGGCGCGGGAAAGAGCACGCTACTTCACGTGCTCGGCGCACTCGATAAGCCGACGCGCGGTTACGTCGTGATCGGGGGTGAGCCCGTCAATGGATTGGATGAGGACGAGCTTGCTGCGCTTCGGAACAGATCAGTCGGTTTCGTGTTTCAGTTTCATCACTTGCTTCGGGAATTCACCGCGCTCGAGAACGTTGCGATGCCGCTCAGGATTGGCGGCCGCGATGGGAAAGTAGCCCGAGACAAAGCGGCAGAACTCCTGGCACGGGTTGGGCTTTCGGCACGGATGCATCATCGGCCTGGCGAGCTTTCCGGTGGCGAGCAGCAGCGAACAGCGGTTGCGCGAGCACTTGCGATGGACCCTAAAGTCATTCTTGCGGATGAGCCATCGGGAAATCTCGATCTTGCGAATGCCGAGATGCTGCATGAGTTATTGGTGCAGGTCGTAAATGACCTCGAGATCGGTATGATCGTCGTCACTCATAACAGGGGACTCGCCGCGAGAGCCGGGCGAGTGCTGTTGCTCGAGGGCGGCAGGTTGTCCGAAACTGTTGTTGGTGATGTAGTCGTATGATGTTTAGGGAGACTCTGTCGCCGGTGCGAATCCGGGGAAGGATGGTTGGATAACATGGTGTGCGATGTGTGCAAGGAAGCGGACGCTGTCGTCCAGCTCACTGAGATCGAGGGAAGTGGAGTGAGGCTGCTCCACCTCTGCGAGCGGTGCGCGGCTGAGCGCGGGGTGGAAACCACGCTCACTGCCGCGAAGCCTGACGTGAGCAATTTCCTCCAGAGCGTGCACCAGCAGATGCAGGCGACGCAGGGCGATGCAGCGCGTTGCACCTTCTGCTCGTCCACTTTCCGCGACTTCAGAACGACGGGCCGTCTCGGATGCGCGCATTGTTACGAAGCGTTCGAGAAAAGCATGCGCGATTTGCTGCGCCGGGTTCATGGAAGCTCTCGACATATCGGTCGCCGGTACGAGCCGCCGTCGAGCACCGAGATGCCGGATGCCGGAACGGTGAATGAGCTTCGCGATCGGCTGCAGAGAGCGGTTCAAAGTGAGCAGTTCGAGCTTGCCGCTGATATTCGCGATCGCTTGCGGGGACTCGAGTGATGATCGATCTCTCACTTCTTCCTGACGGCGGCGTTGGCTGGCTCGACGCATCGGGTGACGCGTCGGACATCGTGATCTCAACGCGCGTGCGACTCGCGCGCAATCTCGAGGGCTACGCATTTTCCGGCCGCGCGCGCGATGGCGAGCGACTAAGAGTTCTCGCGCAAGTTCGCGATGCCATGTCGGGAATCCGCGCGCTCGACGAAGGCGTTCTCGTTCGCGTCGACGAGCTGCCGCCGGAAGATCGGCTCCTCCTGCACGAGCGTCATCTGGTGAGCCGCGAGCTCGCCGGTCTCGACAATCAGCGACCTGTTCGAAGCGGCGCTGCGGTTCATCTCACTCGCGGCACGAGCGTGATGGTGAATGAAGAGGATCATCTTCGACTACAATGTCTGCTTTCCGGATTTCAGGTTGCGGGCGCGTTTTCAGTCGTGGAATCACTCGACGCAGATCTCGGTGCGCGCGTGCCTTATGCATATCACGAAGAGTTCGGATTCCTGACTGCGTGCCCAACGAACGTCGGCACCGGACTTCGCGCATCGGTGTTGATTCACCTTCCCGGCCTTGTGTTGACGAAGGAGATCGCGAAAGTTCTGGCGGGACTGCAACAGGTGGGTCTCACGTATCGCGGTCTTTATGGGGAAGGCAGCGAAGTAGTTGGAAATTTCTTTCAGATTTCCAATCAAACTACGCTCGGGAGATCGGAAGGTGAGCTGCTCGATTACCTCGTTCGTGTTGTGACTCATGTAATCGAACGTGAAGAAGAGGCAAGAAAAGTATTGCTTAGAGACGCGGGATATATTATCGAAGACAAGTTATGGCGCGCGTACGGAACACTCCGTTACGCTCGCAGCCTTTCATTTGATGAAGTGATGAGCTATCTCAGCAGCGTGCGGCTCGCCGTCGGGCTGAAACTGATCACTGATCTAAGTGTATATACCCTCAACAAGCTCCTGATTTTTAGTCAGCCAGCGCATTTGGTTCATGCCGAAGGGCGCCAGCTGACGGAGAGCGAAGCAAATATCGCGCGCGCCCGGTTCGTGCGTGCAATACTTGCTGCTGACACGGGGCATACACGATGAACGGATACAACTTCACGGAGCGCGTTCGAAAAGTTCTCGCCATGGCGCGGGAAGAAGCTGAACGGCTTCGACACGAATATGTCGGCACCGAGCACATACTGCTCGGCCTGATTCGCGAAGGCGAGGGCGTCGCCGCGGCGGTCCTTCAGAATTTGAGCGTTGACCTCGATGAGATTCAGCAGAAAATCGAGGACACGGTAAAGAAAGGAAAAGCTGCAGCAGCGACCGGTCCTGATCTTCCTTACACGTCTCGCGCAAAGAAAGTACTCGAGCTCGCGATGGCCGAAGCTCGCGACCTCACGCACAACTACGTCGGCACCGAGCACCTGTTGCTTGGTCTTCTTCGCGAAGAAAAGGGAATCGCGGCGCAGGTTCTCACGGACGCCGGCATCAACCTCGATGCTGCGCGCGCTGAGACGTTGCGATTGCTCGGAACTGACATGCCCCAAGGCGGGTCGGCACCGTCCGCTTCGTCGTCGACTGCCGGTGCTCCTGCATCGACGGGCAAGGGCGAGAAGAAATCAAAAACTCCTGCACTCGATCATTTCTGCCGCGATCTAACGCAGCTCGCTGCAGAATCGCAGCTGGATCCCACCATTGGCCGGTCGAAGGAAATCGAGCGGGTGATGGAGATTCTCACGCGACGCAAGAAGAACAATCCTGTTCTGATCGGCGAGCCGGGTGTTGGCAAGACTGCAATCGTCGAAGGACTCGCTCAGCTCATCGCGAATGGCGAGTGCCCGGATTCGTTGCGTGAGCACCGCGTATTGTCACTCGACATGGCGGCAGTGATCGCAGGCACGAAGTATCGCGGACAATTCGAGGAGCGGCTCAAGGCAGTGATGAATGAGATCGCCCAGAACAAAAACATCATTCTGTTCATCGACGAGCTTCACACGCTCGTTGGAGCGGGGGCGGCCGAAGGCGCAATCGACGCGAGCAACATGCTGAAGCCGGCATTGGCTCGCGGCGAGCTGCAATGCGTCGGCGCGTCAACGTTGAACGAGTATCGCAAATACATCGAGAAGGATGGCGCGCTCGAGCGTCGCTTCCAGACAGTAATCGTCGAGCCACCGACTGTTGAAGAGACAGTCGAGATTCTGAAGGGACTGCGCAGCAAGTACGAGGATCACCACAAAGTTACGATTCCCGATACGACTCTCGTTGCGGCAGCAAAGATGTCGGAGCGCTACATCACCGATCGCTTCCTGCCCGACAAGGCAATCGACGTTATCGACGAAGCTGGTGCGCGGGCACGACTCGCGACTCAGGCTCCGCCCCCCGAAGTGATTGCGCTCAAGGGTCAGCTCGAGGGCGTGAACAGCGAGAAAGAAGCTGCTGTGCGCGATCAGAATTTCGAGCGCGCGGCTTCACTTCGCGATCGCGAGCGTGAGTTGCAGGGCGACATTCGCCGGAAGCAGGAAGAGTGGGAGAAGCATCGCCAGTCGCATCGGCCGGTGCTCGGTGAAAACGAAGTCTCGTTCATCGTCAGCCGATGGACTGGAATTCCTGTGATGCGTCTGCAGGAAGCGGAAACCGCGCGTCTGATGCGAATGGAGGAGGAGCTTCACGCCTCGGTGGTCGCGCAGGACGAGGCGATTCTCGCATTGTCGCGCTCGATCCGCCGCAGTCGCGCGGGACTCAAGGATCCGAACCGGCCGATTGGCTCGTTCATATTCTCGGGGCCAACGGGCGTCGGTAAGACCGAGCTTGCCCGCGCCCTCGCGAAATTCCTGTTCGCTGATCCACAGGCGTTGATTCGCGTCGACATGAGCGAGTACATGGAGAAATTCTCGGTGTCGCGACTCATCGGTGCGCCTCCGGGATATGTCGGCTACGAAGACTCGGGAACGCTCACGAAAGCCGTGCGCCGCAAGCCGTATAGCGTCGTGCTGCTCGACGAAATCGAGAAGGCGCATCCGGATGTGTTCAACATCCTGCTGCAGGTGCTGGATGAGGGGCATCTCACCGATAACTACGGCCGAGTGATCGACTTCAAGAACACTGTGGTGATCATGACGTCGAACGTCGGCGCGCGTGACATCACGAAGAGCCGCACTATGGGATTCGCCGCACCCGACGGGCGCAACTCGTTCGAGCGTATGGCGGAGAAAGTCAAAGAGGAAATGACCCACGTATTCAATCCGGAATTTCTGAACCGGCTGGACGACGTGATCGTTTTCCATCCGCTCTCGGAGGGCGACATCGAGAAGATCGTCAGCATTCTCCTCAAGGAAGTGCAGAAGCGCCTCGGCGACGAAGAGCTGACGCTCAAGCTCACCGACGCCGGATCGAAGTTCCTTGTGAAGAACGGTTTCGACGAGAAGTTCGGTGCGCGGCCGCTGAAGCGCTCGATTCAGAAATACATCGAGGATCCGTTGTCGGAGAAGATTCTCGTCGGCGAGTTCTCGAAGGGGGATGAGGTCGAGGTCGATGTCTCGGCGAGTGGAGACAAGCTCGAATTTCGAGTGCTTACAGGGACGAAGGCGTAGCCACTCTATTTTCTCAGCGGGCACAAACGGAAGACCGACAAGATTGACAACAAAAGCGGCGCACACCATCTGATGTGCGCCGCTTTTGTTGTCGGTCTTGTCGGTCTTCCCTTTGTGCCCGCTGCAAGAATAGAGTGGCTCGAAACGCGACAATCCCAATGAGTTCCGCGGCAACGAGTTCGCCCTCAGGGATGTCTAATTCTCGAGTGTCCTATCGAGGACCCTCACCACCTCAACCGTGTATATTTCAGCAATGAAAAGCCTTGCAGTTTCCCTGCTGCTTTCGCTGGCGGCAGGGTCTTCCGTTTATGCCCAGGACGCGGGCGCTCCAGGCGCTTGCACGACGCCGGATTCCATCGCCGTCGTCGGCAACGTACGCGTGAGCGATGCGACCATTCGCTCGTCGGCGGGATTGAATCCGCGCACCGCGCTCAACTTTCGGGACGTCCAGCGGGCAATCAAGGCTCTTTATGCGACTGGCCAATTCGATGACGTGCAAGTCGTCTGCGTCGTTCCACCTGCAGCAGCAAGAACCACGCTTGCGATACAAGTGCGAGAGCGTCCGGTACTTTCATCTTTTTCAGTTACTGGCGCTGAGCGCATCGATCCGAAGGACGTGAAGGACAAGATCGAGCTCGTCATCGGCAGGCCAGTCGATCCTGCCTTGGTCGCGAAGGCAGTCGCGCGCACCGATTCCATGTACGAAGCGAAAGGATATTACCTCGCTCGAGTTCACGTCGACACGGCCGTGACCGAGGGCAAGATGAACCTCACATTTCGCGTCGAGGAGGGTCGTCGCCTCGCAATCTCCGGATTACGCGTGACCGGCAACAAGCACGTTTCGGCGGGCGACATCGCAGCGGTCATGGAAGCGAAGCCGGAAGGATTCTGGTGGTTCCGCAAAGGCGAATTCGACGACTCGAAATATGCGGGTGACATTGCTGAAAGAATTCCGGCGCTCTACTCGAGTCGCGGATTCATCGATTTTCGATTGCTCAACGATTCGCTGATCATCGACCGGGAAGCGGGGAAGGCGATCATCGATCTCACGGTCAACGAAGGGCCGCGATACAAAATCGGCAACTTCGAGGTGATCGGTAACAAGCGGTTCTCGAGCGAAGAAGTTCAGCAGTACTATCCGTTCTCCACCCAGGTGACGACGCTGACGCAGCGGGCTGTGGGATTGGTGAAGCGGAGCTACCGCAACCCGCCCAATACTTTCGACCAGTCGAAATGGGACGAAGCCGAGGGAAAGCTTCGAGACGCGTACAGTGATGAAGGCTACATCTACGCTCGTATTCGCCCGGTGGTGGAGCGCGTTCCGGGAGAAACCAGCGACAGTGTTCGCACTGTGAATCTTCGCTGGGAAATCGACGAATCCGCTCCCGCGATTGTGAATCGCATCGACATCGAAGGAAACGATTTCACATACGAGTCCTGCATTCGCGAGCAGATAGTTCTCGCGCCAGGACAAGTTTTCAATCGGGGCTACCTGCTGCGCAGCTATCAAAACATCGGCAACCTCAACTTCTTCGAGACACCGATGCCCGCCCCTGAGACGCGCCCGAGCGGGGACCAGGGCGACGTAGACATCGTTTTTCACGTCAAGGAAAAACGAACGGGCAACGTGAACTTCGGCGCTTCGACTGGACAAGGGACCGGAGTGGGCGGCTTCATCGGGCTCGACCAACCCAATCTGCTCGGGCGCTGCAAACGCGCGCAGCTTCAGTATCAGTTCGGCAAGTACATCAACGATTTCAACATGACGTACACTGATCCGAACATCAATCAGACGCGGGTGTCAGGCAGCATCACGGGGTACAACACGCAGTCACGGTTCCAGTTCGCGGACCTTGGACGCGCGACGCGAACCGGTGGCCAGCTTCAACTTGGTCTGCCTGTCCGTGGGTCGCTGTACAGCAGAATTCTCCTTTCATACGGCGGCGAAGCGGTGAAGTACGGCGACAATGGTCTTCTGGGCACGATCGCGAATGAGTGTTCACACTGCTTCCGGTCGACGGTCGGAGTGACTGCGTCCCACGACACGCGAGTTGGATTGCCGTTCGCGGCTGAGGGTGGATCGCAAACAATAACTGCGCAGTTCAACGGCGGACCGCTCGGCGGCACCGCCTCGTTCCAACGCTATACCAGTGAGCTCAGATCATATGTGCCGATTGGTGCGATTGGTGGTGGAAATGGACTCGGCAGCGAGCCAATGGCAATCGTTCTTGGATTGAGCGCGCGCTCGGGAATGTTGTTCGGAAATCCTGGCCCGTTCTTCTATTCGCAGTCGTTCTCGCTGGGCGGAACGCAATATGGCGAGCCACTTCGTGGCTACGACGAATTCTCGATCACGCCTTCAGGGTATGACGCGTCCGCGGCCGAGGGTGCGGAGGCCAAGCGATCATCGTTTGGCAATGCTTTCTTCACGGGCACTGCCGAGCTTGGATTGAGGGTTAACCAATCTCTCTATTTCGATGCATTCTTCGAAGGTGGTAACGTTTGGGGACATCCGCGCGAATTCGACCCCACTCGGCTTTTCCGTAGCGCGGGGGTGGGGGCGGCTTTGGTGAGCCCGCTCGGACCGATTGGAGTCGATCTTGGATATGGATTCGATAAGCTGGATCTGGCCGGACGGCCTGCTCCAGGATGGAAGCTGCATTTCAAACTAGGACAGCTCTTTTAACACCGGGGAGTAATACATGCGTGGTTTTGTCCGTGCGACTGTGATCGCACTCTCGTTAACTGCTGTCGTCGCCGGCTCTCTCGCCGCGCAGGCAGCGCCGAAATTCGGATATGTGAATTCGGCAAAGATTCTCGCGGATGCTCCGGGTCGCGCCGAAGCGGAGAATCAATTCAATACTGAAGTCAAAGCGTATCAGGCGCAGCTGCAGCGGATGCAAGATTCGTTACAGATGCTGGCCGCGAACTTCGACAAGGAAGCGCCGAAGCTCGACAGCGCGACCCGTGAAACTCGCGCTGCGTCCATTCGCACCAAGGAGCAGGATTATCAAAAGCGCGCTCAGACTCTCGATACGCAAATGCAGAATCGACAGGCAGAGCTGGTGCGCCCGATCATGGAGCAGCTGCAGAAAGTCATCGAACAGGTTCGCGTCGAGGACAACTATGCGATGATCTTTGACGTCGGAGCGCAGACGAGCGTGATCGTTGCGGCCGACAAGAGTCTCGACATCACTGACAAGGTGATGGCGCGAATGAAGGCGGCTCCGAAGCCAGCTGCTGCTCCGGCAAAGAGCAACACATTGACTACCAAGCCGGCCGGAGTATCGCGTCCGCCGGATAAATGATCGGCACGAACAAAAAAGCTACTCCCGGCGGTGAGCGTGCTTGCACTCTCACCGCTGTTGCCATTGCAGACATTGTCGGCGGCGAGCTGCGAGGCGACCCCGCGACGACGGTGAGCGGTGTGTGTCCGCTCGACCGTGCTACAGCGCATGATGTGAGCTTCGCATCACAACCGAGATACGCGCCGATGTTTCGCGAGACGAAGGCTGGCGTGGTCCTCGTCACCTCGGATCTCGCCGACACGCCGAGCAGTGCTCCGTGTCGAATCGTCGTCGCCAATCCTCACGACGCGCTGCTTTCTCTTCTGCCGAAGTTTTATCCGGAGCGCAGTCGCGAGCCGGGCATTCGCCCAAGCGCGCGAATCGGTCGCGGTGCGCGAATTGGAAAAGAAGTAACGCTGGACGAGTACGTTGTGATCGGAGCCAACGCGACGATCGGCGACGGCGTCTGGATTGGGTCTAATGCGGTGATCGGCGATGGGGTCACGGTCGGAGACGACTCGCAGATTTATCCAAACGTCACCGTCTATGCAGGTACTACAATCGGTATGAGAGTGCGCGCCCACTCGGGCAGCGTTCTGGGCTCGGACGGATTTGGCTACGTGTCACGCGGAACCGAGCATGCGAAGATTCCGCACATCGGCCGCTGCATTATTGGAAATGATGTGGAGATCGGTGCGAACACAACAATCGATCGAGGGAGCATCGACGACACGGTAATAGGAGATGGAACGAAGATCGACAATCTCGTTCAGATCGGACACAATGTGAAAGTCGGTCGGCTCTGCCTGATTATGGCGCAAGTTGGAATTGCGGGCTCGACGCGAATAGGCGACGGGTGCGTTCTCGCGGGGCAAGCCGGCATCGGCGGTCATATTGCAATTGGAGACGGTGCACGCATCGCGGGTCAGGCGGGGGTGTTCGGAGACGTGCCGGCTGGAGAATCATGGTCCGGATATCCCGCGCGGCCGCATCGTGAATCGCTTCGCGCGACGGCCGCGCTCTTGAAGCTTCCCGACATTCTGAAGAAAATCGACGAAGTCCTGGACAAAAAGAGCTCGGATTGAGTCGCCTCACGGTAGCGAACCCAGTTCGTGTAGAGGGAAGCGGACTGCATCTTGGCGAGTCGTGCCGGTTGACGTTTCAGCCTGCAGCACCCGGCCAGGGGATCGTCTTCGTTCGCACAGATATTTCTGATTCTGCGCCGATTCCGGCCCTGGTTGACCACGTGTCGGCGAGCGAACGCCAGACGCAACTCGGCACAGAGCCCAATGCGGTGCACACCGTCGAGCACGTTCTCGCCGCCGTGTCAGCGCACGGTATCGACGATCTCACGATTGCGATGGATGGACCCGAGCCACCGATTCTCGATGGCAGCGCGAAGCCATTCTTCGATGCGCTCGGCGCGGCGGGGCTTGCGACGCTCGATGGCCAACCGGATTATTTGAGTCTGTCTGAGCCGGTGAGGATCATCGACGGAGAATCTGTCTACGAAGCATATCCGTCACCTGCTCTGGAGCTCGATGTCACAATCGAATTCGAGCATCCGTTGATCGGGCGACAGTCGTCACGCTTGGGAATAACTCCGGAGCTCTTTGCAAATGAATTGGCGTCTGCGAGGACGTTCGGGTTCGTGCGCGAAGTGGAATGGCTGCGTGAGCGTGGTCTGATAAAAGGCGCGTCGCTCGAAAACGCTGTGGTTCTCGGCGAATCGGAGCTGCTGAGTGGACCCCTGAGGTGGTGGGACGAGTTCGTGAGGCACAAGATGTTGGATTGCGTCGGCGATCTTGCACTCGCTGGCGCGCACGTTCAAGCAAGGATCGTTGCGCATAAGCCCAGTCATCGTGGAACTGTCACGCTGGTGAAAGAGCTCGTGCGAATGGGAGTTAAAAGAAATGGAAATGGTGCTGCGCCGACCGGCGCAAAACGCGATCCGCGGAGGAGCTTCGTGTACGGAATAGAAGAGATCATGAAGATTTTGCCCCACCGATATCCCTTCCTGCTCGTCGATCGAATTCTCGAGATCGAGGCGAACAAGCGCATTGTCGGCGTCAAGAACGTGACGATTAACGAGCCTTTTTTCGCCGGCCATTTCCCGGGACATCCCGTGATGCCCGGCGTGTTGATCATCGAGGCGATGGCCCAGGTCGGAGGAATGTTGTTGATGGGATCGGTCGAGGACGCCGAGTCGAAGGTCGTTTACTTCATGTCGCTCGATAATGTGAAGTTCAGAAAGCCCGTGAAGCCCGGCGATCAAATCAGGTTCGAGCTCGACGTGATTCAGATTCGTGGCAAAGTCTGCAAGATGCACGGTGTCGGCAAAGTCGACGGTGATCTCGTGGTCGAAGCAGACATGGCAGCGATGGTCCGCGATAAATGAAACGTCGTGGCGGTGACGCTATTCACCCTACTGCGATCATCTCTTCGAAGGCGCAGCTTGGCGAGCGTGTCGAGGTTGGGCCATTCGCGATCATCGGTGAGGGATGCGAAGTCGGCGACGACTGCGTCATCTCGCCACGCGCGACTCTTGAAAAGGACGTGCGGCTTGCAGCACGAGTGAAGATCGGCATCGGCAGCATAATCGGTGGCGCTCCGCAGGACCTCAAATATGCTGGGGAGGCGACGTCGGTAGAAGTCGGCGAGGGAACCGTCGTGCGCGAGTATTCGACAATCAATCGCGGCACTTCTCAGTCGTTCAAGACTACTGTCGGCAGCAATTGTCTGTTGATGTCATATGTCCACCTCGCACACGACTGTCACATTGGAGATGGCGTGATCATCGCGAACGCCGTTCAGCTGGCCGGGCACGTGACGGTTGACGACAAAGCGACCATCTCGGGACTTTCAGCGGTGCATCAGTTCGTTCGAATCGGGCGTCACAGTTTCATTGGCGGGTGCTCGCGCGTATCGAAGGACATTCCGCCGTTCCTCAAGGCGGTGGGGAATCCGGTGAAGCTGTATGGATTGAACAGCGTGGGTCTCCAACGCAATGGATTTCCCGAGAACGTCGTACGCGAGCTGAAGCGTGCGTACAGGCTTTTTTTCCGGTCCGATCTGAATCTGTCGCAGGCAGTCCAACGCGCGGAGACCGAATTAGAGCAATTTCCGGAAGTTCTCGAATTACTGCGATTCGTCGAGGCGAGTGAGCGTGGAGTAGTTATTTGAGCGCTCCCGTGAGAGTGGGCGTGGTAGGAGCGGGAAGCCTCGGCTACCATCACGTTCGGATTTTGCGCGACGTTGAGGGCGCTCAGCTCGTTGGTTTTTTCGAGGAGCGACCGGAGCGCGCTTCGCAGGTGATGACGGAGCTTGGCGTAAAAGCGTATTCTGATTCGGCGTTGCTGCTGGACGATGTCGATGCGGTCACGATAGTTGTCCCGACTTCCTCGCACTTCGATGTCGCGAAGGAAGCGTTGAGTGGAGGAAAGCACGTCTTCATCGAAAAGCCCATAACGACAACGCTTGACGAAGCGGATGAGTTGCTCGCGATCGCCGCCGCGAAAGGCGCCATCGTTCAGATTGGCCACGTGGAAAGATTCAACCGTGCTGTACGCGCCGCACTGCCTTATGTGTCGGGTGCGCGATTCATCGAGAGCGAGCGACTCGCGACATTCAATCCTCGCGGGTCCGATGTTGCGGTCGTGCTCGATCTCATGATTCATGACATCGATCTCGTTCTCACGCTCGTCGGAGATACCGCCGAGTCGATCAGCGCTGTTGGCGTTCCCGTTTTGACGCCGATGCTCGACATTGCCAATGCGCGTGTGACATTTACCGGCGGCGCCGTCGCGAACATCACGTCGAGTCGGATTTCGCGCGAGAGAGTGAGGAAGATTCGGATTTTCCAGCACAGCGGCTACATCTCGCTCGATCTTGCAGCGGGCACGGGCGAATTCTTTAGACTTCGCGAGAAGATCGATCCGGCAAATCCTCCTGCGGGGCCGATAGACATCACGAGCTTTGTCGACAGGATCAAATTGATTGCGCCCGACGGCGAGCCATTACGCCTCGAGTTCGAGAGTTTCATTGCCGCAATTCATGGAGATGGTCCCGTGCTTGTGAGCGGCGAAGACGGTCGGCGTGCCTTGTCGGTCGCGCTCAAGATCGTCGCGGAGATCGAGCGGACGGCGCCCGCTCTTGCGGGAGAGCTCGCAACCGCTCGTGGCTGACGTCCTCTTCGTCGCCGGAGAGGCGTCGGGAGATCTTCATGCAGCTGGCGTAGCGGAGGAGCTCAGGCGAATCAGACCGGAGCTTCGATTGACGGGAATCGGCGGCCCGCTCATGAAACACGCCGGCGTCGAGCTGATCGCAGGGTACGACGAGATGGCCGTGATGGGTTTCGTCGAAGTGATCCGCCACCTGCCGAGACATTTCGAGCTCCTCTCGGAATTGAGATCGATGTTTCAGCGCGGGCGCGTGAGCTTGCTGGTGCTCGTCGATTATCCAGGATTCAACATGAAAGCAGCACGTGCTGCTTCGGAAGCAGGTGTGCCGGTGTTGTACTACGTCACGCCGCAAGTGTGGGCGTGGGGTGCGGGACGTCTTCCGGTGCTCGCGCGAATTGTCACGCGAGCCGCCGTGATACTTCCCTTCGAGGAAGAATTGCTGCGCGGGTACGGAGTCAACGCGATATTCGTCGGACATCCGTTGCTCGATCGCGCGGGAGATTTGCCATCGAAGCGAGCGGCTCGTGAGACACTCGGTCTCGATTTGGACCGACCAGTCCTCGCTTTATTTCCAGGAAGCAGACAACAGGAGATCGATCGCCATCTCGACGATTTCGTGGATTCCGCGCGTGTCGTCGAGAGTGAAATGCCCGGATTACAAACAATCGTCAGCGTCGCCCCGACAGTTGCTCTCGACCCAGCTCGGTGTCCTTACAAGCGAGTTGAATCCGCGTCGTTCACAGTTCTGCGCGCGGCTGATGCAGCACTCTGCAAGAGTGGAACGACTACGCTCGAAGCGGCGATTGCGGATTGTCCGCTCGTTGTCGCATACAGGACCGGATTCATTTCGTATCTGCTTGCGCGCACGATGGTAACAATTCCGCACATCGGACTCGTGAACGTCGTCGCAGGGAGAGAGATCGCGAAAGAATTCGTCCAGGACGATCTGCGTCCAGATAAAGTTGCGCCCGCTCTTCTTTCACTGCTCGAGGCTGGAAATGCGGAGCGACAAAGGGTGCTGGATGGTCTTGCTGATGTCCGATCGCGACTGGGAACGCCAGGCGCGGCGTCGCGCGTTGCGCAAATGGCGAGCGAGCTGATTCCGTGACGGACATAGAGGCTTCCACTGAGTTGCCGCTTTCGTCGCGCGCAGCAGTTCTCGCGGGAGGAATTGCTTTGCGAGTGCTCGCGAATACCTGGCGGTATCACGTGGTTGGCGGGGAATCGTTGGAGCGGCTGCGAGCGAACAACGTCCCATTCATTTTTTCGTTATGGCACGGACAGTTGTTGCCGTTGATCTGGCGTCATCACGGAGAACACGTTGCAATTCTGGTGAGCGAGCATCGTGACGGTGAATTGATCGCGCGCCTCGCAAAATCGATTGGCTACAGATTGATTCGCGGATCGAGTAGTCGAGGAGGCGAGCGCGCGCTCCTTGCGCTGGCGAAGGAGCTGCGAGAGGGAAGAGAAGTCGCCGTGACTCCTGACGGGCCGAGGGGTCCTGCACGCAGTTATGCGCCGGGCGCGCTGATTGCTGCGCAGAGGACTGGAGCGCCAATTCTTCCGATTGCTGCGCACGCGGACAGCGCGTGGCGATTGTCCAGCTGGGACAGCTTCATGATTCCTAAACCATTCGCGAAAGTGACTATCGCGTATGGCGAGCCCACGAGAGTGTCAGTGGGATCATCGCGCGATGCAGCAGCAGAAGCACCCGAGTTCCAGAAGTTGATGGAAGAAACGGAACGACGCGCTTGCGGTTGATCGAGCGCATCTGGCGGGGGGATGATGCATTGTCGCGTGCAGCGCGCGTTGCGCTCTTGCCCTTCGAGGCGGGGTATCGCGCAGTGACATCGGCCCGCGGCTGGATGTATGAGCACGAAATGCTCGCGGTCGAGCGCTTTAAAATTCCCGTCATCAGTATTGGAAATCTTTCCGTCGGAGGAACAGGCAAGACTCCGTTCACCGCTTGGATTGCATCCGAGCTTTCGCGTCGTGGGCAACGACCTGCGGTGATACTCCGCGGATATGGCGGAGATGAGGTCCTGGTTCATCGACGATTGAATCCGGAAATGCCCGTGATTGTCGATCCTCATCGAGCCAATGGCATTGCTCGAGCAACGCAACTAGGTGCAACTGTCGCGGTGCTGGATGATGCGTTCCAACATCGCGCGGCCGCACGTGAGATCGACATTGCGCTGGTTGCAGCCGAACAGTGGGGAAGATCGCATCGGCTGCTTCCAGCCGGCCCGTGGCGCGAACCACTATCCGCCCTCCGGCGAGCTTCTCTTGCAATAATCACTGCCAAGACAGCTGACTCGTCTCGCATCAGCGCAGTTCGCGATACGATTGCGCGCGATGCACCCCACATTCCGCAAGCGGTTGTTCGGTTCTCATTGAGCGATCTACGATCCGCAAATAATCAATCTTCGCGCGAGAGTCTACCGCTTTCGTCGATGGCAGGGCGGCCAGTCGCGGCGATTGCCGGGATCGCGGAGCCGAATCTTTTTTTCGAGCAGCTCACCGCGCTTGGCGCGATAGTCGTTCCGCATCCATTTCCCGATCACCATCGGTATTCGAGCGATGACATCGAGCGCGTGCTCGCCACTTCCGGCGCGCGAGACGCTTTGGTTGTCTGCACTCTCAAAGATACAGTAAAACTCGCTTCGATCTGGCCTGCTTCGGCGCCGTCATTATGGTATGTTTTACAAGCTTTAGACGTAGAAAGTGGCGAGCAGGCTCTCGCTGAAATGTTGTCCAGAATCACTCAAAAACCCGCTCATGGCCCCTGACATTCGCCAATCGCAGACTACCAGTTATCCAATAGTCCGACCAGACAAAGACACATTTCTCAACGAAGAAAATCCGTTCGAAGCGATGATGCTTCGCTTCGACCAGGCTGCCGATCTTCTCGACCTCGAACCCGGACTTTACCGGGTTTTGCGCAACCCGGAAAAGCAAATCATCATTTCGATTCCCGTGATGCGCGACAACGGTGAGGTCGAGGTTTACACCGGCTTCCGGGTCCTGTACAACACCTCGCGTGGCCCGGCGAAAGGCGGAATTCGATTCGACACGGAAGTCACGCTCGAGGAGGTGAAGGCGCTCGCCGCGTGGATGACATGGAAGTGCGCCGTCGTCAACATTCCTTTTGGTGGCTCGAAAGGTGGAGTTGTCTGCGATCCGCACACGATGAGCTCAGGTGAGCTGGAGCGTCTGACGAGGCGATACACCGCGGGCATAATCAACGTCCTCGGTCCCGATTCGGATGTACCGGCGCCCGACGTCAACACGAATGAGCGCGTGATGGCGTGGATCATGGACACCTACTCCATGCATGTCGGTCATACGACGACGTCGGTAGTTACTGGAAAGCCAGTCGAAATGGGCGGATCGATGGGTCGTCGCGAGGCAACGGGTCGCGGCTGCATGATCGTCACCAAGGAAGCACTCGCGCATCTCGGCATGCCGGTCGCCGGAACTACGGTTGCCGTGCAGGGCTTCGGCAATGTCGGGTCGGTTGCAGCGCAGCTTCTCGCCTCCGAAGGGTGCAAGGTGGTCGCCATTGGCGATCGGACGACATCGATCTACAATGAAGACGGAGTCGACGTGAATGAAGCGATCGCATATGTCGCGAAGCACCGCCACCTCGATGGATACGACAAGGGCGAATTGATAAGCGGCGGCGATCTGCTCAAGCTCGACGTCGATGTACTCGTACCGGCGGCACTCGAGAATGTCATCACGACAAAGAACGCCGGCGAGATTCGCGCGCGCATCATCTGCGAAGGAGCGAACGGCCCGACGACGGCAGCGGCAGACTCGATTCTCGAAGAAAACGGCGTGTTCGTGATTCCTGACATACTGGCGAATGCCGGCGGCGTCACCGTTTCGTATTTCGAGTGGGTGCAGGATCGCGGCGGATATTTCTGGACAGAGCAGCTGGTCAACGATCGCTTGAGAGACATCATGGTTCACAGCTTTCAGGCCGTCCTCGAGCTTTCGAAGAAGCACAAGGTGAACATGAGAACGGCGGCCTACATGCTCGCGATCAATCGTGTCGCGAGCGTCCATCGACTGCGAGGCATATACGCCTGATGCGACTCACTCTCGCTGTCGTCGGGAAGCCGCGAAACGCGGATCTCGCGGCGGCGATTCATGAATACGAGACTCGGGCGGCGCGGTACTGGCCGCTCGACGTTCATGAGGTGAAAGAGGAGCGTGCAGCGCGCGATCCGCGTCTCGTGCGACAGCGCGAGGGCGAGCGTCTCTTGCAGCGCGCCGGAAATTCTCACATCGTCGCTTGCGACGGCGCCGGCAAAAGCTTCACGTCTGAAAAGTTCGCGCGATGGTTGAACAACGAGCGCGATCACGCTCGCGACATGACATTTGTCATCGGCGGAGCGTACGGACTCTCGGACGAAATACTTGCGAAGTCGCGCACGAAAATCTCGCTCGCGCCGTGGACCCTCTCGCACGAGCTCGCGCGCCTGGTTCTCGCCGAGCAGCTCTATCGCGCGGGGACGATCGTTCGTGGCGAGCCGTACCACAAATGAAAACAGAGGAAGCCGAGTGGTTCGAGTCCTGGTTCAACGAGGATTACGTTGCCCTTTACCCGCACAGGAATGAAGTCGAGGCAGAGAAGGTCGTCGCACTCATCGCTGATAATGTGCGAGATCGAGACGTTGGACTCGTCCTCGACCTCGCATGCGGCCCCGGGCGTCACTCTCGCTACCTCGGCAAACGTTGGTGGACCTCCGGAGTGGATCTCTCGGAAGTGCTTCTTCGGCTCGCAAAAAAAAATGGGACGCCGGCGAACCTGGTTCGCGCAGATATTCGCGCACTTCCATATCGCGAGTCGAGCTTTGGTCTCGTGGTGAATCTCTTCACGAGTTTTGGCTACTTCGATACAGATGAAGAGCACCAGGACGTCATTCGTGACTTGTGGCGAGTCATGCGACCGGGTGGAACCTTCGTGATCGATTTCTTCAACGCGTATACTGTGCGACAAAAACTGGTTGCACGCGATGAATCCATCGTTGAGGGAAAAAAGGTCGAGCAGCGCCGCGAGATTACGCCTGACGGTCGATTCGTGGTGAAACACATCGATATCACGGCTAAGAACCGAGAGTTCATCGAGCGCGTGAGGTTGTTCACCAAGGATGAGCTGGCCTCGATGATCGAGCGTGCAGGCTTTCAGATCGAGAAAGCCGTCGGTGATTACGACGGCAGTCCGTTCGCGCAGGAATCTCCGAGAGTAATTCTTTTTGCGAGGCGCAATTGAGTCTGCGCATAATCTCGACGCCTCTTCAAGGGAAAAACCTCACGAGCGCGGCGCTCACAGGATCTGTTCCAGCCTGGTACGCGGCGCACCCGCACGGATCCGCAGAATGGCGCTCACGGGCGAAAACCATCACGTCTCAGCTCACCTCAAAGGATTGGCTGACTCCGTTATTGCCGGCGCTCGAGCCGACGGATCGCGCGGAAGAGCGTCTTCGCGCGGCGGCGAGCGGTGGCGGTTTTGTTGTAACAGCGGGGCAACAGCCGGCACTTTTTGGAGGTCCACTCTACACTTGGTGGAAAGCGCTGTCGGCTGTCGCTTTCGCCGATGCGCTCGAGAAAGAAACTGGTCTTCCAGTCGCGCCAGTGTATTGGGCAGCGACCGACGACTCCGATTTTGTAGAAGCCGCGTCCACAGTTGTAACAACACCCGAGGGCGCGCAGCGCATTTCGCTCGATCATCTCGACGACCCCGGCTTGCCGATGTCGCTCGTGGAGCTTGGGGACGTCTCGCGTCAACTCGAAGCGCTACGCGCTGCGGCCGGATCGGCGTCGCATCCTGCCATTCTCGAAGTTGTCGAACGCGCGTACGCATCAGGCGAGACAATTGGCAGCTCGTTCATCAAGCTGCTGCGCAATTTGCTTTCGCCTCTTGGAGTGGCGGTGCTCGACGCGTCACACACTTCTGTGCGCGCACAAGCGCGACCAGTGATGGAGCGCGCGCTCGAGCGTGCTCAGGCGATAGAAGCAGCGCTCGTCGAACGCGACAAGGAACTCAAGAAGGCCGGATATTCGTCGCAGGTTCAGACCGTGCGCGGACGGTCTCTGGTTTTCTCATCCACTGACGGCCGGCGCGCGCGCGTGCCGTTGACGCATAGCAACTCGACAACCGACAAGTCAATGGAGCTATCCCCGAATGTTCTTCTTCGACCGATTGTTGAGCTAAGCATTCTTCCGACTGTTGCTTACCTCGGCGGCCCCGCCGAGATCGCGTATTTCGCTCAGGTCAACGCCGTAGCTGCGGCACTGGAGACAGAGGCGCCGCTGATTCTGCCTCGATGGTCCGGAATTGTAATCGAGCCGAGGATCCAGAAGATTCTCGACAAGCACAAGCTCACCCCTGCGGACTTCAAGGATCCACAAGCGATCGAGACCAGAACCGCGATGGAGTCGCTGCCCGAAGATCTGAGGTCGACGCTGGAGGAGATTCGACGGGTTGTGGAGCAGGAGATTGCAAAGCTTACCACCGCTGATCCGGACAACATGGTTTCTGGAAAGGTGATCGACGGATTGACGCGGAATATCCTGCATCGTATCGAGCGGTTGGAGCGGCGATACCGCGCCGCGATCAAGCGTCGAGGCAACGAGGCGCTGCGCGACATCGCAACGGCGCGCGCGGCTCTGTATCCAGTGGCCGTTCCTCAGGAGCGCGCGCTGAATGTAGTGCCGCTCCTTGCTCGATACGGCGACTCGCTGTTCGAGTCCGTCATGACGGAAGTCATTCCGCACGCCGCATCGTTGGTATGAACCGCGACGGCTCGAAGGGAGCCGCGTTTCTCGTCGGCGCCGGAATTTTCCTCAGCCGCATCGCCGGTCTTATACGAAACAAGGTATTCGCATTTTACTTCGGTAGCTCGCTCGCGGCTGACGCGCTGAATGCCGCTATAAGAATTCCGAATCTCCTGCAGAATCTTTTTGGAGAAGGCGTGTTGTCGGCGTCCTTCATTCCAGCGTATTCGGGACTTCTCGCTGAGGAGAAGAAAGAGGATGCAGACCGGCTCGCCGGTGTCGTCGCCGCCATGCTCGCTCTCACGTCGGCGATTGTCGTTCTAGTTGGAGTTCTTCTCGCGCCTGCACTCGTGTCGATAATCGCAGGAGGATTCAAGGGAGAGCGCCGTGATTTGGCAGTAAGGCTGACTCGAATTCTATTCCCGGGTGCGGGCCTTCTCGTCCTGTCGGCGTGGTGTCTCGGGATTCTCAACAGTCATCGGAAATTCTTTGTCAGCTACACCGCGCCTGTCGTGTGGAATCTCGCGATGATCGGGGCATTGATTGGATTTGGAAGTGCGACGCCCCAGGTACGCCTGGCGGAGATTGTTGCGTGGGCGTCGGTCGTCGGTAGTGCGCTACAGTTTGGCGTTCAACTGCCGATGGTGTTGCGCCTCGCAAGTAGAATGCGGCTGAACCTTGGTGCACGAACGGCGAGTGCACAGTCGGTGTTTCGAAATTTCATTCCGGCGTTCATCAGCCGAGGGGTAGTGCAGATCAGCGCTTACATCGATGCGCTGATTGCGAGCTGGTTGCCAACGGGCGCCGTGGCTGTATTCGCGTATGCCCAGGTTCTCTACACGTTGCCGGTCAGTCTTTTTGGAATGGCGGTGTCTGCTGCAGAGCTGCCGATAATGTCGAGTGCGATCGGAAGCACCGAGGAGATCGCGACCTATCTTCGCGGGCGTCTCGATGGTGGTCTCGAAAGAATCGCTTTTTTCATTGTTCCGTCTGCGGTTGCATTTCTGACGCTCGGCGACGTGATCTCCGCAATTTTGTTCGAATCGGGGAGGTTCACTCGATCGGACAGTATCTGGGTTTGGCAAATTCTCGCCGGTTCGACGATCGGACTGCTCGCATCGACGTGGGGAAGACTTTATTCCTCGACCTTCTACGCGTTGCGCGATACTCGTACTCCTTTGCGATACGCGATAATCAGAGTTGCGCTGACCACCGTCCTCGGACTTATCGCTGCTCTCAGATTGCCTGGATGGCTTGGACTCGATCCGAAAGTTGGAGTTGCCGGCCTTACCGCGTCGGCGGGAATTGCGGGGTGGGTGGAGTTCTACTTATTGAGACGCGAAATCACACGTCGCATTGGTGCAACGGGAATGAAGAGCTCGTTCACTTTGAGACTGTGGATTGCAGCTGCGTTGAGCGCGGCGATCGCCTGGGGAGTGAAGCTTGGTTTGGTGAGCTCGCATAGAGTAATTGTCAGCATCGTGATTCTTGTCGCCTATGGTTTGAGCTTTCTCGTCATTTCGACACTCATGCGCATACCCGGGGCGACCTCTCTTATTGCGCGCATTCGTCGTGGCTAAAAAGGCCACTCTATTTTTTAGGCGGGCACAACTGGTGAGACCAGCGAGACCAGCGAGAACGACGGAACAACGGAATTGTTTCTATTAAACGACAAGAACGGAACTGCGCGCCGTTGCGCAGTCAAAAAAAAGAAAAAGACGCCGTTCCGTAGTTCTCGCTGGTCTCGCTGGTCTCACCAGATGTGCCCGCTGCAAAAAATAGAGAGGCCTGTCGAAGTCGAGGGCAACCTCACTTGCCCGCTTTGGTATAATTAGAAATGCTCGTTGTCCCCGAGAAAGTCGCCTCAAAACTCCCGCATTTGCCTGACAGTCCGGGCGTTTACCTCTGGAAAGACGCTGACGGTCAGACTCTCTATGTCGGGAAGGCAAAGAGTCTCCGTTCACGCGTGCGGAGCTACTTCGGCGCCGACCAGGGTGAGAATCCGAAAACTCGCCATCTCGTCGGAAAGATTGCCGACGTCGAGACGATCGTGGTCCCGAGCGAGGCGCACGCGCTGATCCTCGAGGCAAACCTCATCAAAGAGTACAAGCCAAGGTTCAACATCTCACTTCGCGACGATAAGTCGTATCCGTACATCAAGGTCACGGTTCAGGAAGCGTTTCCGCGCGTGTATGTCACGCGCCGCCTGCTGAACGACGGCGCTCGATACTTCGGGCCGTACACCGATGTCGGAGCAATGCGTCGGGCGCTCAATGTCGTGAAGCGGATCTTTACGGTGCGCTCATGCAATTACGACATGCCGCGGGAAATGCCCGAGCGGCCGTGCCTCGATTACTACATCCATCGCTGCAAGGCCCCCTGCATTCTCGCGCAGAGTCAGATGCAATACCGGACAATGATCGATCAGGTCGTGCTCTTCCTGGACGGCAGGCCTGATGAAGTGATGAAGCACGTAAAAGAGCAGATGGAATCTGCGTCGAGCACGCTCGATTACGAGCGAGCGGCTGAGCTTCGCAATGCACTGCGACATCTCGAGCAAATGGAAGAGCCGACGGTCGTGCTCGAAGTTGAAGGTGGCGATCGTGACGTCATTGGATTCGCACGCGATGGCGACGACGCATGTGCGGTTCTGCTCCGCATTCGCGGAGGCAAGCTGCTTTCGCGCGAGCATCGCTTCCTCGTGAACGTCGAGGGAGAAGAGGACTCGGCGATTCTTTCGGCGTACCTCGCGGGGAGTTACGTCGCGCTTCGAGAAAGGGCCAAGCAGCTCCTCGTGCCGTTCGATTTCGACGATCGAGAACTCCTCGAACAATCGTTGCCGCAGACGAGGATTCACATTCCGCAGCGCGGCTCACGACGCGAGATGCTCGATCTCGCGCAGAAAAACGCTCGACATTTGCTCGAGGAATTGAGAGCAGCGTCGACAGAAGGCGCGACTACTGCCGGCGATCCTGTATACGAGCTGGGACGAGAGCTCGGTTTGCACCGCTTGCCACGCACGATTGTCTGCTTCGACATCTCGACCACTCAGGGCACTGACACCGTCGGTGCCGGCGTCTGGTTCGAGAACGGACGCGCTCGGCGAGGTGAATACAGAAAATTCCGAGTGAAGACTGTCGAAGGCTCTGATGACTTCGCATCGATGCGCGAAGTCGTGAGCCGTTATTTCCAGCGTCGCCAGACGGAGGAGAAACCGCTGCCCGATCTGATCGTAATAGATGGCGGAAAGGGGCAGCTGTCCGCGGCTCATGAAGCGCTTGCATCGCTCGGTCTCGATGATCGGCCACTGGTGAGCCTCGCGAAACGCGAAGAGGAAGTTTTCGTTTGGGGGCGAGCTGAGCCGGTTCGTATGTCGCGACGATCAACCGCGCTACGGATGCTTCAACAGATACGGGATGAAGCACATCGCTTCGCAGTGACCTACAATCGAAAACGGCGAACGATGCGAACGGTGACATCGGAGCTGCTCAAGATTCCCGGCATTGGACCGGTCAAGCGGCGCCGACTTTTGCAGGAATTCGGAAGCATTCAGGGCGTGAGAGAGGCGAGCGAAGAAGCCATCGCAAAGGTGCCCGGATTCAACGCCGCGCAGGCCAGGAAGCTCCTCGAGTCTCTTGCGGCGACCTCACCTGTGGCGTGAGCTAACTTTAGGCTATTTCTTGTTTTCCGCGGCTTTGGCTCTAAATTACTTGAGGTATGGTAAAAGTCGCCCGAGTCCTCCCGGACAGCATCGCCGAAGAGCTTGGAATCGCCACGGGAACCGAGTTGATCTCGGTCAACGGGCGAGACCTGCATGATTTCCTCGACTGGGAGTTTCTCGCCGCCGACGACGAGCTGATCGTTGAAGCTCGGCAACCCGACGGTGAGGAAATCGTCTACGAGATCTCGCGTCCGGAAGGCGAGCAGCTCGGGGTTACACTCGAGCCGCCCAACGTCAGGAGATGCGCCAATCGCTGCGAATTCTGTTTCATCGAAGGATTGCCCACAGGTCTTCGCCGGAATCTTTACATCCGCGACGACGACTACCGGCTGTCGTTCACTTATGGAAATTTCGCGACCTTATCGAACGTAAAGGAAAAGGACATCGCGCGAATATTGGAGTACCGGCTCTCGCCACTCTACGTGTCCGTTCACGCCACCAACTGGGAAGCGCGTAAAGTCTTACTCAACAATCCGCGCGTGCCGAACATCGTCGACCAATTGTCGCGACTGGCCGAGGGCGGAATTCGATTTCATTGTCAAATGGTCGTCGTGCCTGGATTGAACGACGGTGCCGTGCTCGATGAATCACTTCAGGATCTTTGGAATCTCGGTGATGCGGTGTTGTCGGCTGCGGTTGTTCCAGTTGGTCTCACTCAGTTCTCACATCTCTACACAGGCAAGTCGATGGACTCGGACGCGGCTGGACGACTCCTCGACGATGTCGCACGCTGGAGTGACCGCGCCTTGAAAGAGCGCGGTGAGAACTGGGTGTACGGTTCAGACGAGCTTTACCTGCTCGCCGGTCGCGACCTCCCGCCTGCTGAGCATTACGGAGACTTCTCGCAAATCGAAAATGGAATTGGCTCGGTTGCATCTCTACGATCGAGAGTCGCGGACAACCTTGAAGATTTGCCAAGGATGGATGGCAGCCGCATTGCAATTGTTACAGGGAAGGCGATGGCTGCGCTGATGCCCTCGCTTCTCGATGCATTGCACGACGCGACCGGCGCAGACTTCGAGCTGATCGTCGCCGAGAGCTCGTTGTTCGGTCCAACTATCACGACCGCCGGCCTTCTGGTCGGCGCCGACATTCGCCGGGTGCTCGCGGACCGTCACGATCTCACGCTCGCATTGATCCCGGCGGAGACTCTCAACGACGATCGCATTTTTCTCGACGATGTACCCTTCGACGAGCTCCGCGCATCATTGCCAATACCTGTTTTTCCCTCTTACGATTTCATTGACTTCTTCGCGTCCGAAGCCGAGGCGGTAGCGGCATGACCAGTCTCAACGCCCCGGTCATTGCGATAGTGGGACGCCCGAACGTGGGAAAATCTGCTCTCTTCAATCGAATCGTCGGCGATCAAAGCGCGATCGTCAGTGAGGAAGCCGGGACAACGCGAGATCGCCATTTCGCCATGGCAGAGTGGAACGGCCAGAAATTCTGGCTCGTCGACACCGGCGGGATTGCGGATGACCCGCGTGTACCGATGGATCTCGAGATTCGCCGGCAAGTCATCGAAGCAATCGGCGAGGCCGATTTGCTTTTGATGGTCGTGGACGCGAAGGCAGGTCTGCATCCAAGCGACTCTCGCGTGCTCGAAATGCTTCGCGAATCACGAAAACCGTGGCTTCTCGTTGCGAACAAAGTCGACGATCCGCTGAGCACCGACCACTACGAGTTCTATTCGCTCGGGGCAGGCGATCCATTGCCCGTATCGGCTGTCAATGGAAAAAACTCGGGCGATCTCCTCGATATAATCGTATCGAACATTCCCCAAAGCGCTGCTGAGGAACAGGAAGCGCTCCATGTCGCAGTCATCGGTCGTCCGAACGTCGGCAAATCGTCGCTCGTCAACAAATTGCTCGGCGAAGACCGACTTGTCGTCTCGGAAACTGCGGGCACCACGCGCGATGCGATCGATACGCCGCTCAATTTCCACGGTCGCGCGATAATCTTCGTAGACACTGCGGGACTGCGCCGCCAATCGAGAGTCGACGAAGGAATCGAGTTCTACTCGGCGCTTCGCTCGCGACGCGCAATCGATCGAGCGGACATCTGCATCCTCGTCATCGATGCGACTGAGGGTCTACACAATCAGGACTTGAAGATTGCGGCGCTCGCCTGGGAAACCGGACGCGGCTTGATCATCGCTGTGAACAAGTGGGACGTCGCGGAGAAGGAGACGAATTCCGCGCACAAGTTCCAGAAGGAGTGCGAAGAGAAAGCACCATTTTTCAAGTTCGTCCCGTTCGTTTTTCTTTCCGCACTCACAGGACAGCGCGTCACGAAGCTTTTGAACCTCATCGTTGACGTCGACGCGGAACGGAAAAAACGGATCACCACATCGCAAGTGAACACGACGCTCGAGGCGTTGGTGTCGCGCCGGCAGCCTCCGCAGGCAGCGGGACGCGAAGTGAAGCTCAATTACGCAACACAGGTCGAGACTGCGCCGCCGACAATCGCCGTCTTCGGAAACAATCCGGATCTCGTTCAGGAGCACTACATCCGCTATCTCCACAACGGATTTCGCGAAGCGTGGGGATTTACCGGAAGTCCTCTGCGCGTGGTGATGCGGAGGAAATCGGCGTAGGTGCCCCCTCTACTCGGCGTTTTGATTTCGTATCTCGCCGGCTCGATACCCTTTGCTTATCTCGCGGGCAAAGCGCGCGGCGTCGATTTGCGAAAGCATGGCTCCGGTAATCTCGGAGCGAGCAACGCGGTAAGAGTTCTTGGCCCTGGCATCGGTGGGCTCGTCTACATCTGCGACACCCTCAAGGGACTGCTTCCGGTTCTTCTTCTTCCGCCGAGAATCGATTCGTCGAACCCGGAGCTTTGGGCAATCGCTTTCGGATTGGCGGCAGTTCTTGGTCACGTACGACCGATTTTTCTTCTCGGGAAAGGTGGAGGGAAGGGAGTCGCAACGTCTGGTGGAGTGTTTCTCGGATTAGCGTGGTTGCCAACGTTAATCTCGGCCGCGGTTTTCATCATTGTCCTTGGACTTTTCCGAATATCGAGCGTCGCATCGCTTTCCGCCGCGGTCACACTTCCGCTTGCAATTCTCGTTTCGGTTGGGCCGCAGTCGCCCCTATTCGTGATGAGCCTGGCCGTGCTTGCGTTGGTGATCTGGACGCATCGTTCGAATATCCGTCGGCTCCGCCGAGGGGAAGAGCCGCGGATCGGGCGCAAAGCAGAAGTGAGTGCACAGTGACTCGCTGCGCTGTGATTGGCGCGGGAGCGTGGGGAACTGCATTAGCCGATCTTCTGGGGCGGAACGGACACGATGTGAAGATATGGGCTTACGAATGGGATGTCGTCGAAGCAATCAACAGGCTGCACGAGAACAGGCGGTTTCTGAGGGGAAGCAAAATCGATTCGCACGTCACCGCCTGCGCCGACATTGCAGAATCGCTCGAGGGGGCAGAGCTCGTCACCGTCGTCACGCCATCACAGGTAATGCGCTCGATCATTCGTGCAGCGAAAGCGTCGTTCGATTCCAGCGTACCGATCGTAGTTGCGGCGAAAGGAATCGAAGAAGGGACGCTCGCTCTCATGACTGAGGTGGTATCCTCGGAAGTGCCGGGCTCGACGGTCGTGGCGCTCTCGGGGCCGAGCTTCGCAACAGAAGTCGTAAATCGTCAACCGACCGCGGTTGTGGTCGCCTCGTCAGACCAGGAAGCGGCGAAGTCTGCTCAGGACACGTTCAGCTCGCCGTATTTCCGGACGTACACGCACGCTGACGTCGTCGGAGTGGAAATCGGCGGCGCGTTGAAGAATGTCATGGCAGTTGCGACGGGAATTGCAGAAGGATTGGGACTTGGATTCAATGCGAGGGCGGCGCTCATAACACGTGGGTTGGCCGAAATGACGAGACTTGGTACGCGGCTCGGTGCAGAAGCGAGCACACTCTCCGGTCTCGCGGGGCTGGGCGATCTGGTTCTGACATGCACGGGATCACTGAGTCGCAACCGTAGTGTTGGAGAAGAGGTCGGACGCGGCAGCACGCTCGAGCAAGTCCTTGCCGGACGAGAGACAGTTGCGGAAGGAGTAGTGACGACGCGGAGCGCACACGCGCTCGCGAAACGAGAGGATGTCGAGATGCCCATTGTGGATGCGGTATATCGAGTGCTGTTCGACAATCACCCGCCGCGCGATGCGATCGGAGCCCTGATGTCGCGTGAGCTGAGATCGGAGACCGACTGATGACCCCAACGGAACCGGTACGCGAATTCTTCTCGATGGGTGACGTTTGCACTCTCACTGATCTGAAGCCGCATGTTCTGCGGTACTGGGAGAGTCAATTTCGATTTTTGCATCCCGCGAAGAACAGGTCGGGGAACAGAGTATATCAGCGAAGGGAAATCGAGCTCATCATGCTCGTGCGACAGCTGCTGTACACCGAGAAATACACAATCGACGGTGCGCGACAGAAGATCGACGAGTACCGCAAGAGCGGCGAGCTCAGAAGTGCCGCGCGGGCTGCGCTCGATTCGCAAACCGTGGAATCCATGGAGGCTGATCTCAAAGCGATTCTCGGCGCGATAGACGGCGAGATTGAAGAAGAAGAATGATCGAGCCGGTAATCGTCGTTCTTCCTGCGTACAATGCCGAGGCGACGGTTGGGAACGTCGTCAAGGGTTTGCGCGAGGCGTTGCCCAAAGCTCGAATCATCGGCATCAACGACGGCTCGAACGATGGAACCGGAGCGCTGCTTCGTTTTATTTGCGACCGCACGATTGAATTTTCAGGAAATCGCGGGAAGGGCGTTGCATTGCGAGAGGGGTTAAAGGCCGCGCTGGAGACAGATTGTCGCGCCGTCCTCACAATCGATTCGGACGGACAGCACGATCCCGCATTTGCTCGGTCGCTACTCGGCGCACTCGATCAATACCACATCGCCATCGGCACGCGTGACCTTTCCCAGGAGCAAGTACCGCGACATCGGCGAATCGCCAACTGGTTGTCAACGACTGCGACGCGGCTCGTATCCGGTGGCGCCGTTCGCGACAGTCAATCCGGCTATCGAGCAATTCGTCGCGAGGTGATCGAGGAAGTTCACGCTGAAGGCGATCGCTACGAGTTCGAGACGGATTTCATCATTCGTGCTGCACACGCAGGATTCACCATCACCAACGTTCCCATCTCCACGATATATGGACCGCCAAGCTACTTCCGTGAATTTCGCGACGCGATGCTGGTGATCGGGGTTTTGTGGAAGCATCGGAGTGGCGCATTTCACAAAGCGCGAAGACGTCCAGTCGCGGGGGCGAGCGTCGCGTGACACGTGTGTTGCTCACGAATGACGATGGAGTCCTTGCCCACGGCCTGGCGTGTCTGGTCAGAGCAGTCGAGCCGCTCGGCGAGGTTACGGTTGTCGCACCGGACCGCGAACAGAGCGCGACGAGTCATTCGCTCACACTGCATCATCCCGTGCGACCGATTTTACTTGGAGAGCGCAGATGGCAGGTAGATGGAACTCCCACCGATTGCGTGATGCTCGCTGTCGAAGCGCTGATGGAAGAGCGTCCTGATTTCGTAATCAGCGGAATCAATCACGGACAGAACATGGGCGAGGACGTTCTGTATTCAGGGACAGTCGCCGCAGCAATGGAAGGGATCTCCATTGGAATCCCATCGATCGCGATATCGTTTGCTGGCGGCGATCTTCGCGCAGACGTCAGCATGCTCGACAAGCAGATCGTGCCACTCACGGCGCTGCTCAAGCACTTGCTCAACCTTCGATCGTTTCCCCCGAACACACTTCTGAATGTGAATCTTCCGCCTGTGACCGGCGATGAAATAAAGGGAATGAAGCTCACGCGTCTCGGTCGTCGCGTGTACTCGGACTCGATCAAGCGTATGCACGATCCCTGGGGCCGGCCGATCTATTGGATTGGCGGCGGCTCGATCGAATGGTCCGGCATGCCGGATTCGGATTTCCGCGCAGTCGAAGAAGGATACATTTCGGTAACGCCGTTACATCTCGACGTAACGCACCACGCGATGCTGGACTCTCCGGAGACCTGGTGGCAGGAGCCATAGAGACACAGGAGTATCGAGGAGCAAGACGTCGACTGGTCTCGCTGCTTCAGGATCAGGGCGTTCACGACCTCGCGGTTTTGCACGCGATCGACGAAGTGCCGAGGCATTTGTTCGTGCCGACTGCCGTGCGGCATCGAGCGTATGAAGATTCCGCGTTGCCGATAGGCAGCGGACAAACGATTTCGCAACCTTCGATTCATGCCCGATACCTCGAGGTGCTTGAATTGACTGGGAAGGAGAAGGTTTTGGAAATCGGAACCGGTTCCGGATATCAGACCGCCTTGCTGTCGAGACTTGCATCGCAGGTATTCAGCATCGAGCGGCTCGCGCCGTTGCTCGAGCGCGCGAGAGACATTCTTCGGCAGGTTGGCGCGAGCAATGTTTCGTTCATGCTTGGCGACGGAACGCTCGGCTGGTCGCAATACGCGCCGTATGACGCGATTCTAGTTGGCGCGGCTGCGCCTGAAATTCCTCCTGCCTACGTCGAGCAGCTTGCAGATGGCGGCCGGCTTCTCATTCCACTTGGCGGGCGTGAGGAACAGACTCTGCACCTGTTCACGCGAAGAGGCGACAAGCTCGAGCAAAAAGACATCGCTCCGGTGCGGTTCGTGCCACTCGTTGGAAAACACAGTTGGGAGAGCTGAGCAGATGACTGATGCGACAGGGAAGGGCAATCGCCGGAGAGTGCATCCGCCATTTGCGCAGCCGGATCCAGGCAGGCGAACAGCGAGTGAGATAGGAGCGACCGAAGTGATAGAGGCGCCCGACCTGCCGTCGATCGATCAATTCGTCGACGATCTACCACTGATCGACGAATTTCTCGCGGAGGCCGTACCGCCGGAGGAATCGTCGCCCGCAGCAGCGCAGCAGAGTGGAGGACTCGCGACCGATGATGAAGGTTGGGCAGTCGCCGACTGGCAGTCCTACGACTGGAGTGGTATCGCGTCGCTTGGTGCACCTGCTCCGGAAGAAGCTGAAGCTCACGCAGCGTGGTCGTCGACGAATTGGGATTCGTCGACCGGAAGGTCGCGCGGACTGCCACCGTACGAAGTTGCTGCGGCGCTCGATGAAATTGCGCGGCGCATTCGAAGTGGAGATCTGTCGCTCGCGCAGTTTCAAACCACGCCACCTGAGGCAGCTATCGCGGCTCTCTTCGCGGCGCTCCTCAGAACAAAGGGGTAGCAGCGTGCCGGCAATGCGTCTTCGCGTGCGCGGACGTGTTCAAGGTGTTGGCTTTCGTTGGTTCGTGAGAGTTTCTGCCAGACGACTCGGCCTCTCAGGTTGGGTTGCGAATGCGCCGGACGGAAGCGTCGAGATCGCTGCGTCCGGCGACCAGGCAAAGCTCGATGAGCTCAGACGGGCCGTCGGACGCGGGCCTGATGGCGCGCACGTCCAGGGGATCGACGTGCTGCCGGCAGTCGAGGATCTCGAGTTTCCGTTCTCGGTAAAACGCTAGCGGTTCCTATTTCTTTTTGACGATGACCTTCGCGCGCATCCCCGGATGAATGGCTGAGTCGGCACGTCGGGGCTTTTGGGCTCGTCGTGTCAGGAGGAAGAATCGGTTAAAATTCGTTCGCGTAATCGGCCCCCGTAGCTCAGGTGGATAGAGCAGCGGTTTCCTAAACCGTTGGCCGGGTGTTCGAGTCACCCCGGGGGCACTGCTGCGGATCCAAATATGTCCGAGTTCGCAGGTAGTTTCCTTCCGGATCAGATTACGTTTCACTAAACCCAAATTTTCAAGAAATGACGTCTCCAAAACCGCCCCGTCCGCGCGCTCAATCAGACAGTCCATTCGACAGGATGACGGAATGGTTCGAGCTCTACAACAAGCAAATCACCTGGGGTATTGTCGGAGTCGCCGCGGTAGCGGCCGGCATATGGTTCTACTCGCGATCTCAAAGCTTGAAAGCAGAAAAGGCCGAGCGGGCACTTATGACGGCTCAGCAATCCATTCCGGGGAACATGCCTTTAGCCGAATCGGATTTTAGAAAGCTGATCCAGCGATATGATGGGACACCGGCCGCGTACCAGGCGCAGCTGGCGCTGGCACGAGCGCTTTACGACGAAGGCAAATATCGCGACGGAATCGAGTCTTTGAAGAACGCGATGCCCAAGCTAAGCAAATCGAAGGATTTCGAATCCGCCGGACATTTGCTGCTCGCCGCCGGTTACGAACAGACGCGGCAGTTTCTCGACGCGGCGTCGGAATATGCGCTCGCTGCAAAGGCCGATCGTTTCGATCAGGATCGCCAGCGCCATGAGTCGGCAGAGGCGCGAGCATATCTCGAAGGCGGTCGGACCGAGGCGGCGAAACAGATCTGGACTCGGCTCGCCGCAGATTCAAAGGGCACTGTCGCAGGC
>JBHELX010000028.1:0-42781 GCA_046262875.1 Gemmatimonadaceae bacterium | reverse complement strand
TCCTGGCTCCGATATATCCGAGCTTTGAAAGTGATCTCGCCATTCTCTCGCGAAATAAGGTCAGTTATCACGCGTCCGCTTGGATATTTCAAAAAGAAAAGCGTCAGTCGATCGGCTACCGGCGCATAATCAGCAAGGTCGATCACTGAAAAAGTCTTCGGCATCGTGAAAACCTCCGTCTGGGGCGTCCAAATGTAGCCCGAAGAAACGCCGAAAACAAGGGGGCCGATGCTGGTAAGCAACAGGAAGTTTAAGTTCCCGTCAGGCAAGAACTTACCTGCTTTGTTCGCTATTGAATGGACTCATTCAAAAGCCTATATTTCAGTGTTATGAATACGGGCTGTAGAATCCCCTTCCGCCCGGCCGAAAAAATCCAAAAATCTCCATGACCGCTCCCAACAACCGAGAGCGAATACTCCCCCGACTCATTCACGAAGAAGTCAGGGAATCATTCCTCAATTACTCAATGAGCGTCATCGTTTCGCGCGCACTACCCGACGTGCGAGACGGTCTCAAACCAGTCCACCGCCGAGTCCTCTACTCGATGAACGAGCTCGGACTCGTTCCCGGCCGACCATACAAAAAATCCGCAACGGTCGTCGGCGACGTGCTTGGCAAATATCATCCGCACGGTGACTCGTCGGTCTACGACGCGATCGTGCGAATGGTCCAGGACTTCTCTCTTCGATATCCGCTCGTTGACGGTCAGGGAAATTTTGGAAGCGTAGACGGAGATTCAGCAGCAGCATACCGCTACACTGAAGCGCGACTCACACGAATTGCGATGGAAATGCTGGCCGACATCGACAAGAACACTGTCGACTTCGCGCCAAACTTCGACGACAGACTCATGGAGCCGACTGTTCTTCCGTCGGCAGTTCCAAATCTTCTGATCAACGGCTCGTCAGGAATCGCCGTCGGAATGGCGACGAACATTCCGCCACACAACATCGGCGAAGTCATCAACGCCACGATCGCGATCATCGACAACCCTGAGATCGACTCGAGCGCGCTCAGAAAAATCATCAAAGGCCCTGACTTCCCGACCGGTGGATACATCTACGGCCGAGCTGGCATCAAGGATTATCAGGAGACTGGACGCGGGCGCATCGTGATGCGGGCACGTGCTGTGATCGAAGAAAAGGAATCGTCGAGCAAAGCGCAAATTGTCGTCAACGAGCTGCCATATCAGGTGAACAAGTCGAAGCTCGTGAGCGACATCGCCGAGCTCGTGCGCGACAAGAAGCTCGACGGGATTTCAGATCTCCGCGATGAATCCGACAAAGACGGAATGCGCATCGTGATCGAGCTCAAGCGCGACGCGATTCCGCGAGTCGTGTTGAACGGGCTCTATAAGCACACCACGATGCAGTCCACGTTCGGCGTGATCATGCTCGCGCTCGTTCCGGATTCGCACACCGGTCGGCTCGTGCCCAAGGTGATGCCGCTCAAGGAAGTACTCCAGCATTACATCGAGCACCGTCACACGGTCATCGTTCGACGCACCGAGTTCGAGCTCGCCAAGGCTCTCGAGCGCGAGCATATCCTAGAGGGGCTCAAGATCGCAGTCGACAATATCGACGCGGTCATCAAGCTCATTCGCGCCGCCGCAGACACGCCGACAGCAAGCACTCAGCTTCAGAAAAAATTCAAGCTGACTGAAAAGCAGGCTGAGGCGATCCTCAACATGCGCCTCGCGAAGCTCACTGGACTCGAAATCGACAAGCTCGAGGCCGAGCTCAAGGAAGTCCGCGGGCTCGTGAAGGAATTCAAGTCGATTCTTGCATCGCGCCCGCGGCGTATGAAGATCATGCGCGAAGAGCTCGAGGAAGCCGCGAAGAAATACGGCGACGATCGCAGGTCGGAGATCACGAGTGACGAGGGCGAGTTCACGATCGAAGATCTAATCGCCGAAGAAGACATGGTCATCACGATTTCTCATTCGGGATACATCAAGCGCACTTCCGTCTCGACCTATCGAAAACAGCGTCGCGGTGGTCGCGGACTAAGTGGACAAGGCCTCAAGGACGAGGATTTCATCGAGCGATTGTTCATCGGCTCGACGCACGACTACATCCTCTGCTTTACCGACGACGGCCGATGCTTCTGGCTCAAGGTGCATGAAATTCCGCAAGCGGGACGAGCGGCGAAAGGAAAGCCGATCGTCAACCTGATCAACGTGCAGCCCGATACACGCGTCGAATCGCTGGTGCCTGTGCGCGAGTTCACCGATACGCAGTTCCTTCTTTTCTGTACGAGAAACGGAACGGTCAAGAAGAGCGCGCTGTCGCAGTACTCGAACGTGCGTGCTACTGGTATCAAAGCCATTAAGATCGAGCCGGGCGATGCCCTCATCGACGTTCAGGTCACAAGTGGATCGAACGACATCGTTCTCGCAACGAAACACGGACTATCGGTGCGCTTCCACGAGCAGGACGTTCGCGAGATGGGTCGCGACACGACCGGGGTGAAGGGAATCGAGCTGAGAGAGGGGGATTCGCTCGTCGGAATGGTCGTAATCAAGCGCGACGCGACGATACTCGTCGTCACCGAGAAGGGACTCGGAAAGTGTTCGCACATCGACGATTACCGGGTGCAACGGCGCGGCGGGAAGGGAATTATCACCGTCAATCGCACCGAGCGCACGGGCGATGTTGTGGGTGTGATGGAAGTCCTTCCAGAGGACGAGATCATGCTTATCACCAGGAACGGTGTAATCATCCGTTCTTCGGTGGCTCAGATCCGGGTAACGGGACGTATCGCGCAGGGGGTCAGACTCGTCCATTTAGATGAAGGAGATGTGCTAACCGCGGTAGCCCGTGTGATTCCGGAAGACGACTCGGAAACGAACGGGGATGATTCGGCTGCTCCTGAGGGGGAGGTTCAGCTAGCCGCAGACGAAGAATAAACACCAGAAAGAGGCCCCCGCTTGGAAAAGGAAGTCAACGAGCTTCAATCTCTGAGAGCAGCGCTCCGCAACGCGGAAGCCGAGCTTCAGCGCGTGCGCGATGAAGGCGAATCGCGGCGACACCTGGTGGACATCCTTCATGAAGTCATGGGAGATCTCCCGACAGATGAAATCTTCCATTTTCTCGCGCGCCGTTTGGCGCGCGCGCTGCGTTTGTCGCATGCATCGGTGATTCGCGCGAACGCCGGCGCAAGAACAGGCATCGTCGTCACGGCTTTCGAACAACCGCATCTCCACGATTTGGAGATCGACCTCGAGCGTTATCCTGAAGTCGTCGCGGCCTTCGACGGACAGATTCCCGTTCTAATTCCTGATCTCGCGGTCTCTCCGCTTTATTCCGCGTTGCGAGAAGGATGGGCGCGCGATGGTACGCAGGTGATGGTCCGCTCAGTCATGGCGCTGCCATTTCCAATCGACGCTGATACCAAGGGCGTCTTTCTTCTCCGAAGAACTTCACAGGAGCCGAAGTTCGAAGCAGCAGACGTAGAGTTTGCGTCGACGGTTGTGCGGAGCGGTGTCGCGGCGATTCAGCGAGCACACACAATCGAGATTGCGCGCGCCGACAACAGCAGGCTCGAAGCTCTCGCGCATACTGATCCACTCACACAGCTCGTGAATCGCCGGGCGCTCACGATTCGTCTCGTGACCGAGATGGAACGTGTTCGCCGATACAACGCACCCCTGTCGATGCTTTTGCTGGACCTCGATCACTTCAAGCTCGTGAACGACACATACGGTCACATGGCCGGCGACGATGTACTTGCATCGGTCGCGACTCTTCTTCAGCGCGCAGTGCGGAGCGTCGACATCGTCGCGCGGTACGGCGGAGAGGAGTTCATCGTCGTTCTCCCCGAGACGGGTCGCCAGGGTGCAATAATGTTTGCTGAACGAATTCGGGAAAGAATTTCGAACCACGGATTTGCGATTGGCGAAAATCAGACAATCCGTGTAACCGGCAGTATCGGCGTCGCGACTTACCCCTCGCCGAGGTTGGATTCGGTGGAAGATCTTTTCCGGGCGGCCGACATCGCGCTCTATCGCGCCAAGGGGAACGGCCGCAACCTAGTCTGTAGCTGAAACTCTACTACAAAGACAGGTCCGAGGTCCGAGACTTCCAGGATACCAGGCATGAGGTTAGGCCTCAGTCCTGACCTCGCGCCTGGCAAACTGGATTGCTGAGGCCTCGGACCTGTAGTTTTGATACGATGAGCTCAAGTATAAAACTCTTAACGTTGTGTGCGGCGTTCTTGGTTGGGTGCGTCGATGTCTCGAGTAAATCGTCGACTCCGACGAAAATCTCGCGCGCTACTCCAGCAGTGAGCGCAACGTCGGTGAATCAGGCGACTTCGGGACTACGCTATCAGGTGCGTTGGGTGATGCCGGGCGATAGCTCTGCCATTCTCGTCGTTGTCGACCCGGTCGGTCTCGAGAATGACGCGATTCCGAATGCATTCTTTTTTGGAAGTGAGATTCGGAATTTTCAGGCGCGAATGGACAGCGTGTGGGACGTCGCGCCATCGCCGGATTGGCAAGCTCTCGCATTTTCGCGAGCGCATATCGTGAAGGCCGATCAGACCGACACCATTCCGCCCGCTGAATGGGTTGCACTTGCGCGTCAAACGGGGATCGACACGGCGACACTCGTACAGAGCTCGTTTGCAACGAGTGGCATGACCACCCAGCGCGGTATCGCGCAGCCGGGTGTGATCAGAATTCCCGCGGACATTCGCGCACCAAACGCGAGTGATGAAGCCGCGCCGAAATTATTTCCTATCGCCAGGGGCTGGCAGGTACGATGGACTCCCGACGCTTCAGTCATCGCACTCGGCAACAATCCCGGAAAGGCGAGCGACAGCGAGAATTCGGAATCATGGTCGGAGCTCGATCCGAAGACCGGCGCGCTGCACGGATCATTTCCAGCGGGAGCAAAGCTTGTTGTGCCGCGCTGGGTAAACGGTCCAGTACTCGAGAACTCGGTGCCGGTTGATATGAGCGGTGCGAAACCGATTCAGGTGAAAGTGGGAACCAAGACCTATGCGATCGAGAGTCAACGCGGCGTTATCACTGCGCGTGAAACCACACCTGGTGCTGATTCAACCTCGATTCCATTTACAATCGGATCAGGAAAAGCAATCACGTCGACGCGCGGTGGTCGCTACATCCTCGCTCTTGCTCCGCGGCGGACCGCAGTCGCGAATGAGATTCCTGTCGAAGCGGTCGTCTACACTGTGGCTTGGTAGAGACTTCGGCGTAGGAGGTTTTTCGCTGGTAGTGGTCGTGGGGATATAAATGGCAAAGTTGGGTTCATCCGGTAATTCTGCCTAGCTCGTGATCATCCGCTCAGTTTGCGGGTGTGGAGTGATCAGTCTTTTCAGTTCGGCGTTTCGAGTAGCATTGCCGTGACGACATATCTCACTGGAAGTCCTTGCATATCACCGGAATGTTCCGGTGATGGCGCGACACGGTGTTCATGTAGCATGCCGACATGCAGGATTACCGCCGTCTTCGCGTCTAGATAAGAGCGCACGCTCACGTTCTTAGTGTCCGTCGTGCGACAAATCAGTTTCCGCGGACGGACGGTGGAAACCATCGAAATCCGACGAATGCTCTGTGGATTACGTCGAAGGGTTCTTGGAGATGATGATAAAAAAGGGACGTGATATGTCGTCACGGCAATGCTACTCGAAACGCCGAACTGAAAAGACTGATCACTCCCGACGCGCAAACTGAGCGTAAGCTTCTACGCCAGAAGTTTCTCGAAATTTCCTGAAGAACCCAATTTTGCCATAAGCATCCCGAAGACCAATACCACCGAAAAACTTCCTAACCCGAAGTCTCTATCGACCAATCCTGCGTAACTCAACCATCAGACAACGATCTTGCACGACCTGAATTCCGGCGCGCGCAAATTTCTCCGCCGCTTCATCGTTGACGATCCCGGATTGAAACCACACGGCTTTCGGTTTTTTTGCGATTATGTCGTCGATATGTGGAGGGATATCATGAGGTCGCCGGAAAACATCGACGATGTCGACATCACCGGGAACCTCAGCAACTTTGCGATAGACCGTGCTCCCGAATAATTCGGTCAATTCAGGATAGTAGACCGGCACCGGAATAATCTCGTATCCGGCCATCTGCGCGTACTCGGGAACGAAATACGCCGGCCTGTCGAACATCGGCTTTATGCCGAGCACCGCGATTCGCTTCGAATTCTCGAGGATGCGGCGAATTCCGTCAGGCGACGTTATGAGATTATCGCGCCACGATTCATTTGCAGATGTCGTCATAAATCTCCCTGATTAGCTTTCGCCATGCGAATGCTTGTACTCGGCGCCGGACTTCAAGGGTCAGCGTGCGCCTATGATCTTCTTCAAAATAAAGATGTAAGCGAGGTTCGTCTCGCGGACCTTCATACGGGACACCTACCGCATTTTCTCGCGCCGTATTCAGGTAAACGACTGATTCCGACCCCGCTCGACGTGCGCGATCGTGAAGCAGTCGGCGCGCTCATGCGCGACGCCGACGCAGTGATGAGCGCAATTCCATACTACTTTAATCTCGAGCTTGCGAAACACGCTGTCGAAGCCGGCGTTCATTTCTGCGACCTCGGTGGAAATACTGAAATCGTCTTCGAGCAAAAAGCGCTCGATGCAGAAGCTCGCGCGAAGGGGATTACGATCATTCCTGATTGCGGTCTCGCACCGGGGATGGTGAACATTCTCGCCGAGTATGGGATCAGCCAGCTCGATAGCGTTGACGAGGTAAAAATTTTTGTCGGCGGATTGCCCCAACACCCGGAGCCGCCACTCAATTATCAGATTGTCTATTCGCTCGAGGGCGTGCTCGACTATTACACGACGCTCTCATGGATCATCCGCGATGGAGTGCGAACGCAGGTGAAGGCGTTGTCGGAGCGCGAGACTGTTTCATTTCCCAAGCCGGTCGGCGAGCTCGAAGCGTTTCATACTGCAGGCGGATTGTCGACTATGGCTTTCCGCTACGAGGGAAAAATCCCTTCGATGGAATACAAAACGCTTCGCTACCCTGGTCATGCGGCGATAATGGAAGCGATCCGCGATCTCGGATTCCTCGATCAGGATCCGATCGAAGTGAAGGGTGGCCGAGTCGCTCCACGCGATGTTGCAATCGCGACTATGGGGCCGCGTCTGACAAAACCCGGCGCGCATGATCTCGTCGCGTTGAGAGTAACAGTCCGCGGCAAGAAGTCCGGAAAAGAAAAGCTTATCGATTGGGAGCTGGTTGATTTCTACGACGAGGAGCACGACATCAGCGCAATGATGCGAACCACCGGCTACTCACTCTCGATAACTGGTCAGATGCAGGCGCGCGGTGAAATCAACATGAAGGGAGTTCATACTCCCGATGAATGTGTACCGGCTGTGCAGTACATCCAGGAATTACGCGCGCGCGGCGTCGAGATAAAGGAGATATGAGAACACCGCGGTCCGCGGTTCTTCCGCGGTCCGCCGTCCGCGGTTCTTCCGCGGTCCGCCGTCCGCGGTGTTCTTCCTACCTCGCAAAGCTCGCTAGCGTCTCTCCCATGACGTCGATCATGGACTTCGCTGTCCATCTGTCTGCGCCATTGTACAGAAATGAGAACGCGATCACCTCGCCGTCGAGTGCGGTAACGTATCCGCCAAGTCCGATGACGTCGTTTGTCGTGCCGGTTTTTGCGTGGAGATTTCCCTGTGCGGGACTTCCTTTCATTCTGCGACGCAGCAGCTCCGACTCGCCTGCGACCGGAAGAGACGCATGGAACCACGGTCCCCAGTCTGCGCGATGAGCGTAGCTGAGCATCTGCGCCATCGCTCGTGGAGTGACACGATCGAGCGTCGAGAGTCCGCTGCCGTCGAAAACCTGAAGTGATGATGAATCTGCGCCGACTTTAGTCGCAAAGAACTGACGAAGCAGCTCGCGCCCGCTCGCCACGCTTCCCTGAACTTTCTTGTCCGGCCCTCGCGCTGCAGAGCGCAACAAAAGCTCGGCAAAATGATTGATGCTCTCGCGATTCATGTCCGAGATTATGCGATCGAGAGTCGGCGATTGGATGCTGGCGATTTTCGTTGCGCCCGACGGAGTCGTACCGAGCTTGATGCCGCCGTCAACTGGAATGCCTGCCTCGATGAGTGAAGCGCGCAACGCACCAGTTACGAAACGGGCCGGATCTTCGACGACATAGACGTATCGTCTTGGTCCTGCCTTCGACCCGATTGTTCCGCCCACGACAATGCTCCCATCGCCAAATCGACGCACGGAAAGACGCGCCCCCGTGCCTGGAACGACCTTCACGTTGTTCGTGAGAGGAATCGAGGTCGTCGCGGGCTCGAGCTTTACGCCGCTCGGAGAAATCGTAACCCAGACCAGATTCTCATTGAGCGACAGCGCTGACACGCGCGCTGCATAACCCGACTGCAGATACCGCGTGAGCCATCCCTCCGGAACGAGCTGATCGTCGAACGCTGAAGCGTCCCCGATGACATCACCTGTGATGTGCTTTATTCCGCGAGCCGAGAGCTGCTGCGCGAGAAATTTTATTGGTGCGCCCGGGCCGCCTTGCAGATATCGACCGGACAGCGATGGGTCGCCATCGCCGCGAAGATACACGTTGCCATGTAGGGTGCCGTCGGAATCGATCGTGCCGTCATAGAGAACATCGGTGCTGAATTGATACTTCGGACCCAGCCGATCGAGAGCGACTGCTGTCGTCAGCATCTTCATCGTCGACGCCGGCATGAGCGGAGTTCCGGCGTTGAAGTCAAAGAGTGTGTCACCGCGCGTGAGCGATACGACCATGATGCCGAACTGGCCGCTTCGTATACGAGCTGCGAGCGCGCCAAGGTCGGCAGCGAGAGATTGCACCGTGCGAGGCGCGGTATAGTGGACGACCGGCGCCGGAGGACCGGCCGGCTTTTTTGCCGATGCTTTGTTCCGCGTACGCGATTTTGTCGTTGACGATCGCGTCGTTCTCTTTTTTCTGCTGGTGGTTTGTCCGTCGGATGAAACCGCGATGATTGAAGCAAGCCCGACTACGGCAAGGGTGCGAAGAGTGCGATACAAATTCGTTCTCATGGATGTGAATCAGCAACGTAATTGAACACACACTGCCCAACGCGAATTTCGCACCAGCGGCGGCCGCCGCGCGGTTGGCAACCGTTACTCCTCGATGGCCCTACCGTCATCCTCATTGGCTATGCAATTGCCGACACTTTGAATAACTTCCCGCTGAATGGACGAACGACTGAGGAGAACCAATGGCTGAAGAGCACAGTTCGGTTCGCGAGGGGTTCATTGCCGGATTATTGGGCGCCACGACTATCGCAATCTGGTTCCTGATCCTGGATGTAGTCGCCGGTCATGCACTCTATACGCCCGATCTTCTCGGACGCGGACTGATCAGCGTTCTGGGCAAGCCGCCCGCCATGCCCGACACGATGACCACTCACGTTCTGGCGTATACAATCTTCCACTATGTGGTTTTCGTCCTGGTCGGCGTAATCATCGCCTGGCTCGTTCACCAGTCCGCGCGGACGCCCGCTGTGCTCGCGGGACTACTGCTCATGTTCGTCATATTCGAGCTCGGCGCCTACATGGTGACGGGGCTTTTCACCGAATCCAGGTTCGGCGGAATGGCGTGGTATCAGATCTTCATCGCCAATCTTTTTGCAGCTCTTGTGATGGGGTGGTACATGTGGATCCGTCATCCAGGTCTGAAGCGTGATCTGAGTACTGCGCTAGCTGGGGAAGACGCGTAGCGGCTCCCAATCCACCTGCGCGCCCGCGGTGGAATCTTCGCCGCGCGCAACCCAGCGGAAAAACACGACAGTCATGACGATCGCGAAGATCAATCCGCCGGGCACCCACATGATCAGCCCACCGAGCATTTGATCGTCCATCGGTGTCAGCCAGGTAACTCTTGGCGCAGCTGCGTACGCAGGATACAAAACTCGATCGGCCAGCGTGATGTATATGGCAATGATCGACATCGGAATGCTCATGAGAAAGCAGTAGAGCATCTGTCCCGGATAAGCGAGCCTTGGCAATTCAGGTAGGGGGCTCATGAGCGGCCACCACATCAACACCGCCGCGCTCATGAACATCAAATGCTCGACGATGTGAATGTTGTGATTCACCATGGCAGCATTGTAAAAATCGGGAATGTGCCACACGGCGATCATGAGATTGAACGCGACGAAACAGAAAACAGGTTTCGTGATTCGCCGAGCGATTGCGGCGATCGTGCGATTGCGCATCAGCGGACGCAGCATCCATCCGGGAACGCCCGCGATCAGCAGCGGAGGCATCGCCAGCGTCAGCAACAGGTGCTGCACCATGTGGGCACTGAATAGATAGTCGTCGCTCAAATCGTGAATCGGGCCGTTGAGCGACGCAAACATCACGAACAATCCGGCGAAGAATAAGAGCTTACGGGCGCCACTCAAATTTTCTCCGGGTGGCGCGTGCCCGCCGCGCCAGAGATAAATCGCGCCGAGTGCGGCGATCCCGATCACGGTGCTCGGATGAATGGACCATGCCAGCCACCCCAGCTGCGTGAAAGGGTGGAGCATCGCGAGCACCAACATCGTCATCACTCTATAGTTTGGCCGCCAGATGCCCGAAGAGGAACATCAACGCGATGAGCGTGCAGGCGGCGATGAAGAGCGGCCCCGTGAACAACACGCGGAACAGCTTGTGGTCGTACTTGAGATGCATGTAGAACGCAACGACGATCGCGAACTTGAGCGCGGACAGAGTGAGCAATCCGGGCACGAACGCGCGCGATGCAACGATGGAAGGCACGTAATACATCCACACTTCACCAACCGTGATCATCGTGAGGATCAGCGCGACCTTCCAATACGTCGACCATTGAGGATGGTGTTCTTCGTGCGCGCTCGGATCGTGCGCTGCGTCTGCGGCCGGCGGCGAGTGGGTGGCGTGTTGTTCCATATGACTACCTGATCAGATAGACGAGGGTGAAGATCGCAATCCAGACGACGTCGACGAAGTGCCAGTACAGTGCGGCGATGTCGACTTTCAAGGCGTCGTTCGGCCCGAGACCGCGCTTGTAGTCGATCGACAAAAGAGTGAGCAGCCAGATCACACCGGCGGTGACGTGCGCGCCGTGAAATCCGGTAAGGGTAAAGAAGGACGATCCGAAAAGGTTCGTGCGAATCGACAATCCTTCATGCACGAACGATGTGAACTCGAATGCCTGAAATCCAAGGAACGTCGTTCCGGCAATTGCGGTTGCCCATAGCCAAAGCTTTGACGAAGCGAGGAGACGCGCGCCAACCGAATTATTGTGCGGGCGTCCCTTGTTCTGGACCGCGGCGAGCGCGAGCACCATGAACAAAGACGACATGAGCAGCGTGAACGTCGACATCGACGTCACGGGAATATTCAGAATCGCGTGAAAGTGTTTGCCGGTTTCCGGATCAACCCAGGCTTCGTGCGGGAATGGCCCGACTCTGCTCCGTCCCTTGTAAATCAGGTACGTCGAGATGAGTGACACGAACAGCATGCACTCCGAGCCGATGAAGGCCCAGATCGCAACCTTCCGGCTGTCGAGACCGGTGGCCGTGTAGTGATGCGGAACCGGATGCGCGGCGGCTGGTGCAGTCATGATCTAGTGGTGCTCCGGTTCGAGAGGTGCGCACAGCCACGCATAGAGAGAACCGACGAGAATTGCGGCGCCGGCGAAGATCAGCACCCGCGTGGTGATCAATCCGGTGAACATGGTGATCAATCCAAACGCAACGAGTAGCGGCTTGATTGTGCTGTACGGAATTGGAATTCCCAATTCTTCGGCGCTCTTTCCTTCCTGAGCGTTGATGCGCGCGCTTTCGTGATCGACCTCACTTCCTTCCCAGATCGGATAGCGCGAAGTGACGGTCGGCAGCACCGCAAAGTTGTACTCGGGCGGCGGCGATGGAATCGTCCACTCGAGTGTGCCGGCGTTCCACGGATTGTGACCGGCGATTGCTCCGCGCCTGCGACTGATCAGGAAGTTGTACGCGAAGATCAGCGTTGCGAAGGCGAGCATGTATGCGCCAATGCTCGACATGAGATTGTAGCTGTCCCAGCCCTGTCCTGAATCGTAGGTATAAATACGCCGCGGCATGCCGAGCATTCCGGAGAAGTGCATCGGGAAGAACGTGAGATTCATGCCGACGAAGGTGATCCAGAAATGCCATTTGCCGAGCGTCTCGCTCATCAGCCGTCCGGTAATTTTCGGGTAGTAGTGATAGATGCCCGAAAAAATTCCCATTATCGATCCGCCGAACAGAACGTAGTGGAAGTGCGCGACGATGAAATACGTGTCGGTCTGTTGGAGATCAGCGGGCGGTGACGAGTGCATGACGCCGGAAATTCCACCAATTGTGAACAGCCCGACGAGAGCAATTCCAAACATCATCGACGTAGTAAAGCGCAGTGATCCCTGCGCCATCGTCGCCATCCAGTTGAAGATCTTCACTCCAGTTGGAATTCCGATCAGCATTGTCGACAGGGCGAAGATGCTGTCGGCAATCGGACCCATTCCAACTGCGAACATGTGATGCGCCCACACGCCGAAGCTGAGTACGCCGATCAGGATTCCCGAGTACACCATCACGGGATAACCGAAGAGCGGCTTTCCAGAATACGTTGGAAGAACTTCCGACACGAGTCCGAACGCCGGCAGAATCAGGATGTAGACCTCGGGGTGGCCGAAGATCCAGAACAGATGCTGCCAGAGAAGGGGATCGGCGCCCGCGTGAATCGCGTAGAAATTCGTTCCGAAGAATCGATCGAAGAGAAGGAATACAAGCGCGACCGTAATGACAGGGAAAGCGAGGACGAGAAGGACCTGAACGACGAACGCCATCCAGGTGAACATCGGCATTCGCATCAACGTCATTCCCGGCGCGCGCAGATTGATGATCGTCGTAAGGAAGTTGAATGCCGCCGCGAGCGAGGAGACACCAAGTACCTGGAGACCAATGACCCAGAAGTCGATGTTGATGCCCTGGGAAAAATCTCTCGTCGTGAGCGGAGCGTATCCGAACCATCCGCCGTTAGGCGCCGCCTGAAAAAGAATTGGCAGCGTTATGAAAATTCCGCCGAAGAGATAAACCCAGTAGCTGAATGCATTGAGGCGGGGGAAAGCAACGTCGCGTGCGCCGATTTGAAGGGGGATCAGGAAATTGAAGAACGCCGCCGAGAGCGGCATGATCGCGAGGAAGATCATCGTCGTGCCGTGCATCGTGAAGAGCTGGTTGTAAAACTCTGCCGACACGAAATGACGATTGGGACCCTGGAGCTGAATACGGATCATCTCCGCTTCGAGTCCACCGATAAGGAAAAACGCCAGAGCCGTGTACAGGTACAGTATTCCGATGCGTTTGTGGTCCACCGTCGTGAGCCAGCTCCACACTCCGCCTTTTTCTGCGTACGGAGCAGTGACTGGTGGATGCGGTGTCTGAGTCGGGGTGGGAGTTACGGTCGATGCCATCTCTGTGTGTTCCTCTTACTTCAGCGCCCAGAGGTAGGCGACGATGTCAGCGATCTGCTGGTCGTCGAGCCCACCGGCGGTGACTTTCGTTTTAAGTACAGGATCGAACTGATCCTTTCCGAGCGTCGGCATGATGACGCCCGGTTTCATCACTCGAGCGTTCTTGATCCAGAGAGCGAGATACGCTGGAGTGTTGGGATAATTTCCCGCGCCGATTGTAGCGCGCGATCCAATGTGAGTGAGATTCGGCCCAATGTTGCCGAGGGCTGCAGGATTGCCCGCGATCGCATGACATCCGATGCATGCGTTCGAAGAAAAAACCTGCTGGCCCCGATGCGCATTTCCCGTGAGACCGCGTGTGAATGTCATCCCCTCGGGAACCGGCGTGTGCGGAACAGCGTAATCGAACGCGGGCTGATTTCGTGGAAAGGTGTACGCCGCCATCGTCGCAGATGCAGGAGCGCCTTTCGCGGGAGCGACCGCTCCTATCGCCGCCGGCCGCTGCTGATTCGCAACCCAGCTCGCGAACTGATCGGGTTTCACCGTGAAAACCCGGAATCGCATTTTGCCGTGCGACGTTCCACAGTATTCCGTACAGAAGCCGTTCCACTCCGAAGGTGGAAGAGTCGAGTCCGGCGTGTACCACATGAAATTCGTACGATTCGTAATCGCGTCGCGTTTGCCGCCGAGCTGCGGCGCCCAGAACGAGTGAATCACGTCATTCGACGTGAGCTTGAAATTCACCGTTCGTCCGGTGGGAATGTAAATCTCGTTTGCAGTGATGATTCCGTACTCAGGGTACCGGAATTCCCACCACCACTGATGACCGATGACTTCTATCTGCAGCGCGCCGGCCACCGCTTTCGCCTGTGTCTTGAAAATCGTGCGAACTGTCGGCACGGCGATGAACAACAGAATGAACGCCGGAATCAGCGTCCACAAAATCTCGATGACTACGTTGCCATGAGTCTGGGGCGGTCTCTGATCGCCTTCCCGTTTGCGATAACGGAAAACGATGTAGATGATTCCGGCTTCGACAAGAACAAAAACGATCGAGCCAAGGAGAAGCAGTCGGTCCCACAGAAAATCGATCGCCCGCCCGTAATCCGAATGCGGTGTGAAAGTCGTGTTCGGGTGTGACTGCTCGCACGCAGCGAGCGTCAGCGCAAGCACGGCCATCATGCCAAACGATGCCATCCGCCGCAGGCGGGAAGTGCCTTTCATTACTTATCCTTTGTCCTTCGTGTCGGAGCGCGCGGATGACCTCCGTTTATCGCGCTCACTCAGGGTGGAAAAACAGGTACAAGCTAACGCTTGCCTTACTGTATCGGGAGGTGCGGGAGCAGGGCGGCGAGGAGGGGGATGGGAAGTTTTTCAGGATCTCCTTGCCAGTTTTGGCAAGCGCACTCCGCTCGTCCGTTAAAAGCACCAATGGTATCTTGCCAAAACTGGCAAGAGGATCCTGAAAAAACTTCCCATCCCCCCTCCTCGCCGCGTCACTGTGGATGCGTCATCGCCTCGGGATTGAGCGCCCGGTCGAGCTCCTCTCGCGTCATCAGTCCCTTGTCGCAAACAAGATCGTACACGCCGCGTCCGCTCTCGAGCGCTTCCTTCGCAATCTCCGTCGCGGTCTCGTAGCCGAGTACCGGCACGAGCGCCGTCACGATCCCGATTGATTGTTCGACGAACTGCCGCATCCGATCCGGATTCGCCGTAATTCCCAACACGCAGCGTACGCGGAGCACATCGCATGCCCGCGTCAGAATTATCATCCCTATCAAAAGGCGATACGCGATGATCGGCTCGAAGACGTTCAGCTGAAGCTGCCCCGCTTCGGCAGCCATCGTCACTGTGATGTCGCCGCCAATCACATCGAAACAAACCTGATTCACTACTTCCGGAATCACCGGATTCACTTTTCCCGGCATGATCGAAGATCCCGGTTGCATCGGCGGCAGATTGATCTCACCAAATCCTGCGCGGGGTCCCGAGCTCAAGAGCCGGAGATCGTTACAGATCTTCGAGAGCTTCACCGCACATCGCTTGAGAACTCCCGACAGCTGAACGAATACACCCGTGTCCGCTGTCGCCTCGACGAGATCGGGCGCGGTGATTAGCTCGAGTCCAGTGATTCGCGAGAGATGCATCCTCACACTCTCCGCATAGCCTGGCGGCGTGTTGATGCCGGTTCCGATAGCAGTCGCGCCCATGTTGATCTCGCGAATCAACGCCTGCGCTTCGCCGAGTCGATCGACATCCTCGAGCATCGTATGCGCGAACGCCGTGAACTCCTGGCCGAGCGTCATCGGGACTGCGTCCTGGAGCTGCGTTCGCCCCATCTTGAGATACGGCGCGAATTCTTCTCCCTTCATTAGAAATGCGCCAGCAAGTGCGCCCATCGCGGCTCGCAGCTGCTCGATGCTCGAGTGCAGCGCCAGCTTAACCGCCGTGGGATAAACGTCGTTGGTCGATTGGCTGAGATTGACGTGCGTGTTGGGACTCAGGATGTCGTAGCTACCGCGAGGATGTCCGAGAAGCTCGAGCGCGCGATTAGCGATCACTTCGTTCGCATTCATGTTGGTCGATGTTCCGGCTCCGCCCTGGATCATGTCCACGCGAAAATGCTCGTGATGCTTACCGCCGCGAATTTCTCTGCACGCAGCGACAATCGCGTCCGCGATGTGCGGCTCGAGCAGGCCCAGCTCGCAATTGGCTTGGGCCGCCGCTTCTTTCACCGCCGCGATCGCGGCAATCAGCGTTGGGAAGTCACACAGCTCGACGCCGCTGATCGCAAAATTCTCGATCGCGCGAAGTGTCTGCACTCCGTAAAGAGCAGAGGTTGGAACTTCGCGCTCGCCGAGTAGGTCGCGCTCACGTCGAAACGATTCAGTCATCGATAGCGGGAAACTACATTCCGGAAATACGTTATTGCCACTTCATGGCCATTTCGGATTAGCAGTTGGTCCAATGATCCGAAGTATTTCCTTTGAACAGTGAGATGAATGTGACAATCTCTCGTCGCGAATTCTTGAGCGCAGGCGCGGCCGCAGCCGCAGGACTCAAACTCGGTGTTCCCCTTTTGCCGGTTGTCGCAAAGCCGGTAGTAGTTTCGTCAGCGAACGGCATTCGTGGTGTCGCAAAGGCGTACGATCTGATCACTAGGGAAAATGCCGATACCCTCGATGCGGTAATCGCCGGCGTGAACATCCAGGAGCTCGACCCAAACGATCAATCCGTCGGACTCGGCGGATTACCTAATGAGGAAGGAGTCGTTCAACTCGATGCGTGCTGTATGCATGGGCCGACAAAACGTGCCGGCGCTGTTGCGGCACTCGAGGACATCGCGACGGCGTCTCTCGTTGCAAAGGCAGTCATGGATTACACAGAACATGTGATGCTCGTCGGAGCAGGCGCGAAAAAATTCGCGCTGGAAATGGGATTCAAGGAGCAGAATCTTCTGACAGAGAAAAGCAGACAGGATTGGCTGAAATGGAAAGCGTGTCTCAGCAGCGGCGACAACTGGCTCGATCACACCGACCCTGTAAAGATCAAATTCACGACGGGTACTAATCCGATGTTCGCTCTAAATGCAGCGGGCGAGATGTCATCTGTGGTGACGACTAGCGGGCTCTCGTGGAAAATTCCGGGGCGCGTTGGCGATTCAGCGATTATCGGCGCTGGATTGTATTGCGATCAAACCGTCGGCGCGGCCGGCGCAACCGGACTCGGCGAAGCGAACATCAAGATCTGCGGCGCGTTTTACATCGTCGAGCTGATGCGTCAGGGATTGTCACCCGAAGCCGCCTGTCTCAAAGCGCAGGAGCGAATGGTCGCAATGACACATAAGAGATGGCTCGACGAGCGCGGACATCCGCGGTACGACATGGTGTACTACGCTCTCTCGAAAGACGGGCGATTCGGAAGCGCATCGACGTACTCTGGTTTCAACTACGCTGTCGCCGACGTTTCAGGCGCACGACTGATGGACTCGGCTTATTTGTTCAAGAGCTCTGAACGGCCGGCATCCCCCGCGATGGCGTGTCGCCCAGCTTGAACGTTCCAACGAGCTGAGCAACCCGACGCGCGGCGGAAGAGAGCGAGTTGGCTGCGCCGGCGATCTCGTCGATGCTGTCGCTTTGCTCCTCGCTCGCGCTGGCAACCTGATGCATCGCGCTCGCGAATCCCTCTGTTCCAATCGCGAGATTGTCGAGCCGTTGTGTCATGTCCACCACGAGGCGGTTTGTTTCCTCCACATTCACCTCGATCGATGCACTCCATTTCTCTGCCTCGATAACGCCCTGTTCGACCTGCATGAAAGATTGACGGCCGTGATGCGTCGCGTCGTTCACAGTTTGGAGAGTATCGAGTGTTCGCGCTGCTGATTCGCGGGATCGACCGACGCGCTCAAGCATTGCACGCGCGAGCAAATCTGTTCGCGCCGCTGCTTCAGCAGAATCGGCTGCGAGGCGGCGAACTTCGTCGGCGACAATGCCGAAGCCTTCACCCTGTTCTCCCGCGCGTGCGGCTTCCATCGCAGCGTTGAGCGCGAGGAGCTTCGACTGTCGAGAAATTTTTTGTACCAGCGTCAGAAACGCGCGAATCTCATCCACAGCAATCGCCAACGCTTCAATCGACTCGGCGCTTGCGCTCGCATCGGTGGTGAGCAGCTCCAACGCTCGTGAGCTTTCATCGAGACGCGCACGGTTTTCCTGCGCGAGAGTTCTAAGGCGTTTCTCCCGTCGAAGATTTTCCTGCGCCCTCGAACGGAGTGATGCGGAAATCTCCTCGAGCTTTGCGGCGTCGTCGGCGATCTCTTTGATCGTCTTCGCCATGTGGCTCGATTCCTTGCTCAGCGCGCTCGATGTTGATGCAGTCTGCTGTGCCGCCATCGCCGCGCTTTCTGATGCAGCAGTGATCTGAGCCGAAAGTGTCGTCGTGTCGCGAGCCGATGCGCGCATGGTACCCGCCAGACGCCGCAGCGCTACGATCATTCCAGACGTTGCCCGGCTCAACCGTCCAACTTCGCTGTTCACTCTCGATGGAGTAAACGGAGCCGAGAGCTCTCCGCTAGCGACGGCTTCAGAAACGCGAGCCAGCTCTGCAACCGGCTGCGTGACCTGTCGCTCGATTAGACGCAGCACGAAAAGACACGCGAGAGTCAACAATCCAAGAACCCAGACTGCGGCGAATTTGAGGGTCGAATGCACCTCTGGGGACGACTTGAAAGCTTGCTGGACTTCCGGTGTGAGAACGTGGAAGAGACGATAAAGGATCCAGGCAATTCCGACGTGAAACGTCATAAGTGACAGGACCATCACCGCCACGGCCTTACGCTGAAGCATGCCCGCGACGGGCGAGAAGAAACTCGGCGCTTTGACGTCGACGATCGGGATACCGCCCCACGTCGGCTTCATTCTGCGCTCGGTCTCTGTCAGCGGAAATTGTGGATGCATCGCGTGCAGTCGGGCTTAGGTGAAAGTGCTTTACAGGGTCGCTACCTTGTTACCATGAACAAGACGGTCAATACCAACGACCAGCCCACGTTCTCTCCGCCCGTCGAGTACGATCCTCAGGCAGTCGAGACGAAATGGCAGGACAGGTGGCGCGAGCGCGGCACGAACGCCACTGATATTTCCGGCGCTCGCGATCCGTATTACGCCCTGATGATGTTCCCCTATCCATCGGCTGAAGGTCTCCACGTCGGTAACCTTTTCGCCTTCGTTGGCAACGACATATATGGACGATTTCAGAGGCTCCAGGGACACAACGTCTTCGAGCCCTTCGGCTATGATGCTTTCGGCATCCACTCTGAGAATTACGCCCTCAAGGTCGGAAAACATCCTTACGATCTGATTCCGCAGAATATTTCCAACTTCGAGCGGCAGGTTCAGCGTGCGGGTTTGATGGTCGATTGGCGCCAAAAGCTTTCAACGACCGACCCCGATTACTACAAGTGGACCCAGTGGGTTTTTCTGCAGCTCCTGAAGAAAGGGCTTGCTTACAAGAAACAGGCGGCAGTCAACTGGTGCCCGAGCTGCAAAACCGTTCTCGCTAACGAGCAAGTCGTTGGAGGACGTTGCGAGCGATGCGACACACCGGTCGAGCAGCGTCTGCTCGAGCAGTGGTTTTTCAGAATCAGCGAGTACGCCGGGCGCCTCCTCGACAATCTCGATCATCTCGATTGGTCGGAGAGCACCAAGACAGCGCAGCGGAATTGGATCGGTCGTTCAGAGGGTGCAGAGCTCGTGTTTCCTGTCGAGACCGCGGCTGGCGAGAAGACGGAGATTCGTGTTTTCACGACCCGACCTGACACGGTGTTCGGCGCGACCTACATGGTTATCGCGCCGGAGCATCCTCTCGTCGAAAAACTGATCGCGTCTTCCGAGCGCACGGCGGTCGAAGATTATCTCGATCGAACCGCGAAGCAGGATCTCGTCACGCGCAAAACAAGCACGGAAAAAACCGGCGTGTTCACTGGCTCGTACGCGACCAATCCCGCGACGGGAAAACAAATCCCGATCTGGATCGCGGACTATGTGCTGATGGAGTACGGGACTGGCGCGATCATGGCTGTTCCCGCGCACGACGATCGTGACTTCGAGTTTGCGATGGTGTTCGGACTCCGGATCACTCGTGTTGTCTGCGCCGAGGGCGACGATCCAAATACGGATTTTTCTTCGGCCTATACGGGATCGGAAGGCGCGCGGCTGGTAAACTCGGGCGAGTTCGATGGAATGAGTGTCGACGCCGGTAAGAAAGCGATCGTCGATATGCTGGCGAAGAAAGGATTCGCGAAGCCGGTTGTGAATTACCGATTGCATGACTGGTGCATCTCGCGTCAGCGCTATTGGGGTCCGCCGATTCCGATCGTCTACTGCGACAAGTGCGGCGCAGTCCCTGTTCCGGAAAAGGATCTGCCTGTTCTGCTTCCGTATGTCGAGGATTTCAAGCCGGACGATTCAGGACTTTCGCCCCTCGCGCGCCATGAGGATTGGTATCGAGTCGCGTGCCCTCAATGTGGAGGAGTGGCTCGGCGGGAAACCGACGTGTCGGACACATTTCTCGACAGCGCGTGGTATTTCCTTCGCTATCCGAGTGTTGGCCGCGACGATGTTGCGTTCGATCGTGAGATCACCGGGAAATGGCTGCCCGTTGATTCGTACATCGGCGGCAACGAGCACGCGGTTTTGCATCTGCTGTACTCTCGATTCGTGACAATGGTTCTTCACGATATGAACTACTTCGATTTCGAGGAGCCGTACGTGAAATTCCGCGCTCACGGTTTGATCATTCGAAATGGTGCGAAGATGTCGAAGAGTCGCGGCAATGTCGTGATACCCGACGAATACATCGCGACGTGGGGCGCGGATGCATTTCGCAGCTATCTGATGTTCCTCGGACCATTCGAAGAGGGCGGAGATTTCAGAGACGCGAGCATATCGGGAGTGAAGCGATTCCTCGATCGTCTGTGGTTCTCAGTCGTGACTGCGATCGAGAGCGGTGATGCTCCGGCGCCCGATGACTCGGCGGATGTGATGCGCAAGCTGCATCAAACGATCAAGAAGGTCGGCGAGGACATTCCCCGGCTCAGCTACAACACCGCGATTGCCGCGATGATGGAGTACATGAATGTCCTGCGCCGTGGTGAGCGCACGCCGAGGCGGAATGAGGTCGCGCCTGTTGTGCAGATGGTCGCGCCGTTCGCTCCGCACATCGCTGAAGAGCTATGGGAGAGACTCGGTCACAGCGAGGGTGTGTTCGATGCCGGTTGGCCGAGCTTCGATGCAGCGCTGGCGACGGAGGAGACGATCGAGATCGCGGTGCAGGTAAATGGAAAACTGAGAGGGCGACTGCACGTGCCGCGCGATACCGCTCGGGACGAGGCATTGAAGCTCGCCATGGCTGATCCAACAATTGCGAAATTTGTGACTGGGGAGCCAAAGAAAATCGTTTTCGTTCCCGCAAGATTGTTGAATATCGTCGTCTAACCACGTAAGAACAGGTCCGAGGTCTGAGGGGACGAGGCTTTCAGGTATGAGGTGAGGTTTCAGATCGCTCACGCCTCACCCGGCGCCTCGAGGCCTCGCCCCTGAGACCTCGGACCTGTCCTTACGTTTTTAAGGATTTACAGTTTGGTTCCCACCCACCCGCCAACAAAATACCCAACGAGCGCGACTCCCAGCCCGACGACGAACATATCGAGCCCTGATCTAAACACGCTTCGGCCAGTGAAAATCGATCGCGCTCCTCCAACGAGAAAATGCGAGAGCATCGCGACCGTGAATGAAAGAACGATCGCCGTTGAACCGCTGGCAAAAAAGAATGGAAGGACTGGAATCACCGCGCCGAACGCGGTCGCCAGTCCCGTTACCCAGCCTTCACGAAATGGCGAGATAGTCTGCTCGCCAATCTTGAGCTCTTCCTGTACCTGCTCGCGTAACATCAGAGCGGGATCGGCCATGATTCGCGTTGCCAGCTCGTGCGCGTGCGTCGACTCCATTCCTTTCGCTTCATAAATCAGCGCAAGCTCATCGCGCTCGATCTCCGGCATCATCGCGACTTCGTCCTTCTCCATCGCGATCTCATAGTCATAAACCTCGCGCTCACTTTTCGCCGCCAGGTACCCACTCGCGCCCATTGAAAGCGCGTCTGCAATGAGACCGGCGACTCCCGCGACGACAACAGAATGAGCGGCCAGCGTCGCGCCAATCACGCCGGCGACGAGACCGAAATTCGCGGTCAGTCCATCATTGAATCCGTAGACGACGTTTCTCAGGAATCCGCCCGACTCGGTGCGATGCCAGGGCTCGCCGTGCTTTCCCGCAATTCCCGCGAGTGTGGTCGCATGCTCCGCTGATTCTTTCGCGAGCGTGAGAGCTTCTCCACCACCAGGCGCTCCTCGCGGAATCGCGCGATGCATGTCGAGATAGGCCTTTACTTCGCGTCCCTCTTCCTGAAGGAGCATCGGCAAAAGAAAACCTGGCCCAAACAATTTTCCGATGCGAGCCAGCACCTTCGCTCGGCCGCTCGGACGGAATGGCTTCGGCGGATGACCGTGTTGCGTCATCAAGTCGCCCCACACGACTACGTGCCGGTCTTCTACTTGGGCGAGTCGGCTGTAAACGTCCTTCTTGTGCTGATCAGGCTCCGCCGCGGCGAGAATTCGATAGAGAAATGCCGCGTCAGCTTCGTCCTGCCAATGATGTTCGAACGAGTGAACGTCGGGCTCTGGCGTTTCACGTGGAGGTCTTTCCAGCATCGTCGACATCCCGAAATATCGCTTTATTTACCTCTCTAGAGCAGTTCCTCCCGTGACGGCAACCCCTGAGCGGGGTTCGGCTGTCATACGAGATGAAGACCAGACTCCACGGAGAATACCAATGAGAGGTTTATCGATACTTGCGGTGATCGCGGTGATCGCCGGCGGCGCATCGCCTGTCGTCGCGCAGCAGAAAACCGCCCCCGCGCGGCCGAAGGAAGGGACGGGAGAGACGTGTACTTCGACGAACGGAAAAGTCGAGTGCCGCAAGATTCTCGAGGGCGGATATGCGGTCCGACTCGATTCTGCAATGATGAAGCGTGCCGTCCTCGGACTAGAGCTCTCGGCGACCGGGACCGCTCGCGACACACTCGGCGTCTTTATTTCGTCGGTAACTCCGAAGGGTCCAGCGGAAAATGCCGGCATTATCGAGGGCGAGAGAATCGCCTCGATCAATGGAGTCGATCTGCGCGTGGCGCCGGGTGATGTCGAAGATGGTTACGCGAGCGGGCTGCCATCTCACCGCCTGCAGCGTGAGGTCGCAAAGCTCACACCGGGATCGCGAGTGAATCTCCGCGTTTATTCAGGTGGCCGAGTGCGTGACGTTCAGGTGACTGCCGGTCGCGCGTCGGATTTCATGAGAACGCGAACGTTTTTCGGCGATGGCGAAGGTGGGCCGGGCGCTTTCATCTTCCGCGACGGAATGGAAATGCCGCCCATGCCGTTGATGCAAATGCGCGAGATGGAGCCTCTCGCGCACATGAAGATGATGGAGATGATGCCCCAGATGCGGAAGCTCGAGGCGTCCCCCGAGATGCAAAAACTTCGGGAATCCCTGCCGCAGCTGCGCCAGAAAATGGAGATGTCGCCGGAATTTCAAAAATTGCGACAGTCGATGCCCCAAATGAGAATGCAGATCATGCCGTCGATGGTGATGCCGTTTCGACGCACGATCAGAATCTGAAGTCCGTTAGCGGTTAGCTGTAAAGGGATGCTCGAAGCTCAGATAGAGAAACATTCCGCGATCGCCACTGCTCGGCCCGACGCCGATCGGCAGTGCGAAGCCCGGGACTATTTGAAGTCCCGATGCGAAGTTGAATGCAACGCGCACGCCTGGCGAAATAACGAAGTCGTCTCTCCACTCCGTAGAGTTTTCCGCGACGACGTCCTGCTCACGCGTGTACACCGCTTCGATGAGCGGCTGAATGTTCGGGTGCACCGTCATCACCAGACTTTGCCCGAGCGTGAGCGCATAACTGTTGGCGCGAGCGCCGGCCGCATTTCGTGCGGACGGCGTTAGTGCCAAACCGACATTTGAATGCGTCGTGAATAACTTCGAGAGAACGTAGCTGACGGGTAGCATCGTCTCGATTCCGGCCGCGCCGCTTCCTCGCTCCTTCTTCCAATCACCTGTCGGCAACGTGACCGATAGGCGCGGCGAGACTGCAACTCGCGTTTCTCCGCTTCCGACTAGCTGATATCGATAATTGATTCGCACGTCGCCGATACCGGTTTCCCGCGCTTTGCGGACAATCGGTAAATCGTAGCTGAGCTGATTTGAAAGACCGCCGACCGGCCATTCCTGCGTGAATGAATAGTCGAAATCCGAGCTGCCGCGGTGTGTGCGGAATGTGTTGATGTGCTGCACAATCCCCTTTTCCTGATTGTATGCTTCTTCCATCAGGAAACTGTTATCCTGAACAATCGGCGGGGATGAGTCAGGCTTGGATGCAGGGGCTTGAGCATGCGCCGACAGCGGCGCCAGTGCCATGAGAACCAACAGTCTCCGCGGGCTGATCACGGCGAAAACATAATACGCAAATGAAAGTACGCCTCGATAAATGGCTTTGGGCAGCGCGCTTCTACAAAACGCGCGCCCTCGCCGTTGATGCAATCGATAGCGGCAAGATCGAGGTAAACGATGAGCGCTCGAAGCGCGCCAAACTCGTTACGGCCGGTGACCGAATAAGAATTCGGATGGGTCCGTATGAGCATATCATTACCGTCAAAGACGTTTCCGAGCGTCGCGGGCCCGCGCCTGTTGCTGCCAAACTTTACGAGGAAGATGCGGAATCAAAGAAACAGCGTGAGGTAATGGCAGTGCACATCAAGGCGATGAACGCCAATACCGGATACGAGAGCGGCAGACCGACAAAAAAAGATCGCCGCGACATCGAGCGAGTACGAGGACGTCGCTAGAGTTCGATCTGTGCTCCCAGCTCGACGACGCGATTCGAAGGAATGTTGAAGAACTCCGTTGCGGAGCGGGAGTTCCTCGACATGAAGATGAAGAGTTTCTTCCTCCAGGCAGCCAGCGGAGACGTTCCTTTGGAGAGAAGTCGCTCGCGTCCGAGGTAATAGCTTGTCTGATTTGGAACTGCGATGATTCCGTCTTTGGCAGTTCGTCTGAGAATATCCGGGACGTCTGCGGTCTCCATGAATCCGTAACGCGCCTTTATTCGAGCGAATCCCTCTGGAAACAGTGTGACGGCAATCCGCTCGCCTTCCGGAATCTCCGGCACGTTCGCAAACATCACGGACAGAAGAATCACATGTTCGTGCAGAACCTTGTTGTGTTTCAGATGATGCAGTAAAACGAGCGGGGCTCCATCCGGGTCAGAGGTCATGAACACAGCGGTTCCTTTCACGCGAGGCGGGTGGCTCCGCTTGACATCCTGCAACAGCAGATCGAGCGGGAGCGATCCACGATGCAATCGCTTGATAACAATCCTTCTACCCCGATACCAGGTGGTCATCAACGTGAAGATCATGAGCGCTAGTAGCAGTGGCACCCATCCGCCCTTTGCGACTTTGAGAATGTTCGAGCTGAAAAATCCGAGGTCCACAACCAGCAAAGCGCCACTGAGCGACCCCGCTTTCGCAATGCTCCAATTCCACCGGGTCCGCGCTAACACGTAAAAAAGCATTGTCGTGATTGCCATCGTACCCGTCACCGCAATTCCGTACGCTGCTCCTAGCGCGCTCACCGACCGGAAACCCAGAACGACGAGCACGCAGCCAACCGCCAATGCAGCGTTGACTTCAGGGATGTAGATCTGGCCCGCCTCAGTTCCCGATGTGTGAATGACGTTCACGCGCGGACTGTATCCGAGCTGCACAGCCTGATGAGTGAGTGAAAACGCTCCGGATATAAGAGCCTGTGACGCGATGATCGCAGCCATCGTTGCCAGTGCCAGCAGGGGATACAGCAGAATCCTCGGCGCGAGCATGAAGAACGGATTCAACGCTCCTTCGGGATGTCGAAGGATCAATGCTCCTTGTCCGAAATAATTGAGAAGAAGCGCAGGGAAGACGAGTGCGAACCAGGCAATGCGAATCGGTCGCCGGCCGAAATGACCCATGTCGGCGTACAGCGCCTCTCCTCCAGTGACTGCGAGCACGACGGCGCCCAACAGGACGAATGCGGCAAATCCGTGCGCGATAAAAAATCGAATTCCGAAAATCGGGTTCACCGCGGTCAGTATTTCGGGCGCGCCTGCAATCTCTACGATCCCTAAGAGAGCGATGGAAACGAACCAGACTGCCATGATCGGTCCAAAGACCCGTCCGACTTTTGCGGTTCCTTTGTGCTGTACCCAGAACAATGCGATCAGGATGCCAAGCGCGATTGGAACTACGAGCACAGTCAACGACGGAGTCGCAACCTCGAGACCTTCTACCGCGCCGAGGACTGATATTGCCGGAGTGATCACACCGTCCCCGTAAAGAAGCGCGGCTCCGATCAGACCGAGCGTGATTATATAAAGGCGGAATTTGTCATCCGATTTTCGACGCGAGTTCTGCAGTATCAGCGCGAGCAACGCCAGAATTCCGCCCTCTCCACGGTTGTCCGCGCGCAGAATGAAAACGATGTACTTGATGCTTACGATCAGTATCAGTGACCAGAGTATCAGCGATAAGACGCCGTACACATTCGACGGTGTCGCAGTGAGCCTGTACTCGGTCTTGAAACATTCTCGCAGCGCGTAAAGCGGACTGGTCCCGATGTCGCCGTAAACGACGCCGAGTGCGAGAAGGGTCAGTTTTCTGAGGCGGTCCCCATGAAGGGTTGCCTCGGGTTCGATGCTGATGTGCGGCGCCTGGTTAAGGGCTGTCTCTTAGCCCCGATTCAAGCGAAGGAATCTCGAAGGGTCGCGATGGGGCCGCAAGCTAAATCTCGATCTGCGCTCCCAGCTCGACAACTCGATTAGGTGGAATCGCAAAGTATTCGGTTGCGCTTCGGGAGTTTTGAGAGAGCAGGATGTAAAGCTTTTTTCTCCATTGCGCGAGCCGGGCCTTTCCGGTTGGAATCAGTCGCTCGCGACCGAGATAGTACGTCAAATCCTTCGCATCCATTTCAACACCGAGGGCGGCGCTTCGCTTCAAGACTTCCGGCACATTCGCCTTTTCCATGAAACCATACTTGGCAGTCACACGAGAGAATCCATGGCCCAGCTGCGAAGCCACAATGCGCTCGCCTTTAGGAACTTCCGGAACGTTGGCAGAAAGAATCGAGAGTAGAATCACATGCTCGTGGAGAACCTTGTTGTGTCTCAGGTGGTGAAGCAAAACTAGCGGCGCACCCTCCGGATTCGAAGTGAGAAAAACCGCCGTGCCGGGAGCACGATATGGTTTTCTTTTCGCGACGTCGGAGAGGAATAACTCCATTGGGAGCGAGCCTCGGGCGAGGAGCTGCTGGACGATTCGTCTTCCGCTATTCCACGTCGTCATCAACATGAAGACGGAAAGCGCGATCATCAGCGGAACCCAACCCCCGTGCTGTATCTTCAGCGCATTCGCCCCGAAGAACGATAGGTCGACAATCAGGAAGCTGATTGCAAAGACGAGTACCTTTGGCCAGCTCCAGCTCCATCGACTCCGCGCGAGAGTCGAAAAGAGAATTGTAGTGATGGCCATCGATCCCGTGACTGCGATGCCATAAGCCGCGCCGAGATTTGTCGTCGAGCGAAATCCCAAAACGATCAATAGACATCCGACCATCAGCGCTCGATTGACTCCGGGCATGTAGATCTGGCCGTGTTCTGTCGAAGAAGTGTGCACGATCGACAGCCTCGGACAGTAACCGAGCTGGATGCACTGCTGTGTGATCGAGAAGGCGCCCGAGATCAACGCTTGCGATGCAATCACTGCCGCTACTGTGGCCAGTGCAATCATCGGGTACAGAATCATTCGCGGAGCGAGATTGTAAAACGGATTCGCAGCAGCGCTTGCATCCCGCAGCAGCAAAGCTCCCTGACCGAAATAATTCAGAAGCAGGGCGGGCAGAACGAGTGCAAACCAGGCGAGACGAATAGGCCCTCGTCCAAAGTGACCCATGTCGGCGTATAACGCTTCAGTTCCGGTAACCGCCAGCACCACCGCGCCGAGAATCGTGAAGCCACCAACTCCGTGCCGGGCGAAGAACCTCGCTGCGTGAATCGGATTTATCGCGAGAAGTATTTCGGGGACGCGCGATATCTCTATCAGTCCGAGTGCGCCGATCACGACGAACCACGCCGTCATGAGCGGACCAAAAACTCTTCCGACTTTCGCCGTCCCTTTCTTTTGAAAGAGAAAAAGCGAGAACAAAATGCCGAGCGTTGCCGGAACAACTAGAAATCGAAATGCCGGCGTTACAACCTCAAGGCCCTCGGTGGCTCCGAGCACAGACATCGCCGGCGTGATGACACCATCACCGTAGAGCAATGACGCACCGGTAAGACCGAGCGCCGTAATAATGAATCGACGACGATTGTCGCCTTCGCGCCGTTGCTGTTGAAGGATCAACGCTAGTAATGCGAGCTCGCCTCCCTCGCCACGATTATCAGCGCGCAGTATGAATACGATGTATTTGATGGCGACAACAACGATCAACGACCAGATGATGAGCGACAGAATTCCGTAGACGTTAGCCGCGTCGACCGCTAATCCACGCTCATCCTTGAAGCACTCGCGTAATGCGTAGAGAGGGCTAGTGCCTATGTCGCCATAGACGACGCCGATTGCGAGTAAAGTCAGCTTTGCGAGACGACCGCCTGTGGGAGCGGCTTCGGGATGATCAAGGATGGTGTGGAATCCTCAAGAAGTGCCTAACGATCACCCCGGTGAAGAAATACCGAAGCAAGTCAATTAACGTGCCGAACAAATGTATGACATAACCCCGGCTTGGGCATATCGCTTGCTTTTATACCCGATGCCTCCGCCGCGACTGCGGCGATAAGGCTCAAATCGGAAGTCGCTGTAAAGGGGGGTATATGGATAAGGACCTGAACACACGCGGAACTGAGAACGAAATCAAGGGAAAAGCGAAAGAGATGAAGGGAAATCTTCGGGGCGATCTCGGCGACGCTACGGACAACACGAGCGAGCACATCAAGGGAAGAGCCGAGCAGGCAAAGGGTAAGGCTCAGAAGGAGTTCGGTAAGGGCGAACGGAAACTCGACCCCGATAACATCTGAACGGCAGGATAAAAAAGCCCCGCGCGTAAAGCGCGGGGCTTTTTTGCTACCGGCTATTCGTAGCGGAGTGCGATGATTGGGTCGAGTGACGCTGCGCGTCGCGCCGGCCACACACCAAACAAAACTCCCACACCGGCAGAGAAAGCGAACGCAAGCGCCACTGCGCTTGGATCGATTGTCGTGTTGAAACCGCCGAGCTTGTTCAAGAGGGTCGCTCCACCACCGCCGACGAGAATCCCAACGAGGCCGCCGAGCAGACAAAGAACAACCGCTTCGATCAGGAACTGAAGCAGTATCGCTCCCTTGGTCGCACCAAGGGCTTTTCGCACACCGATCTCTCGTGTTCGCTCGGTCACCGATACGAGCATGATGTTCATGATTCCAATTCCACCGACGAGCAGGCTCACCGCCGCAATCCCTGCGAGGAGGAACGTGAACGTCTTGGTTGTCTCCGCGAATGTGGTTAGGAATTCGGCCTGATTGCGAATATCGAAATCGTCTTTCTTGTCCGGTCCGAGATGGTGCTCCCGGCGAAGAATGGATTGAATCTCCGCCTGTGCCTGCGGAATCGATTTCTCATCGGTGGCCATCACGCCGATGTTGTTCAACCGATCGGAGCCCATCACCCGGAATTGCGCCGTGGAGAGAGGAATCACAACGAAATCGTCCGGATTGTTTCCAAATCCGCCGGTCTGTCCCTTCGAGTTGAAAACACCGATAACCTGAAATTGGATTCCACCGATTCTGACGTTTTCACCGAGCAATGCTTCGGGAGTCTGCAGGCCGAGATTGTCGACGACAGCGGAGCCGACTACCGCGACGCGACGCATGCCCGCTTCCTCGGCATCATTGAACATTCGACCCGCCGCCAGCGTGAATTTCCGAATATCCGGATAGTTCGGCATCGCGCCGGTCACTTGCGTCATCGCGTTCGTGCTTCCGTACTGGAACATTGCGCGCTTGCCCATTTCCGGTCCGATCTCCGCAAAATACTTCCCGCGTTTTTCGAGCGCCTGTGCATCGGCTACCGTCAACTTCGCGTTGTCGTCTGTTGCGACTCCGAATCCGCGAGCCGCACCTGGTCTCACGGTTAGAAGAGTCGTTCCAAGGTTTGCAATTCGATCGCTAATGGATTTCTGCGCGCCCTTTCCAATGGCCACCATTGCGATCACCGCGGCGACACCGATGACGATGCCTAACATCGTGAGAAACGATCGCATCTTGTTCGCGCGCAGCGCACTGAGCGCGACGATCACAATCTCCTTGATGAGCATCGCCTCGTTGCCGGCAGTTTTCCGGAGATCGGGAAGCGCTCCGCCGGAATGCTGTGGCTGAGGCTCGATTCGTTGAGCTGGTAGACTCATATCAATTGATTCCTCAACGCTGGCCGCCGCCTGCACCGCCCGGTCGAGCACCCGCGCCGCCCGCGCCGCCACCTCCACCACCGGGCGTTGTCGGTCGCTGAATTCCAGGCACGCCCGCACGGCCGCGAATGTTATTCAGATCCTGCTGCTGCTTTGCCTGCAACGCCGCGACGTTGAGAATCGCGACGAGATCGCCTTCCTTCACTCCGCTCAAGACTTCCGAATAATCGAAGTTGCTTGCGCCGAGTCGAACCATTTTTGGAGCGTACTTTCTCTTGTTCGTGGTGTCGGAAGCGACAAAGACGAGTCCTCTGCGCGCTTGCGATTGGCCGCCCCCCGCAAAGCCGTTTTGTCCGCCGCCATTTTGTCCACCTGCGTTCGCTCCACCGCCGTTCGCTCCGCCCCCAAATCCCGCGGCACCGTCGGCTCCTGCTCCCTGCCGCTCCCTGAAGTTGCAAGCGCGAGCTACGCCGGCGTCGAGTCCGGCCGCAGTGTAAATCTTCTGCATCTCCCCCTGCATCGCCTGCCGGTCCAGCGCACCCGACATCACCTGCGCGCGTAGGTCGGCGATTTTCGTTTGCACGTCAGGATGTTTTGCGAGAGCCGCTGTAACAGCCGCGCATTGTGCGTCAGTAACCTGCGGAAGATTGAATCCTCCGCGCTGTCCGCCAGTTGCACCTGACCCCCCGGTCGCACCCTGCGCTCCTCGAGTGCCTGGCGCCTGCGGGTTCGTGCTAGTCAACTCCGCGCTTGTCGATGCAGCTCCCGGTGTTCCATCGATCGGAGCGCCCTGACCGCCTTGTGCGCTTCCCACCCGATTGCCACCACGCCCGCCCTGTTGACGAAGCATCGCGCGAACAGAGTCAGGATCCAATCCAAGCAACGGTGCCACGGACGCAACTTCGTTCGGACTTCTCACTGCATCGTTCGGTACCGCGAGCACGTTGTCGCGTCGCTCGACTTCGATCGAGACTTCTCCGTTCATGCCGGGCATCAGCAATCGCGAGGTATTGTCGATACTGATCAAAACCGGAAACATCGTCACCGACTGCTGAATCGTCGCCTGCGGCTCGATCTTTTCGACACTTCCGACGAATGGTCGATCCGGAAATGCATCGACGGTCACGGTTCCGGTCTGTCCCGGCCTCACCTTACCGATATCCGTTTCATTCACGAGCGCCCGAACTCTCACCTTCGTGAGATCCGCCATCTTCAGAATCGTCGTGCCGCCACCGAAAGTTCCGGTTCCCGACGCGATTACCTGGCCGAGTGCGACGTCCTTTTCGATCACTGTTCCCGCGACGGGCGCGCGAACCGTCGCTTCCTGAAGATTCTGTAACTTGATGTCGAGCGCCGCGCGATTTCGGAGAACTGTCGCCTGCGCATTCGCGTATTCAACCTGAGCTTGCTCGTGCTCAACGGCGGTTATGATCCGATCTTTGTACAGTTGATCGGCACGCTCCTTCGCCTGCTTCGACACAGCGAGATTCACGTTGGCTGCGTCGAGATCGGCTTTCGCCTGCGCATAGGCATTTCGAGTGTCGCGTGTATCCAGCTGCACGAGCAAATCGTTCGGCTTGACGAAAGTGCCGGTCTCAACCGGCATCGCTACGATCTGACCAGAGGATTTTGCTTTCACCTCGATCACGTTGATCGGCTCGACCACTCCCGTTGCCTCGGCCTGAACGACGATCGTTTGACGAGTTACCGGCTGAAGTGGAATTGTCAGCGTGTCGCCTTTATTTCTGGAGCAGCCGAAGGCACTGACTCCGGCGATGAAAGCCAGCAGAAGATGCGTTTTCATTAGTTGTTGTTTCCGCGGTCCGCGGTCCGTAGTCCGTAGCATTTTGGTTTTAGAGATCGCGTCCGATGAGCGCTTCCAGCTGCGCCTTCGCAATGCGGTAGTCGTAGCGCGCCCTGATCAATGCATTGCGCGACTGGTCGAGCTGAGTCTGTGAAGTGAGAACCTCGAGCAGCGTGGCCGCCCCAACCTGATAACGTGCGCGCTGCACACGCAGATCCTCGAGCCCCGCGGCAACCGAAGCTGTCTGAATATCGACCTGCTGCTGAGCCGTTCTCATCTGTCCCAACGCCTGCACCAGCGTTTCATGCGCGGCAAATCGCGTGTCGCGCAGTGTAACCTCTGCATTGTCCTCGGCAACGGCCGCGCGAAGCACCGTTGTCTCGCGATTCAAATTGTTGAACAACGGAAACGAGAGGCTGAAGCTTAGATTCTGATTGTACGCATATCGTTTGTCACCCAGCCCAAACATTGGATCGAGTCCGCTGCCGCCGCGGGAGAAATTCATGTTCAGCGTTGGGAAATACGAAGTCTTTGCAGATCGCGACGCCGCTTCCGCGGATTTGACCTCAGCCTGCGCTTGCTCTACTTCCGGCGCTTTTTCCACCAGCGGTTCCAACTCCGCCAGACTCGGAATCACAATTCGCTGATCGATCGTATCAGAAGCCATCGCAGTGACAGGATGGGGTGATGCAACAAGCCTCGTCAGGGATGCGTTTGCCACGCTCAGATTGTTTTGTGCTGTAAGCAGCGCTAGCTGTGCATTACCCAGCTGAATGATCGACCGCAAAGAATCTGACGTCGTCGCAGCGCCAGCGCGCAAACGAAGTGACGCATCGCGCAGCTGTTGATTCGCCTGCTCGATCTCCGCTTGAGCAGCGCTCTGTGATTCGCGAGCCGCGAGAATGTTGTAGTACTGCTGCTTCACTTGCAGCGCGACTTGATAACGCTGCGTCACTTCACTGGCTTCGGCCGCGTTCACATCGGCTTTCGATTTCTTCAGATCGAAGAACCGTCTGCCTGAATCGAATAACTGCAAGCTCGCGTTCAATCCAGTCGAATAGTTCGTTGGATTTCCGGTGAACGGAACGAGATTCCCCTGAGTATCGAATCGATCTCCGCTTTGATGAGCCGTCGACGCGGAAAGATTGATGCTCGGCAGAAACTGACTGTACACCTGCTTCACGCTGAGCGCCGATGTTTGAATCGTGCCGCGCGCCTGTACGGTCGCGGGTGAATTCTGCTGCGCAAGACGAATTGCTGCTGCGAGTGTTATTGGCGTTGCCGCGGTGTCGATCACCGTCGGATTCGCTTGTGCCGCAGCGATTACAGGGATGAACATCAATGTTGCGACTGCCGCTTTCATTCCAATCATTGAATTACCGTTTGCCGGGTCCCGGTCCGCGGGACCCGGGACCTCCGTTCATGTCAAATCGCCGACGTGCATCTGCCGCGCGCTTCTTGGTTTCCTCGTGCATCTTGTCGAACTTCACCTGCTGTTCGGGTGTCAATACGCGCTTCAGCTGCTCGTGCGTGCTGTCGCGCATCTTGTCGCTCAGCGCCGTCAATGAATCGAGCTGCGGCCGAATTGGCGCGAAAAGCTGACGCATCTGCTTTCGACGATTCTCGAGAATGCTGTCGAACGCCGCACGTTGAGACGCCGTCAAGTTGAGCTCGCGAGCCATCCGGTCAACGCCGCTGGCGTGACGGGGCGGACCCCTATGCTCCAGCGTGCGATCACCGGCGACCCCCACGGCTGCACCTGCAACGAAGGCGCCAACCAGAAAGAGCAGAGCGTACCATTTCGACCGCTCCATCATCTACTCCGGTCAGTAAGAGAGAATGTATTGAAGCGCGGCATCGCGTTGATCCGACTGATCGGAGGCCGTTATGAGCTGCGCCCGTGCCGAAATAGCCTCTGGCGTCGAGGGCTGCACCACGGATTCGTACGCGACCTGATCGTCCGGCTCGCCAAGCTGGTGACTGACAAATCCGCCAACGGCAAACAACGCGGCGGCGGCGACAAGTCCGACTTCCGACCAGCCGCTCAACACAGACCACCAGCCTTGTTCGCGCCGAGCAGGTACCACCGCTCCGACCCTCGCCATGATTCGCTGTTGGAGGGAATTCCAATAGGCGTTCTGATCACCCGCAACCGGTGGCGAGTACGCACTGCGAATCGCGCCCACCGTGTGCTCGTCGAGTGAGTCTGCATCGCGCGCGACGTGCCGCTCGCCCGGATTCGGAAATTTCAATTCGTCTGCCATTGTTCTAACCTCTCAAGTCCTTCAGTAGCTCGCGAAGCTTCTGCCTCGCGTGGTGCAAATCCGATCTCGCCGTCCCACCCGGAATTCCGAGCATCTCGCCGATTTCGACGTGGGTGTAGCCCTCTACATCATGCAGTACAATCACCGACCGCGCACGTTCCGGCAGCTTCGCCAGAGCATCAGCCAGCCGCTCACGCAGCTCCGCATTTTCTGCTGGATCCCGGAATGGCGAGCGGAGAGCGTCACTCAGCTCTTCGGTGTTGCGAACCTTACGCCGACGGGTGAGGTCGAGCGCTGCGTTGGCGACGATCCGGTTGAGCCATGCTCCGAATGTCTGCGTCGGATCGAATCGATCGAGTGCCTGAAACGCACGTACGAATCCATCCTGCAGCGCATCCTCGGCATCCTCGTGCACGGTGACAATCGCGCGAGCCACAAGGTAAGCCCGTCTCTGATGAAGACGGACCAGCCCCGAGAAAGCTTCCTGATCGCCCGCTTTTGCGGCCGCAACCAGGTCGCGTTCCTCATCGTTTATACGCGGAGGGACCGGCATACGTTGAGCAACCGGCTATCGGCCACCGGCTAGCAGCTACCGGCTGATCACCAGCGCGCAGCCGGTCGCCGGTAGCCGGTAGCAGACTAGGGCGGCGGCGGTGCCGCTTGCGGCGCCCCGGCTTTGGGTTGCGTTGCCGGAGGGGGAGGTGCCGCTGGACCAGGGGCAGCAGAAGCGCTTTCGGCGCCCGGAGTCGTCGGCGATATGTGCGGAGCTCCGGCTGTTGGCGGCTCCGTTTTCACGGCGGCTTCCTTTCCCTCGAAATGCCGGTTTGTCAGCCACACTATCGTCAGTAGAAGGAGGAAGATTACCGAGCCGCCGAGGAGCAATCCCCTTAGCGCGGCACCGAGATCAGTGCTTTGCTTCTGAGCCATTCGCTCTACTCCGTTGCGCTCTGTGAGTCAGACACCCTGACCTTCGTCATGGTGTCGTTCTGCCGGATGTTTTTTACAACATCCAATCCTTTGGTGACTTTACCGAAGACGGTGTGAACTCCGTTCAGATGGCGCGTGTTGCCCTCGTTGAGGACAATGAAGAATTGACTGCCACCGGTATTCTTGCCGGCATGCGCCATCGAGAGCGCGCCAAGCTCGTGCTTGTAGGGATTTCCTGCGGTCTCGCAATCGATTTTGTAGCCAGGCCCACCCGTTCCAATTCTGCGATCACCTTCCGGAAGATCGCGAGACAACGGATCGCCCCCCTGCACGACGAAGTCGGGCACGACGCGATGGAATTTCACGCCATCGTAAAAGCCTTTGTTCGCGAGCGTCTCGAAGTTCGAAACCGTATTGGGCGCGGCATCATCGTACAGCTCGGCTGTCATCGTTCCGCGGTTCGTTTCAATCGTTGCTTGTCTTGTCATTTTTTGTTTTCGCTCAATCGCTCAATCGCTCAATCGCTCAATCGCTCAATCGCTCAATCGCTCAATCGCTCAATCTTACATCATACCCGGCTCGACGGGCAGATGTCGTTGAGCACGCATTCCGCACAGTGTGGCGCGCGCGCGATGCAAACTCGTCTCCCATGAAATATCAGAAGGTGCGACACGATCACCCAGTCGTCTCGCGGAATGAGACGCATCAGCACCTGTTCGACTTTCACCGGGTCACTTTCGTTAGTAAAGCCAAGTCGATTTGAAAGGCGACCAACGTGCGTATCCACGACGATGCCCTCGTTTGCGGACAATGCATTTCCGAGGACGACGTTCGCGGTCTTTCGACCGACACCCGGAAGTGCGACGAGCTCTGCCATGGTCCGCGGGACGTCGCCATCGTGTCGCTCAACAATCGCCGCTGACATTCCAAGCAGGCTCTTTGTCTTGTTTCGAAAAAATCCCGTTGTGCGGATCATATCCTCGAGACGGGCCGCTTCAGCGCAGGCGAGATCGCGCGCGGTTGGAAACACGCGGAACAATTCCGGAGTCACCATGTTCACCCGCTTGTCGGTGCACTGCGCGCTCAGAATCGTTGCAATGAGAAGTTGCAGAGGCGTTTCGAAATTCAGCTCGGTGTGCGCGTCGGGATACTCTTTTTTCAATCGCGCAAGAACTTCCAACGCGTAAGCAGATAATTCCTTCCCGCGCGACCTTCGTTTTCGCGCTACCGGCTTCCGGCTACCAGCCACCGGCTTGGGGCTACCAGCTTCAGGCTGGCCACTCGGCGCTTTCCGCACTTTTTTCGAAGTCCGCGGTTATACCGCAGTCCGCGGCCCGCGGTGCCTTCTGCTTGCGGCGAACTTCAACACATCCCGCACGGGTCTCGCGTTCAAGATGTCGCCCGCTTCGAGCCAGGCTTTGCGCGCCATTCCAATCCCGAGCTCGACGTAGTCCAGTGAATCCTCGGAATGAGCATCGGGTCCAATCTCGATCGTAACTCCTTTTTCTTTGGCGATTCGGCAGTGTCGCCAATCCATATCGAGTCGATGAGGATCCGCATTCAGCTCGATCGCTGCGCCTGTTTCCGCTGCTTTCTCGATTACAGCTTCGAGATCGATTGCATATGGCTCCCGATGGAGAAGCAAGCGTCCAGTCGGGTGGCCGAGTATCGTGAGTCGCGGATCGTCGAGCGCTTTGAGAACTCGCTCAGTCATTGCCACGCCGTCCATGCTGAACCGTGAATGCACTGACGCGATTACGTAATCGAAAGTATCGAGCGGCCCGTCAGAATAATCGATCCTTCCATCGGATGTGATATCGGCTTCGATTCCCTTGAGCACTCGAAATCCCTTCATGCGCGAATTGATCTCGTCGATCTCGTCGTGCTGTTCTGCGAGCTTGTCGCGCTTCATTCCGCCGGCGTAAAAGGCGGATTCCGAGTGATCGGAGATGCCGATGTATTTCCATCCTCTTTCGCGCGCGGCTTCGGCCATTTGTTCGATGGATGCACCGCCGTCCGACCATGTAGTGTGACAATGCAGCGCGCCCTTCAGATCGTGGAGTGTTACGAGATCGGGAAGAATATCTGCGGCTGCAGCTTCGATTTCTCCATGGCCCTCTCTCAGTTCCGGTGGAATCTCCGGAAGACCAAGCGCGTCAAAGAAATGCTTTTCAGTTGCGCATGGACACGCTTTCCCACGCGCACTGGAAAGTGTGGTGTCGGTCAACGTGTGCTTGTGCGTGGCCGCCCACACGTGCATTTCCTGCACGTGCAGGTCGCTTCCGGTAAGGCGCCACAATACGAATCCCGCATTTTCCGGAAGAACGCACGCGATATCGGCCGACACGTCGTCGACGAATTGAATCGAGGCAGTATCGTTTTTCACTTCGGCGCGTTTGATCCCCGGCATTTGTGCGAACGACTCTGCGACGGATGTCGGGTCAGCCGAGCAAACGGCAACGATGTCGACGTCGCGAATCGTTTCGTTCAAGCGGCGAATCGATCCGGCGACAATTGCTTTAATCACGTCGGGATGACGCTCGACAGTCGCTTGAAGAATGTCTGCCTGATATAGCGCCCGGTGATACAATGCGCGTCGTGTTGCATGGCGCGCGAATTCGATGCCTTTGAGAATTCGCTCGACAGTCTTCGGTCCAAACTTCGGCAGCTTCGCGAGTCGCCCGTCAACAGCAACTGCCTCGAGATCGTCGAGTGTTTCGACGCCAAGCTCCTGATGGAGCATGTTGACTTTCGTTCCGCCGAGTCCGGGAACGCGAAGCAGGTCGAAGAGTCCGCCCGGTGTGGCTTCCTGTAGTCGCTCGAGGTAGCTCGAGTCGCCTGTTTCTATCAGCTCTCGAAGAACCGAAAGAGTGGCAGGGCCAACACCTTTGGTTTTCGCGAGCTCGCCGGATTTGTACAGCGGCGTCAGGTCATCGGCACCAAGTGCGAGCACAGCACGTGCGGCATGCTGATACGCACGAGCATTGAAGCGGGGGGCGCCAGCAAGCTCGAGTAACGAGCCGATTTGAGATAGGACGTGCGCAGCCGAGCGGGAGTCCATACTGCAATATACCGGTCGGTAGTTATTCCTCCTGTCCCGCCTGGCTCGGTAGTCTGTCGATCATCTCATGCAATTGCCGCTGGATCAGCTCGATTTCCTGTTTCGCGCCTTCGGCGTCGAGCAATCCCTTCCGCATGTTGATCGAAACGCGATTCATGTACTTGATCTTCATCAACATTTCATCGGTCGCTTTGCGGAGAAGCGTGTAGCGACGCTTGTCCGCCCGCGCACGATGATAGCGACGGGTGAAATCTTCGAGAGTGAGACGTCGCGCGAATTGAACGGCCTCTTCGACCGTGCGTCCGGGAATCGCGCCATGGTCGGGAATCCCCTGTCCGGTCGATGGATCGCTGAAGAACAGGCGGCCGATGTACTCGATGCCATCGTATGCGATGCGCACGGATACATCACACGGCTTTCCGTCCATCTCGATTGTCGTAAGGTGCTGCTGAACGATGCCGTACTCGGACATTTTTTACCGGCGCGTCACTTGGGATCGGTTGCGGGAGGCGAAGCGGCCAGGAACTCGTCCAACGCGGAAAAGAGTCCCGCGGGCTGCTCAACGTACGGCACATGCCCGCAATCGTCCAGCAGCACCAGTCGTGCCTTCATTCGCTCCGCCCCTTCTATAGAAGACGCCACCGGAATCGGATCGTCACGACCATGCACGATCAGCGTCGGGCAATGGATTTCGCGAAGCCGCGGGAAAAGATCGTAATCGCCGAGCGAGTCCCATACGGTTTGCTGTGTCCGTGCGATAACACGAAATGGCGTGAGATTCCGGGCGTTCTCAGGATGAGCGAAATACCCCGCGACACTGAGCTCGAATAATCGTTGACGATAAGCATCCGGATCCCTTTCACGCAGTCCCGATGCATCGAGCTCTCCACGCATTTTCTGAATCGCCGGTTTCTGCTGCCGCTTTCTAAACTCGTCCTCGAACTGCATGCGGTACTGTCGCGCGAATGGCGCGGGGTCGATCAGAACCAGTCGATCGACGGGTGATTCGACGGCTTCGAGGGCATACAGCGTTGCGAGTAATCCGCCCCATGAATAACCGACGACTGTAAGCGGATCGAGCGCGAATTCCCTGGCGATCGCCGCGAGATCTTCAACATGTGTTCGCCACGTGACCGGTTCCTGATCGTTGGTTCGCGAGCGTCCGCCGCCGCGCTGATCGTAAAAGAGTACGTCGTGCTTCTCCGCGAAGTGGAGCATTTGCGGCAATAAGTAGCCGTGGTCTGCGCCGGGACCGCCGTGGAGGACAACGAGTGGATCCTTGCCGACCGGGCCATATCTGGCGTAGAAGAGTGGCACCGCCGTGCTTTGGGTAAATCCCGATTCGCGTGGGCCAGGCATCCCTATCACTTAAAGGGAAGGGGTACCGTGAAAGCGTGAAGTACGTGAAGAAAACTTGCCACAGAAACACAGAAACACAGACGTTCTAAGGGGAACACCACTCGAAATTCTCGCCGTCGTCCCGCGGTTCAAATAAGTCACAAGGCTTTCTGGGTTTTTCTGTGCTTCTGTGTTTCTGTGGCAAGTTTTCCTTCACGTACTTCACGCTCTTCACGTAATTCTTACGGTCAGATGTGCCCGATGCCTGCGTTAGCGGGCAGTAAAATCAGTCGAGCTCTCAACAGCTCGACAAGTCTCGGCAATCAAAGTCGCCGAACGATCGAGATCCTCCAGCGTCACCATCTCGTTGGGCGAATGCATGTACCGATTCGGAACTCCAACGACAGCCGTCGCGATTCCCTCGCGCGCGATGTGAATCGCATCCGCATCGGTACTCGTGCCCCGGCCGGCAGCGTGCAGCGCATATGGAATCGAGTTTTTCTCCGCAGTCGAACGCAAAAGGTTGAGCACGACCGGCGAGATTATCGATCCCCGCGTCAGGACAGGCCCACCGCCCATCTTTGCTTCGCCGATTTCTTTCTTTTCCATTTGTGGATGATCCGTCGCGAACGTCACATCAACGACGATCGCCATCTGTGGATTGACGCAGCTCGCGCAAATCAGCGCGCCACCGCCGCTCGCCCACGCGATTTCCTCCTGCGTGGTCGCAACAGCCACCACATGCGCCGCCCCGGGTTTCTCCGAGTAACGACGCAAGGCTTCGAGCACAACGAACGCTCCGATTCTATCGTCGATCGATCGTGATACGATGCGACCGTTCGGAAACTCCATCGTTTTCGAATCGATCACACCCGCATCTCCGATCGACAACCGCTCCTCAGCTTCCTTTTTAGTTGTCGCACCGATGTCCACCCACATATCGGTGATCTTCGACACCTTGTCGCGCTCATCCTCTTTCATCACATGAATCGGTTTTTTGCCGACTACACCGAAAACATCGCCGCCTCGTCCGATAAATCGAATCCGTTGGGCGACAAGAACCTGCGAATCCCATCCGCCGATCGGCGCGATGTACGCGTAGCCATCCTCATCGATGTAAGTGACGATCACGCCAATCTCATCGATGTGACCGGCCAGCATGATTGTCGGCGTACCATCCGGCTTCACTTCCGCGATGCTGTTACCTGCAACGTCACCGCGCACGCTCGAGAATTTCGCGGCCTCGTCGCGCCACACTTTTGCCGGCGCTGACTCGAATCCGGAAGGTCCGGGAGTATCCAGCAGTTTATGTAGAAAACCCAGCGAATCGTCGTTGAACATCATTTCCCCGGAATTACGCGAGAATGTTCGCGCGTTGTACGAATTGCGGCCCGAATATAGCACCCGCAGTTGTGACCCTGTAACGTACGCGAATGAAAGCTCAATACCTTGCAATCGCCGCGCTCGCAGCGCTCACAACTGTCGATCCCGTCTCCGCACCGATCTCAGACGTCCGATACGATGTGACATTCGACTCCGCGACTGCTTTCAAGCGGACGATAAATGTCGTGATGTCGTTCAACACGCGCGGCCCAGCTGATGTGATACTCTCGCTTCCCGCGTGGACACCCGGCGAATACGAGATCGACAACTTCGTGCGCAACGTTACACAGTTCGCGGCAACTGAAGGATCATCTCCTGCAACGTGGAATAAGATCGATCAGGATACCTGGCGCATTCATTCGAGTCGCGCCGGCCCAATGCGAGTCTCATTCGATTACCTCGCGATGTCACTCGACAACGCTGCCGCGTGGACCAAACCCGAGTTCGCCTTCTTCAACGGAACGAATCTCTTTCTCTATCCCGAAGGACAGAGCACGGAGTTTCCGGCGACGGTTGTCGTCCACACCGTTCCCACCTGGAAGATTGCAACCGGAATGACGCAGACGTCGCCGAACACTTTCACTGCATCGAACTATCACGATCTCGTCGACATGCCGTTCTTCGTCGGGCGCTTCGACCTCGATAGCGCGCTTGCGGGCGGTAAGCAGATGCGATTCGCGAGTTATCCTGTGGACGCTCTCTCGAATTCAACGCGACGGATGGTGCTCGATCAGCTCGCGAAGATCGTTCCCGCCGAAGAAGCAGTGTTCGGAGAAATTCCGTGGAACAGCTACACCGTTCTACAGGTCGCCGACTCTGAATATTCGCCCGGAGCGGCGGCAGGACTCGAGCATCAGAACTCGCACTTCGATATTCTCTCGGTGCAGGTGCTGGGCAATCCCGTTCTCGCATCGCTCTACGCGCACGAGATTTTCCACGCGTGGAACGTGAAACGACTGAGGCCGGCCGAAATGTGGCCGTACAAATACGATCGCCCGCAGCCGACGCCGCTTCTATGGATCAGCGAAGGCATTACTGATTATTACGCCGACCTCGCTGAAGTCAGAAGTGGACTCACGACTCCCGATCAGTTCTATCAGACCACTACTGGAAAGACGGAGGAAGTCTCGAATGCTCCGCCGATTTCACTCGAGGACGCTTCGCTCACAACATGGGTGAAGCCACTCGATGGAACGGAGGACATCTATTATCCGAAGGGATCACTGGCCGGTTTTCTCCTCGACATCATGATTCGCGACGCGAGCGACAATCAGCATTCGCTCGATACGGTCATGCGCGACCTGTATCAGAGTGATTACAAGCGGGGAAGGGGATTCACGAATGAAGAGTGGTGGGCAGCAGTAAGCCGCGCTGCAAATGGCCGATCCTTCGCGACGTTTGCATCTCGTTACGTCGATGGCCGAGATCCACTCCCGTAC
>JBHELX010000027.1:8628-43661 GCA_046262875.1 Gemmatimonadaceae bacterium | reverse complement strand
CCATATAGCTCCGCCTGGCGTCCACCAACTTGATAAAGCGGCTGATCAAGCGGATGAAGATGAACGGGGACATTCCAGCGGCGCTTCACGGTTGCAATCGCTCCGATGTGATCCACGTGAGCGTGCGTTATCCAGATCGCGTGGAGGTCGTGGCCCATCCCTTCGATCTCGGCAATGATTCGATCGCCATCGCTTCCCGGATCGACGACTGCAGTCGCTCCAGTGACCGGATCAGTCACGATGTAACAATTTTCCTGAAACGGGCCGAGCTCGAGCCGGGTGATGATCAAGCGGAATAACCTCCGGTTCCTACGATCGCGGGAACCGCCGCTCCGCTCCTCAGCGAAGTCAAATATTTCTCGACCGCAATCGCCGCCGTCGTCGCGTCACCTGCCGCAGTTGTCACTTGGCGCGTGAGCTGAGCTCGAACGTCACCCGCGGCAAATAATCCGGGGATGGACGTTTCCATATTCATGTCGGTTTTCAGGTAGCCCATCTCGTCGTGATCGACGTGCCCGGCGATGATCCCGGTGTTGGGACGGAATCCAATGAAGATGAAAACGCCGGTGACTTCGAGTGGCGTGATGGCGTGCGTGTTGACGTCGCGCATTTGAATGCTCTTCACCAATCCTTTCTCATCTCCGTCGATCCGGTCAACGACCTTGTTCCAGATAATCTCGCTCTTTGGATTCTCGATGAACCGCTTCTGAAGAAGCTTTGAAGCGCGCAGCTCATCGCGACGATGGACGAGAATGACTTTGTCCGCATAACGCGTGAGGAAGTCGGCTTCTTCGACCGCCGCGTCTCCGCCGCCGATTACGGCGATGATCTGCTGCTTGAAGAATGCGCCGTCACAAATCGCGCAGTAGCTGACGCCCTTCCCGGCATACTCGAGCTCTCCGGGAACACCGAGCTTGATTGGAGTTCCACCCGATGTGATGATCGCGGTTGGAGCGCGATAGACATTCCCACTCTCGGTTGTCGCGAGGAAATTCCCATCATCGAGCTTCTCGAGCGTGATTACCGTTTCCTGAACGAATTCAGCGCCGAATTTTTTGGCGTGACCCTCGAACTTTTGGGCGAGGTCCCAGCCTTCGATGTGCTCGAAGCCGGGATAATCCTCGATGATCTCGGTGTTTAGCAGCTCGCCACCCGAGATTCCACGCTCGAGCACGATAGCGCGCAGCATCGATCGGCCGGCGTATAGCGCCGCGGTCATGCCTGCGGGGCCTGCGCCGATGATGATGACATCGTAGTCACCTTTTTCGGTCAGTATCGATTCAGAAGAGCTCATATGCCTCTGCTAATCGTAACTTACTGTGCAAGTGCTTTGCGGATTGATGGGGCGGTGAGGTGAGGTTTTTCGGGATCCTCTTGCCAGTTTTGGCAAGAGAGCAACGCTCGCGCGAGAAACATCGAAGTTTCCTTGCCAAAACTGGCAAGGAGATCCCGAAAAACCTCACCTTACCGCCCCATCAATCACCCGGCATTACTTGCGAACGTGACGACCGCCGTCAACGATAATCGTCTCGCCCGTCACGAAATCCGACTTCAATAGATAGAGCAGCGCATCGACGACATCGTCTGGACTTCCCAGACGTTGCAAAGGCGTCGAGGCAATCAGACGCTCACCCGAGTCCTCCTCCCAGTTGTCGGGCAAGAGAACCGCTCCTGGTGCGATTGCATTCACTCGAACTTCCGGCGCGAATACGCGCGCTAGAGCCGAAGTCATCTTCACGATTGCTGCTTTGCTGATCGAGTGAGGGACGTACGCCGGCCAACTTTCGAACGCGGCGAGATCGGCAATGTTGACGATGGCGCCGCCCTCCTTTTTCATGAACGGCGCGGCGTCCTGAGAGATGAGAAACGGCGCTCTGAGGTTGAGTGCGAAAATCGAATCCCAGATTTCCGGCGTTACGGCCCCCACCGGCGTTCGCTCCATCACCGCAGCGGAGTTCACGACCACCGACAGCGAGCCGAACTTCGCCACGACTTTTTGGACCAGCTCGGACGGTCCGCGATGCGAAGTAAGATCATCCTCGAACAACGCCGCTTCCCCACCGGCGCTCTCGATCTCGCGCGCGGTTTCTTTCGCAGCATCGGATGACGCGTGATAGTGAACGGCCACTCGCATTCGCTCTCGGCCAAGCGCAATGGCGAGAGCTCGACCGACTCTTATACCGGCGCCGGTAACGAGTGCGACTCTCCCTTCGAGTTTCATGCTTGCGTTAACGGCTGCACGCGTGACGCGACGAGCGCATCCTGTCGCTCGAGCCAGGAAATTGGAATCTGCATCGATCCGATTGTCCGGGGCCCTTCAGTCGGACCATGCCAGTCGGAACCACCACTTGGCACGAGTCCAAAGAAATCGACGAGCGCCCCTATGCGATGGATGTCTTCGGCGCAGTGACTGGGATGTTTGACCTCGACTCCATCCAACCCCGAATTTACGAGCGGCTGGAGACGCGCCCGAAATGCATCGGCGCCGGGGTGCGCCCACACTGCGATGCCGCCTGCTTCGTGAGTCATCGCAATCGCGTCACGCACCTCGAGTCTATCCTTTGCAACGAACCCCGGCCGCCCCGCGCCGAGATAACGATCGAACGCCTCACGAAAATCGTGGACCGATCCTCCACGAATCAGCGCGCGTGCAATGTGCGGACGACCAACCGACGCGGTGCCTGCTTCATGCATCACCATGTCCATGTTCACGTCGAGGCCGAGTGTGCGCAATTGATCGACGATTCGCGACGCGCGAATGTGTCTTCCCGCGCGCAGCGTCTCCAGTTTTGCTTCAAGAAGGGCCAGTCGCGTTACATGGAGAGCGAGTAAATGAATTTCTCGATCGCCATCGTGCGCGCTGAGCTCTACACCCGGAACGATTCGCACACCCAGCGTTTCACCCGCAATGGTCGCAAGTGGAACACCGGCAAGAGTGTCGTGGTCGGTAAGTGCAAGCGCTCGTAACCCTGCCTTGTGCGCCGCCGCGACAACTGCGTCCGGCGCGAGCGTACCATCGGATGCCGTCGAGTGGGAGTGGAGATCGACGAACGAAGACGATCCCGCGGCGTCCCCGCCCTCAGTCACCGCGCGTAGCCGGCCTCGGGCGAAGTAAAGCTTGGTTGCGACTGCTGGAAGAACGCGCGCAGCTGCTCCTCACTAAGCTCGCGAAACGATTGCTCTCGCGAACGTGAGCCCTGCGGTGAATAGCGCGTCACGCGCGTTTCTTTTTTTCCATTGCGGTCACGCGTAAAGATCAAGCCGAACTCGTCCTGATCGTAGGCCGTGACGTAGCCAGATGGCATGACGCTCCATGTCGATCCATCGACGTCGATCTTGCGGGCAGGCATTCAGATAATCTCCGCTTCGTGGTAGATGCGCGATGGATCGAGAACGCGATGCGGCGCCGATGCGTGCGCATTGATGAGAGATGTTTCGTCGTCTGCTTCTATGAATTCCACGAATGCTCCGGGAAGCGCCGACTCTTCGAACACCCAGAAGCGACAATTTGCCTGCGTGTAATGCGACTTGCTGGCTTTCAGTCGCGCGAAATATTTTTCGCGCTCGACGCTCGGGACTGTCGTGCGCTGGAAGATCAGGTGTCGCGGCAATCTAGACTCCAGTTTCCGGATATTCCTCGAGCGTTTTTCTGACAGACGCGAGGAATTGATCTGCGACCGCGCCGTCGATCACTCGATGATCGAACGATAACGAAAAATACGAGCAGGTTCGAATCGCGATCGTGTCCTCGCCGTCGCGCCCCGGCAGAACCTTCGGGCGTTTCTCGATTGTGCCGACTCCAAGGATTGCGACCTGCGGCTGGCTGATGATCGGCGTAGCGAGCAATGAACCGAATACACCGTGATTGGTGATCGTGAAAGTCGCGTCCTCGACTTCTTCGGGCGAAAGTTTTTTTACTCGCGCCCGCGAGGCGAGATCGTTGAGCGCTCGCGTTACGCCGGCGAGGGAAAGATTCTCGGCGTTTTTGATGACAGGAACGATCAATCCCCAGTCGAGAGCGACGGCGACGCCGATGTTGATCGGTCGTCGGTAGATGATGCTTTTCCCGGCGACCGCCGAATTCAAAATCGGAAATTCCCTGAGTCCCTGCACTACACCCGCGATGATGAATGGCATGTAGGTGAGCTTTTCACCGGTCGCGGCTTCGAATTCGGCGCGTTTTCGCGCGCGAATGCGAGCGATGCGCGTGAGATCGACTTCCATGAACGACGTGACGTGCGCCGAGGTGCGTCGCGATGCGATCATGTGATCGCTGATGAGTCCGCGCATTTTCGACATCGCCTCGACGCGGTCGCCGGGCCATGGCTCCGGAACCGGATAATGCTCGCCGCCAACGCCCCCTGGTGCATGCATCGACACACGAGCCGAATCCGGAATGCCGCCGTTGATGAAGCCCATCAGATCTTTCTTTGTGACACGTCCCGCAATTCCACTTCCCTGTAGCCCCTGCAAATCGAATCCGTGCTCGGCCGCTATTTTTCGGACGAGGGGAGACGACTTTGTGCGGATCCGCTCCTCGAACGAAGATCCGTTTTGCGATGGAGCCGTAGCAACCTTCGGAGCAGGCTCTGCGATCTTCGCCGGCGGTTCCGAGGTTTTCGCTTCCGTTGTAGCGCCCACAACCGCTTCTGCTGGTTTCGAGGGAGCTGCGGTGAACGCGCCCTTCTCCGTCTCCATTCGGGCGACGACGGTTTGCACTTCGACAGTCTCGCCTTCATTAACAAGGATTTCCGCGATAACGCCCGAGCTCGGCGCAGGAATCTCCGCGTCGACCTTGTCGGTCGATATCTCGAAAATCGGCTCGTCGCGCTTCACCTCGTCGCCGACTTTCTTCAGCCATTTCGACAACGTGCCTTCGGCGATCGACTCGCCCATCTGAGGCATGATGATGTCTACAAGTGCCAAACCGATCCCCTCATTTGGAATTGTCTCCTGCCTCTTCGCTCCTTTTCAACCGCAGCAGCGTCAAGACCGGCAGACTTATCGCCCCAATCAACATACCGACGGCAGCATACACGTGCCAATCGCATGCCGGGGTTCCCGCAAGCGGCTCGCACCCCCGCACGCTCCCGACAATCTTCGCCACGAGCACCGCGATCATTCCGCCGCTGAAAGTTCCTCCGACGACAGAGAGACAGCCAACGCAGCCATAACGAACGGCGTTCGATTCGCCGTTCGGCGGCGTTCCAGTCAGTACGCGGCCTCGAGTTTGTGCGCTGGATCGGCCACGCGATGGAGCTTCAGGAAATAACGCTTCGCGTTGCGGTCGAGTCGGCTCTCGCCAATCTGGTCAGTCTGGATCTGGACGAAGGTGTAATGACCGCCCTCTTTCTTCACAGTGAGATGAAGAGTGCCGAGCATTCCCGAATAGGTGCGCGATCTGGCTGTATGCGCGGTTCGATCCAGAGGCAGCGTCGGAAAGAATTCATCTGCGACCTTGAGGACGTCGGCAGGAAGCAATTGCGTTCTGAAAAAATGTCGCACGCTACTGTCCGGCTCCACTTGGATTGTTGACCGTCTGAATCCAATTGTTCGCGGTTTCGAGCTTCACCGAGGGGTTGCGCCGGAACTGTATACCCATCGCCCAGTCTCCGGTCGTGGGAAAAAGAATGTGCGCGTAGTACGTGCCTACTTCGCTTCCCTTGGCCAGGCCATCGTTGACGTTGGCCCTGTCCTGACTCGTTCCGTAAACGCGCCCTTCGCCATTTTGAATCGGCTCACCGGTCTTCTTGTCCTGTACGACGATCTTGTACGTCACATCTTCGATCGCCCTCGGCGGAACTGGATCTGTCGTGATGCGTATCGCGTAGCTGTCTGTCCAGAGTCGCGTTTCCAATGGGCGCGGTCCGGAACAGGACGTGAGAAGCGCGAGCGCTCCCATCGTTCCACACGTCGCTGTCAAAATCCTCACGCGTAGTATTCCAATCCGAGATGCGTGATCTGATCCTCGCCCATCAGATGCCGCAAAGTATTCTTGAGTTTCGTCTGTTGAATGAACAGATCGTGCTCCGGTTGAAGTCCCGGTGCAGCCATCGGACTCTTGTAGTAGAACGACAGCCATTCCTGAATTCCCTTCATCCCCGCGCGGTGCGCGAAGTCTGAGAACAACGCGAGATCCAGAACGATCGGCGCTGCAAGAATGGAATCGCGGCAGAGGAAATTCACTTTGATCTGCATCGGATAGTTCAGCCATCCGACGATGTCGATGTTGTCCCAGCCTTCCTTGTTATCTCCGCGAGGTGGGTAATAGTTGATCCGCACGACGTGGGAAAAGTCCTTGTAAAGGTCGGGGTAAACCTCAGGCTGAAGAATCGTGTGAAGCACGCTGAGCTTGGACTCTTCTTTCGTTTTGAACGAAGCCGGATCGTCGAGCACCTCACCGTCACGATTGCCGAGGATGTTCGTGCTGTACCATCCCGCGAGTCCCAGCATTCGTGCCTTGAGCGCCGGAGCGATGACGGTCTTGAGCCACGTCTGTCCGGTCTTGAAATCTTTTCCTGAGATCGGCAGCGCTCTCTCTGTGGCGAGCTGCTGCATCGCGAGCGTATCGACGCAGAGATTCGGAGCGCCGTTGGCGAAGGGAACTCCTTCCATCAGCGCGGCATACGCATAGAGCATCGAGGGAGCGATCGCCTCGTCATTGCGATCCATCGCTTTCTCGAACTGCTCGAGCGTCGCGTGTTGTGGGCCGGGACGAATGAATATTTCCGTGGATGCACACCAGACGATCACGAGACGGTCGAGCTTGTTCTTCGATTTGAAATCCCTGATGTCCTGACGCAGCTGCTCGGCGAGATCGCGCTTCGTTTTTCCTTTCTTGACGTTTTCGCCGTGAATGCGTGTGACGTACGCGTTGTCGAACACAGCCGGCATTGGCTTGATGGATTTCAGGAAATCCGCAACCGGCTCTACGTCGCGACTCTCGAGCACTCCGGCTTTTTTAGCGGCGGTGTATGCATCGTCCGGGATTGGATCCCACGCGCCGTAAACGATGTCATTCAAATCCGCGAGTGGAACGAAATCTTTTATCAATGGAGAGCGATTCTCGGTTCGCTTTCCCAGTCGAATGGTCGCCATCTGCGTGAGCGATCCAATCGGCCTCGACAATCCACGGCGAACGCTTTCGACGCCCGCGATGAACGTCGTCGCGACGGCGCCGAGGCCGGGCGTGAGGATTCCAAGTTTTCCAGTGGCGGGTGCGGGCATTTTCTCCATCTATGATTGGGCGCGTTTCGAACCGATACGCGCTGAAAGTTTTTTGCGAGCGCCGATGACGCGAATTTTCGCTTCGATCGGCTCGCTGGTCGCGCGACGAACGAAAAGAATGCGCTGAATTGCAGTGACCCACGCCGTCACCGTGAGAATGCATACTACTGCCATCAACACAAAACCGTTGAGAGCGAGACCAAAAAACGCCTGCGGAACAGACAGGAGCACGACTCTCTCGGGCCGCTGCATAACGCCAACCTTGGCGTCGATTCCCAATCCCTCAGCGCGTGCGCGTGTGTACGAGGTGAGAAAGGTTCCGATTATTCCAAGCAGCGAGAGAACGACGAAGGCTGCGTTCTTGTGTACGGGATCGGTCGCAAAAAAATAAAGAATTCCGCCGAGCACTGCGCCGTCGGCAATACGATCGAGCGTTGAGTCATAGAACGCGCCGAATACTGTCGATCGACCGGTGCGCCGCGCGACTACTCCGTCGAGGACGTCGAAGATCGCGCACAAGCCGATGATCCATCCGCCCAGGTGAATTCGGCCGAACGCGAACGCAATTGCGCCGGCAATGGAGCAAAGGGTGCCGAGGGTGGTCAGTGCATTTGGGCTGACCCGCAATCGAACGAGGAGCGACGCTACGGGCTCGATTACCCGGAGGTAGCCGTTCATTATCGATTGCCAGAGTTTGGTCATCCGGCTGCGAAAGTTATTCCGCTGCGGGTTGCGTGGCTACTCACGAACAGCGGAACTGACGCAAGGAGATGATGTGCTGTGAGGGATGGGAAGTTTTTCAGGAGCTCAATGCCAGTTTTGGGTTCTTCCGGGAAAACTGGGGAAAGGTGCATGCTATCGCTAACGTGGAGGAGCGATGGCATTCAAAGAAATTACAGCGCTGCTCGGTGGGTGGCCTGGTTTTGAGTTGGTTGATGTAAAGCGCGAAGAGATTAGCGAAAAACGATCGACCGCCCGGATCGTGCTCACGCTCGAGCCAGTTGTTGATTATCCGAAGACGTGCAGTCAATGCGGTCAGGCAGTCGCGAGCATTCATGAGGTAACGCCGCGCGAGATCCGCGATCTGCCAATCCTCGAGGCTGAGACGTGGCTCGTTCTCCCCCGAGCGCGCCTGCTTTGCCCGCGTTGCGGCCCGACGGTCGAATCGGTTCCGTGGCTCGATCGCTATCAGCGGATGACGAAGCGATTGGCGGAAGCAATTGCTCGTCTCGCGCGAGTGCTTCCAATCAAGCAGGTCGCGCACTTGTATCGCATTGGATGGGATACGGTCAAGCAGATTGATCATCGTTCACTGTCACAGGAGATGGGTCCTGTTGACCTTCACGATATTCGGATCATTGCCCTCGACGAGTTTGCATTACACCGTGGGCAGCGTTACGCGACCGTCGTCGCCGATCCGTTCACCAAGCGAGTACTCTGGGTTGGGCGTGGTCGCGGTAGCGAAGACGTGAGATCTTTCTTCGAGCTTCTCGGCGCCGAAGGGTGCAGCCGACTGGAAGCCGTTGTTGCCGATATGAGCCGAGCGTTCACGAAAGCGATCAACGAGTACTGTCCGCAAGCAGCGATTGTTTACGATCTCTTTCATGTGATCGCGCAGTATGGTCGCGACGTGATCGATCGGGTGCGCGTGAACGAGATGAATCGAGTGGGTCGTGCACTTCCGCGCGGAGATCCTGGACGATATCGGCGGACGGAAGAGCGGCGTGTTTTCTGGAGCGCTCGATGGCTGTTGTTACGCAACCGTGATCACCTTGAGCGCGCTGGGGACCGAGTGCGCCTTCGGGAGCTGCTGCGTGCGAATAAAGCGCTCTTCATCGTCTACGTCTTGAAGGATGATCTGAAACAGCTCTGGCGTTTTCGTTATCCCGAAGCAGCGCGTCGCTTTTGGCGTGCGTGGTACCGCCGAGCGCTAGCGAGCCGGCTCCAGCCACTGATCCGATTTGCTCGCCACCTCGCAACTCAGATCGAAGGTATCATCAATCACTGCCGCTACCCACTGAACAATGGGTTTCTCGAAGGAATGATGAACAAAATCAAAGTCCTCAAACGGATCGCGTATGGATATCGCGACGACGATTACTTCTTTCTAAAAATCCGCGCAGCTTTCCCCGGAATTCCCGGATGAACCCAGTTTTGGCATGACCAGCAACGTGCGCTTTGATAACGCATCCAAGCGCACATGCCAAAACTGGCAAGGAGATCCTTAGAACTTCCCCTTCTTCTCTCTATTTCAGCGCGAGGTACTTGATCTACGCGCCGCACTAAGTGCGGCCCCGCGATAATAGTCCGACTCGATCGAGTCGATCGCCTTGTCGTACGCCGGCCTCAGTGAGTCGTCGATTGGATAATCTCGAGCAACCGAGCTCAGCAACCCGCTCAGCTCGTAATCCGATTTGATCGATGGCGCGACCGAGAGAACACCAGCCACCATCTCGCGCGTCAGGGGCCGCGTATTCAGAGCCGCGTCGAGCGCTGCATGCTTGTAATAATCCGAATCCATACTCCTGATAGCGGCGAAATAATCCGGTCGGCTTTGAGCATCGAGTCGTCCTTGCTTGATCAACTTCGTCAACGCTTCCGATTTGTAGTAATCGGAAGTCATGTCGCTGATCGACTTCAACACAGCGGACGTTGTCGACGCGTCAATCGGCTCTCCGGTATTCAGAAACGACAGCACTTCCTGCCTGTAGTAGTCTGATTTGATTTTCGAGAGAGCATCGAGATAGTACTTCCTCGTTTCCGGCGTTACCGCGTTTCTCTTCGAGAGCTGCTTCAGCGTTTCCGCCTGGTAGTAATCGGAATTGATCGTCGTAGTCGCTTTGAGCAAAGTTGCGATTGTCGGCGCGTCGAGCTGAGGCCTCGAGAGAACCTTCCCGATTACCTGGGCTTTGTAGTAATCGGATTTCATTCCACCAGCTGCGTCCGCAAAAGCTCGCCACGTGCTCTCATCCGCGTACTTCTGTGTTGCGACCTTTGTGAACACTTCCGCGAGATAGTAGTCCGACTTCATCTCGCGCGTCGATTGCTGCACAATGCGGGTAAGCGTCGGTCCATCGAGGTTGATTCCGTTGTTCAGCAGCACAGACAGATACGCCGCCTTCGCGTAATCCGAAGGCATGAGCGACACTTCGTCGAGCACTCCGCGCGCGCCGCGTGATTCGAAGATTTGCGGAACACGGGTCTTTGCCGCGAATGCAGTACGTCGCTCGACTGCGAGAAGCGTGTTCGCGAGCCATGCCTGCGCTTCGGGCGACCAGGCAGTTCGCTGGCCATTTACGAAATACTGTCGGTCCAAACCGGAATCACTCGACCTGATCTCGACTCGCTTCGAGTTGCGGCCATCGCGCTCATCGATTGTCAGCGACCCGCCGCGCTCCAGACTCGCGACGTCAGAAAGATCCGGACGAAGTGTGAACTTTCCATCCGCGCGCAACTCGAGGGTGCAATCCCCGCTGGAGAACCGCACGGTCGTGTGGCCGAAATGCGAATCGTCATCGTTGATGTTGACGCTCGTCGCATGATCGTCCCTGGATTCCCAGCAGCTGACGGCTTGCCTGCTCAGGGGTTGTGCCGGTGTTGTCTCGATGATTCCCATCGGAGCTTCCGACGACTGAACCGCTTTTATGATCGGTATCGCGGCGGCGACGCTCGCGATCGCGTGAGCAGCTGCTCGCGGTGCGGATACAGGGGAAGCGGCAGCGTCTGCAACCCACGGCGAGAATGTCGCAACCGGAACCGCAACGCCGAACGATGCAACGCTCACGACCATTCGAAACCGGGCTGATACGCTCCGTCTATTTCTTTCTCTGTCGAGCACGGCCGTCAATCGCCCCGAAAGCTGCGACCGTCGAGCCATTGCAATCGCAGCATGCGCTGTTGCGCGCGCCGGCCTGAGTGAACGCGCGACCTGGAGCAACTGCTCAGCGTATTCCGACGCGCGCGATCCAGTATCGATCACTCGGTCGTCGCATGCCATTTCACGCTCGACTTGCATTCGATGAGCGGCTATCCAGACCAGCGGGTTGAACCAATAAACTGCGCATGCGACTCGCGCAGCGAATTGCGTAAGACAATCGAAACGCTCGACGTGCGCGAGCTCGTGAAGGAGGATGTTGCGACAGCTCCACTCAGGCCACTCGTTCGTACCCGCGGGAATGAGTAGCACGGGTGAGATTACGCCCCACGTCATTGGCATTGCTGCCTGATCGCTCTCGAGCAACGTCACGCGTCGTCCGGTCGCGCTTGAACGAATGCGCTCGAGAAGGTCTGGCCATCGACCTTCAGTCAGTGGTCGAGCGGACGCCGCCAGAGCAAGAAGTCGCAAGCGCCCGATGCAGAATGGAAGCAGCACCAAAACCAATCCGGCGAGCCAGACTATCGCGATGACTTTTGCAATTCCGAATTGAGCCACCGCAGTTGCAAACGAAATCCTCGGTGCGATGACGATCGGCGAGGGCGGCGGCGCGGAAAATCGTTCAAGTGAGGGTTGCTCTATCGGCGCTGCATCTATCTCAGGCTGCTCCGTCGAAACTCGAGCGATCGGCTCCTCATTAATAGCAAGAGTTGGTGTGCTTTCAACGAGAGCAGCGGGCCGCGCAACCGCAACCGACGGCATTTTCCATTGCGGCAACATCACTCCGATCAAGGGCACTCCAATCGCCGCGCAAACGGCCGCCGTCCAGATCAGATGTCGCGACGCCGCAGACGATTTGCGGGACGCTGCGTTGATCGCTCCCGCAACCGCGAAAATCACGAAGCTCTTGAGAGCGGCGTCGCCGAGTAGCGTGACTACCCGGTCCCACATGATTGGCGTCATCACTTGCCCTCTCCCTTGGCGTGTTCCACAAGCTTGCCTAGTTGGTCGAGCTCATCGTCAGAAAGGTTGCGTGCGGACATATCGAGCAGCGCGGCGACCGCCTGGGTAGCCGAGCCGTCGAAGAAAGTGCGAATCATTTGCTTCAACGCCGACTTCTGCGCGGCCGGTCGCGAGACTATAGGAGTGAAGATGTAGCGGGGACCATCGGAATGGTGACGGAGGTGCCCTTTTTCTTCGAGGATCCTCAGCATCGCGCGCACCGCTGAATAACTCGGCGCTTCCGGGAGATCGTCCTTGATTTCCGCCGCTGTCGCCGATCCACGGCGATAGAGAATGTCCATGATCTGTCGCTCTCGGCGGGACAGGCTTGTGGCTGGGGGCATCCGAATCTCCTCGTCAGGTGCTAGGTATTTAGCAGTCTGCTAAAAAACTAGCATCTGCCGCTTGCCTGTCAAGGGGGCCTACAATGCAGGTATCCAGAAGTTGGCTTTGATCGCGAAGAAGTTGCTGCCGACATTTTTGAAACCGCCAAAGAGATCGCCGAGTCGAACAAGCTCGCCGTTAGGCTGATTTCCCTGGCGACTCTGCTGCCAGACGAAGAAGAACGTGCTCCCGGGACGGTATTCCCACCGGACGACCATGTTGCTGAGAATCGAGCGAACATTGAAGTCGGAGAAGGGGAGTGTAAACGTCGCGGGTTTTCCATCGCTGTCGACAAATCGCGAGTCCGTCACGAGGTAGCTCTTGTCCGCCTGCTGGGTGATCGTCGTTCCCTGCTCACCATAGCGCAGGATGTCGCGGCTCCGTGCGGCGGAAAGCTCGCCGAATCGATAGTATCGTCCGCTTGCGGCAAATGGCTCGACGAACATCTCCAGTGTGACATCCGGTTTGAGCGTATAGTTCAGTCGAATGTCCGTGAGGAACGTGCTTCGATCGATGTAAGCGAATACGTATCGCTTTCCATATGTAGCGGCGCTGCCGCCTGACAATTCAGTGACGTATTGTCGGGGATCGACAAACCGCAGGTAATTCGGCTCGGCGGATAGCTGCCACTGTGGTGTCGGACGAATCGAAAGTAATCCGCTCAATCGATTTGTTGGTGCGCCCCATTCGTCTTTTCCGTAGTAAACACGGCCTTGCCATTGCGTCGTCGACGCCGAGCTGTTTCCGAGCGAAATGATTCCGTAGTTGCTCGCCCCCGTTCCCATCGAAGGACCACCGCGTGTAAGTCGCGCGTCCTGTGCGCGAACGTCGTACGCAGCGGTAAGACTGAGTACCCAGAAATTCTTGAACGTACTGGATCCAAAAGCGGTGTACTGAAGGAATTGTTTGTCTCCGTCGAAGTTTCGCTCGGTATCCACCTCGAGGTTCGCGTCGTATCGCTGCAGCCGTTTGCCCGGCTGGGTCTCACGATAGGTCACATAGCCCCCACCACTTTGTCCATCGGCGGTTCCAAGGCGACCGACATCATTGAAATCCAATCCCGGTGATTCGGCGCCCGCGTATGCGCCACCGAGCCAATGCTTGCCCGCAACTTTGTCGATGCCTGAGTAGATGTCGTAGCCGCTAATCGAAGTACGCGTGTCGTCGAAATGGTATGACGTTGCATCGGGTCGTTGGAAGTAATGCGCGCTTCCAGTCTGAACGATCGAAATTGCGGCCGGCTCGCCTTCGACGTCGCTGAATCCCGCAAAGCTGCGAATCTGATATGCGCCGCCTTGTAGCCGAAGCAGCAAATCGACGCCACCGGAATAGGCTGCGCGGTTGAGCACGGACGACAACGCATCACTCGCGCTCAGATCGCGCTGCATTCCAGTGAGCGTCAAACCAATCGTAGATGCTGTGTGACCGAATTCCTTTTGGAATCGACCGACGCCGTAGCCAGTCAGGGGCGCGACCTCGACCTTGCTGAATTGATTCGTCGAGAGATCGTAGCTCTCGGCTTCTTCTCTTCCGGTTACCGCGGCGAGACCGCCAACCGACGAGCCGTTCGCGAGCCGGCCCGTGAGCTTCGCTGCGCCGAGGATGGTTGTCGCATTCGGATAATCGACAAAACTTCCGGATGCAGGACCACGGGGTCTCGCGCCAATTCTTCGCGAGTAGAAATACGAGGGGCCAAACCCGCGAAGGAGCTGGCTTCCCTCGATGAAGAACGGCCGCTTCTCCGGAAAAATTGTCTCGAACGCAGACAGATTTACTTCTGCGGGATCTGCTTCGACCTGTCCGAAGTCGGGATTCACCGTTGCCGCGAGCGTTAGACTCGGTCCAAGCCCCATCTTGAGATCGCCACCGACACGCGCATCGAGATTGCTTCCATTGTCGAATGGATTACGCTGATCGCGCTCTCCATTCACCGTCGCGTCGCTCGCAACATACGGCATCACCTCCAGGCGCCGCGCGGGCTTGATTCCACGAATTCCCTCGAGCGCGCCCATCCGCGAAGACCAACCAGTCGCTTTCTTCGGTACTGGAATCCAGAACACATCTTCGTTTCGCGATGGAATCCAGTGGTCGACGTTCAAGCCCCAGTGCTGAACGTCCGCCGCATTGAAGCGAAGTTGCGAAAAAGGAATTCGCATCTCCGCGGTCCAGCCCGTGGAGTTGATGTCGGCGGCCGCTTGCCACACTGGGTCGAACGAAAGGTCGATGTCGGTCTCGCTATCCGAGGGATGATACCAGTCACCGCGTACTCCCGATGCGGTGATGCCGAAACTGTAGGCCGTGCGCCGATCATGATATGAATCGAGCGACACCCAGATGTGCTCGGCCTGGTTGATATTGTCTCGTCTGCTAATTGGCGCCTGAATGTGCGCTGGGTCTTTGCTTATGACTCGCGTGCCGACGTATAGCGCGTCGTCGTCGTAGAGAAATCGCACTTCCATCTTGTCGTTTGGAACCGCGCCTTCGACTGGATCCTTCTGAACGAAATCCGTAATCGGCGTAGCGATTGACCATTGCGGATCGTCGAGTTTGCCATCGAGGCTGATTTCTCCTTGCAACCGAACGGCGGTCGCGATTTTCGCCTGCTGAGTGGGCAAAGTGGTCTGCGACGCCGCGATCGCGGGCAAGGCTGCAGCGATGATAAGGGTTCCGACTGTTTTTTTCACGGTTTGCGAATGGAAAGAATGTCGGGTGTGTTTTGTTCCCGTACGACGGGCGCCTGCATCATGTTACAAGCACGCGTGCTAAAAAATCAGCAGGTTGAATTTTCAGCACACGAACGATTCTTGTCAATAGGGCGCAATTCTTGACATGCGAAAAGAAATGACTCGGAAGCAACTAGTTCCCAGATTTTCCGAGAGTACGGTGGAGCGGCGCCGACCCGAGAGACGTGCACTTTTTCTGGCGGAGATCAGCCGCACTCTCGCAGAGTCACTCGACTACGAGCAAACCGTCTCCAGCGTTGCGCGGCTCGCGATGCCGGAGCTTGGTGCGTGGTGCATTGTCGATCTTTTCGACGACGACGGGGAAATCCGCAGGCTCTCCATTATTCACCCGGATCCGGCGATGCAGTCAACAGTACGCGAGCTTCAGGAACGCTACCCGCCGAAAGCGGATGACATGCTCGGTGCGCCGAGAATGCTCGAGGCACAGCAGCCGGAGCTCGTTTCGGAACTCTCGGACGACGTGCTCGTAGAGTCGGCGCGCGATCAACGTCAATTAGAGCTGCTCCGAAAGCTCCGGGTAGGCTCGTACATGGTCGTTCCGTTGCGCGCGCGGGGCCGACTGGTCGGCGCTCTGACTTTTGTCGCCGCCGACGATCATCTCCGTTACTCACCTCGCGATTTACTCTTCGCTGAGGATCTCGCGTCGCGCGTTGCAACTTCAATGGACAACGCGCGACTCTATCGTGAAGCGCAGGACGCACGGACTGACGCACTCGAAGCACTGGCTCGCGCCGCCGAGGCGGATCGCGCCAAAGCAGATTTTCTCGCGACGATGAGTCACGAGCTGCACACTCCACTCAACGCAATCGCCGGTTTTGCGGAGCTGCTCGAGCTCGGAGTGCAGGGCCCGATCACGCCGCAGCAGCGGGAAGCAATTGCGCGCATTCGGCAAGCACAGCGTCAGCTCCTATCGGTGGTGGACGACATCCTCACGTTTGCTCGGACCGAAAAAGGCCGCTTGCAGATGAGAATAAAGACTGTCGACATCGCGGAGGCGCTCGAGCAGGTTCGTTTTGTCGTCGAGCCCCTGCTCCACGCAAACAGCATCGAGTTCACAGTCGAGAATTGTGATCCTCCAATTGCGGTGCTCGCAGACCGCGATCGGATGCAGCACATCATCGTAAATCTTTTGTCCAACGCGGTGAAGTTCAGTCCGGCCCAGTCGTCGGTGAAAGTCGTGTGCAAAAGGGTTGGAAATTGCGCAGAGATCAAAATTATCGACGAGGGACTCGGCATTTCAGACGAGCTCCTCGATGCGATCTTCCAGCCTTTCGTGCAGGGCTCGACCGGATTCACTCGCACTTCTCCGGGTAGCGGACTTGGTTTGGCAATCAGTCGCGATCTGGCCCGACTGATGGGCGGGGAGCTCTCGGTTCAGAGCGAGGAGGGAGTTGGCTCTACCTTCACACTCTCTCTTCCCCTTGCCTCTGCGGGTAAAGCCTCATAGCGGCGTCTGGGTCGAATAGATTTCCCGAGCGCAATGGCCACTCTTCGCTCGTTTCTCACGGGGATCGTCGACTATGCCGGGCTTTTTCCGCCCGCAAACCTCGACATGCAAGCCGCCGTCAAGAATTACGCTGAGTATCGCGCCGGCGGCGACCGCGAGTTACTGGGACGATTTGTAGTCCCCGCATCGCGGCTTGCCGAATTCGGCGATGCCTCGCGCGCCCTGCTCGACCGAGGCGAAGGTTCCGTCCCATGGTGCCTGAGCGTAATTGTCGACGGTGACATTGCAGAAGCGCGCAAGACAATACTCGGATTCACTGCTACGCACATAACCCGCTCCGAGTCGGGTCACGCACTGTGCGACGCTGTGGAAGTGCGATCTCGCAACGAAGAAGACGTGGGCGAAGCATCGGCTGCGTTTCCGCAGCCCATTCACCGTTTTTTCGAAGTATCGCCTAACGAAGAAATGCGTTCACTTCTCCGGGCCGTCGCCGCGCGACGCGGCTCAGCAAAGATTCGCACAGGCGGCGTAAAAAAGGATGCCTTCCCGCGATCGGAAGAAGTTCTGCGTTTTATCCGGGCCTGCAACGATCTCGCAATTCCATTCAAGGCAACCGCGGGACTCCATCACGCGTTATGCGGGACCTACCCGTTGACCTATGACACCGGGAGCGCGCGCGGAAAGATGTACGGATTCATCAACATTCTTCTCGCAAGCGCTTTCATTCGGTCCGGCGTGACGGAACCCGAAGCAGTGGAGCTCCTCGAGGAGAGTTCGGCAGACGCGTTCAGCGTCCATGAAGGGGGGCTGACCTGGCGGTCGCACGAGCTGAGTCGCGACGACCTACGCACAACGCGCGACAAACTTTTTCTTTCGTTTGGATCCTGCTCGTTTACCGAGCCGGTGGACGAGGCGCGAGCGCTTGGCTTCATCCGATAATCGCAGCTGGGTCGAATCCGCGAATGATGAAGCAGCGCATTTTTCATTGGCGAATCTTCCATTCGGAGTCTTCGCTCTGTCCCCGCACGAGGTGCCGAGGGTTGGAGTGGCAATCGGCGATTCGATCGTCGACGTTTGCGCGGCGGTGAACGCCGGGCTCTTGAGCAAGTCATTGGCGGGGACGGCATGCGAGTCGCCCGCGCTAAACACGCTGATGCAGATGAGCAGGGCGGATCGCCTGGAATTTCGAGAAACACTCACCGACTTGTTGCGCGAAGGATCAGACTCTGCGCGTAAAGCGCAGCCGCTTCGTGGCGATTTTCTTTTTCCAATCGGGCAATCGATTCTCTATCTGCCAGTCGAAATAGGGGACTACACCGATTTCTACGCGTCGATACAACATGCGACAAATGTCGGGAAGATGTTTCGTCCCGATAATCCCTTGCTTCCCAACTACAAATACGTGCCGATTGGTTATCACGGCCGCGCATCTTCAATCGTCGTGAGCGGAACTCCGGTCCGGCGCCCTCTCGGACAAACGCGCGCGACCGATGCTACCACTCCTACTTTTGGACCCTCGCGAATGCTCGACTATGAGTCGGAGCTCGGACTCTTTGTCGGCAAGGGGAATGATTTCGGGTCGAGCATAGTCATTCGTGATGCCGAGGATCATGTCTTCGGCTACTGCCTCGTCAACGACTGGTCAGCGCGCGACATACAGGCCTGGGAGTACCAGCCGCTCGGTCCGTTCCTCGCGAAAAATTTCGCGACGACGGTTTCGCCTTGGGTTGTTACGGCTGAGGCAATCGAGCCTTATCGAGTTCCGGCCTCTCGGCGCCCGCCAGGCGATCCACAGCCTCTCGATTATTTGTCTTCGGAGGAAAACGATCGCTCAGGCGGTATCGATGCGACTCTGGAGGTCTATCTATCGTCCCAAAAAATGCGCGGTCAGGGTGTATCGCCATTTCTTCTGAGTCGGGCACCTTTTTCACTCATGTACTGGACGATGGCGCAGCTTCTTACTCACCATGCCAGCAACGGCTGTAATCTGCGAACGGGCGATCTCATCGCCAGTGGAACAGTTTCGGGGCCGACACAGGAATCACTCGGCTGTCTCCTCGAGCTGACGAAGCGCGGCGCGAATCCTGTATCACTGCCAACGGGTGAGACCCGAAAATTTCTGGAGGACGGGGACGAGGTGATAATGCGAGGCTACCTCGGCGCGGACGATCGTCCGAGAATCGGATTTGGTGAATGTCGGGGTGCGATTCTCCCCGCGATTTCATAAGAGAGCAAAACGATGTCACGTAACAACGGACAGTCCCCAATCGGACTGTACGAGATTCGACGCTCGAAAATTCAGGGGCGCGGTGTTTTTGCCAAACGGCGCATACGAGCGGGTCAGAAAATCATCGAGTACACCGGAGAACGAATCAGCAACAAGGAAGGAGATCGCCGGTACGACGATGAAAGCATGCGACGCCATCATACTTACCTCTTCACACTCGACAAGAAAACCTGTGTCGATGGAAACAGTGGAGGAAACGACTCCCGGTTGATCAATCATTCGTGTGACCCGAACTGCGAGGCGATAATCGAGGACGGCAGGATCTGGATTTATGCGAGGCGGAACATTCAGCCCGGAGTCGAGCTCGCGTACGACTACCAATACGAGCGGACCAACGATCCGGCGGACGAGAAGTTCTACGTCTGTAACTGCGGCTCGCCCAAATGCCGAGGGTCGATTATGAAGCGACGTCGAAAGAGAAGGAAAAGGCAGAAGCAGAACTCGAGAAGCAACAGAACAAGGTCTCGGGCTTCAGCTTGATCAGGTGCACAGCTATCAGGTGAACCCGCACGACCGATCTCGGCGATCGAACGGTCATGCGGCGGTTCACCGGATGCCTGGCAACCTGCGCCACCTGAAGCCCGAAACCTTCTTCCGTTCGGAACAGATGCCCGGCGTTTTGGTATCTTATCGAGCACGACCTTCCCCGTTTCCCACCATCATCCATTCAGGAGTTCCCGAATGCCTAGCATTGCGCGGCATTTAGCCGTTGCGTCACTTCTTCTCGCGGCAGCCGGTACGGCCGCCGCACAGAACACGTATCATCAAACAGTTCCACTCGACCCCGCCAATCTCGATCGCACCGCAAATGCATGCGTCGATTTCTATCAATTCGCGAATGGCGGCTGGGTAAAGAACAACCCTATTCCAGCTGCGTTCTCGCGCTGGGGCAGCTTCGATGAGCTGACCGAACAGAATCAGGAAAATCTCACGAAGATCCTTGATAAGGCCGCAGCTGCCGCAAAGACGGCGCAGGCCAACGCGAGCACGAAAATGCTCGGCACTTATTACGCGTCGTGCATGGATTCAGCGGCCGCGGAAAAGGCTGGCGCCGCGCCACTCAAAGCAAGGTTGACGAAAATCGATGCGGTTACGACTCGCGAAGGACTTCAAACCGCGATCGCACAGCTGCAAGCCGAAGGCGTCAGCGCTGCATTCAATTTCGGATCCACTCAGGATTCCAAGAACAGCACCTCAGTAATTGGCGGCGCTGCTCAAGGCGGTCTTGGTCTTCCTGACCGCGACTACTATACGAAGACTGACTCCGCATCTGAGACCATCCGCAAGAATTACGTAGCGCACATGCGTCGGATGTTCGGCCTGGCCGGTGAAACGGAAGATCAAGCCGAAGCCGATTCCAAGCGTGTCATGGATCTCGAGACCGCGCTTGCCCGCGCGTCTCTCACCCGGGTCGAGCAGCGCGATCCTGTCGCGACCTACAACCCCAAGACTCCGGCTGAGCTTGCATCGATGACTCCGCACTTCAGCTGGACGCGGTTTTTCACCGATCTTCGCACGCCGAATGTGCCGACAGTCGATGTTCAAAGTCCGAAATATTTCGTTGCGGTCGACAGCCTGCTCGCAAATACGCCGCTTCCCGACTGGAAGGCCTATCTCCGGTGGCGCGTGATCCGCTCGTCGGCGCCGTTCCTCAGCTCCGCCTTCGTGAACGAGAATTTCAATTTCTCGAAAACACTCACTGGTCAGAAGGCGCTCCTTTCTCGCGAGAAAAGATGCACCCGTCTCACCGACGGCGGACTTCGCGATGCGCTCGGACAGGCGTACGTCGCCGAGTATTTCACACCACAGGCGAAAGCGCGTGCGCTGGACATGGTGCACAACCTCGAGGCTGTGTATCGCGACCGACTTGCGAACCTCCCGTGGATGAGTGAGACGACGCGCCAACAGGCGCTGGTCAAGCTGCACGCGTATGCCGAAAAAATCGGATATCCCGACAAGTGGCGCGATTATTCCACGCTCAACATCACGAACGGTCCATTCCTCAACAACGTGATCGCAGTGAACGCCTACGAGAACAAGCGCGATCTGAACAGGATCGGAAAGCCGCTCGATCGCTCTCAGTGGGGAATGACGCCGGCTACGGTCAACGCGTACTACAACCCCCAAATGAACGAGATCGTTTTCCCGGCAGGAATTCTTCAACCGCCATTCTTCTCACCCACCGCGGACGATGCGGTGAACTACGGAGGAATGGGAAGCGTTATCGGACATGAGATGGGCCACGGCTTCGACGATCAAGGCGCGCAATTCGACCCACAGGGAAACCTCAAGAACTGGTGGAGTCCCGAAGATCTGGCAAAGTTCAAGGCTCGCACGACGATGATCGCCAACCAGTACGATGCGTACACGGTATTGGATAGCGTTCACGTAAACGGCAAGCTCACGCTGGGTGAAAATGCTGCCGACATTGGTGGCCTGGCCGTCGCGTATGCTGCGCTCGAGAAATCGCTGCAGGGCAAGCCACGGACGATGATCGACGGATTTACGCCTGAGCAGAGATTCTTCCTTGCGTGGGCGCAGATCTGGCGGCAGAACGTTACGCCGCAACAGCAAAGGGTTCTGATCAACATCGATCCGCATTCGCCGGGCAGGTGGCGGACGAACGGGCCGTTATCGAACATGGTCGAATTCGCTGAGGCATTCAATTGCAAGCCAGGCGACCCCATGGTCAGACCAGAAGCTCAGAGAGCAACCCTGTGGTAGGATCGATCGAGCGGTAGAGGGATTGAGCGGTAGAGAGATGAGCGAAAGGGCGATTGACCGATAGGCGATATTCAGATATCCGTTAATCGCTCATCGCTCATCGCTCATCGCTCATCGCTCTACCGCTCTATCGCTCTATCGCTCTATCGCTCCATCGCTCTATCGCTCCATCGCTCCATCGCTCTACCTCTCTATCGCTTTCATGCCATCTGTTCCGTTCTTCCACCGCGAATCTTCCGGGATTCGAGTCACCGTTCGTCCAATGTATCTGCGCGATCAATCCGAGCCGTCGCAGCAGCATTATGTGTTTGCGTATTTCGTCCGTATTGAAAACGTCGGTAAGCAGCCCGCGCAGCTTATCTCACGGCGATGGCTCATTCACGATTCGGCGGGGGAGGACATCGAGGTCAAAGGGGAAGGGGTAGTCGGAGAACAGCCGGTAATTCAGCCCGGAGGCGTTCACGAATACCAGAGTTTTTGCATTCTCAAGTCGGGCGAAGGCTACATGGAAGGCCACTATAATTTCGTCGCCGCGGATAGGACGGAGTTTCGCGCGGACATCCCGCGGTTCATTCTCAGCGCCAGTCAGTCAACGAGTCTTCCATCCTAGCTCGCGCGCGGGAACGACAGTTGCGCCTGTCGCTCGCCATATGAGCATTTACGATATCTCGATGCCCGTTCAAACCGGGGGCATCGTCTACCCGGGGAATCCGGAAATCCAAATCGAGCCGCAGCAGGCAATCGCAAAAGGCGCCGGCGCGAACGTGTCGTCGATCACTTTTGGATCGCACACCGGAACGCACGTCGATGCTGCAAAACACTTCTTCGACGATGGCGAAACTGTCGATCGCATCCCGATCGACAGATTCATCGGGACCGCAATTCTTCTCGCGTTCCCCGACGATCTGATGTCCATCGGCGCTGCGGATCTCGAGAAGCAGAAGATCGGCTCACACAAGCGCGTGCTGCTCCGCACTCGTAATTCGGCGCTTCTCCGCAGCCCGCAGTTCGCAGTCGATTACACATACCTCGCGCCCGACGGCGCTGAATATCTCGTCGATCACGGAGTAGAGCTCGTCGGCATCGACTATCTCTCGATCGAGCAGTTCCATTCCGGTCATCACCGAACGCACATCACGTTGCTGGAAAAAAAAGTCGTGATCGTAGAGGGACTCGACCTGAGTGTGCCGCCGGCGGGAGTCTATCAGCTCATCTGCCTCCCGCTGCGTCTCGTCGGGCTCGATGGAGCACCTGCCCGCGCTGTTCTCGTCGGCTAACCGTGACGATCAACCACGTTTTCTTCGACATCGGCGGCGTACTCGGCACTAACGGCTGGGACCGTCGCCAACGAACAGAAGCGGCACAAGCATTCGGCATCGACCCTGAGGATTTTTCTCGAAGGCACGACGAAGTAGTCGAGGCGTTCGAAACAGGAGAAATGCTGCTCGACGATTATCTCGATCGAACTGTGTTCGTACGTCCGCGCAGCTTTACTCCGGAAGACTTTCGCAAGTTCATGTACGGTTGCAGCAAGCCGTTTCCTGACAGCATTGCCGTCGCACGGGCACTCGCCGAGTCGGGAAAAAATCGGATGTGCACCACGAGCAATGAGGCGGACGAGCTGAGCCGTTATCGAATTCGGCTGTTCGGCCTAGACAGGATCTTCGACACGTTCATCGCGTCAGCATGGATTGGTGTTCGGAAGCCGAAACCAGTCTTTTACGAGAGGGCTCTCGCGATTACGGCTGCGCGCGCGGAAGATTCAATTTTCATCGACGACCGCGAGGAAAATCTGGTACCCGCGCGTGCCCTCGGTTTTCATACAATTCGTTATGAGTCAGCGGATCAGCTGCGAAGGGAGCTTATCGCCGCTGGATGCAGTCTGGCCACTCAACCCGGATAAAAAATGCAGCTCGCGATGATCGGACTCGGAAAAATGGGTGGGAACATGACCGAGCGCTTGATGAGAGACAAACATCACGTGGTCGTGTTCGATCGCAGTACCGAGGCAATACAGAAGTACGTCACGCTTGGGGCAGTCGGCGCTTCGTCGCCTGCCGATCTCGTTCAGAAGCTATCGGCACCTCGCGTTGCATGGATAATGGTGCCCGCCGGAAAACCGGTTGATGATACCATCACAGCGCTTCTTCCGGGATTGTCGAAAGGGGACGTGATCATCGATGGAGGTAATTCGAATTTCCACGATTCCATGCGCCGTGCGGCGGATCTCGCGCCGAAGGGCATTCACTTCGTCGATGCTGGAACGAGCGGCGGAATCTGGGGACTCGAGAACGGATACTGTCTGATGATCGGTGCGTCCGACGAGGCTTACGCGCTTTGCGAACCGATTTTCAAATCTCTCGCGCCACCCGATGGCTACGGCCATATGGGTCCGCCAGGCTCCGGTCATTATGTGAAGATGATTCACAACGGAGTCGAATACGGCATGCTACAGGCCTATGCTGAGGGATACGAAATTCTCCACGCATCGAGCGAGTTCAAGCTCGATCTGCATCAGATCGCCGCGGTGTGGAACCAGGGAAGCGTTGTTCGCTCGTGGCTCAACGAGCTCGCCGAGCTGGCGTTCGAGCACGATCCAAACCTCGATCAGTTGAAGGGATTCGTAGAAGACTCCGGCGAGGGAAGATGGACAGTTCAGGAAGCGATCGATCTCGACGTTCCCGCTCCTGTGATCACACTTTCATTGCTGGCGCGACTGCGATCGCGCCAGAGTGATTCATTCTCTGCAAAAGTGATTGCCGCTCTGCGCAACGAATTCGGCGGTCACGCGGTAAAAAAAGCATGACGATTCCGCGCGTTATTCCGGCTTGGACCACGGAGATGCGGATACCCACCTCGCAAAAGCGCGAGCGTGCTGACGAATGCGCAACAGTGATCCTCGGCGCTGGGGGCGATTTAATGCGCCGGAAGTTGATGCCCGCGATCTATTATCTCGCCGCGCAGAAACTCCTTCCCGAAAATTTTTCGCTTCTCGGTGTGGGTCGTGATCCGATGGACGACGCGGCGTTCAGCGCTTCGATGCGAGATGCCCTGGCGCACTCGGATGAAATTCAATCAGTCGACAATGGAGCGTGGGACTGGTTGTCGAAAAGGATGCGCTATACGAGCGGCGACCTCTCGACCGATCAGGTCTACGCGAATATTCACGGTTGTCTCGACGAGATGCAGGCGCAAATGCAGCCGCGCGACAGGAATCGACTGTTTTACCTCGCCATTCCACCGAGCGTGTTCGAGACCGCCGTGGAACATCTGTCGGCGAGTGGGCTTACCCCGCGAATCGATCGACCGAATCAACATCCGTGGGTGCGAGTCGTAATCGAGAAACCGTTCGGACGTGATCTCAAGAGCGCGCTCGCTTTGAACTACGCGGTACTCGAGCGACTCGATGAGCACCAGATCTTTCGGATCGACCATTACCTCGGGAAGGAAAGCGTTCAAAACATTCTGGTGCTGCGCTTTGCGAATCCGATCTTCGAGCCGCTTTGGAACAGACAGTACATCCATAGTGTGCAAATCACAGTCGCGGAAACTGTGGGCACCGAGGGGCGCGGAAAGTATTACGAGGAAGCGGGCATCATTCGTGACATGTTTCAGAATCACCTGTTACAGCTGCTCGCGCTCGCTGCGATGGAGCCACCGATCTACTTCAATGGAAATCAGGTTCGCAATGAGAAAGTGAAAGTGCTGCGTGGCGTGCGTCCGCTCGTTGGTCAAGGCGAGCCGCCGGTAATTCTTGGGCAATACACTTCGGGTGAGGTCAGTGGCGAGAAGGTCGTTGGCTATCGCGAAGAAAAGGACGTCGATCCGAAATCGATGACGCCGACATTCGCCGCTATTCGCTTCTCGATCGACAACTGGCGCTGGAAGCACGTTCCGTTCTATCTGAGATCGGGCAAGAGAATGACGACCCGGCATTCTGAAATCGCTATTCAATTCAGGCAGCCGCCAGTGTTGATGTTTGGACAGGACGAGCTCGAAGCGATGTGTCCGAGCATGCTTGTGCTTCGTGTGCAGCCCAATGAGGGAGTCGCGTTGCGGTTCCATGTGAAGACTCCAGGAGCAGAGAAGGAGTTGACATCGAACCTCGAGATCTCTCCTGTGGACATGGATTTTTCTTACAAGGAAGTTTTCGGATCAGAATCTGCGCCGGCGTATCAAACGCTTCTGCTCGATATAATGATCGGAGACCAGACGCTCTTCACAAGAAGTGACGAAGTCGAGGCCGCGTGGCGGATTATCGACCCACTTCTCCAGTATTTCGATCGCAGGCCGCCGAAGGATATTCCGAAGTATAGCGCTGGAAGTATGGGCCCTCCGGACGCTGACAAGCTGATGCTTGGAGCGCACGCTCGTTGGCGGTAGGTCAGCTTGTCTGCATTGTCGTCGTACTGATTTCGTCAGCTGGTTGCAGCGATGGAGAATCGTCACGTGACGCTGCAAGTGCACGCCGCTCGCAATCAGTCGATAGTGTTCCTCACATCGTCGACGCCGAGGATCGCGATCTCATTCTTCGCGCGCGCGCGTTCGATCGCGCTGATAAGCTCGACAGCGCCAGAACCCTTTACGAGAAGGCTGCCGATCGTCTCGACGCGATAAGTGACTGGCTGTATCTGCGCGCTGCCGGCGTCACGACTGATGCCGGTGATCGGAAAAAATTCTATAGGAAGCTGAAAACCGACGTCGCGAAAAGCCGCCGCGAGCCCACGGAAGCAATTGCACTGGAGCGGTCGCGCGACATTGAGGGCGCAATCAAAGCATACAGCGCACTTGGCATGAGGCTCGATGCATTGCGTCTCGAAGGCTCGCCTCCCTCGGATTCATCGAGGATCCTCGGTGCGCGCGCAGCACTCATCGCGTATCTGGCGCGCGGAGCGTCGCACGATGATGCTCGTGACGGCGTGTTGCTCTTCGATAAACTCTTCCAGCGCCCAACACCTGCGGAGCAGTTGATTCTGGCTCGCGCTGGTTATTCGGCGGGATCGGCATCTCGAGCAGTCACGGGGTACGCTGGCGCATTCAAGGCTGGCCTCGGCACGAGTCAGGATTATTTCAACGACGGGCTGATGCTCGCCCGCATCAATCGTGACAACGAGGCTGCCGCGCAGTTCGCGAGAATTGTGTCGCCGCCAGCTCTCGCTGCAGCCGCGCGTTATCAACGGGCACGCGCTCTTCTTGCCGCGGGAAAAGGCGCCGACGCGAGAGCTGCGCTGCGCTCGATAACTGTCGTGTCGCCGACGGATACGAGCGCGGCTTCGGCGCTGATTCTCTTGTCCGATCTTGCATCCGACGAGCTGCGCGACGGTGATGCACGATCGACGCTGCTCACCGTGGTTCGCCGATTCCCTCACGCTCGTCATGCTCCGACCGCGCTTTTCCGAGCGGGAATCATTGCGTTCGCATCGCGGAATTATCCTGCGGCGGCTGTCGAGCTCGATTCACTCGCCGAGCTTTATCCGTCGAGTGATGATGCCTTGGCTGCTCTTTACTGGGCGGGGCGCGCGTGGCAGCAGCGCGGAGATGCCGCTAAGGCACAGGCGCATTGGCGTGAAGTCATGGCGAAGGAAGGCTCATCTTACTACACCGTCGTGAGCGCCCGCCGATTGCACGTGCCGTTGCTCAAAGACAGTAGTCGAGATGATCACTATCCAAAGGTGAAGGACGTGTCGCAGGCAGCCGACCGAATCGCAATTCTTGAAGACGTTGGGATGGACACTGAAGCGAAACTCGAGGCCGACAAATTGTTCGATGAAGCAACGAAGTCGCCGGACCGTCTCGTTGCGACGTCGCAGGCTCTCGCTGGGGGTGTGGAATCGAATCGCGCGATGACTCTCGGCAGAAAAGTTGTCACCGAGCAAGGGCCGACTCCGCAGAATTACCGTTTGCTTTTCCCCGTAGCAGAGAGAGAAACGCTCGCGTCGAGTGCGAAAGCGAATGGACTCGATCCCGCACTCGTTGCGGGCTTGATCAAGCAGGAATCGAGCTTCAATCCTCGCGCCGTGTCGCCTGCGGGTGCGCGGGGTCTCATGCAGCTCATGCCGGACGTTGGCCGGTCGATCGCCAAAGCCCGGGGGATTCGTAATCTCGAAACGGAACGCCTCTTCGATCCTGCATTGAACATCCAGCTCGGCACAGCTCACCTTCGCGGCTTGATTCGCGCCGATCGGGACGATGCTCACACACTCGCGGCTTACAACGCTGGCGAATCGAGGCTCGCGCGTTGGCTCAAAAAGCCCGGCGCATCAGATCCGGAATTATTTACGGAGCGTATACCGTTTGTGGAGACGCGAGATTATGTGCGCGCCGTGATTCGAAATAAAGCGTTCTACCGTATCCTTTACGACTGGTGAAAACGGCTGTCGGCTAACGGCTGTCGGCTAACGGCTACCCGCTACCGGCTTGTCAGCTTCGGCTTTCTTTGCCTGCTTTCGTTTTTGGAGCCAGTCCATAAGCCATGTTCCGGGAATCATGAACAGCGGCGTAAGAAACATTCCGAGTAGCGCATTGAGCCAGATCAGAGCGAGATAGAATCCGATCAGGCCGAATCCAACCCATAATGTTCCGAGTGGTCCGTGTGTCTCCATGACTTTCTGCGGTCTCCGGGGTGGGTAGGCGGTTTAGATTAAAATACCATGGCTGACCGACGGCATGAAGGAGACGTTGTAAAACAAGCGACCGCAGCGGCGCTCGTGAAGCTCGATCGCGTCCTTCTTGCCGTTTCCGGCGGCGTCGATTCTATGGTCATGTTGCATGCCGCTGCCACTCTTCCGAAAGCCAAACGCCCCGAGCTTTTGGTCGCGAGCTTCGATCACGCAACCGGCCTCGCTGCGAGGCGCGCAATCGATCTCGTCCGCCGGACTGCGCGCGAGCTGGATGTGCCATTCGTCGCGGGAAGAGCTGATTCGTCCGCGACCAGCGAGCATGAGTGGCGCCTCGCACGCTGGGCGTTTCTCCGAGACAATGCCGAGAAATTTGATGGCGTCGTCGCGACAGCGCACACACTCGACGACCAGATCGAAACCGTTTTTATTCGAATTCTTCGGGACGCGGGACCCCGTGGACTCGCCGCTCTTTTCTCCGAAACCGAAATTGTTCGGCCTTTTCTCGCCTTGAGGCGCGCACAGATTGCGCGCTTTGCAGAACAAAATGGAATCGTCTGGGCAGACGATCCGTCGAATGCAACGCGCGCACATTTGAGAAATCGAGTGCGACATGATTTGCTGCCCGCAATTTCACGATTGCGTCCCGGGTTTCCGGCTGCGTTGCTCTCGATCGCACGCAAATCCGCCGATTGGCGAACGCAAATGTCGATGATCGCAGACAGTATCGCCGCGCACGTCGAAAATGACGGCTCGCTTCGCATTGCCAGGGTCGCGCTTCAGGGGTATGATGCTCAATCGCTCCGCGCGCTATGGCCGTCGATCGCCGCCAAGGCCGGAATCGTCATGGACAGAAGAGGAACTCACCGCCTGGCAGAGTTTACTATAAAGGGTGTAACTGGCGGCTCGATTCAGCTCTCAGGAGGGGTCGAAGTCAGGATGTTCCGCGAGTACCTGGTCCTTCGCCGATGGGATTGGAAAAAGGTCGAAGCCGCGCGCTCATTGCGACTCGGCGCTTTTGACTTGGGCGCCACCCCACCTCAGGAGCGAATGTGACCGCCGCTGTTGCCGATCCACGACTCTCCGGCCGCACTGTAAAGCGAATCGCGTTCGACGAGCAGGAAATCGCAGCGCGTGTTGCTGAGCTCGGGGCGGAAATCACAGCGGCATATCCTGACGGCGAGTTACTCGTCCTTGGGTTGTTGAAGGGAAGCTTTATTTTTTTGAGCGATCTGGTTCGCAAGATCAATCGCCCCATCCAGGTGGACTTCCTCGTTGCGGCGAGCTACGGCGATGCAATGGTGTCGAGTGGTACAGTGAGGCTGCTTTATGATCCGGAAACGACGCTCGAGGGAAAGCACATCCTTCTCGTCGAGGACATAGTCGACTCGGGAAAGACGCTCAACAAATTGATGGCGCTTCTCGAAGATCGGTCGCCTCGCTCGCTCGAAATTTGCGCTCTTTTGCATAAACGAATCGCGGAGGGGTTGCAGTACGACACGAGGTTCGTCGGATTTGATGCACCCCACGAGTTTCTGGTGGGTTATGGGCTGGATCACGCGGAAAATTTCCGCCATTTGCCGTATATCGCGAGTTTGCAGTAATGCCAATACCAATTCCACAGAAGCCAAAGACTCCCGGAAAATGGGGCAAGGCCTCGAAACAGCTCTCGTTCTGGGTGCTGCTTGTCCTGCTCGCCGGAACTCTTTTCACTTATATGTCGGGCGCAAAAGACGCGGCCCCGCAGATCTCCTATTCGCAGTACAACCAGGAAGTCGAGCGCGGAAACGTTGCCGCAGTCACGATGCAAGAGGGAAAGCGCATCATCGGGGACTTCCGCAATCATGTCACGATTGGCGGACACCCGGCGTCGCGCTTCACCGTTCTCCTTCCGATCTCGAATTCGGATAGGGAAGTAACGCGACTACAGGATAAGAACGTACAGATTCGTGCCGAGCCCGAGAGCACGTCGTTCGGCAGTTTGATCTTCATGATCCTGCCGTACATCATCATCTTCGGCGCTTGGATGCTGATCCTGCGCCAGATGCAGGCGGGCGGGGCGAAAGCGTTCTCCTTTGGAAAATCGAAAGCAAAGCTTCTCACCGCTGATTCGCCGAAAGTCACGTTCGCTGACGTCGCGGGTGCAGATGAAGCGAAGGTCGAGCTCGAGGAAATCATCGAGTTCCTGAAGGATCCGCAGAAGTTCACCAAGCTTGGCGGACGACTTCCAAAGGGCGCGCTTCTCGTTGGTCCTCCGGGCACCGGAAAAACTCTGCTCGCTCGAGCCGTTGCAGGTGAAGCCGGCCGTCCGTTCTTCTCGATGTCGGGTTCCGATTTCGTCGAGATGTTCGTCGGAGTTGGCGCTTCCCGTGTGCGCGATCTCTTCGAGCAAGGCAAAGCGCATGCGCCGTGCATCATCTTCATCGACGAAATCGACGCCGTCGGTCGTCACCGCGGCGCCGGTCTGGGCGGGGGCCACGACGAGCGTGAACAAACACTCAATCAGCTTCTCGTGGAGATGGACGGCTTCGAGTCGAACGATGGCGTGATTCTCATCGCTGCGACAAACCGTCCGGACGTACTCGATCCCGCGCTGCTTCGTCCAGGTCGATTCGATCGACAGATCGTTGTCGATGCGCCTGATCTGCGCGGACGTGAAGGAATTCTCAAGGTTCATACTCGCAACAAGCCGATAGCTGATGACGTGAACATCACGACTCTCGCGCGCGGAACTCCTGGAATGTCGGGAGCCGATCTTGCGAATCTCGTGAACGAAGGCGCGCTGCTAGCTGCGCGTCGGAACCACGACAAGGTCTATATGGTCGACCTCGAAGACGCGAAAGACAAAGTGATGCTCGGCGCCGAGAGAAAGTCGATGGTGATGAGCGAGCAGGAGCGAAAACTCACCGCGTATCACGAAGGTGGCCACGCCGTTTGCACCATCAAGACGAAGGGAAACGATCCGTTGCACAAGGTTACGATCGTTCCTCGCGGACGCGCCATGGGTCTCGCGTTCACCCTGCCCGAGGATGATCGGCTCTCGATTACGCGTGAACAGCTCGAGGCGATGCTCGTCCGTATGTACGGCGGTCGTGTTGCCGAGGAGCTCGTCTTCGGTCATGGTCGCGTTACGACTGGAGCTTCGAGCGACATTCAACAGGCGACCGGTCTCGCGCGGCGCTACGTCAGCCAGTGGGGATTGTCCGAAGCGATTGGTCCGATTCTCGTCGGCGATAACGAGCAGGAGCTTTTCCTCGGTCGCGAGCTTCAGACTCGGCGAGAAGTTTCCGAGCGCACTGCGCAGCTCGTTGATTCCGAGGTCACGCGCGTGATCAAGGAAGCGTACACGCGCGCGAAGGAAACCTTGACCGAGAACATCGAGCTGCTTCATACCGTCGCGGCTGCGCTCCTCGATCGCGAGACGTTGACTGGCGACGAAGTGCAGATGCTTGCTCGAGGCGAGACACTTCCACCGAGAGCGACTCCGCCATCGCTGCCGCCGACGTCTGTGAAGGAAACGACAGTGCCGCAAACGAAACCCGCCAAGCAGCCGCTCTTTGGCGGACCGGAGGTCGCTCCGGCGTGATCTCTGTTGCCGAGCGCGCCGGTGCGGTTTTGGAGCCGCGCCGGCTGCGTGCCGGCTCGCAGGAAATCTCACTCGATCGGCCGATAATCGTCGGCATTCTCAACGTTACCCCCGACAGCTTTACTGACGGGGGTAATTTTTTTTCGCCCGCAAAGGCGGTCGCACACGCGCGCCACCTCGTTTCCGATGGTGCCGACATCATCGACGTCGGCGGTGAATCAACCCGGCCCGGGGCATTTCCAGTAGAAACGGAAGAAGAAGTGAGACGGGTCGTTCCGATAATTCTTGCCATGCGCGAGCGGTGGGCGGATCTGCCGATCTCAGTCGACACAAACAAAGCTGAAGTTGCCGAAGCAGCGCTTCATGTGGGCGCGACGATGGTGAACGACGTCTCGGCGTTGCGTCTCGATCCGCTGATGGCGCGCGTTATCGCAAAGAATGATTGCGGCGTTGTGCTGATGCACTCACGCGGTCGCATCAATGAAATGGCGACGTATGAGCATGCGAATTATGGTGCCGATCCGGTTGGGGAGATCGTGGATGAGATCGGTGCCCGCGCCAAGTTTGCCGAATCCGTTGGTGTTGCGCGCGACAGGATCGTTCTCGATCCAGGGCTTGGATTCTCGAAGCGCAGCGAACACTCACGCGCAATTTTGCGTGGACTCGATTCGTTGATTGCTCTCGGTTATCCCGTAATGGTCGGTCCATCGCGCAAACGATTCATACGCGAGGCGATGGCGGAAGGTCTCGCCGCCGCGAAGGGCTCGGATGAGCCAGTTGAGGTGGAAGAGTTTTCAGTGGCTGAGCGCGATGCGGGCACGATTGGGGCGAGCATAGTCGCGCTCACTCGAGGGGCGATGCTTTTCCGTGTGCATGATGTGCGCAACCATCGTCATGCGCTCGATGCTGCGTGGTCGATTCTTTGCGGGCACAACTCGTAACGCGTGAATCGCCTTTCGAAGTGACGAAAGCCTAACGATTCCCCGCGAGACGCTGCTTCAGCTCAGGCAACCAGTTCGGAACAATCACGATCTGATAATCATTCTTGTTCGTGACCAATCCGAGGAATCGCCCATCGCGAGCCAGATCATAACTTCGGGACAGCCCCCCACCGGCGGTCACGGAAATGTTCGCCAGGGCTGTGTCGCGCGAGAGAACACGAAGGCCCGGCGACGCGGCCAGTTTCGCGGACAAGAGAGCCGTTCCATTACGGTAAAAGATGCGCGAACCATCGGCAGACCAGGCAGCTCCGGTACCCTCTCCAGCTGATATCTGCACGCGAGAAGAAGGATCAGGAAAAGATCTGATGGAAATCTCCGATTGCCCGGATTCGTCTGTGGTAACCGCGACCCATTTCCCGTCAGGTGAAAAACTCGGCTCGACGGTGCCGGTTCCTCCAACATGAAGATATGGAACGGCAACCCGCGCCGAGTCGAGTGAAACGCGGAATAACTGCCACGAATTATCCGCGTAGCCGATGTACACCACCGAACGGGCGTCGGGAGAAAGGATGGCGCCCGGCGTGAGCTGGTTGATATCGAACAGCTTCTTTGCGGGAGATCCTCCGTCTGCATCCTGCGACCATATTGCGAAACGCTCCCTGTCTCCAAGCGCCGAGTACACGACACTTTTTCCATCGGGCGTCCACGACGGAGCGCTCGCGGCGTCCGCCGAAGACAGTCGCGAAAACGTGGAAGTCGCAAGATCAAAGATCCAGATCGCGGTCTTTTCATGATCGCCCACCACGACAGCAATCCGGCTGCCATCGGGCGACAGTCGAGGGGTCGCAAATTGGCGGGTTTCCTTCGAGACCATTTGGGGCGTCCCATCGCGACCAATCCACGCAAGTTGACTGTTCGTCCCGCCACGCGAAGTCAGGAGCGCGCCCCGACTCGATACAAAAATCTCCGAGTTTCCGTTCAGGCCCTGATAGACAAATACAGGATCGAGCACAGGCGTCGGCTTTCCCGCAGGATGGCGGCCGGACCTGTCGAGTTTGAGGCCCATCACAGATCCATCGATCTGCACATAAACGAGAACACGATCGATTACCGCGAGCGGTCGGATTCCTCGAATGTCGAGCGGAACTACACTTCCATCGTCGAGTGACGCAGTAGCTAGTCGAGCCGATGCAAGCGACCCAGTCCAGATTACGAACGCGACAGTTTTTCCATTTGGCAGCGCAATGGGCCAGAAGTAATCTGTCTCACCCTTCGACTTGTCGGGCTTTGCGAACTCGACCAGCTCTCCGCCGGAGGTGCTCACTTTCGAGAGCCCGTGTTTGTTCCCCTCCGAGCCGAGTACAATCTCATCCCGGCTTGTCCAGTCCGCGCCGTTGAAGCTCCCGGCATCGGTGATCGCGGTCGGTGCGCTCCCGTCGAGCTGCACCTTGCGCAGCTTTCCGCTCCCTTCGAACGCGAGCCACCGACCATCCGGCGAGAAGATTGGCTGCCCAGCGCCAGTGGTGCCCGGAATGATGTGCGCGTCGAGCTGGTCGGTTTTCTGGACGTAAAGCGAAGGCGCGGTCACCGGGCCTGCGGCAAACACTATCGTGCTTCCGTCAGGTGAGATCGCGCCCGGCCATGGAAAAGTCGCAACTGCTTTAACGCTGTCCGGCGTAGCCAGCACGAATCTGATTGGTCGTTGTTCGGACGGGCGAGTCCGCTCTCTGTACGCCGCAGCTGCTGCGACAATCAATAGAAGCGCGGCTAGCGATAATACCAGCGGATCTTTCAGTCGTTGCCGCCACGTGGCACCGTGCGATGTCGCGGCACGTCTCGCACTCGTTAATGCATTTGATGACGCGAGGTCTAGCCGTCCCTGAAGTCCGTCCGCGAATTCACGAACGTTAGAGAATCGATCCGCCGGAAGTTTCTCCAGCGCACGCATCACTGTTGCTTCGACGTAATCCGGAACCTGCGGACGCGTCGTGCGAATCGGGCGCGGCTTCTCGGTGAGCATTCGCGCGATCACCGCTTGCGAGGTATTTCCGGTGTGCGGCGGCTCGCCCGTCAGCATCTCGTACGCCACGCAGCCCAGGGCATATAAATCGGCGCGATGATCGAGTTGCGGGTCGGCCGCGATTTGCTCGGGCGCCATGTAGAGCGGCGTCCCCAGCGTCATCCCAACTTCTGTCAGAGT
>JBHELX010000027.1:0-8618 GCA_046262875.1 Gemmatimonadaceae bacterium | reverse complement strand
GTCAGCATCTCGTATGTCATTGCGCCGAGCGAGTAGATGTCGCTCCTCGCATCTATGACGCGATCACCTGTGGCCTGCTCGGGACTCATGTAGCTCGGCGTGCCGAGTGAAAGTCCAGTTTGCGTGATGCGATTGCCGCCGGCTTTGCTCACTGCGAGCGCGATTCCAAAATCCGCGATCACAGGCTGGCCCGCCTGGATCAAAATGTTCTCGGGCTTCAAATCACGGTGAATCACGCCGTGCGAGTGCGCGTAATCGAGTGCGTTGGCAATCGCGACGGAAATACGAATCGCTTCGTCGATGGGAAGCTGCTTCTCTCTGTCGAGCCGGGCGCGGAGCGATTCGCCCTCGACGTACGGCATGACGTAAAACAAGAGACCGTCCGCTTCGCCGGAGTCGAACAGCGGCAGAAGGTTCGGGTGCTGGAGATTTGCTGTGACTTTGATCTCGGAGAGAAACCGCTCGACGCCGAGCACTGCGCCCAGGTCGGGCTTGAGGACTTTCAGCGCAACGTGACGGTCGTGACGAAGGTCGCGGGCGAGATAGACGGTGGCCATTCCACCGACGCCTATTTCGCGCTCGATCTCATACCGATCGGCGAGCGATGACCTTAGCTGAGTAATGGAATCCACGGCGGCACAATATGCGTGCGATGCGCGCGCACGGACAGCTTTAATTACAGATCGCGAGTTAGCCGTCTGCCATCATGTTCAGTTGCAGTTGTTTCTTGTATATGTACAACCTATGAAAAACGACAGGCGAACTGAAATGCTGGTCTTCGCAACCCTCGCCTGCGTCTACGTCGCGACTCTCGCCCCGAGCGTGACCCTCTGGGATTCCGGCGAATTTTTATCCGCAATCCACTCACTCGGAATTCCTCACCCGCCGGGAACTCCTCTCTACGTTCTGGTCGGCAATCTGTGGGCGAGGATTTTTTCGCCGCTCGTGGGGTTCGCTTACTCCATCAATCTCCTCTCCGCGCTTTGTTCCGCGATCGCCTGCGCGTTGATGGCGAATCTTTTTGTGCGCTGGACAGGCGATCGGCTCGCTGCATATGCTGCCGCCGTTTGTGCCGGAGCGACATCGAGTCTCTGGCTGAGTGCGACGGAGACGGAGGTATACTCGTCCGCTCTACTTGTCGGTTGTTTGATTTTCTGGATCGCCGATCGTACCGACGCGGCACGCGAGCGAAAGTGGCTGATACTCGGCGCATACGTCGCGGGTTTGGGTTTCGCTCTGCATCTGACCGCGTTGCTGACAGTTCCCGCGGCTCTGTATCTCGGGTGGTCGCGAAAGATGCTGAGAAATGCTCCCGCACTAATAATTGCCTTTGTCGTCGGTGCTTCTGCAGTTGTGTTCATGGTGATCCGCGCAAGGCACGATCCTTCGATCAACCAGGGGAATCCTTCGACGGTTTCGGCACTCGTCGATGTTCTTCTTCGCAAACAGTATATGCCTGCGGCCCCTTGGCCTCGACAAGCGCCGGTTTTTATTCAGATCGGAAATCTTTTCGAGTATGCAGACTGGCAGGTCGCGCTCGGGCTGGCGCCCGATCCGGCACCGAATCTCGCGCGCACTGGTCTTTCACTGATCTTCGGGTTGCTCGGGATTGCAGGTTTCATCGAGCATCGACGCATCAATCGTCGCAGTTGGCGGGCAATGCTCATTCTTTTTCTGACGGCGACAATCGGCGTTCTTTTTTATCTCAATCTGAAAGCCGGCCCGTCATACGGCGGTCATTTCATTCCTCCGAATGCGAAGCATGAAGCCCGCGAGCGGGATTATTTCTTCGCGCTCGCCTTCATGTGCTGGGGATTGTGGGCGGGATTCGGCGCAGTTCGGCTCGCCCGACGAGTGAATGGTCGAGCCCGCATTTGGCTTACCCCTGCTGCAACTCTTGTTGCATTCGTACCTGTGATTTGCAATTGGAGTGCAGTGAGTCGCCGCATCGAGCCTGCCGCATCGGAAGCCAGGCGCGATGGAATGCGTCTTCTCACGTCAGCGCCCGCTCGTGCGGTGATTTTTTCGCACGGGGACAATGAGACTTATCCGGTCTGGTATCTTCAGGAAGTCGAGCAGCGACGTCCCGACGTAACGATCGTCGTTGTGCCGCTCTTACCTGCGGCGTGGTATCGCGCCGAGCTCGCGCGGCGTGAGAGATTGCTCACCACGGATTTTGTGCCGGTTTGGCGAGGCGCACCGCAGGTTGTCCGTGCGCTTTGCGAAGGGGCAGCACGCGAGCATCGACCCGTGAGTGATGCGGGTCTCATAACGGGCGATAAATTCCCGGTAACATGCGCGCATCGATAATCGGAATTGTTTTCGCCGCGAGTACTGCGATTGCACAAACTCCTGCTATCGTTAAAAAACCCTTTGGGGTCATCGAAGGCGTTGCGGTGGATAGCCTCCGCCGGGATTTCCTGCGCGGTGCGGTCTTGACGATCGAAGGAACATTTATCGGAGCAGTCACGGATTCTCTTGGCCGATTTAGAATCGATAGCGTTCCGCCTGGCGCGCAACGCGTTGAGGTCTCCCATCCGTTGCTCGAAACAATGGGAATCGGTTTGCTCACGCCGCCGCTCAAGCTCGATCCCGGACAGCAGCTCGAGCTTGTTGTCGGCGTCCCATCGGCGAAGACGATTGTCTCATTGCGATGTGATGAGAGCGAACGTCGCGCCGGCCCGGCCGCTTTGCTCGGTACCGTTCAACGCGCGGAGAGCGAGTCACCCGCAGCGGGATCGGAAGTGATTCTGGAGTGGATCGAAATTAGTGTGTCCGGCAAAACTATCCGGTCCATTCCAATTCGTCGCACCGCGACAGTCGGTCCCAGTGGGCGATTCAAGATATGCGGCCTCCCCGATGATCTCGCCGGGTCCTTGATTGCAGTGAACGGTCAGGATTCGACGAGCTCGATCGGCGTGAGCTTTTCCTCGCTCGTGGGAATTGCCGAACTCGAGCTTCCCGAGTCCGCGGCAAGCGGAAGCTCCGCTCTCAGCGCCGCGTCTGCCACAAATGTCCGCACCGGCAACGCGGTCCTCACTGGGCGGATTCTCGATCCGAATGGAGCCGGCATTCCTCGTGCGCGTGTCACGATCAACGGAGACTCTGCCGTGGCATTGTCCGATGCCGAAGGTCATTTTGTTCTGCGAAATCTCAGATCGGGTACGAGATCGCTATCTGTTCGCCGTCTCGGCTTCGAGCCGACTGAAATACCTGTCAGTGTCCATACGCGCAGTCCGGTGGATGTCACCGTCAAGCTCGAACAATTCGTGATAGTTCTCGACACCGTCCGTATTACCGCCTTCCGCGAAATGGCTCTCGACCGCGTTGGATTCTCGAGGCGGAAAAAAACGGGTATGGGTTATTATCTGACCCCCGAGCAGATAGCTCGCAGCCACGCATTCGATCTTCCGGCTCTGTTGAGGACGGCGCCGATGCTTCGCCAGGATTTCCGAGACGGTCACGTAGTCGTTAGGGGCCGACCGTTTGGCATTAGCGGTGGCTGCGTGACCTGGTGGCTCGACGACGTTCCGTGGATCGGCGAAGGCGTCGAAGAGTTTGTTCGTCCCGATGAGCTCGCAGCAGTCGAGGTTTACTCCAGCAACTTCACACCAGCACAGTACCGGCGATTTTCCAGCGATTGTGAAACGATTGTGCTCTGGACGAAGCAAAAGGTTCATTAGAGTGGCGGCGACATGCGCGTTTTAACAATCGCCGTTGTTTTTTTCGCAAGTGCGGCCGCCGCTCAAACGCCGGCGACTGCCTCGAAAACTTTCGCGGTAATCGAGGGAGTAGCAGTCGACAGCCTTCACCAGGACGCCCTGCGAGGAGCGTTGCTGACCGTCGAAGGAACATCGGCGGCCGCAATGACTGATTCTCTCGGGAGATTCAGAATCGACAGCATTCCACCAGGTACTCATCGAGTTGAAGTCACGCATGCGATTCTCGATTCAATCGGAATCGCACTGCTCACGGCTCCCCTCAATCTCGATGCTGGTCAACAGCTTCATCTGGTCGTCGCAATCCCCTCAGTGCAGACGGTCATCGCGGCAAGATGTACTCCGGGAGAGCAGCGGGTTGGACCTGGCGCATTGCTCGGGACAGTTCAGTTCGCCGAGAGCGGTGATCCCGCCGTAGGTGCTCAGATAATTCTCGAATTCGTCGCGGTTCGGGTCTCTGCAAACAGCTTTCAGGCAGTTCCGTATCGCCGCACAACGACCGTTGCTTCCAATGGACATTTCAAACTTTGCGGACTTCCAGATGATTTGTCGGGATCAGTGATGGCGATAAGCGGAGCGGATTCGACGGGACTGGTTGGTGTGCATCTCTCGTCCCCTATTGGCGTTGTTGGCCTCGAGCTGCCCGATCCATTGCCGCATGTGACGAGCGCGCCAGGCGCGCCGACCACGACAGTCGGCCGAAAGGGAAACGCGGTTCTCACCGGCACCGTTCTCGATCCTTCGGGACTGCCGCTCTCTCGCGCGCGCGTTTCGGTCGCTGGCGACACGGCCGCGACTTTGTCCGACGCAGAGGGTCGCTTCACTCTCAACAACCTTCGATCGGGCACGCGCACCGTAGCTGCACGGCGCCTTGGATTTCAGCCCGCCGAAGTGGCCGTGACTCTTCATTCTCGCGCGCCCACCCGCGTGACCATAAAGCTCGGCGAATTTGTCGCTGTGCTCGACACAGTTCGCATCAACGCAAAGAGTGAGCAGACACTCGATCGCGTTGGATTCAACCGGCGCAAGCAAATGGGGACCGGGTATTACATGACGCCCGAGGAGATATCGAAGCGCGTCGGGGAAGATCTGGTGTCGCTTCTCTCGATGGCGCCGATGCTTCGGCGCGCGAGCGATAACGGTAAGACAGTCCTTGTTGGTCGTCCCCGAGGCGCGGACTTCGAGTGCGTGAGTTACGTTGTCGACGGCGATCCATGGATTGGCGAAGGCATCGAGGATTTCATTCGCTCCGATGACATTGCGGCAATCGAGGTTTATTCGACCAGCTTCGTGCCCGCACAATTTCGTCGCGGTACTCAGGATTGCGAGACGGTCGTGATCTGGACCAAATGGAAACAACGCTGAGATAGTCGTAGCCGGTAGCCGGTAGCCCTAATACCGATACATGTCAGCCTTGTACGGCCCCTCGACTGGAACTCCGAGATACTCAGCTTGCTCCCGCGTCAGCTGGGTGAGCTTCACACCGAGCTTCGGCAGATGTAGACGCGCAACTTTCTCGTCGAGCTTCTTCGGCAGCACATAGACCTTCTTCTCGTACTTGCCGTTTCGGTTGTTGGCAAACAGCTCGATCTGGGCGAGCGTCTGGTTGGTATAGGACGCTGACATCACGAAGCTCGGATGGCCAGTCGCGCAACCGAGGTTCAACAATCGTCCCTCGGCGAGAATCATCACGCTGTGGCCATCCGGGAAAACCCACTCGTCGTACTGCGGCTTGATGTTGATTCGCTTGATGCCACGCGTCTTCTTGAGACCGGCCATGTCGATCTCATCGTCGAAGTGACCAATGTTGCCGACGATCGCCTTGTCTTTCATGCGCGACATTTGCTCGGCAGTGATGATCAGCTGGTTGCCTGTCGCGGTGATGAATATGTCTGCCGTCTCGACAACATCGTCGAGCGTCGTCACCTGATAGCCTTCCATTGCTGCTTGCAACGCGCAGATCGGATCGATCTCGGTGATCACCACGCGCGCGCCCTGACCACGCAATGATTGCGCGCATCCTTTTCCTACATCCCCATATCCACAGACAACCGCGACTTTTCCCGCGAGCATGACGTCTGACGCGCGCAGAATTCCATCTGTAAGCGAGTGACGGCAGCCATAAAGATTGTCGAATTTGCTCTTTGTTACGGAGTCGTTGACGTTGATCGCGCAGAACAGAAGCGTACCAGCTTCCATCATCTGATACAGACGGTGCACACCCGTCGTCGTCTCCTCAGAAACGCCGCGAAGATCCTTCGCCATCGTCCTCCAGCGATTCGGATTCCTGGCGTACTCTGCGCGCAGAAGACTTAGAATCACGCCGTACTCTTCCGGCTCCTGATTCTCGTCGAAATCCGGAACGCGACCGGCTTTCTCGAACTCCACTCCCTTATGGACGAGCAGGGTCGCGTCACCGCCATCATCGAGCAGAAGATTCGGGCCGGATCCATCCGGCCACACGAGCGCCTGATCGGTGCACCACCAATATTCCTCGAGCGTCTCGCCCTTCCATGCGTAAACAGGAACGCCCCTCGGATTTTCGACTGTTCCATTCTTGCCGACAACTACCGCCGCAGCCGCATGATCCTGAGTCGAGAAAATGTTGCACGATACCCAACGCACATCGGCGCCGAGCTCGATGAGAGTCTCGATGAGAACCGCAGTCTGCACGGTCATGTGAAGCGAGCCCATTATCTTTGCGCCCGCGAGGGGTTGCGACGCACGATATTCCTCGCGAAGGGCCATCAACCCGGGCATCTCGAACTCGGCCAGTCTGATTTCCTTGCGACCGAAATCTGAAAGCGAAAGGTCAGCGACTTTGAACGGGGCGCGGCCGGGTGCTACGCCGAATCTGTCGATGGACTGTCGCTCTTTTTTTATCGCGGGAGTTCTTGGCTCGGCTACGGTTGTCACAATCGGTTCCTCGGGTTTCTCTATAAGTGAAAAATAGGTGGTACTCAGGCGGTGAGCGCGAACGGCGCCGGACTTCCTGTTGCGTCAGCGTCGAGCTCCGTCGATTCGACAGCACGAGCGCGTCGCGCGACGGCGGTAAAAAGACTCGGTCCCTTTGCCGATTGATCGGCCGGAAGGGGATAATATCTGACCATGGGAAATCCCGCCGAGCGGAAAAGCGATGACATTTGCTCCTCGGAAAATCCGCGCCAGACGTGGCCCATCTCATCCAGCAAATCCTGACGATCGTGCGGCATCATGTCGACGATGATCAGCCGTCCTCCAGTTTTGAGAACGCGGTGCGCTTCGGCGACGGCTAGCTCGGGCTCGACGACGTAGTGCAAAACGAGAAAGAGAAACGCTACGTCGAGCGATGCATCATCGATCGGAAGCGACTCGAGCTGACCAGCGCGAAGGCTCACGTTGTCGAATGACACGAGCCGCTTTCGCGCCGCGTTGATCATCGCAGCGGAATCGTCCACCGCGATTACCTGACGCGCGAAAGGCGCGACGAGCTCTGTAAGTCCACCAGTACCGCAGCCGAGGTCGCCGACGGTCCACGAGTCGTCGATCAACCCGAGCATCCCGACAACGTCTGTTCGTGAGCCGAACAATTCTCCGCGCAGGCGATCCCAGCGTCCTGCGGCTGACGAAAAGAATTTCTGGGACCGTGTGCGTCGATGCGCGAGGACTGTCTGCACTCGCCGCCCATCCTGTGCGGCGGCGGGGGACGCTACGACTTGCTCCCGCACCAAATGCCAGAGTCTTCGCACCGAGGGCTCGAGCTTTTCAGTCATCCGGTATCGGCGGCTTGTGCCCTCGGGTCGTGACACGACCCATCCATCGTCGCTCAGGATCTTGAGATGGCGGCTTACCGTGGACTGTGGAAGCTGGAGAACGGACCGGATTTCGTTAACAGTGAGCTCGTGGCGCTCGAGTACGAGCAGCATGCGGCTTCTCGTCGTGTCGGCGAGGGCCGTCATTCTGTCGAAAATGGCCGGTGAATGGGAAATGTGTTGCATCCGTATATCCGAATATACGGATAAAGCTTGCTGGCGCAAGCTACCGCGGACGGCGGACCGCGGAAGAACCGCGGAAGGACCGCGGACGGCGGAACGCGGAAAAAGCCTCACCTGTTCCAGCGTGCTGAATTCCGCAGTAATTTCGTAGTCCGCTCTCCGCGGTAACCCCGCAGTCCGCGGTCCGCGGTTATTTTTCCGTCATGTCTTTCGAATCCAACCTCAAGCGCCTGGAGGAGATCGTTGCTCAGCTCGAAGGCGAGCGGCTCGATCTCAACACGGCACTCCGGCTATTCGAGGAGGGAATCGAGCTCCTTCGCCTAGCCTCCGAGGAGCTCGGCGAGACCGAAACGCGTGTTAAGGAGCTCATCGAGCGTGCGGACGGCGTACTGGAGCTGAGGGATCTCAACGCCTAGCATTCGCCGCGCGCTCCCCGCAGAGCTTCGCGATTCTGTTGAAAGTGCACTCGCCGCGGTAACGCGCGAAGGGCTCACAGACCTTCCCCCTTCGATTGCCGAACCCATCCGATATTCGCTCGAGGGCGGCGGGAAACGATTGCGCGGAATGCTTCTTCTGGCCGCGTACCGCGCGGCCGGCGGGTCACGCGATGCATCCGGTCTCGCGGCAGCCGTCGAGATCATCCATGCCTACTCGCTCGTGCATGATGACCTTCCATGCATGGACGATGACGACGTTCGCAGAGGACGACCAACAACGCATCGCGTCTACGGAATCGAGCAGGCTTCACTTGCCGGAGCGGTCATGATCCCGCTGGCGGCGCGGCTCGCGCACAAATCAGCGGAGTCGCTCGTGTTGCCGGAGCATCAGTGCTGTATGATAGTTAAGGTATTGACGGAGGCAGCCGGCGCTGGTGGAATGATCGGTGGTCAGCTGCTCGATCTCCAAGCGGAAGGCAGCGGTAATG
>JBHELX010000026.1:0-45484 GCA_046262875.1 Gemmatimonadaceae bacterium | reverse complement strand
CTCTATCGCTCTATCGCTCTATCGCTCAATCGCTCTATCGCTCAATCGCTCAATCGCTTGTTTTAGGGAATGAACACCGCCTCTCTAAGTCGTATTCTCCCCAATGCTCCGGATGCGAAGTTCATCCCGGCGCCTGCCGATGGTGTTCTGCCTGAGAATTTCTTCGCGACAACGAATCTTCCGACGTATGTGAAGCTCAACGGCGAGTGGGTGATGCCGCGCGAGCCGCGGATGGATGGATCTCTCGTGCTCGATCGCGACGGAGTTTTGTGGGTGAGAGAAGGTCGTCGTGTGAATCGCGGCGAAAAGGTCGCGGTCGGAAGTGCAGAGGACGGAAGCGACGGGATTTACGTGCAACCCTCTGTGTTAGGGGATGAAGAATCGGAAGACGAATTCCGATTCATGTCGAGCCTTGTTTCCCGCGAAAAGCCGATTGACTACTCGTTGATGGGGCGCATTCTCATCGACGAGCGAGATCGCGGCGGATATCCGATCTGGGTAGCCGGCCCCGCTCTTGTCCATGCGCGTGCGCGAGCCGATATGGTCTGGTTCATCGAGAATGGCTTCGTCGGTGCATTCCTCGCAGGCAACGCAGTTGCGGTTCACGATATCGAGGCGGCGATATTCGGTACGACGCTCGGAATGACGAATACTGGAGTTTCCGTACCCGGCGGTCACGGCTTGCACATGCGCGCGATCAACAAAGTCCGCGCGGTAGGTTCAATCGCCGAAGCGGTGAAGCACGGAATCGTCACCAACGGAATCATGCACGCGCTCGTCACGCATGATGTTCCTTTTGTTCTGACTGGGTCTATCCGGGACGACGGGCCCTTACCCGAAGTGATTACGGACAATCTCGCGGCGCAGGACGCGATGCGTCGTCACACCATCAAAGCGACGATGGCGATCCTTGTCGCGACTGCACTTCATTCGATTGCGACAGGCAACATGCTGCCTTCCTTCGTCGCCGACCCAGACGGAACATTGCGTGAGCTCACCACCATTTGTGTCGACTCGTCGGAATTCGTTGTGAGCAAGCTCAAGGATCGCGGAACACGCCAGGCTTTCGGAGTTGTCACAAACGCGCAGGATTTCATGCAAATTTTGAGACTATATGTGGAACGTGAATTGATCGGAGCCGAAAAATGATCGACACAACCGAGCGCTTTCTCAAAGACATCGCTGACCGTATTGGTCCCGAGCTCGTGGAAGAAGTGCGGCTCTTTCCTCCAATCAGACAAGGCGGCACTGAGAGCGCGGTCGCAATCGTTGCGTCATCTGCGCAGCCGAATCCGTGGCACACGGTATACGCCGCGCGTTATCGCCACACGCTCAAAGGCGCCGACAGAGGAAAATGGGAAGTTGAAGTCACAGCCGAAGCTGATGCACCGCTGATGACCGTCGACGAAGTTGTGCGCGGCGTGATGAAGCGAGCAGGCGAACAATTCGAGCCAGAGCGAATAACGGCTGGAGAATTCCGAACCATCATCGGATACGAAACCGGCCGCGGACCGCGGACGGCGGAAGAACCGCGGACGGCGGAAGACGGAATGACTGGGAGCTAACGATTACTCAACCTCCGCAGTGTGCTGACGTGGTTACGAGGTTGCGTAGTTCCTTCGGTTATCCGTAGTCCGCGGTTCTTCCGCAGTCCGCGGTCCGCGGTATTTGTTGAGGACTACTCGGTGAATGTCACGCGCATCTTCAATCCGTTCATCGCGTGCGACCAAACCAGCTGGCGTTATCAAAAACGGGTACACCTGATCTCCCCCGGCAGAGCCGTGCGCGCCAACCTGGTCGTCGAACGAAACTATTTCGTATCCGTCGAACGCCCCGAATAAAACGCAATCTCCGCAATTCGATTGACCAACAAGCGATTCGATCGCGCGAAGCTGATACGATTCAGTACCATAAGGCTCGAGCGGATTTTTTCCCGCGATGACCGTTACTTGCTCTGATTGTATTCTCGCTTTGCCTTTTGACGATTCGGCATATACCGCACCGTCCTGGCGCGTAAGCACGAGTCCAATTCCTGGATGCGCGACCACCGCTTCGTATAAACTCCGTCGAGTCGCGTTGGAAAGAATGGAATCGAGCGAAAGTTGATTCTCGTCGTCGGCGAAATACACGAGTGCGAGGCAGGAGCTGTAGGTCACGACAACATCGTGAATCCGGTCGACACGATACTTCTCCGGCAGAATTATCTCCCTCAGCCCATAACGACTGCGAACCCAGTCGCGAATGCGTCGGAGCCCACGGCGAAAGCGCGCCATTCGCGGCGGTGTTGCCTGAGCGACCGCTTCTACAATCTCGGCGCCGACATCCGCATACTCACTGCGTTCGGATTGACTGATCAAAGCCTGATCCGTAAGCAGGCCTTGCACCGTTGCTCCGAGTGATTCCCCGAACTTCACCCGATAGCTCACGCTTCGCGTCATGCCGTGATCCGACAGGATCACGAGATCGTATCCCCGGCCACCCACCACTCGTGCCATCCGCCAGATCTCCGAGATTCGAGAATCTGTGCGGCGCAAATCCGCGAGCGCCGGGCGGCTCGACGGACCAAAGTGGTGGGCGAGCTCGTCGTACTGCATGAAGGTGCTGTAAATGATCGGTACGCCGAGGTAAACGTCGAGTAGAATCGCCATCGTCTGCAGCTCGCGCACGATAACGTTGCTGAAAATTCTTATGAGCGGAAAAATTCCTTCGGAATGCGTTGCCCTGCCGAGCAGCTCACCCCGTGTCCGCTCGACTTCTTCGCGAAGCCATTCGAGGATACTCTGCGCGATCATTCTAAGAACACGCACAGGATGCAATGCAATCAGGAGTGCCATTCGCGTTCCGCCCAACCGCTGGTAAACGGACATCTTCTGGCGAGTCGCGACCGTGAACGCGACTGTCTGCGCATCACCGTCGAGCAGATTCACATAGCTCGACCCACCCGCGAGCGCGCCCGGAGTTGGGATCCTGTCGCGAATGTACTGCACCCCGTCTGGTGAGTTACATGTAATAAGGCGACGAGCCGGCTTGTCAAAAAAACGAAACGCCGGAATTCCATCGTTCTGACCGTAAAAGATTCCCGCCTGGCAGTAGGGAGTTGCTGACGGCAATCCACAAAACCATCGACGTAAATCGAAGCTTTGTTCGTCGAGCAGGCTCTGAATTGTAGGACAATATCCACGCTCGATGGCGCGGCGAAGATCCGAATAAGCGAGAGCATCGACCTGAAGCATGATCAGGCCACGGCGGCCATCGTGTGGCCGGCGCTCTCGAGCAAACGCGCGGTACTTGATCGCGTAATAGCGCCGCAGAAACGGACCGGCGCGGCGGTACCCGCGCCGATCAGTCACGTGATATGATCGCCGATGATCCTCAGCAGGTCGTTGATCGGCACCGGCTTCAGAAGAACGTCGCTGCAACCGGCGGCCATGCACCGCGCGCGCGTGATGTCGTCGTCGTGGCCCGTCATCGCGAGGGTGAGTGATGGTTTCGCATTGCGTGCCTTCAGGTCCTCGAGCACGGAAAGTCCATCGCCATCGGGAAGCGTGAGATCCAGCAGCATCGCGTCGGGAGGGGACGTCGATGCCGCCTCGACGGCATCGTTCGCTGTTCCCGCGACGGTGACGTCATATCCATTCGCCTCTAAAAGAATTCTGAGCGCACTGGAGATGAGAATGCTGTCCTCGACTACGAGGACGCGCTTCGCCACTACTCCCGTGCCTTCGAGACTGGCAGCGTGAAAAAGAAACAGCTGCCACGTCCGAGCTCGCTCTCCACCCAGATTCTTCCGCCGTGGAGCTCCACGTAGCGCCGCGCGATTGTGAGACCCAGTCCGGTTCCGTGATGACCACGTGACGCTGATGCGTCCACCTGCGCAAATTCACGGAAGATCAGCTCGTGGTGATCGGCCGCGATGCCTCGTCCCGTATCCCCTACTTCGACCACCACAAATTCGACGGGCTCCTCGTTCTCTTCATGCATGCGCGCATTCAACCACACTTTCCCGCCGGCGGGCGTGAACTCGAATGCGTTGCCGAGGAGGTTCATGAGAACGTGCATGATCTTGTCGCGATCGCCGTCCACCGGCGGAAGGTCCGCTGGGACTCGGCAGTCGAGAACGAGCTGCTTTCGCGCGACGAGTGACTGATTCAGCGCATTGACGTTTGCGACGATTTCCTGGAGCTCGAACGGCCTGGAATCGATCGTCAGCGGCTCACTCGACCCTTTGGCGTAGAGAAGAATCTCGGCGATCATGTCGAGAAGCTGACGCCCTCCGGTGATGATGGTGCCGACGCTGTCTCGCTGCCTGTAGTTCATTTCGCCGAGCAAACCGTCGCGCAGAATCTCCGCGTGCGTGATGATCGCAGTGAGCGGCGTCCTCAAATCGTGTGCGATGTTCGAGAGAAACTGAGTCTTGAGAGAATCGCGATCGCGCAAGTCTCCGATGATGCTGTTCGCATTGGCGAGCTCGGCCCTCAGCTCTTGCATTTTCTCCTCAGAGACTTCGCGCGCAAGCTTTTGCTTGCTCGGATGGCTGTCAGCTTTCATTCGACTCGATCGACTCGACGAGCTGCTGGCGCCGCAGCAGCGACCAGTAACGTCCCTCTGCCATCATCAATTCTTCGTGACGACCCTGTTCGACAATGTGGCCGTCCTCGAGAACGATTATGTGTGATGCGTGACGTAGACTGCTCGCGCGGTGTGACGCGATAACCGCAGTGCGCCCCGCGAGCGCAGTGCTCAGCTCACGCAGAATTTCTGCTTCGGTGTGAGTGTCGACGGCACTCAACGCGTCGTCGAGGAGCACGATTGGCGGCCTCGGCGCAAGCGCACGCGCCAGAGAAGCCCGCTGCTTTTGACCACCCGAGAGATTGATTCCCCGCTCGCCGAGCATTGTCTCGTATCCACCTGGGAAGCTGGCGATTGTCGACTCCATTTGTGCAGTTCGCGCAGCCCATTCGATGGATTCACGATCCTCTGATCCATAACCGAGATTGGCCGCGATGGTATCGCTGAAAAGAATGCTTTCCTGCTGAACGAATCCTATCTCGCGGCGTAGCTCGTCGAGAGGAAGTTCGCGAATTGGTACACCATCGATGAGAATTGTGCCCTCTTGCGGATCGTAAAGCCGTGGAATGAGGTCCATCAACGCCGATTTTCCACTTCCCGTAGCGCCAACAACGCCGAAGGTCGCGCCGGCTGGAATGAAAAAATTGACGTGGCGAAGAATCCAGCGGGGCTGAGTTTCTTTTTCGCTTGCGTAAAAGAAACCAACATCCCGGAATTCGATCGAGCGACCGCCCCTTGCGGCGGGCAAGTGAAGTGATGTCGCCGCGGACGAGTCGATCGCGGGTCGTGCATCGAGAATCTCGACGAGTCGGTCCATCGAGGCTCCTCCCCGCTGAAAAAGATTGATCACCCATCCAAGCGCAATCAAAGGCCAGGTGAGCAGGCCGAGGTAGATTCCGAACGCGACGAACGAACCGATGCTTATCGTCCCACGAAGGGCGAGCGATCCGCCGAATCCAATCACGACGACCGCGCCGAGTCCGGCGAGCAATGAAAAGAGCGGCTGCATCGTCGCATAGAGCTTTGCCAGCTCCATGTTCCGGCGAAGGTATTCGTCGCTGAGTTTTCCGAATCGCTCGATCTCGGCCGCTTCCTGGCGGTACGCGCGCACGATTCGAGTGCCGGTGAGATTTTCCTGCGCGTGGGTCGTGAGCGTTGAAAAATGTTCCTGAACCGCATCGAATCGCTTATGAATCGCCCCGCCAAGCCACGCGGTTATCACCGGCAACGCAATCATCGGGACGAGTGCGATGAGCGTCAGTCGCCCGCTGATCCGGATCATGAAGAACAGAGCGAACGCGCCGCTCGCGATGGTGTTCACGGCGTACATGATCGCCGGACCCGCGGCCATTCTCACCGCGCCGAGGTCATTCGTAAGACGAGCCATGATATCGCCCGTTCTCGTGCGCGCGTAGTACTGCGCGTCTAGTGTCTCGAGATGGTTGAAAAGAACGCCGCGCAAATCGTACTCGATTCGGCGACTGACGCGATTCAGAATGTGTCGCATGCCGTAGCGCATTACGCCGGTGGCGAGCGACAGGCTCACGATTGCTAGTGCCACCAGCCACACCGTTCGTTGCGACGCACCCTTGGCCATCGCATCGATGCCGATGCTCAACAGCCATGGATTTACACTGTACAGCGCGGTGGACGTAATCACGAGAATCAGGCCGGCCGCGAGCTGCCACCGGTATGGCTGCAAGAACGGAATTAAGCGTCTAAGCTCTTTCATAAGTGGCACACCGATTGCCCTTTAAGGATGGTCTAAGGAATTGGAAATCAAGGGCTTCGGCGTAGCCACATAAATATGGAGACAAGAGTTATGTCAGGAAAAGTCAGCAGGCTTATAGCAGCGGCTGCGGTGTCGCTCGCGATTGGCGCGAGCGCATGTACCGAGAAGAAAAATCAGGATACGCTGGCTCAGGACACTTCTCTGAACCGCGATCTCCAAATGGCGAACGCAGACACCACCGCGCAGCCACAATTGAAGGACGTTCCTGCGGGTACAGTTGCACCGGCACCGGTTCGTCCGACGCCGGCTACGCCCACTCCGCGCCCGGCACCACCGCGACGATCGACGGGTACCGTTGTCCGCACGCCTACTCGAACAGCTCCGGCTCCCGCGCCTCCGAGAGTGTCGACGACATCGAGTGGAAACACTGTGACGCGAACATCAGGCGCTGGCGCTGAGCGCGCGCTGGGTACGGTATCAGCCGGAAGCACCCTCAACCTCGCATCGAATTCTCGCGTCTGCACAAACACGAATCACGTTGGAGAGCGATTCACCGCAACAGTTTCAGAACCGGTCGAGGGCTCGAATGGAGCGACGATTCCCGCGGGCGCTACGGCGCACATCGAGATCACGGAGCTCAAGCGCAGTGAGAACGCGAACGATAACGTGGTGATGGGGTTCCGCGTGGTTTCAGTTTCATTCGGTGGCAAGACCTATCCGGTTTCGGCGACGACGAATTACGCGCGCGTCGAAAAAATTCGGAATGAGCCGAAAAATAAAGACGTTCAGAAAGTTGTCGGCGGTGCCGCCGTCGGCGCGATCATTGGTTCGGTCCTGGGACGGAGCACGAAGGGAACGGTGATCGGTGCAGCAGCGGGAGCAGCAGCCGGAACTGCTGCGGCAGCAGCCACCGCGAACTTCGAAGGGTGCGTTCCAAGCGGCGGACGAATCACGATATCACTCGATTCGCCACTTCAAATCCAGGTCTAAAAAACCACTGCGGACTGCGAACTTCGGACAAACTGCGGACCGTGGACTCCGGAATAAAGACGGAATAACTCCGGCATGGCCGCTCTGGTCCGAAGTTCCTCCGCAGTCCGCAGTTCCTCCGCGGTCCGCAGTCCCTCCGCGGTCCGCAGTCCGCAGTTGTTAGTATCCGATCGCCGCCCCGGCTGACCTGGGATCAATCATCCCTTCATACCCTCGCGGCACTCGCATGATTGCCGTGAGGGTTCCTTCATTGCCCTGCGGCTTGAGCGCGTAGCCCATCGCCCTCAACCGTTCGAGCGCCGCGTCGTCAATGCCGTCTCGCTCGTAACGCAGCGTGTCTGGGAGCGACTGATGATGAATTCGCGGCGCGCTCATCGCATCGGCTAAAGTCATTCGATTGTCGAGCACGTCGAGTATCAGCTGCGTGACATACGTAATTATACGCGGACCGCCGCGACCGCCGACTGCGAGAAGAATTTTGCCGCGCTGATCGAGCACGATTGTCGGCGACATCGCACTCAACATGCGCTTGCCTGGCGCGATTGCGTTCTGTTCCCCTTGTACAAGACCGAACTGATTCGCCTTCCCGGGTGCCGTCGCAAAATCGTCCATCTCATTGTTCATGAAAAATCCCGCACCGCGAATCAGCACACCGGAGCCGTACAGACTGTTCAGCGTTGTCGTCGTCTCGACCGCGTTCCCTTGCGCATCGACGACTGCATAGTTGGTCGTCTCTTTGCCCTCGCGCGCGTAATTCGCAACCTGCGCAGTCGGAGTGTGACGATCGAGCGCAATCGTTTGCTGCAGCCGCCGCGCGTAGTCCTTGCTCGTGAGCTGCGCGAGTGGAACGCTCACAAACGATGGATCGCCGAGCTTTGAATTCCGATCGACGAACGCAAGCTGAAATGCGGAGGAGACAACATGGAAATATTCAGCGGTCCCGAATCTCGGCAGCGCCGCGTATGCCTCGAGTATGTTCAGCGATTCGCCGACGGTGATTCCGCCGGAGGACGAAGGGGGCATCGAGAGAAGAGTGTAACCGCGATACGTCGTGGCAAGCGCCTCGCGCCAAACGGGCTGATAGGCTGCGAGATCGCGCGTCGTGATAATTCCACAGCCATGTGAAGCACGTTCCCGCTCGCCGACTCCTCGAGGACAATCCCGCTGCATTTCCGCCGCAATCAACTCTGCGACGCGACCGCGATAAAATCCGGGCGCGCCTTCACGGGCAATCGTTCGCAGCGTCTCCGCTAAATCCGATTGAACGAATCTCGAGCCGCGCGTCAACGGTTTTCCGCCAGGAAGAAAAATGTCCGCGCCGGCAAATTTACGAATGAGCGTATCTTTTTCGAGCACCGATTGCGCGAGCGCGCTGTCGACAACGAATCCGTCCGATGCCAGTCTGATTGCCGGCGCCATCACTTTATCGAGCGGCATCGTTCCGTACTTCGCGAGCGCCGCGGTCAGTCCGGCGACTGCACCGGGAACGCCGGATGCCGCCCGCCCGACAATTGTCATCTTCGTGAGATTCCCGGTGGAATCGAGGTACATGTCGCGGAACGCCGCGCCTGGTGCGACTTCGCGATAGTCGAGCGCCGCAGTGCGACCATCAGCGAGTCGGATCACCATGTATCCACCACCACCGATGTTGCCGGCTTCGGGATACGCTACCTCCATAGCGAATCCAACAGCTACCGCTGCATCGATCGCATTGCCGCCTGCTCGCAGAATCTCGACGCCGGCTTCACTCGCGAGCGGGCTGTTACTCGCGACCATCGCGTGCTCGGCGAGCGTCGCAGAGCGTCCCGCCGGATATCGCCAGCCGCTCGGAAAAACCGCGGCCTCGCGAGGAGGAAAGCGGCTCGTAGAATCGTTCGTCGTACTTACTGACGGCGTACACGCTGCCAGCAAGAATGCGATAACTACAGGTCCCAGGTCAGAGCGACCGAGCTGGCGAGGCACGAGGTGAGGGTTCAGGGAATGCATTTTTTCCCTCGAACCTCACCCGGTGCCTGGGACCTCGACTCCTCACACGTGGGACCTGTAGTTCTGCTGTGTTTTCTTATCTGCGCCGCCTCGTCTGAGATCCGAATCCCATCCTGAAATTCAATCGCGTCGTACGTTGCGTAAGAGTGTTGCTCTGATCGTTGGTGAGGCCGGTGCGCTCATGCAGCGCCAATCCATAATCCTGCACGATGCTGAGCTGCATTGTCGGGTTGAAAGTGTAACCGAAACCGTACCCGAAGGTAAAGAACGGATCCGTGTTTCCACCTGTTGGAGTGAGCTTAAACTTGTCTGAATCTCTCGTGAGATTCCTGTAAAACACGGCGCCTCCGGATACTTCGAGTACCTGGTGTAATCCTTGTCCGCCGCCGGCGTGAAACGACGCGCCGACGGAAGTCAAATCGAGATGCGCATCGCAGCCACCGGCGCAGTTTGGCCCGCTATAGACGAAAGGAACGCTCACGTACGTGACGACGCCGCCGAGTGAGAATTGATTCTGCAATGCTTTCTCGAGCGCTGCTCGATACTGCCAGTCAGTTCCATTTCCAAAGTCCCACGTGCTGTTCGTCGAGCCATCGCTGACTTCGTTCGCGCTATACACGCCGAGTCCGAGATCGACCCACATCGAGGGCTCATTGGAAAGTGCGCCACGTCGTGCGATCTGCGCGTTCGCCGAAGTGGCGATGAAGAGAAGCGCGGCCGGCAGAATGTATTTTTTCACCTATGCTCCGAATGCTTGCGGCTCGCTCGAAGCGGCCGGTAAGTTTGGTCGTGCAACACCCTGCAACAGCCCATGCTTGATCCCAGGGCGACGGAGCGTCGCAATCCGCGGACCGCTTCCATCGATCTCTCGACGCCTCTGGAGATCGTTGATGTCATAAACACCGAAGATCGCATGGTTCCCGATGCGGTCTTCACTCAGCGCGAAGAAATCGCTGTCGCGATAGGTATCGCCGAAGACTCGTTCAGAAATGGCGGACGCCTTTTTTACGTCGGCGCAGGCACCTCAGGGCGTCTCGGCGTTCTGGATGCGAGCGAATGTCCACCGACATTCGGCACCGAACCGGAAATGGTGCAGGGAATAATCGCCGGCGGTCTTCCGGCGCTCACGAGATCTCAGGAAGGCGCCGAAGATGTTGCTGAAAACGGCGCGAAAGCGATCGACGAAAAATCTGTCGGTCAAAATGATTTTGTGATCGGAATCGCCGCATCGGGCACGACGCCGTATGTGCACTCCGCAATTCGTCGTGCGCGCCAAAGAGGAGCGCGCACGGGAATCATTTCCTGTTCTCCACCGCCGGCGGAAGTTCTGAATGAAGTCGACGTCGCGATACTTCCGCTTGTTGGTCCGGAAGTAGTGACTGGCTCGACAAGACTGAAAGCCGGAACCGCGACCAAGCTCGTTCTCAACATGATCACGACGGGCGCAATGATTCGCCTTGGGAAGACCTACGGCAACCTGATGGTCGATCTCAAAGCCACGAACAACAAGCTCAAGGATCGCAGTGAGAGAATTGTCGTCGAAGTCTGCGGAGTGACGCGTGAGGTGGCTCGAGATCTGTTAAAGGCTGCGGGAAAGAGTGTGAAAACCGCGATTGTGATGCAGAAGCTTGGTGTATCTCGCGAGGAGGCAGAGGCCGCGCTCGCCCGCGCCGGCGGCGTAATTCGCCGCGCGATTCCTGACGGTCCACCGCCTGTGACCGAATGAGTCCGCAGTCATTCCGCAGTCCGGAGTCTTTCCGCGGTCCGCAGTCCGCAGTGTTGGTTGGCCTCATGTCCGGTACGTCTCTCGACGGAATCGCGGCGGCGGTGGTGCGTTTTTCCGATCGCGACGACAACGGTGTAAATGCGGAGCTTGTCGGTTTCACTAGTCGCGCGTACACACGACAAGAACGTGAACGACTTGCACGCGCGTTGGTCGAGGGAACTCCCGCAGAATACTGTCGGCTCGGTTTCGACCTCGGAGAATGGCTCGCAGCTGCAGCCGTCCAGGCGATCGCCGAAGCCGGAGTTTCGCGCTCAGAGATTTCTGCGATTGCCTCGCATGGTCAGTCCATCTGGCACGAGCCCGGACACTCGACATGGCAGCTCGGCGAAGCAGCAGTGATCGCTGAGCGAATCGGTATCCCGGTCGTGAGCGATTTCAGGGTTCGCGATGTTGCCGCGGGCGGACAGGGAGCACCGCTCGTTCCGATTGCCGATGCGATGATCTTTTCATCACCAACGAGTTGGCGCGCATTGCAGAATTTAGGCGGAATCGGAAACGTGACCGTCGTTCCGCCGGGAGGCGATCGAAGTGGCGTGCGCGCCTTCGACACCGGACCGGGCGCTGGTGTGATCGACAAAGTGACGCGCGCGTTGCGTGCCGATCTGCCCTACGACGTCGATGGCAAGCTCGCACTCGCGGGAAAATCCGTGAGCTCCGTAGTCACGCGCTTGCTTGGAGATCCTTACTTCGCCGCTGAGCCGCCGAAATCCACAGGTCCGGAATTATTCAGTCCCCGCTACACCGATGATCTCATTCGACAATGCCGCGCTGAACGCGCAGGCTGCACAGACGAAGACATCATTGCAACTGCGGTCGAGCTAACAGCGCGAAGTATCGCGGATTCATATCGAAGATTCATCGCCGAACCGATCGAGGAGACGATTGTGTCGGGCGGCGGTGCAAAAAACCCTGCATTGGTCAAGGCAATCGCCGCTGCAGTCGCACCGCTGCCGGTACGATTGTTCGACGATGTGTTCTTTGATGGCGAGGCAAAAGAAGCCGTGGCCTTTGCATTGCTAGGCTATCTCCACCTAAAGGGGAGGCCGGGCAATGTTCCATCAGCAACAGGCGCGCGCGGACCACGAATTCTCGGAAAGCTCACACCACCATGAGTGAAATTGCCCAGCTGATGCTACCCGCAATCCGCTGGGACAAGGATCATGGTTACGAACCCCTGCGGTCTGGAATCGACGAAGCGCTCGAGCTGGGCGTCGGTGGATTCATTCTGTTCGGCGGCGAGCGAGATGCGGTCCGCGATATGGTCGCGGATATTCGCGCGCGATCTCGCATTCCTCTTCTCATCGGCGCTGACCTCGAGCGCGGTGCGGGACAACAATTTGTTGGCGCGATCGGTTTGCCGCCGCTCGCTGCGATCGCATCGCTTGGCGACGAAGAAGCGTTGCGAGCAGCGGCCGCGCTCAGCGCCCGTGAGGCGCGCACGCTCGGGATCAACTGGATCTATCAGCCGGTGTGCGATCTCGACATCGAGCCGGAAAATCCGATCGTCGGCACTCGTTCGCTTGGCAGCGATCCACAGGCAGTTGCTGCCGCTGCGGTTGCATGGATAGACGCATGTCAATCGTGCGGGGTTCTCGCGTGCGCAAAACATTTTCCGGGACACGGCCGCACGACCACTGATTCACACGCCGGCCTACCGGTGGTAAATGCGAGCGCCGAGGAATTAGCGAAGACTGATCTCGTTCCATTCGAAGCGGCGGTCGAGGCGGGCGTCGCCGCTGTTATGACAGCGCACGTAGCTTTTCCGGCGCTCGATTCGTCTGGGACGCCCGCCACGCTATCGCGAACAATTCTCGAAGAGGTCCTTCGCGGAGACCTTGGATTTCCCGGTCTCATTGTCACCGATGCTCTGATCATGGAGGGCGTCCTCGGCGGGGGTGAAACGACCGCAGTGGTAAGAGCGCTCCGAGCGGGATGCGATCTGCTCCTGTATCCCACGAATGTCAAGGAATGCATCGACGCAATCGATCGAGCAGTTGCGAGCGGTGAGCTGAGTCGAGAGGAGATCGATCTTTCAATCGGCAGGCGAAAATACTGGACCGATTGGGCTAACGCGGAACGTCGTCCGTCGAAAGTCACGGAGGACGATGCGCAATGGGCGCGTCAGCTTGCCGAACGTGTAATCCATCGCGTCCGCGGCGAGCCGTTCACGATTTCTGCAACCATCGAAGTGATCATTGTCGATGATGATCTTGGCGGTCCATATCCGCCGCCATCTCGCCAGCCGTTTCTCGATGAACTAAACGCAGAGGGAATCCAGGCGGAAAAACGCGACGCGCCCTCGGGAAATGGAAGCAATGGAGTGATCGTCGCTTTGTTTGGTGACATTCGGTCGTGGAAGGGCCGCCCGGGTTACTCGGCACCTGCGATCGATGCAGTGCGGGCAGCGATCACTACATCACGCGACAAAAAACAGGATGTCATCGTCCTTCAATTCAGCCATCCGCGTCTTGCTTCATCCATTCCAGGCGACGCTCCGGTTCTCTGCGCATGGGGGGGCGAGCAAGTCATGCAGCGAGCGGCAGCGCGCGTTCTTGCCGGGATGGAAAAAGTTGCACCACCTCTGCATGAAACTGGAGCATCCACATGACCGCACCGCAGACGACGAGACCGCAATCGCCTTCCGCGTTCCGTGTTTTTGGATCGCGAAAAATGGTTGTGCTGCTTTTGCTCGGTTTTTCATCCGGCCTTCCGCTCTACCTGACCGGCACAGGAAAAACAATTCAGGCATGGATGACGACGGCGCACGTGAGCCTCGCCACCATCGGATGGTTCAGTCTCGCCGGACTTCCTTATTCACTGAAATTCCTCTGGGCGCCGGCGCTCGATCGCTTCATCCCGCCATTTCTCGGCCGACGCCGAGGGTGGCTGGTGATAACGCAGGTCGCGCTGCTCATCGCAATCGCGGCGATGGCGTTCCACGATCCGGTGACCGGTCTTCGAATGCTCGCGGTGAACGCGATTCTCATCGCGCTACTAAGCGCATCGCAGGACATCGTCGGCGACGCGTATCGAACCGACGTCCTGGCCGAGCGTGAGATGGGGGCGGGCGCATCGGTTTGGGTCCTTGGCTACCGCCTCGCAATGCTTTTTGCTGGCTCAGCGGCGTTGATTCTCGCGGATCGTCTCTCGTGGCCGACTGTGTATCTGATTCTCGCTGCGCTGATGCTCGTCGGCATCATTGCGTCGATCCTCGCACCGGAGCCGGTTCTTCACGAAGCCCCGCCTAAAAGTCTTGCCGAGGCGGTGGTCTTTCCATTCCGCGAATTTTTTACTCGATCAGGCATTTTTCGCGGACTTCTCGTTCTCGTCTTCATCGTCGTCTACAAGTATTCGGATAGCCTTGCCGGGTCGATGACCACCCCATTTCTCCTCAAGACTGGTTTCACGCAGGAAGAGATCGGAGTCGTGCTCGGAGGTGCAGGACTGATTGCCGTCATTGTCGGGTCAGTCGCGAGCGGCGCAATCATCGCGCGCTTCGGAATGAACAAGCCGCTTTGGATATTTGCGATCGTTCAGGCGCTCAGCAATCTGACGTATTATGGATTGTCGAATGCAGGGCGAAATCAGAATTACATGGTGTTTGCAATCGTCATCGAGCAATTCGGTCTCGGTCTCGTGAGCGGGGGGCTTACCGCTTACATGATGACGATGTGCAACAAGCGGTTCTCGGCAACACAGTTTGCGTTGCTCTCGAGCCTGATGGCTGCGAGTCGGGATATTCTGGTCTCGCCTGCAGGGAAAATCGCACAATCCGTCGGCTGGCCAACATTCTTTTTGATCACCGTGTTTGCGGGTGTGCCTTGTCTGCTACTGATGCCCTTCGTTGCACCGTGGAATCGCGATCTTCCAATCGGCGCGGCAGAGCATGAAGGAGATACTACCGGCGAGCCCGCAATAGCTGCCTGAGGAGCGTCAGGCCGCCGGTTTATCCGATTCCGTTTTATCGCTGATGAAGCGGGCAGCGACAATAGTCACGTTATCGGGCGCTCCGGTGTCGAGCGCGCGTTGAATGAGAACCGTGCAGAAAGCTTCAATGTCTCGCGTCTCCGACGCGGCTTTCACGATTTCCGCCGATGTCACCTGATTGGAAAGCCCATCGCTGCACAGAAGTACGATGTCATCATCGATCATGCGATCGCGGGTGAGCTCGGGAACGACCGCCTCTTCGGGGCCGAGCGCCTGGAGAATGATGTTGCGGTGCTCGCTTTTTTCCGCCTGCTCCTGCGTCATCTTGCCGGCGTCGACCATTCGCTGAACGAGCGATTGATCCTTGGTCATCTGCTTCGCAACCCCGTCGCGGATGATGTAGGCGCGACTATCCCCAACCTGCGCGAAGTAAATCATGCCGTTTACTGTGAGCGCCAGCGTGGCGGTTGTTCCCATGCCATGATGCGATCGATTGGCGACGGCGTGCGCGTGTATCGCTTTGTTCGCCGAGAACAGTGCCTGTTGCAGCGCGTCGGCCACGATGACCGTTCCTCTCAGTCCACCTCGCTGCCATCGCTCGCGCAAATAATCGTAGGAGATCTTTGTTGCCATTGAGCTCGCGATCTCACCTGAAGCCGCGCCGCCAACGCCGTCTGCCACCATCATCATCGAAGGAACCGCTTCGACGCGCAGCAACGGAGCGTCGTTCTCGTTGACGCTTTTGCCCGAGGTAAGGTCCCCGAACAGGAACGAGTCTTCGTTGTGCTCTCGCACGAGGCCAACGTCCGTTCTCCCGGCTATTTCCAGCGTTCCGTCAGGAAGCGAAGGAAATTCCGCGGTGAAGGGTTCGTTCCTCATGTAAAGATGCGCCTCATGGTGAGGCGCATGCCCGAAAACCAAATCGATGTAGTGAGGTAGCGCCAAGGCATTCGCGAGAATATAGGCCAGACGATGCGGATGCGCCTAGAGTGACTACCCTATCGTTCAGCCTTTGGTACTGACCATGCAATGACTTCACAACAAGACGACCAAGCCCATTCGATGACAACGAGAGTCTCGCGCTCATTAATTCCTGCGGTTGCAATTGCGGTTTTTGCGGCGGCATGTGCACCGAGAAACCCGGCTGCGCCAGCGCCGGTGCCGGTCCGGGTGCCCGTTACAAACTTGCCAGTGCCAACGGCGCCTGCGCCCTTGCCGCCAGCTAACGCGGCTCTGCCACCGGTTCCCCATGTTGCAGGGCCGCTTCAGATCAAAGTCACTTATCCCTCGCCGGCGCAGGTCATTCAATCCAGGGATTCAAATTTCATCTTTGGCTCTGTCGGAAATGGCGACGCTGCGTTGACGATCAACGGCGTCGCAACTCCGGTGTGGCCGAACGGTGCGTTCATGGGATGGCTCGCAAATCCACCCGCCGACCGTCCCCAGTACGATCTCGTGGCAGCAGTAGGCTCTGAGGTCGCGCGACTCACACTTCCCATCAAATACCCGCCACCGTCAACCGGACCGCCCGACACAATTCAACACCTGTCGCCCGCGCAATACGCGACACTCATCGGGCCGGCCACGTACAGCAACGATACAGATAGAGTCGTTACCGCATACGCACTCACCGGCGGGATTCAGCGGTGGTTCTTGATTCCCGGTACAGTCGTGAAAGTGGTGAGTATCAAAGGCCCGGACGCGTTTGTCGAGCTCGATAGCGTGCAAACTGTGCGAATCGTCCGCACCGATCTCAACATGCTCACCGCGGCTGCGCCCCAAACTCCGCCCACTCCGCCCAGTCCGCCGGCTCAACGCACGACAAAACCATTTCACATCGTGCCGACAGCGGAATATCTCGATGTGATTATTCCCGTCAGCGATAAGCCGGCATATCTCATCGAGGAAGGACCGTCATCTCTCACGCTGACGCTCTACTCGACAACAGGACAAGCTCAGCAACCGATGCCGGCGCCATCAAGCACTTACGTGTCTACGATCTCGTCCGACGCCGTCGGACCACAGATGCGCTACAACATTGCTCTTCGCGGTCCTATCTACGGGTTTGAGCCGATATGGCAAGACAGCACCTTCACGTTGCGTGTTCGACGTCCCCCGAACATCGATGCCGTCGACCCATTGAAGGGCCTGACAATCGCAATCGATCCCGGACATCCACCAATCGGCGCGACCGGACCAACCGGGCTTTATGAGGCCGAGGCAGTACTCGCGGTTGGGCTGAAGGTTCGCGACATGCTTGCGGCGCGCGGCGTGAACGTGTTCATGACGAGAACGACGATGGAGCCGGTCGATCTGAATCTGCGAGGCACGATGGCGCGTCGTGCAAACGCAAACGCGCTCGTTTCGATTCATCTCAACGCAGTGCCGGATGGACAGAATCCGTACGTTGCTGAAGGCACGACGACGTATCATTTCTGGATGCACTCTCAACCGCTGGCTACTGCGGTCCATCAGGAATTGCTCAAGGACCTCTCTCTTCCCGACAAAGGCGTGAAGCGCGAGAATTTTGCGGTCGTTCGCCCGACCTGGATGCCCGCCGTATTATGCGAAGGTGCCTTTATCATCATGCCCGATCAGGAAGCTGCACTTCGAACTCCCGAATATCAGGAGCGCTACGCTCGCGGAATTGTCGACGGGCTCGATCACTACTTTCGCAGTCTCGGATCCGCGGCGCATTGAGTCGCGGTAATGGCGTGCTTTACCCGGCGGCGTTTTTCGTCGCCTTGTGCCTCGCGTCGTCGACTGCTTCGGGACAAATCGTTCCCAATCTTCGATGGCGAACGATCGAAACTCGCCACTTCCGAATCCATTTCTCCCCATCGCTCGAGGAAATGGCGCGACGCACTGCGCCAAATGCCGAGCGCGCTTTCGCTCTCCTTTCGCGTGAGCTCGTTCCCCCGCGCGGGAAAGTCGACCTCGTGATCGCGGACAACGTGGATTATACCGAAGGATACGCCACACCATTTCCCTCCAATCGCATCGTCATCTATGCGCATCCGCCGGTCGATGAAATCGCGCTCCGCAATTATGCGGATTGGAGTCAGCTCGTCGTAACGCACGAGCTTACTCACATCTTTCATTTGTCTCGGGCGGAGGGGATCTGGAAACTCGGACGCTACATACTCGGCCGTCACCCTGCGCTTTTTCCCAATGCGTATATGCCTGCGTGGGTTACGGAGGGTCTCGCGGTTTATTACGAGTCGAGACTCACCGGCACCGGGAGACTCGAAGGCTCGGAACATTACATGATCGCACGCGCCGCCGCGGAAGCAGGAAGTTTTCCTCGACTCGGCGAGCTCTCGCTCGCGACATCGCGGTTCCCCGGCGGCGAAGTCGTCTACGCATACGGCGGGTTCATCTTCGACTATCTGTCGCGAACGCGCGGCGAGAATTCGATCCGAAAATTCATCGATGTCACGAGCACCTCGATTTTTCCAATCACTCTCGATGGAAAATCGCGAAAAGCGTTTGGGGTGAGCTTCAGTCGTGCGTGGAGACAGTGGACCGACTCGGTTTTGCGGAGTGCACAGCGAAGGCCTGAGCCCGTTCCGGGTTGGCGAGAGCTAACCCCTGAAGGCTGGATTGTCTCGGCACCGCGCTGGTTGAGCAATTCATCGCTGATCTATGGTGGCTCCACAGCTCGCGAGGTCTCGCAGGCCTACGTCGTGAACCAAGCTGGAGAAAAAAGAGGAATCGGACGGCGCAACGCCGCTGCGGTGAACGTTCCACTTCCAAACGGCGACATTCTGTTCAGCCAGCCTGATTTTCTCGATCCCTATCGTCTACGCAACGATCTCTACATTCAACACGGCGACAAACAAATTCGACTTACGCACGGCGCACGATTGTCATCGCCCGACGCGCGTAGAGATGGATCGATCATCGCTGTTCAGGATGTATCGGGATCGACGCGATTAGTCCGCGTATCGCCCGACGGACGCGCGATAATTCCAATCACACGCGGCTCGCTCGACGAGCAATGGACCGAGCCGAGGTGGTCGCCCGATGGAAAACGCATCGCGGCAGTCCGAATGCCGTACGGGAACAGAGCGGAAATTGTCGTGATCGACACGACCGGCGCGATCTCGCTCTCCTATCCGTTTGCGAGCGCAGTTTCCGCGTCGCCGAGCTGGTCGCGCGATGGATCGAAACTTTTCTTTTCGTCGGATCATTCGGGCGCGATGCAGCTCTACTCGATCGAGATTTCTCCGGCTCCTCGCGAAGGAACGGTTCGATTGAGCGATGCGTTCACGGGAATTTTCGATCCCGAATCATCGCCGGATTCAGCGTGGATTGCCGCCACGCTGTATCACACGAACGGATATCACCTTGGCGTCGCGCCAATGCCGCGCGCTCGGGCGGGCGTACCGGACACCGTCGTGCTCGGTGAGCGTGCGAGCTGCACCACATGCCGCGTAACCGACGCACAGGCTTACGGAGCTTTGCCGCCCGATAACTCGGCAGCAAAAAATTATTCGCCGTGGCGTTCACTTCTTCCGACGTACTGGGAGCCTATCGGTGAAAACGCGACGGGTTCCGGTACCCGCATCGGAGGGGCGACGAGTGGAGATGATGTCATCGGTCGTCACGCCTACTACGCGCAGGCGACGTACAACACGACCTTCCATCAGTCGGAGGCGTATGCAGCGTATCGCTACGCCGCGCTCGGTCAACCGTATCTCGATTTTTCAGCCGAACAGGCCTGGGACAATTTTGATCTCTTCAATACGAACAACACTGTCGTCGGCCGCTTTGCTCAACGCTCGAGAACTTATTCTTTGAGTGCAACGATGACGCGTCCGCGCGTGCGAAACTCCGCAGCCCTCTCTCTCGGAACGGAGCTGGAGAACCGGAAATACGAGACTGATCCCGCCACACTTCTGGAAAAGCTGTCGCCGATATTCAGCGAGTCAGCGCGCTATCCGTCGATCTTTGCGTCTGCGAGCTGGACCAACACTCGGCGTCCGCCGCTTGCGATCTCGCGCGAGGATGGAATCACGCTGACCGGCGTGGCTCGCGAGCGGTGGAGATATCTCGACGGAAATTTGAGTGGGGCGCCGAGCAAATCTCTCGAGGGATCTGCGTCAGGATACAAGTCACTCGATCTCTCTGGTTTCGCCCATCACGTAATCGCACTTCGTGGCGCGGCGGGATACACCGACGGCCGGGCGATCTCGACTTTTTCGGCCGGCGGACTGAGTGGGACATCGATCGAAGTGATCAGCGGAGTATCAGTCGGTGATCGCCGGCGTCCCTACGGCGTTCGCGGATTTCCTCCGTCGGCAGAACGCGGGATCAGGGCGTTCGCGGGATCACTCGAGTACCGCGCGCCGATTGCTGCTCCGTCGCGGCATATCAGTTACATACCGTTGTTGTTCGATCGGATTTCCGCGACAACATTTGCCGATGCTGGTCGCGCGTATTGTCCGACTGGATCGACTTCATCGCCGTCAGTGTGCAACGCGTCTGCCGCAGACAATCCCTGGCTTGCGTCCGTCGGCGGTGAATTGAATCTCGATGCGGCGTTGTACTACGATGTGCCTGCGAGACTCAGATTTGGAATCGCTGCGCCGATCGCCGGTCGAGATTACACTGGAGCGAAAGCCGTGAGTGTATATCTCACCTTCGGGTCCTCGTTCTAGAGTGCTACCGGCTGACGGCTATCGGCCACCGGCGTAAGAAAAGTGCCTCAAGCCGGCAGCCCGTAGCCGGTAGCCGGGAGCGTCTTATTTAGTTGCAAATTGATACGTGAAACTAAGCAAGCGCATTCGTGATGTGGATACCGTAAACGGTTGTGGTGTATTAGTTTAGATAGGTACTGGCGCGGCCTCCCGAACACGGATAGACTGCTTCCCCCACGCGATGCCCGTCGCCATTTCGATACGCCATCGTTTCATGTTTTCTTGACAATCGTTACCAGTTGCGGAGAGTTGCTCTGATGCCATCACCGACCACCCAGAATCCGGGAGCTGCCCAGCTCAATCAGAACGCGCGAACAGTTATCGAGAAGCGCTATCTGATAAAAGATGAGACGGGCAAACCGGTCGAGCAGCCGGAAGACATGTTCTGGCGGGTGGCGAGTACGGTCGCAGAAGCAGATCGTCGCTACGGTGCAGGCGAAGCCGGCGTGTCGCAGCTCTCGCGCGATTTTTATTCGCTCATGACAGAGCGAAAGTTCGAGCCGAATTCGCCGACGCTCATGAACGCGGGCCGTCCGCTCGGTCAATTATCGGCGTGTTTTGTTTTGCCTGTTGAGGATTCACTCTCCAACGGACAGAACGGCATCTACGACACGCTGCGCGCAATGGCGCTGATTCATCAATCAGGCGGAGGAACCGGATTCGGTTTCTCGCGTTTGCGCGGAATGGGATCGATGGTTCGCTCGACGACGGGTGTTGCGTCGGGTCCGGTTTCGTTCATGAAACTCTACGACGCATCCACTGATGCAGTGAAACAAGGCGGCACTCGTCGCGGCGCGAATATGGGAATTCTTCGCGTCGATCATCCGGACATCATGGAGTTCATCACCTGCAAGGAAGATCTGACGCAGGTGACGAACTTCAACATCTCCGTTGCTGTGACGACGAAGTTCATGGAAGCGGTGAGAGCGGGAACGTCGTACGATCTCATCGATCCGGGTACGGGCAAGGCGACTGGACAGCTCGATGCGCGCGGCGTCTGGAACAAGATGATCGAAGACGCGTGGCGCACAGGCGAGCCCGGATGCTTCTTCATCGATGAAGCGAATCGCTACAATCCGGTTCCTCATGTCGGAAGCTACGAAGCGACCAACCCATGTGGCGAGCAGCCGCTCCTCCCGTACGACGTCTGCAATCTCGGGTCGATCAACGTCGGCTACTATGTGAAGAATGGCGTTATGGACTGGAGCGCTTTCGCCAGCGACATCCATCTCTCGGTTCGATTCCTCGACAACATCATCGACGTCAACAAATATCCGCTTCCCGAAATCGATGCGCTGTCGAAGAGAATTCGCCGCATTGGATTTGGTGTGATGGGTTTTGCCGACGCGCTTGTCAGACTCGGAGTTCCGTACGACTCCGAGGAAGGAATCGAGTTCGGCCGCAAGCTTCAGCAGTTCGTAGATGTCGAGTCGAAGCGCGAGAGCGAGCGTCTAGCCAACGAGCGTGGACCATTCCCCGAGTGGGCGCGATCGATTTGGGGCCCAGACGAGACGTGCGCGCGTGGACCCGCGGGCGAGCGCATTCGGCCGATGCAGATGCTTCGCAATTGCAACGTGAATACTGTCGCGCCGACGGGGACGATATCGATCATCGCAGGATGTTCGTCGGGAATCGAGCCGCTCTTTGCCGTTGCGTTCATGCGCAATCAGGCCGGCGTGATGATGCCCGACGTCAATGAAGATTTTCTGCGAATCGCAAAGAGCGAAGGCTGGTACTCCGACGAGCTGATCGAGAAAATCGCCAAACAGGGTCACATCCATTTCGAGGAAGTTCCCGCCAAATGGCAGCGCGTATTCGTCACGGCGCACGACATCACGCCTCAATGGCACGTGAGAATGCAGGCTGCTTTCCAGGAGCATTGCGATTCCGCGATCTCGAAGACGACGAACTTTCCTCACGCCGCCACACCTGAAGACGTGCGCGCGATTTATGAGCTCGCGTACGAGCTGAAGTGCAAGGGCGTCACGGTGTATCGCGACGGATCGCGTGACAATCAGGTTCTCTCAACGGGCGCGACCGATAAAGCGAAAGCAAGCCGAGGCGAGGTCGGTGATCTCAAGGGAACGATCGCAGAAATGGATGCGGAGATCGAGAGACTCAAGACGCAGCTGTTCGATGTGGAAGCGGAGAATCTTCAGCGACGTCAGAAGCGTGCGCGCCCCGACGCGCTTCGCGGCACCTCGATTCGCAAGGAAACTCCGCTCGGCACAATGTTCGTGCATATCACCGAGGATGATCGCGGCCAACCGTTCGAAGTTTTCATCAACCTCGGCAAAGCCGGCGGTGCGGCGATGGCGGATGTCGAAGCGATCGGTCGCTTGATCTCGCTCGGGCTGCGGTCGGGAATTTCAATCCAGGCGATTCATCGTCAGCTTCGCGGCATCAGCTCCGATCGCGCGGTGGGACTCGGCCCGAACAAGGTTCTCTCGGTACCCGACGCAATCGGAATTGCACTCGAGGATTGGATGCGGGAGAAGCAGGGAATTCAGCAGGATCTTCTGCGCGCACAAACTCCACCAGAGGGAACTCCAGCTGTTTCGGCGCAAATCAAAGTGCCGGGCGCGGAAGGAATGCAATCCCAATACGAATTCGAGAAAGTCAGCAACGGTGAGACGTTCATCGGAACGTGTCCCGACTGCGGCTCATCGATGGAATTCGCCGAGGGATGCGCGAAGTGTCACGTGTGCGGGTACTCGGAGTGCGGCTAGGCAGTAACCTCGGACGGCAGACCGCGGGATAACCGCGGAGTCCGGATTTACTGCGGAGTGACGATCGAACGTCTATCAGTCGCTCTTCGCGTTGTTTTTTGGTAGCCCGCGGTCCGCGGTCATTCCGCGGTCATTCCGCGGTCCGCCGTCCGCGGTTGATCAACCGTGTCTCGGTCCTGTACCGCAAACCATTTGTCCTCCGAGCAGACATGAGGAAAATGATCGCGAACGTATGACTTCAAACCCTGAGTCGAGTCGGAATATCCAATAACTCGACCCTTTCATTTTCCGCCAATGACTATCAGATCCTTCATCATAGCGCTGACTTTCGCATCCTTCGCCGCCGGCAATGCACTTTCGCAGACAGGACCGGGAGGATACTGGCGTCTTTATTACGAGCCGTCGAACATCTCGGAAGATCGGGTTCAACTCACTTTCGAGGACTTCGATACGCGCTCGCACCTCGGGGGCCAAACGTCATTCGGCGTGACCTCATCCGCGCTTCAAGGCATCTCTGCGGCACAGCTCGAGACATTCAACGGCCCGGTCAAATTCCGACTCGTCCGCGATGCCGGAACGTTTTTCTTCGAGGGCACGCTGAATCGAGGAAGAGGAAATGGATCGTTCACGTTCAGCAGTGATCCGCGCTTCCTCTCGGAGATGGCAAAGCGCGGGTATCGACAACCGTCCTCAGAAGATCAGTTCGAGCTCGCGCTCTTCGACGTCGGATATTCGCTCGTGGATGAGCTCAGCGCCGAGGGATATCAACGACCATCGATCAACGGGCTTGTGACCATGGGAATGCACGGCGTGCGACTGGACTATGTTCGCGGACTGGCGAGCCTCGGCTACAAGTTCACGGATACAGACCGCCTCATCGAGCTCCGCGATCACGGCGTTACACCATCCTACATCTCGGGACTCGCGTCCTCTGGATACCGGAACCTCAGTGCCGACCAGCTTCTGGAGCTTCGCGATCATGGCGTCACATCCGCGTACATCTCGAGCATGGCATCGGCGGGATACACCCGCCTCACTTCCGACGAGCTCCTCGAGCTGCGCGATCATGGAGTCACACCGACCTACCTGACCGGCATGGCAGAGCTCGGTTACGGCAAGGTCTCGGCAGACGACGTTCGAGAGCTTCGGGATCATGGTGTGACTCCTGATTACATCCGCTCGCTCACACGAGCGGGATTCAATCACCTCTCGACTGATGATTTGCTGCAAGCGCGTGACCATGGTGTCTCGGCAGATCAGGCTGAAGGATTCCGGAAGATGGGTTATAAGGATTTGACGCTTCGCGACCTGGTGCGGCTTCGCGATCACGGAGTTTCCGTGAGCTACGCAACGAGAATCCGTGAAAGTCGACGCGGGAACATGTCCATCGATGATCTCATCGATGCGAGAGATCACGGAGATCGTTTCTAGGGGGAACGGCCCGGGACGGACGCCGCAGTAAATTACGTTTCTGAGCAGTTCAAAAGGAACGTAGTTCTCACGGCCTCCCAGAAATGAAAAAACTCAAAGTATTTGTCGTTGCGAGCTTCCTACTCTCGCCCGCAATCTCCAGCGCTCAAAAGCAACGCTTCGCCACGATAGACGAAGCTCTTGCAGCCGGGTCAGCCCTGGCGGGTCGCTCAGGTCCCCGAAGTGTGAATTGGATCGAGGGCGGAAACCGATTCTCGTTCATCGATCGCAACGTCATCAAGACGTACGATCCCGCAACGGGACGAGACACAGTGCTCTTCACCGGCGAAGGACTCACATTTCCCGGAACGAGCCAGGCGTTCGATTACGATTCTTTCCAGTGGGCACAGGATTCCAAACATCTCGTCTTCCAATCGAACTTCCAGCAGATCTATCGACGATCCGGTGTTTCTGATTTCTACATCTATTCCGTTGCTGATCACGGCCTTCAGCTGGCGACGAAAGGCGCGCGGACCGCTGAGCTCGCGCCCAACGGAACGAAGCTCGGATTCGAGAAAGGCGGCAACATGTTCGTCACAGATCTCTCGAGTCACGCGGAGAAGCAGCTGACGAGCGACGCGACACAGCACGTCTACAACGGACATTTCGATTGGGTCTACGAAGAAGAATTCGGAATGGCGCAGGCATGGCGATGGTCTCCGGACAGCAGGCGCATCGCATATTGGCAGCTCGACGATAGCGCGGAGCCTGTCACCGAGCTCTCGGATTTGTCAGGACAGCATGCGCAGTGGGAGCGTCTTCCGGTACCTCTCGTAGGCGATCCGAATCCTAAAGTGCGCATCGGTGTTGTCGACGTATCGAGCGGCAAGAATCAATGGCTCGACACCGGGCTCCAGGGAGACTTCTACATTCCGCGAGTCTACTGGACGAGTCAGCCCGACACGCTCGCTGTGATGACGCTCAATCGCGCGCAGAACGATATGAAGCTGTTCTTCTTCGACGTTAATACCGGCGGTCGTCGTCTCGTAATGTCGGAGACTTCGAAAACGTGGATCGACGTCTACGATTTCTACGCGGGCATTCAAGACATGATTTCGTTTCCCGTCGGCTTACATGAATTCTTCTGGATCTCGGATCGCGACGGCTTTCAACACGTCTATCGCTACGACTACTCGGGAAAGCTGATCGATCAAGTGACTCACGGGAAATGGACGGTGACTCGTATCGAAGCGATCGATCCAAAACAACAGGTGATTTATTACACGTCGACACAGACCTCACCGCTACAGCGCCAGCTCTATTCAATTCGGTTCGATGGAAGTGGCGCGCACGCGATAACGAGCGCGCCTGGGCGGCACCAGTTCAACATGTCGCCCAACGGGCAGTACTTCATCGACACGTGGTCGTCAACGCATCAGCCGAGACAGGTCGAGCTTTGGTCGACTTCGCGCGGAAAGCTGCGGACGATGGAAGACAACGCTGCCGTCACGCAGTGGCTCGCTACGCATGAATATTCGCCGACCGAGATTTTCTCATTCACTACATCGGATGGCGTACACCTCGACGGCTCGATGATCAAGCCAACGCCTTTCGATCCGTCGAAAAAGTATCCGGTGGTGTTCGATATCTACGGAGGTCCGGGATCACAGCAGGTGTATGATGCGTTCGCAAGCGGCGGGTTTGACCAGTGGCTGTCGCAACAGGGTTATATCGTCATCGGTCTCAACAATCGCGGCAGCAATAATTACGGCAGCGACTTCATGAAGGTCGTTTACAAGCATCTCGGCAAATACGAATCGAAGGATTTCGCCGAGGCTGCGCGTTATCTCGACAAGCAGCCGTATGTGGATCCAAAGCGCACCGCCATCTTCGGGGGAAGTTACGGCGGCTACGAGGCCGTTATCACGATGGAGACGTATCCCGATGACTTCGAGGTCGGCATTGGAAATTCAGCGGTCGGTGATTGGCGACTCTACGACTCCATTTACACCGAGCATTACATGGGATTGCTCGACGACAACAAACAGGGTTACGACGAGAGCTCGCCGATTCTGAACGCGGCCAAATTGAAGGGACATTTGCTGCTGAGTCACTCGCTGCTCGACGACAACGTGCATCCGGCGAACACGATGCAGTTGTTGACTGCATTTACGAATGCGGGAAAGGACGTTCCGTTGAGGTTGTACCCGCCGGGTCATCACGGCGCTTCGTATAACGCGCAGAGTCGCAGGCTGATGTACAGTGCGTACGATGCGTATCTCGCGCGTTACTTCAAGGGAGAGATTCGGGACCCGAGCGCGTCTGCGCCTAGATAAGCCGGCGACTCGATGAAAGATGAAAGACGACGCCGCGACGGCGCGGCCGCGCGGGGGCGGGGAATTCGTGTTCAGTCTTCACGGGACCATCTTCTTCATCCCGTGCTCACCCAGGTGAAACGGCCGCACGCGTATAAACAGCAAAATCCCGACGGGATGTAGCGAGCCGTAAAAACGTTCGAGGGTATCAGGTACGAAGTTCAACGTGGCAGCCGCACCGGCGCCTACAGTTGCCCAATTAATTCGTGTAAGCTCGCGGATGTATCCGAGCTGTGTTGTCGCGACATTGAATTTTCCGGAGAGAACGGACGGACTCTCCGTATCGAGAGCCAGGTCGTCCGCGCTCTTTTGAACGAGCTCCGCTCTTCCGAAAACTGTATTCTTTTCGTCGAAGATCGTTTCGTTTTCCGCCAGCACGCTGTGCGAGAGCGAAGACCCCCCGTGGCGATTGGCTCCCCATATAAGCGCTGTCGCACTCTGACCGATCGTGCCGACTTTCGTACCGTGAAGGACCGAAGCTGTGTACCGGTGCAGCGATTCCTGGGGATGAAGAGCTTCAGGTGATTTCAAGTAGCCGGCACCGGCTGACAGACTCCAGCGCATCGTTGGATTGAACGTGACTCGCCCCGAGTAGGAGTCGAGTTTGATCGGGTCGAAGTTCCAGCGACGCTCATCGGGCTCTCGACCGTTGAACGTCGATGCTTCGAGCTGCCATTGATTCGTGAAAACCCCAGCGGTAATCACTCCGAAGCTGACATGAGTGGCGTCCTGCCAATGATGAGCTATTGGCGCACTCGGATTATCCATCGCGGACGGACGGTGCATGAAAGCGACAGGACCGAGCGCGGGTTCGCCTGAGGGTGCTGCATACAGGCTCCACGCGAGTCGGTCATTGAATGCGCGTTGATAGAGCGCACCGATCTCCATGAAGAAATCATGCGGATGCTGGCGGTCGTGCAGAGATTTTCCGCGGTACGATTCCCCGCTTTGAAGAAGCAGCGGATATCCTCTGGCAGTGACGCCGGCGGGATCGAGACTGAGCATCGTGCGCGCCTGAAAATGTGCACCCGCTAGTTCACGGCTGGCCATGAGCATGATCCAGTTGAGTGAACCGACCTGCTCGTCGCCGCGTCGCCCGCTCTGTCTATCGTATTGAGCGAACAAAAATCCGTGCGCCATCACGTCCCACTTGCCGATCATCGTGTGACGCGAAGGAAGCGTTACGGCGTCTGGAATCCAGGTCGTTCCCGAACCCATGCGATCCATGGGGATGCCGAGCGGACCGGACATCATTGCGGTGCTCGAATCCTTCTGCATTCTCTGCATCGTCGAATCCGAGGGCTTCATCGGTACGGGTTTTTTCGTCGACTTCTTTGTTGTGTCTCTCGTCGCAGGCATCTTCATGCCCGCTTGAGACCTGAGAGGCGGAGCCAGCAGTAGGAGAAACAAAGTTGCGGCACTAAGTGCCGCATGTATTCGAGGCATTTTTTTTTGCCATAATAGTTTTGTGAATGCGCCGTGCGCGCGCGGATTTCGAAGCTGCTGACTACGCCTTTGGAGGGGGAGGATCCAGTAGGGGGGCTGCGCTCGATAGACGATCGGTGGTCAATGACGGGATCAGCTTGATCCTGTCGCTATCGAACCATTGAATCAGGATGGCGCCGACCGCGGGTGGTGTCGCGCACGACAACAATGCGTTGCAGTGATCGCTTCGGCCGTCCCTTCGAGACGAGTGATGACTAGGCGCGCTCGAGTGATGCGTCCGCCCCGCTTCGCTGCTCATCGAATGCGAATGTGTTTGTGCAGAACTACCGTGGGTCATATCCACGCAGACGTTCCGCCATGTCGAGAAAGAGAACGTCAGCACGAGCATACTTGTCACAAGAGCCGTCAGGCGATGTCCCATCGTTGCTCCTTGCCTGCACATTCGATACCGGTGGCGCCTCGAATGATACACATCTAGTTTCTCCGCGATGCAATTCTCGCTGAAGCGCCGAATGTTCTCGCTCATTGCAGCCGGCTGGCTCGCGTTGCTGGTGACCGAACCGACGGCATTGCACGTGTGCGCAGTTCACGCGGATGGGATGAGCCACGCTGCAGCGCCTCATTCCGCGCACTTCGCCCGAATGCCTGGCCACGGGAAGACCCCTAGTCACGAGCATTCGTCGAAGTGCACATGCCTCGGGGCGGCAAGTTACGCGAACGCTGTCGTCATCCCGCGCACTGACGAAACATTATTCTGCGATGCTCCCGTCGCGACCGTCGCAGAGCTTCCCGCAACCGCGGATGTCCTGCCGCCTCCTTCAGCGCCATTCTTCCTTCCGTACTCGAACGGCCCTCCCGTAACGATCGCTTCATAAGCGTTCGCCAACAAAACAAACACTAAAACACAAAATCCCGGGAGGGATCAAATGTCGGCTTTTCATCATCGGCATGCTGCGTGTCGGCGTGTCCTCTACGTTCTCGTTTCACTCGTGGTCGGAGTAGTTGTACCATGCAAAGCCGTAGCGCAGGCCGAGGAGCATGAGCATGGTGAGCACGAGCACGAAGGCCTGCTGCATTTCGCGCATCCGATCTTCACTGAGTCACCCAGCCCGGACACGAAACTGCGGCTCGATTATCTCTTTCGTCAGATAACCTCGGATGGACGCGAACATTCCATGCGCCTCGAGGGTGAGTATGCATTTACGCCGAGTGTGAGTATTGAAGCAAATATTCCGGTGACGTCGCGGCGCGAATCCGGAACTACCGCCAACTCTGTCGGAAGCGGGGAGATTGCGCTGAAGCTCGCAAACTACGGATTGGCGCAACGTGGATTTCTTTCTGGAGGAGGACTCGCACTCGGGGTTCCCACGGGAAATGACAGAAAGGCGATTGGAAGCGCGCACATTGTCGAGCTCGAGCCGTACGTCGACGCGGGCTACAAGCACGATCGGGTAGAACTGGTCAGTTTTCTTTCGTACAGCACCACCGTTCACCGACACGTCGACGACCCGAACGAAGAAGAGGTCGCTCTCGCACTCTCGGGACTCTACCATGTCACTCAACGCGTCGAATCACTTCTCGAGTTTCAGACAATTCGCACGGTAGTTGGTGAGGAGCGTGGCCGGGAGACTGCAGCGATCGGCGCGGGCGTCAAGTACCACATCGGACGAGTCCACCATCTAGTGGTGGGGATCGGTGGTCGCGTCCCACTGACGCGCGATAGAGAATCGGATCACGAAGTTCTCGTTTCCGCGCTTTGGCATTTCTAGGCGGAAATGGTTGCTTACAGAAAGTAAATTGCGAGGTGTTGTACGGTTGGGGGTCATCATCAGACATTGGAGACGGCCAATGTGCGGAATGCAACTATGACGGTCGGGGTCGAACCACCTAAGACACCACGCTGGGTGAAAGCATTCGGAATTGTGGCGTTGATCCTCTTGGCAGCTTTTGTCGCGCTACATCTCGCCGGCGGCGGCTTCGGCCCGCGACACGGCCGATAATTATTGACGTGAGCCTTTCGCCCGTCGCACGCAAACTTGCACTTGTCACACACATTACTGCTTCAGTGGGATGGGTAGGCGCCGACGCGGCGTTCCTCGCTCTGGCGATACGTGGCCTGTCAACAACCGACGTCCAGACGGCTCGAGCTTCGTACATGGCAATGGCAACGATTGCGTGGGCCGTCATCATTCCACTGAGCTTTGCGTCACTCCTGACAGGACTCATTCAAGCTCTCTGCACAAAGTGGGGATTGTTCCGGCACTACTGGGTCGTGATCAAGTTTCTCATCGCTGTCGTCGCAGTAGCCGTGCTCATGGTTCACACTCGACCGATCGATCTTGTTAGTCACGCGGCCGCGTCGAATTTCACCGCGGGCGATTTTCACTCTTCGAGAATTCAGCTTGTCGTAGCAGCCGGCGCAGGATTAGCTGTTCTGCTCGTCGCACTCGCGCTCGGCGTGTTCAAGCCGAGGGGAATGACCTCTTACGGCTGGCGGAAACATCGCCAGCATTACGTGGACGAGCAGGCAATAACTTCGAAGTGAGAATCTGTGGACGCGGCTGAGCGTGCCGCTACCTTTAATGAGCCCTCTTTACACACACCAAAACCCAATATCGATCATGGACAAACGGAAGCTGGCCGCACTCGCAAAGAAAAACGCCGCGAAGTCGGGAACAAAGTCGAAGATCCCGAAAGGATTCGGAAAGAAGTATTCGTCGAACCTCGCTGACGATCCGGTTGACGAAGAGACAATCAAAGAGCGCGACCGCGCGCAGCGATTCTTCACGGAGATGCGGAAGCGCGAGTTCTGAGTTTCAAGGATTACTTCTCAGACCGGGCCGCACTCTACGCGACATATCGGCCCGAATATCCGAAGGCGCTGTTTGATTTCGTTGCGGGCCTGCCGGGGACGCACCGAGTAGCACTCGACTGCTGCACCGGAAACGGACAGGCGGCACGCGGCCTTTCAGAGTACTTCGATCGCGTTATTGCGACGGATGCCAGCGCGCAGCAGCTGGCACAAGCCGAGCCAGCGGCAAATATCGATTATCGAATTGCGCCCGCGGAGTCGAGCGGACTCCCTGATAAATCGGTCGACCTGGTAACCGTCGCGCAGGCACTCCATTGGCTGGATGCGGACGCGTTTTTTCGTGAAGCGAAACGCGTTCTCGCTCCTGGCGGAGCAATTGCCGTCTGGGGATACGGCGATCCGGTTCTGGATACGCCCGAGCTTCAGCAAATCCTTCATCAGTTCAACCGTGGAACGATCGAGAGCTACTGGCATCCCGAGCGCCAGCTTGTACTCGACGGGTACTCGACGATTCCATTCCCTTTCGATGAAATCGAAGTGCCGATTTTCACTCTACCACGCGAGCTCACGCTGCGTGAGCTGATTGGTTATGTGATGACCTGGTCAGCCACCGGGCGCTACGTCGCAGCGAAAGGTACGGGCGCGGTTGAGCAACTCGAGTTCGATCTCGCCGAGCACTGGGGCGACCCTCTCAAATCGCGTCGCGTCGACGCGCCTCTCCATTTACGCGCCGGGTATTTGAGCGATTGAGCGATAGAGCGATAGGGAGATAGAGCGATAGAGCGATAGGGCGATAGGGCGATTGACCGATTAATCGAGGATTGTCGCTTCTCGCTCAATCGCTCAATCGCTCAATCGCTCTCCCGCTCTTTCTCGCTGTCAAACTCTGAGCGACCTCAGCTATATTGGCGCGGCCTTAAGCCGGAGAACTTGTGGATCCAAATCAAACCTGGCACGTACTCGGCAAACCTGACGAGGTCAAAGCGAGGGCGCCGTTCGCGATCGACGTCGAAGAGCATTCGATTGCGGTCTTTCTTCACGACGGTCAGCTGCACGCGATCGGGAATCGGTGCAACCATAAGGGGGGCCCGCTTTGCGAGGGCAGCGTCACAGGCGAATACGTAAAATGCCCGTGGCATGGATGGGAATACAGCGTAATCACAGGCAAGGGGCCGACCGGATACGACGAAGAACAGGTACCTACTTTCGCGCTCCGCGAGGAAGCGGGACTCATATCCGTCGCAATACCGCCCACGATGCCGCGGCGACTCATCGCTCATAAGCCACTTCATCTTCTCGAAGAACATCTAAAACCCGCGAACGCACCGCCGCGAGTTCTCGGCATCTCGACGACGGCAATGGACGACACGAATCCGCGCTCCTCGACATCGGACCTTCTACTACAACACGCACTCAGCCATGCGGGCGCCGTGCTTCATGCGGACACGCAGCTTATTCGTCTGCGCGAGCTGGCATTTCGTCATTGCGAAGGGAACTACTCGAAGGCTGCGCGTGCGTGCACCTGGCCGTGCGCGATTACGGAGCGTGATCCCGAAGACCAGCTGACCGCAGTTTATGAAGGATTGGTGCACTGGGCTGATGTCGTCATCATTGCGACGCCCATCAGGTGGGGGCGAGCATCATCACTTTATTTCAAGATGACCGAGCGCCTCAATTGCGTGCAAAATCAGGTGACGATCGCCGACAATGTTTTGATCAAGAACAAGGTCGCGTCATTCATCATTACCGGTGGACAAGACAACGTTCAGGAAGTCGCCGGCGGAATGCTCACCTTCTGGTCGGAGCTCGGCTACATGTTCCCGCAGTTTCCGTTCATCGCGCACACGCGCGGGTGGGATGCAGAAGACATGGAAAACAACGTGAGACTCGTGCGAGCGAGTGAGGCATTGCGCAGCGCATCGGCGGATCTCGTCGGCCGAGCATTGCTGACGTGGCGGATGATCGATGAGCATCGTGCCGAGATGGAGCAGCCGATGCAGCGCACTGGTCGAAAGGCACAGAGACTCAACAGGCCCGGCCAGGTGATGGCATGAGCACGCCGATGGAAATCGCAAAGAAATACGAGGCGGCTCTTTTCGCGGGGCGAATGGAGGAAGTTGCGAGCTATTTCACCGACGACGCCAGGTACTGGGTCGCCGGCCCTCCGACAATCGGAGGGACCTGGAACGGCCCCACGGCGATCGTCCGTGCGTTCGAGAATCGCGAGCCCGGCCTGGGGGTGGCGGACTGGGGCTACGAGGATGTGTGGCGTGAATGGCGCTCATGCGGTGACGACATCGTGACAGTCGAGATTCGCGAGCGTAGCTGGCTCAAGAGCGCGCCGGCCGACGTGATGGATCAACGTACGTGCGTGATGATTCGATTTCGCGGCGAAAAAATCTGTGACTTGCGGGACTACACCGATGCCAACGTTTACGTCGAGTTTTTGAAGCGGCACCCTGAGCTGCCCAAGTTCGCCCGGTAAAGGGAAGCGACCACGAAGAACACGAAGAACACGAAGGGGCTCCAATGCGGAGCCCCTTCGTGTTCTTCATGTTCTTCGTGGTCGCTTCCTTATGGGAATCACACCTTACTTATTCTTCGCCTGTTTTTGAAAGAGGGGCAAGTATTTCCCGTAACCCTCGGCAACCAATTTGTCGACTGGGATGAATCGCATCGCTGCCGAGTTCATGCAGTAGCGCGTTCCAAGCGGTGCAGGACCGTCATCGAAGAGATGACCGAGATGCGAGTCGGCGCCGGCAGAGCGCACCTCCGTGCGCTCCATGAACAGCGTGCGATCGGTTTTTGTTCGAACGTTGCCCGGCTCGAGTGGCTTCGTGAAGCTGGGCCAACCGGTGCCTGACTCGTACTTGTCGAGCGAGCTGAACAGCGGCTCGCCGGAAACGACGTCGACGTAGATCCCGGCCTGATGATTGTCCCAATACTCGTTATGGAACGGCGTTTCCGTGTCGGCGCGCTGAGTGACCTCGTACTGAAGAGGCGTCAGGAGTTTCTTCAATTCCGGATCGCCCTTCTTTAGTGGACGGTGAGCGATTTTTGACGCGATTCCAGACTGCGCGTGCGCAGTCATGACGGGCGCGGCAACGGCAGCGAGAGTGAGTGCAACGATCCAATTTCTGCGGCGGAGAATATCAGTCAGTGCAGGCATGAGGAGTCCGTGTGATTATCGACACTATATATACTCCGCAGGCGCCCGATTGGATGCAAAGACACGACTTCAGTACTCGTCTGAGCCCTGCACCCAGATAAACGACTGGATGTCGATGTTGTCGCGGGGATCGAGGTCTTTTACGTCGCGACGGACGGTCGTCGCGAAATCAAGAAGACTTTGGTAGGTGCCCCAGTTTGGCCGCGAGCGATACTGAAAGTCGAAGCCGTAGTCAGCGGCGGCAGCGCGAGTGACCATCGGCTTGAGAAAAATGTGTACCTCCGGCAGCGCGATAAATCCAAATACGGTTGCCAGTGGCCACGTGAAGACACGTGTCTGCTTTCTCGGAAGGGCCGCGAGCGTGTCGCACCAGTTCTCGAATTTTGTTTTCTGGCCGCCGTCCCCGTAAATCCAGTCGAACAGACCTCGAGAAAACGCACGGGCACCCGAGTCGCTCTTTACAGCGTCACGCAGCGCCATCTTCTCGAAGGAAAAGAGAAGATTCGTCCGCGATTCGATGGTAACGGCACGTTTCGCCGCTTCCTTGAATTCGCCAGAGCTCAGTAATTCGAGGAACACTTCGCGGCCGAGCGTTGCTTCCCAGCGCTCGTGCGCTTCCCATTTGTAGTTTCGCTCCCAATCGAGATAAGTCTCGTCGTAGAAGCCGTCATGAAAAAACCTCAGAAATTTCTTTCTGCACTTGAGCGCGCCGGCCGAGAGTCCGGATACGTTCGTCGGCCCCTTGCGTCGTCGAGCTGGTCGAGCCGTGGTTGCCATCTGCCTCTCCGAAATCGAAAAACTTTGCCGCTACAAACGCACACACCGCGCCGTTTCCGTCTGCGTTAACTAAATTGACTGTAGGAGGTGTGTCTGATGTCGAACAACCGGTTGCAGCAGCTCCACGATTTGGGCCAGTCGATATGGCTCGACTACATCGATCGCACGATGCTCCAGAACGGCGACCTCGAGCGAAGAGTCCGCGACGAGGCGCTGACGGGCATGACGTCCAATCCAACCATTTTCGAGAAAGCCCTCGCCGAAGGCTCCGCCTACGACGAGCAGCTTCTCTCAGCTGATCCCGGCACGCCGCCGGAGCGTCTCTTCGAGCTCGTTGAGACAACCGACGTTCAGCACGCGTGCGACATCTTCAAGGGAGCTTACCAGTCTGCGAGTGGCAGCGACGGATACGTATCTATTGAAGTTTCTCCCGGTGTGGCGAACGACGCCCAAAAAAGCATCGACGAGGCGTGGCGCCTGTGGAAGGAGGTCGATCGTCAAAACGTGATGGTGAAAATTCCGGGAACGGAGCAGGGGGCCCTTGCCGTGCGTGAGCTGACTGCGCGCGGAGTGAACGTCAACATCACGCTTCTTTTTTCACTCGCCGCTCACGAGCGCGTGATCGACGCGTACATGAGCGGCCTCGAGGATCGCGTCGCGAAAGGCGAGCCGATCGACGGAATCTTCTCGGTTGCGAGTTTCTTCGTTAGTCGCGTAGACACGGAAGTCGACAAGCGCTTGGACGCGATGATCGCCACGGCAAAAGGCTTGGATGCGGACCGCTTCAAGCTGCTGAAAGGACGCGCGGCAATTGCCAATGCCAAGCTTGCGTATCGTCTTTTCAGACGGAAATTCTCGGAGCCTCGATGGAAGTCGCTCGAGGAGAAGGGAGGCCGTCTTCAGAAACCGCTTTGGGCAAGCACGAGCGTGAAAAATCCTGCATACCGCGACGTGATGTACGCGGAGGAGCTGATCGGTTCTGATACGATCGACACAATGCCGCCGAAATTGATCGACGCATTCGCGGATCACGGAACTGTCGAGCGAACGGTGGACAAACGCGTCGGGGTGGCTGAAGGACTGCTTCGCGAAGTCGAGGCGGTGGGGATTTCGATGAAGGACGTAACTGACACGCTATTGAAAGAAGGTCTCGCGAGCTTCCAGAAGTCCTTTGACTCGCTTACAGCAGGAATTTCAAAAAAGATGAGCTCGCTGGCGGCAACAGCTAAGTGACCGGCTCGTACATACCGCGGGCGAAGATCGTCTGTACACTCGGCCCCGCGAGCTCGAACGAAGAAACTTTGAGGGGAATGATAGAGGCGGGCATGAACGTAGCCCGCCTCAACTTTTCGCACGGAACTCACGCGCAGCACGAGGAAACGATTGCTCTGCTGCGCCGAGTCGCGGATTCGCTCGACTCGCCAATCGCACTACTTGGGGATCTGCAGGGTCCGCGAATCAGAGTCGGTGATCTGGAAGAGCGCCGGATGCTGGAGCAAGGGCAGGATGTCGTCCTCGTTCACGAGGGCGAAGAAAGTCCCGGCGAGATTCCAATCACCTACGATCATCTCGCGAACGACGTTCACGAGGGTGACCGAATACTCATCGATGATGGTCTCATCGAGCTGATAGCGATGGAGGTTCGCGCGCCGAAAGTACGAGCGCGCGTATTGAATGGCGGTCTGGTCCGCGAGCACAAGGGGCTGAATCTTCCGGGCGTACAAGTGTCCGCTCCGTCGATTACGGAGAAGGACGCCCTCGATATCGAATTCGCTGTCGCGCAATCGCTCGATTATCTCGCGCTGAGCTTTGTGCGGCGCGCGGGTGATATCGAACAGCTCAAAGGAATGATTCCGAAAGATTTGCTGGTTATCTCGAAGATCGAGAAGGACGTCGCGCTGGCGAACATCGAAAGCATTCTGCAGGCATCGGACGGGGTAATGGTGGCGCGCGGCGACCTTGGCGTCGAGCTGCCTTTCGAGGAAGTTCCTAATGCGCAGAAGCGAATCATCGGTCTTGCAAATCGAATGGGACGGCCGGTGATCACAGCGACGCAGATGCTCGAGTCAATGGTCGAACATCCGCGCCCAACGCGAGCTGAAGCGAGCGACGTTGCGAACGCGATCCTCGATGGGACGGACGCGGTGATGCTCTCCGCCGAAACTGCCGCTGGTGAATATCCACGACTCGCAGTCGAGGCGATGACGAGAATCATCTCGCAAGTCGAGCAGCATCCGCCGCCAAATCAGGGTCTCCGCGCGCAGCCGACTGCATCGATGCCGGTCGTTCCGACCGAAGTAGCGATCGCTGCGGCGACGACTGCGGCCGTTGAAATGCTCGGTGCACCTCTGGTTGTTGTATTCACGAAGAGCGGATTCTCGGCGCGGGTGGTCGCTTCCCACAGGCCGGGCGTCTCCATTCTCGTGCTCACCGATCAGCCCCGCACATATCGCCAGCTCGCACTGGTGTGGGGCGTGATTCCAATTCTCGTTCCGCATTGCAACACCTACGACGAGATGATGCAGAGAGCACGGGAGACGGTCGTGGAGCGGAGCCTCGCTAGTCCCGGCGATCGCATCATCGTTACGGCGGGCGTTCCATTCGACATGCCGGGAACGACGAACCTCCTCAAGGTCGAGACGATCTGAGCGGCTTCGAATGAAGCTCACGTTTCTTGGAACCGGAACAAGCTTTGGCGTACCGCAGATTGGATGCGGCTGCGCCGTGTGTCACTCTCCCGACCCGCGTGACAAGCGAAGCAGAGTTGGCGCGCTGGTCGAAAGCGATCGAGGCGTGCGACTGTTGATCGATACTCCGCCAGAGCTGCGCATGCAGCTGATCAACGCGGGCGTTGATCGAGTCGATGCAGTTCTTTTTACGCATGACCATGCGGATCACACTCACGGCATCGACGATATTCGTGCGATTTCAAATCGGCGTGATGTGCCACTCGAGATGTACGGGCCGGCCGATTCTCTCGCGCGACTGGCGCGCCGGTTCGCATACATCTTCGACGAGAACATTCGAGCTCTGCCGGGAACGTCGAAGCCGGAGGGACGCGCAGTCGCTCTTGAAGACGGGGAGCACGTTGCGATCGGCGACCTCGATGTAGTCGCGGTCGCAGTACCGCATGGTCCGGTCTCGGTTTTTGGTTATCGGATTGGACCGCTCGCTTACATCACGGATGCGAAAGAGATTCCCACGGCCGCGATGACTGCGTTCGCGGGAGCTAAAGTGCTCGTGATCAACGCTTTGTTCAGAACAGGCCATCCGACTCACCTCAGTATTCCGGAAGCGATACGCGTTGCACAGAAGATCGGCGCCGAGCGTACCTATCTGACGCATCTCACTCACGACAATTTCCACGCCGACCTCGAGGCTGAGCTTCCTCACGGCATCATGCCTGCGTTCGACGGACTCACCGTTCGCATAGACTGACAAAATGAAAATCAAAATCGATTTCTCCAACATGATCGGCGAAGCCGTCGGCGGAATTCCCGAGAAGGATTGGCTCGATCAAGCGCCGAAGTTCGCGGAAGCGTACGATGGGTTTGAAAAACTCCGAGCCGAGGGGACGGCAGGCTTCGTCGATGTTGCCAACGACGACGATCTGCGCGACCAGGCTACGGATTTCGCCGAGAGCGTTCGTGGAAAATTCGACGACGTTGTGATTCTCGGTATTGGCGGCTCCGCGCTCGGTCCGATTGCGTTACGAACAGCACTCCGGCCGAGTGCGTGGAACACGTTGTCCTCTGAAGCGCGCGGGGGATTTCCGCGACTCCATGTGCTCGACAATGTGGATCCTGAGACAATTACGGAGCTGGTCTACCGTCTCGATCTGTCGCGAACGTTGATTGTCGTGACGTCGAAATCCGGTGGCACTGCGGAGACAATGTCGCAGTACATGATCGCCGACCAGCACGTGAGGAAAGCCGGGCTCGCGGTGACCGATCATTTCGTTTTTGTTACAGACCCTGTGCAAGGCGCACTTCGAACGCTCTCTCGTAGCCTGGGCATCAAGGCGCTGGACATTCCGCCGAGCGTCGGCGGACGGTACAGCGTTCTCACGCCTGTCGGTACACTTCCAGCCGCGCTGGTTGGGATCGATGTCTCGCTTCTTCTCGCTGGCGCGTCGGAAATGGCAGATCGTTGCGAAACACCGGAGCTAGCGCGGAATCCCGCGGGAACCTTTGCCGTTCTCCAATGGCTCGCCGACACGCGACTCGGCAAGACGATCAGCGTTCTGATGCCGTATTCTGATCAACTTCGCGATTTTGCCGCATGGTTCGTGCAGCTCTGGGCGGAAAGCCTCGGCAAGCAAACGCCTGACGGTGCCTCGGTTGGATCGACACCTTTGCCGGCGCTTGGGGCAACGGATCAGCACAGTCAGGTGCAACTCTTTATGGAAGGTCCGAAGAACAAAACGCTGACGTTCATCTCAGTCGACAATCGCGTAGCAGACGTTTCAATTCCGCGAAGCTTCGGCGATGTGAAGGAGCTTGGCTACCTTGGCGGACATTCACTGGCCGAGCTCATCGATATCGAACAGCGAGCCACCGCCGGCGCATTGGCAAAGCGCGGAAGGCCGAACATGACGATTCATGTCGAGAGCGTCGATCCTCGTCATGTGGGAGGATTGATGATGCTGTTCGAGCTTGCGACCGCATACGCCGGCCAGCTCTACGGCGTGGATGCATTCAATCAACCCGGCGTCGAGTTGGGAAAACAGTTTGCTTACGCGCTGCTCGGACGCCCGGGCGCGGACGCTGCGAAAAAAGAGTGGGAGTCACTCCCCAAATCCGACCCCCGCTGGAGCGTTTGACACCTTGCAAGCATCACTCACTGCCGCGAGTTTCCCCGATAATGATTGAGAAATTGATGAACGGTGCCGTCAGCGTGCTCGATGGTCAGGTTACGATCGTTGACGAAGGCGCGATTGCATCGCCGGCGATGGATTCACTCGTGTACACGGCGGTTTTCGGTGACGAGGACAGTCGTGACAACGCGCGGTGGCTCATTTGGGAGATCGCACAGAACGTTGGCGCGATTCCGTCATCGATCCACAACCTGTATCTCGCACGAGGAAGACGCGAGACGGGTGGATACACCGTTCCCGCAATCAACATTCGCACGCTTGGATACGACACGGCACGCTCGATTTTCCGAACTGCGATCAAGCTGAATGCTGGCGCGTTCATCTGCGAGATTGCGCGATCGGAGATTGGTTATACAGGACAGCGTCCCGCGGAATACGTTGCCGTTATCCTCGGTGCTGCCTTGCGGGAGGGCTTTCGCGGACCGGTTTTCATTCAGGGCGATCATTTCCAGGTGAGTGCGAAGAAATTCGCGACCGATCCCAAGACCGAAGTCGATGCAGTCAAGCAATTGGCACGAGAGGCCATCGCGGCTGGGTTCTATAACATCGACATCGATACGTCGACGCTCGTCGATCTCTCGAAGCCTGCACTCGACGAACAGCAGCGCACGAATTACGAACAGGCCGCGGATATCGCTCAATACATTCGTGGACTTCAGCCTGAGGGAATCGACATTTCACTGGGCGGAGAGATAGGCGAAGTCGGAACGCAGAACAGCACTGTGGAGGAGCTTCGCGCGTACATGGACGGATTCACTCGCACGCTGAAGCGAATCGCTCCCAATGCCGAGGGTCTGTCGAAGATCAGCGTGCAGTCGGGGACTACTCACGGAGGTGTCGTGCTGGCCGACGGGTCCATTGCCGACGTGCAAATCGATTTCGAGACGTTGCGAAAATTGTCCGAGGAGGCAAAAAAGAATTATGGACTCGCAGGCGCGGTTCAGCACGGTGCATCGACGTTACCCGACGCGGCGTTTCACAAGTTTCCGCAGACCGAGACCTGCGAGATTCACCTCGCGACGAACTTTCAGACAATGATGTTCGATCATCTTCCGCATTCACTGCGGGATGAGATATACGAATGGCTCAGGGAGAACGCGAAGGGCGAGCGGAAGGCGACCGACTCCGATGAGCAGTTCATCTACAAGACCCGAAAGAAGGCGCTCGGACCATTCAAGCGTCGCATCTGGGATTTGCCTGCGGATGTCAAACGCGGGCTCGACGATGCTTACGATCAGAAGTTTGAATTTCTTTTCACGCAGCTTGCGGTGCGGGACACGAAAGACGCTGTTACGCGTTTTGTCGAGCCGGTCATACAACACCGTCCGCAACCGCACGAGGATCTCGAAGTTGTGCCGGCCGCGCCGGACGACACCGATCTGAGTGATTGATTCCGGCGCTGACAGTCGATCCGACTGGCTCGCCGGATTGAGGGACATCGTTCGAGGCTCGGTTCACGAGACACGGAACGCTTTGAACGGCTTGCTGGTAAACCTCGAGGTCGTGCGGAGTCGTCTTGCGCGTTCGGCGCCCGCGGCATCCGAAAAAGACGACGTGTTGCCGTTTGCCGAGCACGCAACATCTCAGGCCGAAGCCGCCGCGAAGTTGAGTGAAGGCGTCGGCGCACTGCTTGCTCTGATCGCGGCATCGGTTGACGAAGAGGGTCGGCTCGGCTGCTCCGGCGGCGCCGACTCGTCCACAATCAGGTTCGAAGTTGATACGGCGACGGCTGAGCGACTGGTCCCGAGGCTCGAACAACTCGGCGCTCGAGCGGGTTTCGTCGCCGAAAGCGATGGCGGGGCGGTTATATTAAGCTTCCCCAAGACAAGCAGATAAGCATTCCCAGCAAACCCATGAATCAGCCGAAGATTCTCATCGCTGACGATGAGTTGTCCATTACGAAAGGCCTGAGCGCGGTACTCAGCGACGAGGGATATGAGGTTGTCGTCGCGCAGGATGGAAAGAAGGCGCTCGATCACCTGGGTGCGGACAGCTTTGGTGTCGTACTCGCAGACCTGATGATGCCGAAGCTCGACGGTCTGGCGCTTTTGAAGGAGCTGCAGCGTCTCGGAATCCCCACGGAATGCATCATAGTGACGGGGCAAGGCACCGTTGACTCCGCAGTGCAGGCGATGCGCGAGGGCGCCTACGATTACATCGAGAAGCCACTCAACGCTGAAAAACTGAATCGCCTCAAGGCCCTGATTCCGAAAGCGCTCGAGAAATTCAATGTCCAGCAAAGAAACCGCGAGCTGTCGTCGAAGCTCGAGGGGTTCACGCATTACGGCGAATTGACTGGCCAGTCTGAGGAAATGCGCGGCGTTTATCAGGTCATCGACGCTGTTGCTCCATCGAGCGCGAGCGTTCTGATTCTCGGAGAATCCGGAACCGGAAAAGAGCTCGTGGCGCGCGCTCTTCACACGAAGAGTGATCGCGCAAAGGGTCCGTTCTTCGCCCTGAATTGCGCCGCGCTTCCGAAAGACATTCTCGAGAACGAGCTCTTCGGTCACGAGAAGGGAGCATTTACCGGATCGACCAACGAAAAAGCGGGTGCATTCGAGATGTCTGACGGCGGCACGATATTCCTCGACGAAGTTGCCGAGATGCCGACCGACATTCAGGTGAAGCTGTTGCGGGCGATCGAGACGCGCACGATTCGAAGACTCGGCGGAAAAAAAGAAATCACCGTAGACATTCGCGTTGTCGCGGCGACGAATCGCGATTTACAAAAAGCATTGTCAGAGAACGAGCTTCGCGAAGACTTGTATTACCGTCTCGCGGTTGTCGAAATATTCCTGCCGCCTCTCAGAGACCGCGCGGGGGATATCAAGCTTCTCGCGAACGAGTTTCTCGCACGCTTCGCGCAGCAGAACGGAAAGAAGCTCAGTGGATTCGACGAGCGCGCGTGGGAGTTCATTCTCTCGCACAACTGGCCCGGCAATGTTCGTGAGCTGAAGAACGCGGTCGAGCGCGCGGTGATCATGACTCGATCTGACAAGATCACGGCGGCTGACATCATGCCGAGACATATTCGCATCACTACGGGCGAGACATCTCCGCCGATGACCGTGCCGGACGGCGCCTCGCTCGCCGATACGAGAAGGCAGCTCGTGCTTCGCACTTTTGCGTCTACAGGCGGCGATGCTGTTCGCACCGCAAAGATTGTCGGGATTTCCGTCAATGAAGTGCGTGCCGAAATTGCGTCGCTGGTGAAATCGAATGGCGACGCGCACGTTACGGAGCCTGGGGTGGACCAGGGAGCGAAGCCGCGCAGTGCGGCCGCAAAGACCAAGGCGAAGAAGCGCTAAAGATGCTCGGAGGGAGCTAATGTCGGACTATGATTGGGACGAAGACGAACCGTACGTTGTAATCGAGCAGAAGCCTGCGGGTGTCGGCTCCTTTATCCTTGGGTTGGCAGTGGGTGCCGGGCTGGCGCTGTTATTCGCGCCGCGAACCGGCGCCGAAACGCGTCGCGATCTTCAACGGCGCGCTCGTGAAGTTAGCGATCAGGCGCAGGATCTCGTCTCCGAGCTCACCGAGTCCGTAGGAAACACCCTCGGGCAGGCGAAAGACGCAGTCGGTAGTCGCATCGACGCGACGCGTGATGCAATCGAGCTCAAGCGCCGCCAGGTTTCGAACGCCGTCGATGCGGGCCGCGCCGCCGCTCAGCAGGCGAGAGTGGAGCTAGAGCAGCGCATTGCGGAGACGAAGGCAGCATATAAAGAGAGCTAGTGGCGCAGCGGCCGCTCCTCACCCGGATCGGCTGGACGCTGCGCGATTATGCCAAGCGCGTCTGGGACAATAGCGGAGAGGACAACATTTTTTTTCTGGCGGGCGGGATTGCCTTCAACCTCCTTCTCGCCGCGGTCCCATTTTTTCTTCTCCTCGCAACCGGACTGGCTTATTTACTGAACCAGTCCGCTGACGTTTCGGGAGCGGAGATCAATTCGATCATCGATCGATTTCTCCCGCCGCATCCGGCGAATCAGCCGTCCCCTATAGGATCGATCCTCTTGCCCGTCATCAAGTCCCGGCAGGCGATCGGGATCTACGGAGTCATCGGATTTATCTGGTTCTCGACGCGACTGTTCGGATCGTTGAGAAGCGTGCTCGCCGCGATCTTCGACATCGATACCGATCGCGGCATCATCGCCGGAAAGGTGTTCGACGTTCAGATCACGATTGTCTCGACGCTGCTTCTGGTTTTGTACACCGGTTTGAGCGCATACCTCGCGCTCGCGACGACCCGCAGCTTGCTCGTTCTGGGCGAGCTCGGATTGAGAAAAGATGTGATGGGAACGCTCGAGTACAACATCGGTCAGGCGATCGCATTCGCTTTCATTACGATGATGTTCTATTCGCTCTACAAGTTTTTGCCGAACCGGCATATCAGGTGGCAGACCGCGCTGATCGCATCGCTATTCACGAGTTTCATGTTCGAGCTGGCCAAGCGGCTATTCGGGGCGTACGTGCAGTCGTTCAATCCGGGCTCGCTGTATAAGGGAACCGTCGCTGCGGTGGTGATCATCGTCATCTGGGTGTACTACGCGGCGATGATATTCATACTTGGGGGCGAAGTCGCCCAGGTTCACGAGCTTCGGAGGGTGAAGAAGCTCCAACGAGAGGCTTTTGAGGATTGATGCGGCTACCGGCTGCCGGCTACCGGCTCCCAGCTACCGGCAAAGTACTGCGTACTCAGTCGGGTCCCATGGCCCGTGGCCGGGTGGCCGGTAGCTTCGGCAGTGTTAAGCATCCATTAAAAGCTCCCACACTCGTAAAACTGGAACGGCCCTTGCCATTACGATTCCAGGACGCATTACAATAATTCCTAGGGGGCTTCTCGTGGGTAAGCTACTGGTTGCGGCAGCTCTGCTCGCCGTATCGATCACAGCGTGCAAGAAGACGGAAAGTGGCGATCTCGAAGTCGAGAAGCCCGTCGTCGGAACAGTCACAGATACAGTGAATGTTCCAAAGGTCGAAGTTGGTACAGAGACGACTAACGTCGCAGTACCGAAGGTCGAAGTGAAGAAAGACACCGTCGCGGTCAAGACGCCGACAGTCAAGGTCAAGCGGTAGCATCGCAACGCTTGGCCGCTAGCCCGTCACCGGCAACAGGGTGGCGGGCTTTTTTTATCCGACGAGCGGTGGAGCGATGGAGCGGTGGAGCGGTGGAGCGGTGGAGCGGTGGAGCGGTGGAG